>JAZKBO010000009.1:0-29217 GCA_040388575.1 Patescibacteria group bacterium | reverse complement strand
CAGGAGTAGTGTCAGAAGTAACATCATCGGTCGAAGATGAGCCGCTGTCAGTACCCGCGGTCATATCCGGTGTGCCAGGTGCTGCCGGAGCTGTTGTATCAATCACAATATCCTTGTTAGCAGCTAAGTTAGTAGCTGGGGTGAAGCTCGACATGGAATTGCCAGCAACATCAGCAATGGTGCCAGAGATGGAGTTAGTGGTGAGGTCTGAAGTAGTGTCTCCGGCTTGAACGGTGTAGTTACAGGAGCCAGAACTTGCACCGGTGACAGTGAAGGAACATGTTTCATCCACGGTGCCGGTCTCGAGCGTGACCGTGACCGATCCAGTAGAAGTTACAACTTCAGAAAATGTGACATTGATGTCGATGACTTCACCCACAGTATATGTACCGTTGGCTTTAGTAGAAGAGATGTTGGTGATAGTGGGGGCGGTACTATCAAAAGTAACCAATGTGTGAGTGATCGGGGTTGCAGCATTACCCGCAGCATCGCTACCAGAGAGAACAAATGTATAAACACTACCGGATACAAGATTGGAAACGTCCGATGTACAGCCATTAGTAAGGTCAGCTAAATTAACTGTGTGCGTCCCAATATTTAATGCGCTTCCAGTAAGAGTACAGCTATGTGGTGAGCTGCCATCGCTCGTGCCTCCACTGCGAGTAATTGTAATTAACCCACTAGCCAGAGCTTCATCCGTAGTAAAGCTTATGTCCGAGGAGGTGGTGACGCTATTGATAGAGGAAGAAGATGTTGGGAAAAAGGCAGATAGAACCGGCGGGGTGGTATCACAGTTTCCAACTGTCCAAGTGGAATTCGATGCAGTTGAAGTATAAGCAGTGACTCCCGCACCAGTCATGTCAGTATAATTAACGTTATAAACTGTAAATGTTCCAGCTCCGGACCAAGCCCGCTGGGTTCCACCAACTGTGGAAGTAATTACGATATCATTTGCACCATCCACACATTGCGAACCATTGTTGGAATTTAAAATTATTGCGCCAGCATTAGTTACGCCACCACCAAGCACTAGATCCCCTGTGCCTATGTTAGACCAAGTTCCATTTATTGTTATCGCTCCAGTTGTATTTAGAGTATATGACGCTCCTTGTGAAAATGTTTGACTAGCATCCACGAGGAGTGTAGTGAGTTTCGCATTCGAGGCGAGCGCTAAAGTAGTAGCGCCACTGTTTGCGGAAACCTGCACTGGCCCCAAGTCCTGCGCCGTGCCATTGCTGTCCGTCCATGTTTGTGTACCTCCCCCACCCTTGGCAAAAATAATTGTGCCAGCGCCTTTCGTAATTGTTGCTCCAGAAGTAATTCCTAAATTACCACGCAGGGTTGTATTGGACCCCGACATGGTGTATGTACCGGTTCCACCTAAAGTTAAATTATTATAAGTAGTAGCAGCTATGTTTGCAGTAGTTCCTGTATATTGAACTGTACCTGTGCTCGCAGTAAATGTACCCGTAGCTACTAATGCGTTGCCAGTCCCGGTAAGAGTTAAAGTATTAGAACCATTAGCTGTAAAAACTTCGCCGGTGTTGATAGTGAGTGATGTCATTTTTACTGAAGAAGCTAAGGAGAGAGTCGTCGCTGTTTCTGCTGTTTCAGAACCAATAGCATAAAAAGACGAAGGAGAACTTTGGTTATTATATTCTGTTGATATCCAGTCGGCAGAGCGGGCAACATTGGAAACACGAACCTCGTCAACTGCTGCCTCTAAAAATCTATTCAAAACATTTCCTGTGGTATAGCTAGCACCAATAGCAGCCTTGGTATTAGAAGAAGCAGGAATAGTTATGCTTGGAGCAGAACCATCAGCAGCTCCATCGATATAGCTTTTACTAGAAGCTCCGTTAGTTACCGTAGTGTAGTTATGCCAAGCAAGAGTATATGTACCCGTAGTGTTTGTATTTCCCCCACCCATTGCCCCTATATTGTAATGGGCAGTCACGCCTAAGTTCTCTCCGTAGCCATTATTACCTGACTGGCCACGACCAAATATTGTTTCTATTGCAGAGATAGATATGTTCGAAGGTTTAACCCACGCCTCAATAGTAACTGGCACTGCTAAGTCTAGACTTCCTCCTAGGGTCGCCGTGATATCTACCACATCACTAGTACCATTGAAATTTAAACCCGTACCAACCTGCCCTGTCACAGTTTTAGTGCTGGTATTTACAGCTGCAGTACCCGTATTAGCATTAGATGTTGCCTCAGCTACTGTCGTATTTGCGGCATTGTCATCCAAATGCCACACACCTTTATAATTCGAATCCCAGACACTCGTGCGATTGGATTGATCCGTGGTAATTACAGAGTTGTCATAACACATGTAAAAAACTGTATCCGAGGTGTGCGAAAGTGTAGTAACATTGACCCAATAATTAACGGCTCCGGTTGAGGCCATATACGTTTCAGTTTCCCAGGCCATTTTGCCAGTACAGTTTGAATTGGTATAAAATCCAATATCAAAGCCTGAAGCATTTTGAACCTTGCCACCACTACCACTTACTCGCAAGTCTGGAATTCCACCGGATCCGTTGTAAGTCCCACTGACTAAGACCGGGAAACTCGTTTGATCAGTATTGGGAACTTTAGTGTGATCAACAGTGATGGAGCCACGATACAGAAATCCAGAAACTTGAACTGCTCCCAAATCTTGTCCGGCAGTACTGTCGGTTAAAGTTAACGTACCCGCTTTATAAAAATAAACTGTGCCTGCACCTTTGGTATATGTCGCACCAGCAGAAATTGTAACATTGTCATTAAAATTTATATTGCCGGAGCCTGCGGTGAATGTTCCGGAAGACCCGCCACCAATTGTTGTCGTCCCAGTAACTAATAAAACTCCCCCACCAGCTGTAAACGTCGCTCCGTTAGCAATACTCAAACTGCTCGCTAGGCTTATATTGCCACTACCGGCAGAAAAAGTACCGCTTGTGCCGCCGCCTACGGTAGCAGCTCCAGTTATTGCTACAATTCCACTGCTAGCTGTGAAGGTTGCACCGTTGGCTACACTGAAAGTACTTCCAAATGACATGGCTCCCGTCCCTGCTGTAAAAGTTCCGGAAGACCCACCACCGATGGTCGTCGTACCTGTAATTGATAAAGTACTAGTACCCCCGGTAAAGGTCACAGCGTTAGAGAGCGAGAAATTCCCAGTTACCGCTAGAGTTGGATTGTTCGTTGCTGCCGTGATAAAGCCTGCGTGACTCGCATCCCCAATAGTTAAATTGCCAACAATGGTACTAACTGTTGCGGGTAAAGTTAAAGTGTTGGTAGAGGAAGGTTCGAGTTCCAAGTTGCCATAAGTTGCATTAGTGATTGTCGTATTAGCACTTTGATTGTATCTTACTGTACTCGTTGCTCCGTAAGTATAAGTGGTAAAGCTTGCGGGATATGCAGATGAGCCTGACATAATAAATGTAGCGCCATTCGAGACAGTAAATGTTTTGGTGCTCGCACCCGTCAAAGTAAAACCTCCTGTATCAAAAGTGCCTTGGGAAACTGTGAAGTCCCCACCGTGAGTTAAGCTCGCGGCCAGAGATAATGTTCCGGAAGCTTTATTGACCGTCCAAGTGCTAGTAAATTGAGCTCCGCCGCTACCAGTATCAGTTATACTTTGACTGCCAGTGCCGTTAAAAGTTATAGCTGTAGTGCCACTCGGTGTCAGAGTACCAGTAGAGGAAAAATTTCCGCCAATATTAATCGTACCGCCATTTATGGCTAAGCCGGCACTTCCTGTGATAGATAGGTTGCCTGAAGCAGTCAAGGTACCAGAAATAGTGTCAGCAATGTTATTCATAGGAAAAGCAATATTGTTTAAAGTATGAGTTCCTGAAACCGTTATTCCTCCAGACCCAAGAAAGTCTACTGTGGATGAGCCGGCGTTAATCGTACCTGCTGTATAGGTCCAAGTAGTACCCGTCACGCTAATATTACTAACTAAATTTAAAGTTCCAGAGGATTTATTAATAGTTGTATTTGGTAAAGCACAATTACCCAAAACAGAAGCTCCAGTTAGGGTTTGATCCCCAGTACCGTTTATAGTAATTGTTGTGGTATTGTTTGTCCCATTCTGGCCACTACAAGTGAAACTCATATCGCCCTGAGCGGAAATATTACCTCCTTGAAGTGCACCGTTTGCGGTTCCTGTATTTGACATCGTTCCGCTAACAGTTAAAGTTGTGCCACCCGCAATAACGTAAGTGGTATTGGCTGCGTCAAAACTTACATTCTTGAGAGTTTGCGATCCAGTTATAGTTAAATTTCCACTAAAATTTACAGTGCTAGTGTCGGCATTAAGTGTGCCACCACTGAAGGTCCAGCTACCGCTAACATTGTAAGTTCCATCACCCATATTAAGGGTTCCGCCTGCTTGGGAAAAATTCGAGGAGCGGATTGTTACAGTGTGTCCTCCGCTTTGTGTGATGATGCCAGAATATCCGGAATCGATTTGCAAGCCCAGTAAATTAAAATTAGCATCAATCGCGGCATTGTTTGTACAATCACTTTCGAACACAGCAAGATCACCCGAGCTTGGAACTGAAGCGCCGGTATTTGCTCCACAAGCACTGTGAATCGTCGATGACCAATTAGCAGTAGAATTAGTGCTACCGCCTGCGGAGCCAACCCAGTAGCGAGTACCGTTGAATGCTTCACTTGTAGCAGTCTCCCCAGCACCGGCAAATTCAAAAAGTAAGTGGTGACTACCTGTAACTAGCGTTAAGTGTGTCACCGTAGCCACATCATCACACTGCCAATTTGGATAGAAAATGACGTCACCTGCTAGAATTTGTGCATTAGCTGTGCGGTCTTCATTACCACAAGTCAGTGTTGTAAATTCGTCTTCATCCACTGTGGCTTGATCAGCTGGAGTAATGGTTAAGTCCGCGGTACCAACGGTAGTAAAATCCACGTTCCAGTTCTGCCCCGACACGGGGCTTGAGTGAATATTTAAAACGGTGATTTCGATAGTAGGGTCAATGGTGACTGGATACTGTGCTCCCGCAAGCCAAGTAGCATCTGGAGTTAAAGTTAATAGATTACCTTGTATTGAAAAAGTTAAATTAGAGCTTGTATTACCAGTATTGTCCGACATTTGAGGAGCGGAAAGTGTATAGAGCTTGAATAAGTCATTGCCAGACTCACCTTTCTTGTATAAAACAACAGTACTCGGGGACGTTTGCACCGCGTCAAATTCATTCAAGTTAAGGTTGTATTCGAATTGATCAGGGTGACCGACGGCTTTGAGAATAATAAATTCTTTTATGCCATTGCTAGTGATATTGTATTTTAAATCGGTATTAGGAAAGACATCTCGATAAAAATAGCTAGAATTTTCTTGTGTGAGCGGACTGTCCACGTTACCATTCTCTACTGCCATGGAAAGCGGTAGCTCATTGACATGATTTTTATAAAAAATTGTTAACGGATCAGATAAACTCTCTGGCAATGTGAGTAAAGTATTTTGGATAGAAATTTCAGTATCGGGAAGCGGCGGAAATTCCGATGGAACTTCTTCTGGTGGAACATCTCCATCTACCACGGGTGGAGTTTCAGGAGGTGGTACTGGTGATACTTCAGGTGTGGGGGTCGGAGGTTCTGCGGGAGGTGTGACATCTTCTGGTGGGGCAACAGGCGTGGTGTCAGGAGGTGAAATTTCACCTCCCCCAGTCACTGGGTCAAAATTCTCGTCAGGTGTTGGAGGTACTTCTGGTTCGGGGCTCGGAGTAATTACAGAAGGATCCACTGTTTCGTCAGAGCTCGGTGGTTCAGCAGGAGGTGTGATATCTTCTGGTGGCGCCGGTGTAGGATCCACTGCAGCTGGCGCATCAGTTGTGGTATCTGGAGTTGTGGGAATTTCTTGCGCTATAACAGAAAGGGGCACTGCAAATGCATACCAAAAAATAAAGAAGGACAGAAAGAATTTCCGCATTATGCTAATAAATATTTTATATTTAAAATACGTAAAATTCATTGAATGATATGGTAAATTATACCATATCGAAAAATCAATACGAGTCTTTAGAAATAAGGGGAAAAATGATAAATGAGACCAAAATTTAATCAATATTTGGATTAAAAAATACTACAATTTAGCGTAATATTATTTATTAAATTAGCCCTTAAATTACGGGTTACCTAAGGTTCGATATAAATTCAGTTGGTTACAGATCGTAGCCTTATTTTATAAGTAGCTTTCGAAATAAATTGCGTGACAAGTGTAACCACCTGGGTTTTTAACCAAATAGTCTTGATGATACTCCTCTGCCGGCCAAAACTTAGTTAAGGGTTCAAGAGTCGTCACCACAGGGTCTTTCCAGCGTTTCGAGTTATCCACAATTTTAATGAAATTTTCAGCCTCATTTTTTTCTTCATCGTTTCCGTAAAAAATTGCAGATCGGTAGGAAGTGCCGATATCATTCCCCTGCCTATTCATTGTCGTTGGGTTATGAATTTGAAAAAAGAAGTCCAGTAGCTTTTTGTAAGTTGTTTTGGTATCATCGTACTCTATCTCTACTGCTTCGGCATGACCTTCATGATTATGATAATTTGGATTTTCATTTTGCCCACCAGTATAACCCACCGTAGTATTTATTACTCCCGGCTGTTTGCGGATTAAATCTTCTAGACCCCAAAAACATCCACCTGCGAATATTGCTTTTTTTGTCATGCTGTTAGTCATATTTGTATTTTACCATATGTAAGTTATTTTTTGTACTCGGGTATATCCCCCGCTTTGATTTCTATTTTGTCTACTTTTCTAAGTTTTTTAATATAGGATTTAGGTACAATATCATAGTGTTTTATTTTGTCTAATTCTTCATCTATTCCCCATAAATCTTGCTCTGAAGTTTCCCAACCTTTTTCAAATATATTTAAGTTGAGCAGTCCGGAATAACTACGTAAGGTCTTGTGCCCATTCTCTAAATAGTACTCATGGAAATATGACATCACTAACTCTCGAATACTTTTATATACTGGCTCCCTGTACCGCAAGACTGCATGATTCGTTTTGGATAGTGCGCCCCAGCGATCACCCACTTTAAAGGGCGCAATTACATGCTCATAATCTTCTTTTATAGTCTTTAAGTGCAGAATGTAGGGCTTATGGTCCAAATTAGAGTAGCGGGACAAAATGTATGCTCCCAATATTGCGCCCTCTATACAGTGGGCATTTCCTGCCCGAAGCACCAAAAGAGGCGACTTTAGTGTCGCCCCTTTTAATTCGAAGTTAAACTTTAGGCTGTTCAAGTAGTCCTGAACTTTAGCCGGAGTATTCAACTTCTGCAATAACTTTAGCTCCTTTGGGGTGAAAGAATTCACGATTCCTCCATTATACCACCCCCGATTTTACTTTTTAGTCGTAAAGCTGAATATTGCTCCGAAGGTTTTACCCTGACTATTCTCTGCTACTAAGCGATAGTAGTAGGTTGAATTATTATCTAACCCTGTGATGCTCCTTGTAACTGGGGCAAGTGCGGTACCGGTACCAGCAGCTCTATCATCAGTTCTTTGTTCGAGAGTGAACAATCCGAAGAGAGTTGATTTACCATATTCGAAATGGTAATTGGTAGCAACACCATTCGGATCAACTTGACCATTAAGGGCTGCACTTGTACTCGTAACACTAGTTGCACTGCCAGTAACTGCGTTCGGAACATTAGCAGGTTGTGCAGGCGGATTGGTTGGCTGGGTCATAAAGACTGAAATGTTTCCATTCGTAGTACCGTAGGCGTTCTGAGCATTTAGTCGGTAGTAATAAGTTTTTTCAGGAGTTAAGCCCGAAAGTGCGGCAGAAGCTGAGACGCTTACATTCCCTCCCCCTGCTGAAGAAACAGCAGTGGTATTACCCAGACTGAAGCTATCGCCATATTCAAACCAATAAAATGTCGCGGAACCATTTGGATTAACTGTGCCGTTTAAAGTAACGGATGAGCTGGTAATTACTGTGGCATCTCTGGTTTGAGAAACTGGAGAAGAATAATTTACTTGAGGAGTTGTGGCAGTTGCTGTGGTGGTAAAGGTAGAAGTTTCCCCCATAACTTTTCCAAATTGATTTTGAGCACTCAAACGGTAGTAATATAGTGTGCTTGGTTTAAGGCCACCGATCGCAGCTGGAGCTTTGAAGGTAACGTAACCGCCCCCAACAAGCTGGGCAGAAGAATTACTGCCGAGAGCTTGAGTCGTTCCATATTCATACCAATAAGATGTCTGCACTCCGTTCGGACTGACTTCCCCATTTAAGACCGCACCGGAGGCGGAGATGAATGAAGCATTTTCAGTAGAGGCTGCTGGCACACCAGGATTTACGGTAGCTCCCGGAGTAGGAGTTGTCGTAGTGTAATTGTTAACAACTGTAGTTGAAGTCGTGTGGGTTACCCAATAATAAATTCCGAAGATAACTAAGATGATAATAACAATCGAGATTAGGACACTGGATGCACTTCCTTTCTTATACATATATTTTAATAATTTAAGGTTAAAGTTATAATAAAATAGCAAATCCCGACCCATAAATAAGACGGTGAGGAAACTTATATATTACACCTGGCATTACTCAAATTCTGTGGTGGCCGGCGGCTTGGTGGTCCAGTCGTAGAAAACTCTAATGATTTTAGGGTGTTTTATCAGGGCGCTGGTTATCTCCTCACATACTTCTTTGGGGAGATAATAGCCCTTTACCGTCATGAAGTCTGTGGTTTCCACGGTACGGACGACGATAGAGTGTCCGTACACCCGTCCGTCACCTTTAACCCCCACCGTATTGATTCCGAGGAGAGCTACAATAGTTTGTGAAATTTTATCGTATAAATTATGTTTCTTGAGTATTTCAGCTACTTCATGGTCCGCCTCGCGAACAATCTCCAGTAATTCTTCGGTAACTCCTGTACCTATTATGCGCAAATATAATCCGGGGCCTGGAAATGGCTGCCTCCTAGCGACAAGCTCCTCGAGCCCAAACTCGTGTGCAAATTGTCTAACTTCAAATTTAAAAAAATCTCCGAGAGGTATTATTTCCTTAAGCCCTAAATCTAAATCCACATTGTGATGAGTTTTGATGAGTGCCGACTTACCCATACTGCCGGATTCAATGAGATCAGTGGCCAGTGTACCTTGGATCATATGGGTAGCGTTATAGCTCTGAGCAACTTCCTTAAAAACCTCGCCGTAAATTTCACGGAATTTAGCACGCTTCTCTTCTGCATCGATCGTGGTACCGATATTTTTTATAAATTTTTTCTTATATTTGTCCACCACTTCAAGCCTAATACCTGCACGTTTAGCAATTTCTTTTACCTTTTCTACTTCACCCTTACGCATACCTCCGGTGTCAATCATGAAGGCTTTCAGTTGCGAGCGGAGTGTGGGCGCCAAAATTGCCGCCAGTGTAGTGGAGTCTACCCCACCTGAAACACCTATGATGGCTACACCCTTGCCTAACTCTTTCTGTACACTTACTTGAATTTCCGCCACTACATCACGAGTGGAATAGTCTTTAATGCAACTGCAAATGTTTTCTACGAAATTATTTAAAATAATATTTTCATCTTCTGTCTGTTCTACCTCTGGATGAAACTGTACCGCCCAAAGCTTTCGATCAACGCACTCCATTGCTTCGATAACTTTACCGCCCTTAGATGTCGCAATAACATCAAAGCCCTTAGGAACTTTCTTGACTGAGTCGCCATGACTCGACCACGCATTGATACTGATAGGCAGCTTTTCAAAAAGTTGGCTCTTGCCCAGCATGACCTCTACTGGGCCGTACGATTTGCCATCTTTCACTGCCTGAATTGAATTTTTGTCATGGATATATGACATCCATTGCATGCCCAAACAAATTCCCAAGATTGGTACACGCACGTTTAGAATTTCTTCTGGAATTTTAGGTGCGTCTTTGTCGGAAATATTTATCGTGCCACCGGAGAGAATTATGGCTTTCGGGCTATTTAATCTTATCCAATCTAGTGATTGATCGGGAGGTAGAACAACGGAATGGAAGCCCAAATAACGCAGGCTGCGCCTAATAATTTGAGTATATTGACTACCGAGATCAACAATTAAGATTTGGGTAGAATGCTTGAGCATTAAGGCCTGTATGCCATCACTGCATTAAGTTTGATACGAGTTATGTCGCCAATCTTACCGTCCGCTGTTAGACCATTCCTAGATTGGAATGACTTCACTGCTGCGAGTGTACCTGGTCCATATTTTCCATCCACAACAAGGTGAAGACCAAGTGCTTTATTTAAGGTAATTTGAATATCTTTAGCCGTACTATTGTTAAGTGGGTCAGTTGGTTTAGTGAATACAATGAGTGTTCCTGAGGAGGCAGGTAAAGGCGGCAAGGAAATTGGAGTAGGAGTTGAATATGAGGGAGAGGGTGTTGGAGCTGGCGATGGAGTTGTGGTAACTGTCTGAACTTTGACTAGAAAATTCGCAACTGACCAGCCATCCACACCGGTATTGTAATTTATTTGCCACCAGGTTAGGCCACTGGATGAAATTGGACCAGCTACTACGGTACCCATTGCCCCCGTTGCTTGTCCGCCTAAAAGAGTACCACTGGTAGAAGACGTTGAACGAACATTTAAAATTGTGGTTGTTTTAATGATACTTCCTATGCCTATGACAGTTGAGACAGGAGAAGAGGTAGGAGTGGAAGTAGCTGGGCAACGTTGTCCTGTTAAAGGACTATATATAGTACCGGTAACACAACCTACAGGTATTGTAGTTGGAGAACTTGAAGAACCGCCACCCCCACCGCCGCTGCTATAACTTCCTCCAGAACTTCCTCCAGATGAAGGAGTTGGCGATGGGGTTGGTGTTGGACTAGGTGAAGGACTAGGAGTTGATCCGCCACCGCCGCCTCCACCGCCGCCACCCGAAGGAGTTGGACTAGGAGCTGGTGCTGGGGCAGGAGCGGGTGCAGGAGCTGGAGGTGGGGTTGAGATAGTGCCTTGAGTTAGAAAATCTTCAACTGACCAACCATCGACACCAGAATTGTAATTTATTTGCCACCAATTAAAACCGTCAGCGAAAGTTGGCCCTCCGATCACTACACCTTGCGCGCCGGAACTTTGAGTACCGAGTAGCGTACCGGATGTGGTAGGGCTTTGTCGAACATTTAAAGTTGCTGTACCCGACACTACAACTGTATCATTGATGGAAAACTTGGTGGATGGATTGCCTACAGTAAAGCTTCCATTAGTAACTCCGGTAAGCTGGTCTACTCCATTACTACTCACATTAGTATCTGAAGTACTACCTGAAGAGTAATCTATCGTTACAGCCGATGTGCCTGTAGCTATTGCCTTGAAACTTATCGAGGCCAGCGTACCTGTACCGTTGAATGGTGTGCCAGTAGTATCAAGCTGAGATATTTGTATCGTACCAGTGCTAGTGTTAACCGTATTAACAAATGTAGTGGACAGGAGTGTGCCTACGGAAATTTGCACCCCAGACGCTGAGCCCGCATCTTGAACCTGAAGAATTGCAGGATTGTAGTGGAGTGAAAAAACATCAACTCCAGTAATATCTACCCCACCAGTATTTAGAATAATATTGACTGTTAGATTCTGTCCATTTATTACTGACGAGCTGGATGGAGAGATGGCTAAAGTTGCCGCATGTGCATAGGAAGCGGCGCCAAAAAAGACCACCAACAATAATACGGGCAAGGTAAATTTATACAATATTTTTTGATTCATATTGATTATTGAACAGTATAAAGGCCATCTACTACGTTTGCTAATTGGTCTCTACCAGCATGTGCAACATTGGTATCCCTGGTACTACCTATTTTAAAATCAAACTTAAGAGCAGAAGTGCCCTTTTTTGTTGCTTTAAAGTGGATGGTAGCCAAGACACCTTTACCATTGAAGCTAGAGCCAGGTTGGGATGCTTGACTAAAGGTAATTGTACCTGTTTTTGGATCCACACTGTTCACAGCTGTCACATCCAGGCTAGTGCCAGGTGTAATTTGAACGCCGTTCTTAGTCGTATTATCATCGACTACAGTTAGTATGGTTGGGTCATAATGAAGGGAATATAAATCAATACCATCTACTGGTTTACCATCGGTATCGAGGATAACATTAGCTGCAAAGGTGTCCCCTACTTTCACAGTCTTAGTTTGTGGATCCAGGGTTAGAACTGCGGAGCGTTGAGAAAATTCAACAGTTACGAAATTATAAGCTGTGTTGCGCCATTTTTGTACACCGTTCATTACCAAAAGTAAAACTATCACTGCTACAGCTATGGTCGCTCCCCAGTGAATTTTCTTGTGGTGGGGGTGATTGTGCCAGCTTGCGTATGTCTTTGAACTTTCCAAAAGTTTATTATGTATTTGCTCCATGAGTACTATATTTATTTAATAATAATATTGCTTTAATTATAACACCTACTGCACAGATACACTGTTAATAACCGCCGCGGAGACAGGGCGATCATTTGGGCCCGTAGCAACGTTATTTATTGCATCCACTACGTCTTGGCCAGCTATTACGTGGCCGAATATTGTATAAAGCGGTGGCAGAGGGTAATCCACGGCCATAATGAAGAATTGAGAGCCATTGGTGTTGGGCCCAGAGTTAGCCATGGCGACTACCCCCTTCTTGTAACCCGTTTGGTATAAACTAGACTGCGCATTTATCTCATCGGCAAATTTATAGCCCGGATCTCCAGTGCCCCAGAGTGCCATCTTGGTATCATCTTTGGAAAGTGGGTCCCCTGTTTGATCCATGAAGCCTTTGATCACTCGATGAAATTTTACGCCATCATAAAAACCACCTTTAGCTAATTTTATAAAATTTGCTACAGTTTTCGGCGCATCAGTTTCAAAAAATTCTATTTTAATATCACCCTTGTTTGTATGTAATGTTGCAGTTGTATTCATAGATGTAGTTTTTATTGGAGTTGGTTCTGGAGTTGTTTCCCCAGTATTAGCTGGTAAATTTATGGGCGCTACTTCTTGAGGTTCGGTTTTATTACTTTTAATCAAGAACCAACCGCCAATAACTAGCACAGCGATGATAATAATATACTTTGTCATGGCCATATTATATCACGAAATATTTTTCTAAAATAAGGTGGACAAAAGTAAAATCTGCGGTATAATGATACGGTATGGGTATTGAGTTCTTGCTGAATGTACTGAAGGGTGCAGTAGGTCATCCCAAAGTACAGTCGAGGCTGCTCAAGGTAGCAGCACGACAAAACCCCGAGGGCGAGTGGGCCGTGCATGCTGACCGATGTGGTCAGGACACCGTCCGTCTCGCCGAACAAGCTCGAAAGAGCCACCCCTTCAAAAGAAGGGACACATAAATGGGCGGCGCCGAACTTCGGTCGCTGCCCATCGTCTTTCTACTCCCTCTTTTTATATAAACCAGCTACGAGCAATAGAGTAATTAAACCCACAAAGACGGTGAGCGAAAGCATGGGGATGGAAATATACCCATTAAATTCTGAAACCAATCTCTGTACACAAGATACTCCAGAAGCATCACACGGCCCAGCATACTCCGTAAAATAATAAATAAAATTGTGATATATGGCTATAAGCGTGCCGATAATTAGGAGCGGCATGGCGTATCTAGCCACCTGTATGTCTTTTTTCCAGTAGGCAATTCCGAAAAGGAAAACTTGCGGATACATAAATATCCTCTGGAACCAACATAAGTGGCAAGGCAAGAAACCAATAATTTCAGAATAGTATAAGGACACTAATGAGGCCGACAAAGATAATACGAAACCAATTAGTAAAAAATGCTTTTTAATAAAGTCTAGAAATTTATTATCTTTGACTCGCAAACAAAGTAGAACTATAACCACAACAATAAGGGGCTGTAGAATAACCGCGCTGGTAGCTACTACTAAATTTAGTAGATGCAAATATGACATGATTATTTTGTTGCGGGACTACTTGCCCCAGGAGTTGCCGGAGGAACCACGGAGGCTCCATCAGCTGGTAAGGTACAAGAGGTCTTTTCTGCCAGCTGGGCTAGAGGCACTTCCCCAGTTAAGCGGCTGCCGTCTTTGAACTCCCAGGTTGGATAACTCTGCACTTTTTTATCGATACAAATCTGCGTTTGGCCATTAGCATCCGCAGTAGAGCATTCTACATAAGGCAATAATTTTACAGAAGTGCCGAAAAGTTTCTTTTGAGCTTGGCAATGTGGGCACCAAAAGGCACCATAGAATGTCGCACCTTGATCTTTTAGGCAGGTGGCAAACTGGTCATAAACTCCAGGTCCTGGAGGGGTCGCACTAGAGCGCATTAAAGCAGTGCCGGCTACACCTACGATGAGGAGAACGATAACAATTGCGAAGATTTTTATATTTTTATCCATATTCTTATTGTATCAGGAGAAAAATCTTTGGCAAGAAAATAATAAGCCCCATGATTACGGCTGTGATGGCCGCCAAGAGAACCGCCCCGGCAGCTACATCCTTAGTATCTCGTGCAAAGGGGTGATACTCTGGCGAAGTTAGGTCTATGTCTATCTCAATAGCAGTGTTTATGGACTCGGTAATTAGAACTAGACCGCAAGAAAAAACTATGAACATCCATTCGGTACTAGATATTTTTAGAGCAAAACCCAAACATACAACCACAATTGCTGTAGCAATATGAATCCAAGCAGCATGAGTGCTGCGAAAGAAAACTCCTAAACCACGGATCGCATGGCCGAGACTTTTAATTCTATTCACAACGGAAAACTTTGTTTCCGTTTTTACTGTGGTCATAATTACTACTTTACAGTTAGAGTGCCCTTCATGCCCATGGCTCGGTGCTGACCAACTGAGCAGTAGTATTCAAATGTGCCGGTCTTATCCGCAATGAAAGAAACTGAACCTGTCTCACCTGTTTTGATCTGACTAGTAGCGACTTTGAAATCGTCTAAGCGGAAATCGTGGAAACCACCGGCGTTTTGGAAATTGATTTTTACCAAGTCACCTTTATTAACTGTGAGTGTATTAGGAGTAAAGGAAAAATTCTGACCAGTGACAGTAAATTCCTTAACTGGGGCATTAGTAACAGAGATAGCTGCATTGAAGCCTTCTGGAATAGGGGCTGGTGACATAGGCATTTTGGCCATATTGCCAGTGCTCTGTGTAGCTGGAGCCTCTACTTTACTCTTATTCATAAATAGGAATATACCTAGAACTATGAGGATAATAACGATAATAATTATATATGTATTTTTCATATTATTTTAAAATAAACTTTTAATAAATTGATTATATCATATTATTGATATTGAATGTAAATCGGCTTTGGGCTCAATTTAAGTACCGCTTCGGGGGTCATAATCGCAGTGCCTGGAGTAAGGATGTCGTTTTTGTAGAATAATTTAAAGCCAGTGAATTGCACCGGTTGCGGATAAATATAATTTTTATAGGTTCCGATTTTTTTAGATTGAGTGCCCCAGCCATCCATGTTCATCACTATCTGCACTTGGGGTTGTGTTTTTATATTTTTATAGTTGGTAACCATTGGCCCGGTGTAGCGATGCACAATTAATATTTTGGGTGGTAAATTATTTTCAGTAACTAACTTAGCTAGATAATCAGCGGCGAAATTAATATCTGCTGCGTCATAAGTGCCTACGACTTTGCCCGGTCGAATACTGCCTTTCATGGAAAATTCCGGATCCATACCAAGGTGCACATTTGGCATCTTTAGATACTTGGATAAGAGCGGCAATTCAGTTTGTATGGTGCTGAAGCCCACTTGAACATCTAGGAATACTATCGCGTGTATTTTGTCAGCCATTTTTAAAACTTTATCTATTTCACTTCCTGGCATGCGCGCGCGATACTTACCATCCGCTCCCGCGCTGCCCTGTGCTACAACCGCAATATAATGCAGTGCTGGTATAACTGGAGTGCCTGGGTCAGCGTCCTGCCATTTTTTTACTTCACCTTGTAACTTAGCTAGCATCTCCTCTTCAGGGTACTCCCCTAGCACGCCCATATTTTTAGAATACAAATTTCCATAAAAAGCTATGATTCGCGAAAATGGCAAAATCGCTCCTGCGGCAGGATACTCGGTTTTAACCGGCCAAATATAGTGTGGAGCGGGTTTGGCGGGGATGGTAACAGTTGTTTTTACCCCAGTTTTAGGGTCGATCACCAGTTTAGTTGTGGGGAGCGGTGGCGGTGGATTATTTGCCAGCTCCTCGAGCTTTTGATCATAAGCCACTGGATCAACTGGCTTAAGCTCGGGTTCAATAATTTTCTTTATTACATCGCTCAAGCCATTACTTATCCCCTCGCCCTGCTTGTAGGTAAAGGCACTGCTCATGAATTCTGGGAAGGCAAAAAACAGTACCAGGAAGACAACGACAAAAAATACAAGCCAAAAGTGCATGCTTGTTAGAATAAGTTTTAGCTTAGAGGGGTTCTCTTTTTTCATTGGGAAATATTACTTTCTGAGTATACCACAGGAGTGAGCAAGGAGAAATTTACCTAAATTTGGGCAGTAGTGATGACCTGATCCATTATTTGATCAATATTAAAGCTGCTGCGTTCCTTAGCACAGGCGCTCATCTGCGGCTCACTGTAATTGCCACACTGGGTAGCTTGAATTGTAAAAGTAAAGTATAAAGTCTTACTGGCCCTCTGAGCAGCATATGCATATTGAGTATAAGTGCTGCCAGCGGCGCCTTCCGTCACCGTAGTAACGCAATAGCTGTGCCCATTTATGGTTTTTTGTTGTGTAACGCCCGCCCTCGCGGCTTCATCCCCTGCATTAGTACAAACAAATGGCCCTTCGATCACCTGTACTTGTGGTGGCCAATCCAAGGCATGCATATAGGTAGTATTAAGTGTTTCAGGATACTTGAAAGTTACTCCAGAAGAAGTGGTGCTTTTCCAGGAACTGGTATCGGGTGGTGTGGGTGAAGTAGGAGTATTGGATGTAGTAGGAGCTTGTCCCGCTTGGCTCGGCAATCTATATTTACCTAAAGCAAAAATCCCACCGAAAAATATTATTAGTATAACTACCGCTAAGATTGTTTTATTTTTCATCATTATATTCTACCATGACTAGAAACCTAGGTCTTCATTGACTAGAAGCATTATTACTTTTCGTTTAATAGATGGATTTTCACGGTTCCAGATTACGATCTTGCTGGGGAATGTTCCGACTTTGTATTTTTCTTGCATATGCACTTCTTCAAGTGGCACAACATATGTTAACAGACGCTGCATCGCGTCAGGTAGGGTCGGCACAATTTTCTTGGTACTGACTACAAAAATAATATTCTTGGAAGAAAACACCACATGCGGCAATTGACTGCCGGTATTAGAAGCAATTACAAATTCCCCCGTCTCGGCCAGGCCATGCACACTGCCCAAATAATAATCGGAGAGTAATGCTTGTTTACGAAGTAATGATTGCTTGGCTTTATCTTGTTCAAGTACTATCGCTTGATGCAAATTATTCCAGCCATGTTTGCCCTCCTTTAAATAATCCACAAAGCCAATTTGCTCTAAGGTCACCGAGGCGCCATTCATGACTGAAGCGCCGGCGGGAATTAATTCTTTTATTTTAGCCAAGGCTTCTGCGCCCGTTGCTACCAATATCCCCTCCACATTACGCTCCGCAAGAGCCTTAATTGTTTTCTCCACACTTTCTTTTGTTGCTAATTTATTATATTCCATATATATGATGACGTTAATTGAATGATAAGATTACGAATGTGCTAAAACATACGCCCGGGTAATAGGACCATAATACCCTGTGGCAGGTTTAATCCCAACTGATGCCTGATATTCCGCCAAAGCTTTTTGAGTCATTGGGCCGAAGCTGCCGTCGGCTGTTATCTTACCTCCCGTGCCAATATTTTTACTAATTAGAAAATTCTGCAGTGCTACTACCAGGGTACCGCGAGAGCCTAACTTCAAATCCCCATTCGGCGCGCTGGTCGGCGTGGGCACTGCTGCCACCACAACCTTGAGCGCTTCTTCAATTGCTCGCGGTAGTACAATGTCTAGCTTCTTTGCGGCCAACATATCAGAGCGATACATCTTCACTACGAATTCTGCTAGATTTTTTTCGTCATCGGAATTATCAAGAATTTGCGATAAATATTCTATTTTATCTGCCAGGGGGAATATGCTGCGCAGCCGCGGGAATGGATCCGTGGCATTGCTACCATCTCGGATTTCGAAATGTAAATGTGTTACTCCCCCAGCGGCATTACCGGTGTTGCCTACATAACCTATCAATGCCCCCTTTTTGATTTCATCACCTTCGGTCAGATCAGTCATTTTATCCATATGCATATAGGCAAAGGTCTCTCCACCTGGATTGGCAGTGTAAACATAGTTACCTGCGCTGTCGCCATAACCTACCTGGATTACCACAGCATCAGTCGGCGTCACGATCAGAGAGCCTCGCGGGGCCAGGATGTCCAGACCCTCATGCGTTCGCCCATCTGGCCGAGGATCACCAAAATTGCGCGTTAAATTGTCAGGAGTGAGGCCAAAAAGTATCGGTAGTGGCACATTCAGCACCTTTTCATCACCTAACTTATTAATTTTACGCCGAAATGAGCTAGGCCAATTGCCCCATGCGTCTTGAGCGAAAGTTTTAAGAGGAAAAATGCTCGTGATCACGAGCGCAAGAAACAAAACAATAAACAAAGTTTGAATTTGGGATTTCTTCACCTACTAATTATATCACGATCTCTTCAATCACTTCCGGCGCATTGAAGATGCGCGTTTTATTGCATTACTTCCATGCTTTTCCCTGATTTTGTCAGCTGCTTCTTCTATTATTAACTTCTTGATGGCGCGCTCCTGCTTGCCAAATAAATCCCGGGGGGCTTCCTCCTCCCTCATTAGATTATGAAGCACGACACCCGTGGAGCGAATTCTTTTATTCTTCGGCAATAATTTCGAAAATCTAGGCTCGATAGCATCCAATACGACACCTGGGTCCGCAGTATATTCATCGAGCTTGACCTCATCAAAATAATACTTGAACTCACTGGTTTTGACGAAAAAGGCAACTTTATTTGAAACTAAGTGGAGAAAGCGAGCATTTTCACACGCGTGCTCCGCATTTTCCGCGAGCTCGCGCCAGATTATTTTGGGATCAGTAGAAGCCGGGTGGAAGGTGCCAGTAGCTTGGATGGACTTTTGTCCACGGGGATCAATATTAGACTCCACTTCTAAAATTTGCTCCCCACCTAGCTCCTTCTTGAGAGTTAAAACCGATGTAGAAAATTGCGCGGCAATTCGAAAGTTAGGATATTTTACAAAGTCATATGCACTCTGCATCCCCATACCCCGAAGGCGTGGGCTGGTGCGCCTACCAATACCCCAGATGTCATCTATGGAGGTGGCTTTGAGTGCGCGCATTTCATCTGCTTTAGTTAGTAGCATGACTAGGCCGCCAGGCTTTTCTAGTTTAGAGGCGAGTTTAGATAAAGCTTTAGTTCTAGCTAGACCCAGTGAGTAGGTCACATGTAATGTTTTTTCAATTTCATTCTTTAATTCTTTCAATAACCTCTCGGGCCCACCATAATATTTAATTTCCGAAGGGTCTACTAGAGCGAAGCATTCATCGATGCTGTATTGTTCAATTGCTACAAAGTAAGAAGATAGGATTTGATGCATTTTATAGGCAATATCTTGGTACAAATCAAAATGGTGGGAGAGGATAATGACCTCGGGATACAACTTTTTAATCTGGAATACAGGCATCCCTCGCGTCACCCCTAGCGCCTTGGCCTCTTTACTCATGGCTACCGCTATACCCCTGTCGCCACCCACTATTACAGGTTTGCCTTTTAGCTCCGGATGGACGGATACTTCACAAGCTACAAAAAAAGAGTCTCCATCCGCATGGAGGTATAAATTTTTGGACCTGGGCAGTAATTTGGGCATCTACCCATTGTACAACACTAGCTACTACCAATTAAAAACCTGATGCTAGAAACTATTTTTTCGAGTTCAGCCTCTATTTTTGCTTTATCGAATTCTTTCACTCCCTGGTCTGGGGAATAATTTCCAATATTCGTGGAGTGGATTATGTATTCTACTGCGTAGCAATCCCCGTCGACAACTCCGCGGTAACTTGTCGTCTCATAGAAATTCCCCGCACCAGCTCCATTTGAAGTAAATTTAGTAAATGGGAATCCACCAACTTCCGCCGAGCCCACATTTTTTTCACCGGCTGCAGTATCGGCCACGGCGCAGTTATTCATGCTGGTAGCGCGGCCAACGGTGAGGTTAGCATCTGCGAAGTTTGTCCCTGGCATATAAGTGCGTGGGATGATCACTCGTGCAAAAAGTGTACCTGAGTCTTTAGCATTAGCTTTCCACTCTGTTGTCGGGGTGTTACCTCCTGGAATGAGCTGGAAGAATGGGTTGTAATTGAGAGTAAGGGTGTCATTGGCATCGATGAAACGCTCCAGGCAATCCGGAACTTTAACAAAAGTGGATTTAGGGTCATAAGTTATAGTGGATGGATCAGCAAAAACTTCTTTACCATTCACTACTTTTGCAGGGCCGAAGCCTTCAATAAAACTGTCTCCATCTTTCTTAAATATTACCTGCCTATCGGAATGCATGCCTTCGGAATCGAAAGAGTAATCACCTTGGAGAATATTATCCGCAAAAGTGCCTTGTAAGCTTCCAGAGGAACTATCCTTTTCAAAATTATTAAAAGCCAGCATTCCGGAAACATTGCTGTCCGTAGCGGAATCAATTTTAAGCGTGTAAACATCCTTAGCTAAATGCGCCACATAACAGCCGGTAATGTCCCCTGTTGCTACTGGCGGATTTTCAGTAACAGCTGGTTTAGTTAAATAATAAAACAAACCTCCTGCAATAATAATTACGAGTAAAATTACGATAATTTTAGGGCCTGTTTTCATATAATATATGACGGATTATGTTGATAAATGTGACAGTTTAATTAAGAAAAAGTAAAATTGCAAAGAGTGCTACAAAACAAGCAAACATTGCAACAGTTTTACCAAAAAATACAGTGGCTTCGTGCTTATGCCCATCTAGGTAAAGCTTGAGGGGTTCAGATAAAAATATATACCCCATAATGGCAGCGGAAAGTACGAACAAGCTAAGCATGACCATAGGGATAATGATGCTCTGATTCTGGCTCTTTAAGGCTGAAGTTACAGTTTGTACCACAAAAACAATAACGACTATGTATAAAGCGGCTCCCAAGGCATGTAGAAATGGTTTCTTCATACCCACATTATACCAGATTTTTTAGCGGGCCTGCTGGTTCGTAGGTGGCAAAGATTAGACCCGTCTTCCCTACTTTGGAATCCACCAGCTTCCAATTTGCAGGCTGGGTGCCTTCGGCAAAAAGCTTTTTACCAGTACCAAGCGTTATGGGGTGAATCCACAAATGCATGCGGTCGATCAAATTATTTGCGAGGAGGGTTTGAATAAGGTTACCGCTGCCCCATACCCATAAGTCCGGCCCGTCCATTTCTTTTAGTTTCTTAATTTGCGCCACGACATCACCAGTTATAAGCTCCGAGTTATTCCACTCAGGCTTGAAAGCTTCGTGTGACACCACATATTTTTTATTTTTATTAAACGGCACCGCTACTTCCTGGTCCGTCGTCGCTGTGGGCCAGAAGCCCGCAAAAATGTCGTAAGTAACTTTACCAAGCAGTAGCTCGAATGGAATATTAAAGAAGCTGAAGAGTATTGGAGTAAGCTCCGCATCCTGTGGAAAAGCCTGCTGCCAGCCGCCGTATTTAAATCCTCCAGCAGTATCCTCCGCCTTACCCCCGGGAGCTTGCATCACCCCGTCCAAAGTCACAAAAGTTGTTGTAATAATTTTCCGCATTTTTATATTATATCAAAAACTAAGAAATCATTGGTCTATTTTTTAGTGTCCACTTTCTGACTAACTCTTTTCTTTTTATCATATACGGAGGCGTCTCGAGGTCTGGATGCTGGATTAAATGCTCCGCCCAATTACAACCCCTACAAGCATCCGTAATAATTTCTGGTTTGTAAGTTACATGATAAGTATTTTTCTTATCTTCCTCAGTGTATTCATCGTTACATATTGGGCAAGGCATATAAATTATTTACCAAACAATTGTGCGCAGATCTCTGCAGTTCTGGTAATATTACAATTTTGAAAAGCTTCATAACGACGGTCTGCGGAAGTAGCCATCAAAAAAATAATTATTAAACCAATTATTAGTAAACAAATTTTCCATACTAGATCAAATATTCTCATATTTTTGTTATAAAGATTTTTTAATAAAAACAGCGCCTATACCATCCGTATCTCCTCTATAATCATTTGGTGTTGAAAAAATTTCTATTAGTTCAGTATCTTTGATGGTTCCTTCTATGCCACGAACAACAGCATTAAAAAATTTGGATTCAGTAGTAGTTCCAAACACATATAATCTATTAGCTCCTCCATTAAATTTTTCTCTTGCACGATTAATATAAGCATCTATGCCAAAATTTGTTTTGCCTGGATGTGCAACGAGTAATAGGCCATATTTTGCCACGTTACCTATTTTAATCCATAAACTGTCGGGGATAACTCTGTCCTCACTCTCATATTTTGCGATAAATTCCTTGATATGTTTAATAATTTCAGAAGCTTCCCGTCCAACACTCTCTCGTCCTGGGGCAAATCTTACTTCGTTTGCAACACTATGCAATTCGCGTAAAAAAGTTCCAGTGAAAAATCCACGTTTGTCTATCGTTTCGTAGTCTGCCATATAGGTAAGCAGTTTTTTATGCTTCTGTATCGCTGGCTCTAGAATATAATCTTCAAATACTGTTATGGTCTCTTTGTTTCTTCTGTTTACTATTTTTCTGCAAAGGTAAATAACTGTACCTTCAAGGTGATTATCAGGCACCACGTTGTTGGTTTTTGGAAACATGACTTGTTTCAAAAAATGATAAGTAGTATTTACAAAGTTCCGGTTCTGGTCTTCAACTGGACGAATTCTTAATACGATTCGGTCATCGCTGATAAAACCCATAGGATCCTCCTGCTGTACCCAATCCAAGTCCATTTCTTTTATCCAACCGCTAGGTAAGTGTTTTCCTAGTTCTTTCATTTCTTTGTTTACATGCCCCTTTATATCACTCTTGATGGCCATTTTTGTTAGTCCACGATGTTTAGACCATCTTGCTAAAGGGATAAATATTTTTGATTTTACTATTTGTACACCAGGAAATGTTTGGCCAATAAAATATAGGATTATAAAAATAACCAGAATAAGCGCAGTAAAGAACCAAAGGACAGGATGTCCGACTACTATACTGGTAATCCAGTCAGCGATGGGAGACGTAATATTTTGGGTTGTTGTTTCTTGAGGCATAGATTATATTTGATTAATACAATTCTTGTTGGAGCAAATGAAAACAATTTTTCCATCTTTTGGAGAAACCGCTTCAAGCGTATCAAGGATTATTTGACTGCCACAGAATTGGCAAGACGCCTGGCCAGAATTTATAAGACCAAGAACTCCGATTGACTTAAGGTAGCTAACTAAGTCCTGTTCTTGAACGGCTTTAATGCTATATTTAGGTTTTTTATTGAAAATGCTCATGAGCGGTCATTCTACCACTTTTTTAGAAAATTTAAAGGTTAACTAATGCTGCGCAGACTGAAGGACTCAGCAGCTGTTCCGCAGTTAAATCGATTGATAGATAATTCTTAAAGTGGTGGTTTAACCCCGCCTGACAGCGTCGATGGCAGCTACGTCGATTTTTTGCATGGTCATCATTGCGTCGAAGGCGCGTTTTGCTTCATCGCCACCAGCTGCTAGAGCCTCGGTAAGCGTACGCGGCGTAATCTGCCATGATACTCCCCACTTATCCTTACACCAGCCACAGTCACTCTCCTTGCCACCGTTGCCAACTATTGCATTCCAGTATTTATCAGTTTCTGCTTGGTCGTCCGTTGCTATCTGAAATGAAAAAGCTTCACTTTGCTTGAAATGAGGACCACCATTGAGGCCGATGCATGGAATTCCAACGACGGTGAAAAGTACCGTCAGCACGTCCCCCTTCTTGCCACTTGGGAAGTCGCTAGGCGCTTTAATAACACTAGTTACTTTACTGTCGGGGAAAGTAGCAGCGTAAAAGTTAGCTGCAGCCTCCGCATCCTTTTCATACCATAAGCAAATTAAATTTTTTGGTGTCATCTTCATATTATATCATGACGCACAATTCGATTCTTTATTTCAATAAAAAGTAGGCGCTGATAATGATTATGAACTGAATAAAAATCGCATTTAAGAGCTTTTTGGTATTAGATAAGTTATATACTGCAAAAGATAGGGCGTACACAATGGCTGCCGCAACCCCCACTACTAAAAGGTTCGGGCCTTCAGGATCATGGAAAAAGTAGAACATTATCCTAGAAAGTACAATAGCTGTGATAGCCAATGTTATTAATTCTGTCTTTTTTGATTGTAAATTCATATTTGTAATTATAGCAAATTTACGAGCTGCGTTGAAATAAAGAGGTTTTTAGGGTAATCTACATAAGTATTGCGGGTTCGTCTAATGGTAGGACACATCCCTCTGGAGGATGGTATTGGGGTTCGAGTCCCTGACCCGCAGCATTGGAAATTTGATATAATATACCTATGATTCAAGATATACATCAAATTGAAAGGGAGATAAATTGGCACAAAGTTGAAGTGGATAAAAATAAAAGGGATTTAGAAGAGGCTAAAAGGAAGGTCCAGGAACTTGAAAATAAAGTGCGGGAGTTAGACCAAGAAAAAAGGAGGGTGGTTGATCTACAGAGGACTCATGATGAAAATGAACGCAAACTTAAACTCTTTGTAAATGACTTACAAAGGGCTAGTAGGAAGTAATTATTTTTTAATGCACGCTTTAATGAAAGCGCTAAAGAGTGGATGCGGGCGTAGCGGGTGCGCCAGGAATTCTGGGTGGTATTGGGTACCGAGGTAGAATGGGTGCACGCTCCTTGGCAATTCTGCAATCTCCATGAGGTTACCGTCAGGCGACTTGCCGGAGAAGATAAGCCCCTTCTCCTCTATATCTTTTATATACATCGGGTTCACTTCATAGCGGTGGCGATGGCGCTCCATTACCTCGGTAGCGCCGTATGCCCCAGCCGCGACAGTGCCGGGCTTCAGTAACGCCTTGTAAGCCCCCAAACGCATACTGCCGCCGTAGCGATTATTTTTCAAAATATCTTTCTGGGATTCCATCACGTCTATCACAATATTCTTCGAGCTCGGGTTGACCTCCCTGGTATTGGCATCTTTAAAGCCTAGGATGTTGCGCGCGTATTCTATCACCATCATCTGCATGCCGTAGCATAATCCAAAGTAAGGTATGCCGTTTTCCCGCGCATATTTTGCAACCTTTAAATTCCCCTCTACCCCGCGGGAGCCAAAGCCTCCAGGCACAATGATGCCATCATATTTTTTGAGCTCTTTGAGCCTCTCTGGCGACTTTTCATAATCCACTGAATTGAGCCAGGAAATTATAGGCTTTCGGTCAGCGGCGTAGGCGGAATATTTTATGGCTTCGATGACGGAGAGGTAGGAGTCCGAGAGGATGAAGTCTCCGGTTTCAAAATACTTGCCGATCATGGCAATCTTCACCACTTCCTTGCCATTGTGGGCATGCTTGGCAAAGTTTTTCCACTTGGCCCATTCCTTGGCATCCCCCACTGGGCAAGTGATGCCCATGATTTCACAAAGTTTGTCTGAGAATTTTTCCTTTTCGAAATTTATCGGAATATCATAGATACTGTCCACATCTGGCGCCGATATTACCCGGTCCGCAGCAATATTGCAAAAGAGTGAAATTTTTTCTTTTCTTTTCTCATCGAGTGAGGTAGCCGCGCGCGCAAGTAGTATGTCCGGCTGGATGCCGGTGCCGTTGAGCGTGCGCACCGCGTGTTGGGTAGGCTTGGTTTTCATCTCCCCCACCTTCGATGGCGTAGGCAGGTATGACACCATCACAAAATGCACATCTTTGGGTGACTCAATTTTCATCATACGCGCGGCCTCGAGGAATAAGATGTTTTCATATTCACCAATGGTGCCGCCTATTTCTATCACCACCACATCAGCCTTGGCATTAACGCCAGCTTTTTTTATCCTGTCAATAACTTCAAGTGGTATGTGCGGCACCACTTGGACGCATTTGCCTTTATATTCCAAATTGCGCTCTTTATTGATGACGCTCTGATACACCCGGCCAGTGGTCATATAATTCACCCGGGTCAAGGCCTCATCCAGGAACCTCTCGTAATTGCCCATGTCTTGATCCGTTTCATCACCATCAGCAAGCACAAAAACTTCCCCATGCTCGGTCGGGTTCATGGTACCTGCGTCCACGTTGACATAAGGGTCGATCTTTACTGCGGTTACCTTTAGTCCGCGATTTTTTAAAATTAGCCCGATTGAGGATGAAGTTATTCCTTTCCCTACTCCGGAAATTACACCGCCCACTACAAAAATATATTTCGTTGCTTGTTTGGCCATCTTTATCTATTTCAAATACTTACGGGTGGCAAAGTAGCTAGACACCACCCCAAGCAGTATACCTGATAACAAGATAATTATGAAAATCTGGAAAAAATTAGAAAGGTAATAATCAAATAAATCAAGCCCCAGGAACCCGGTCATATTATGTGAAAACCATACGGTAATAGGCCAGAAAACCACCACCGTGACCAGGGTGGCGATGACACCGTAAATAGCGCCTTCCACCATAAAGGGCCCGTTGACCCGTATTTTCGAGGCTCCCACTAGGCGCATCACGCCTATCTCATCTTTAGAAATAAAGATGGTCAGGCGGATGGTATTGAACATAATAATTATGGAAATAAGTATGAGGACTAGCGTAATCAGGAAGCCCAGTTTCCTGGCACCGCCAATGATAGAATTCAGCCGATCGATAACAACTTTGTTATCGTAGTAATTGACGTGGTCGATGATCGAGGCTGAGCCTAGTACCAAGGCATTGTCGGACTTCATGAAGTTGGCAATGCTTTCATATTGGGAAACTTCCTTAGCCCGGACATTTAAATATGCCCCCAGGGGGTTGCCACCGATTTCATCGAGGGCCTGGATCGTAGGGTAATCATTTTCATGTCGTGCTCGAAAAGCGGCAAGCGAGTCCTCTGCGGAGGTATAAGTAACTTCGGCAACTTCGGGCAACTTTTCTAGCGACTTCTTGAGTAGCATTATCTGGTCTGGGGAAGCACCAACATTAAAATAAATAGTAACGTCCACTTTGTCTTTGATTTGGCCAAGTGAAAAATACAAAACGGCTTGCAGTAGTATGATGGCGGTTATGACGGAGAGGGTTATGGTGGTGACAAGTACGGCTGCCCAGGAAATAAGGCCACCTCGCTTGAAATTTATAAACCCGGCTTTGATTATTCTCTTAAGTTCCGTCATAAAATTTGATTATAGCATATGCTCTAAATTACGTATTTACCATCTTTATCATCCCGAATAACTTTACCCTTTTCCATAGTGATGACTCTCTTGCCTACAGACTCGATGACCCCGCGATTGTGAGTGGTCAGGACTACCGTAGTGCCGAGGTCATTTATTTTTTTCAAAATTTGCACAACTTCATAGGTATTGATAGGGTCGAGGTTACCTGTCGGCTCATCAGCAATGATTAACTCCGGCTGGTTGATGATGGCGCGAGCTATTGCGAGCCTCTGTTGCTCCCCGCCGGACATTTGGTGTGGAAAATGGAAAATTTTACTACCCAAGTCCACCAGTTCCAAAACGTGGGGCACATCGCTCGAGATTTCTGCATCAGTTTTGCCAGCGGCCTCCATGGCAAAGGCGATGTTTTCATAGGCAGTTTTATTACCGAGGAGCTTAAAATCCTGGAAAACTACGCCGATCCTGCGGCGGAGCTTGGTTAGGTCCTGATTCTTTATTTTATTGACATTTATAGACTCGAAAAATACTGTACCTTGGCTCGGCCGCTCGTCTGCCAGGATCATTTTAACTAAGGTGGTTTTACCAGCCCCAGAATGGCCCACAATAGAGACAAATTCCCCTGAAGCTATGGTTATATTGACGTCATCCAGTGCCTTGCTGTCCTTTTCGCCCTTGTCATATATTTTTGAGACATTATTGAAATAAATCACTTATTCATTATAGCATAACCTAAAAATAGCTATAAATTCTTCTCAGCTTCAAGGAAAATATCGATCTCGCCACGCTCGAGAACTGCAGAAGTATCGCCAGTTTCGGCGCCGGTGCGGTGATCTTTAACCATTTTGTAGGGGTGTAGAACATAAGAGCGGATTTGGTTGCCCCATTCTATCTCGGTATTTTTCAGTTTCATACTCTCTTCCACACTTTTCTTTTCCTCCTCGGCGCGTTTGAAAATTTTGGCACGCAGTATGGCCATAGCCCGCTCACGATTCTGCTCTTGGCTGCGTTCGTTGGATGCATGCACTGCGATACCAGTAGGTATGTGCACTAGGCGCACTGCTGTGTCACGCTTATTCACATTTTGCCCACCCGGGCCGCTCGAGCGAGAGAATTCTATCTTCAAATCCCCGGATGGAATGACCATATCCTTTTCCTCCATTTTTGAAAACTTCGGCAAGACTTCGACTAAGGAAAAGGAGGTGTGGCGGAGCTTCTTAGCATCAAAGGGTGAGATGCGCACCAAGCGATGCACGCCGGACTCCCTCTTGAGTAACCCATACACACCCTTGCCTTCTACTTCGAAGGAAACGCTACGGTATCCATTATGCTCATTTTTATTTTCATGAATTAAAAAAATCTTAAAGTTTTTGTTTTGCGAATACTTTACATACATATTAAGCAGCATTGCGGAAAAATCTTCCGAGTCATCCCCTCCCGCGCCGGAAATAATTGTGACAATTGCATTACCTTTGTCATACTTCCCTGCTCCAGCAAGTTCATCCTTGAGCTCTGCAATTTTTTTGATAGTATTCTGCGCTTTATTTTTATCACTCCAAAATTCTGGAGCCTTCATCTCATCTTCCAGGCGCTCTATTTCTTTTTCGATTTTATTTTTGTCCTCCATACTTTTATGAGCCACCTCGCAGGATCGAACTGCGGACCCCGTCTTTACGAAAGACGTGCTCTACCAACTGAGCTAAGGTGGCCAGATGGAGCCGTTGGTGGGGATCGGACCCACGGTCTCGTCATTACCAATGACGTGCTTTACCACTAA
>JAZKBO010000008.1:0-17988 GCA_040388575.1 Patescibacteria group bacterium | reverse complement strand
TGGTGGGGATCGGACCCACGGTCTCGTCATTACCAATGACGTGCTTTACCACTAAGCTACAACGGCAGTAGCCTTTATATTAGTGTATTTGTGAGCTTTTTGCAAAAAAGCTTTAGATATGAATTTATTCCGAACTTGAATGGAGGGCTAGGGCTAAAGCTATAGCAAGAAATGCTAAATGCTCCAAGGCGTCGAGTGAAATTACTCCAATAACTAATATCACCCCGACAAGCCAAATACTTGCCCAGATGGCGACTTTCGACGTCTTCCAGCCGACAAAAAGTAAGAGTGCAACGACGAGATCATTGATACCGATAAACATCACGAAGGCAGCTACGCTCACTGGTAAAATTTTAGCTAGGAAAGAACCCGAAACTAGATCACTAAATTCCTCTGGCGCTGTAAAAGCCATTATCGAACTGGCTAAAAATGCACAAGCCAAGCCAAAACGGAGGACAAAGCCACGAGACAATAATTTCTTCATATAAAATAATAGTTATTATTAATGGGTTAATTATAACACCATTTCAGGAAAAAATTGCTATAATTATGGTCATGATAAAGTTTATAACTTTTTTTGCCTTATTTTTAATATTTTTTTCTTATGGTTATAAAGCAAGGGCTCATGATCTTGTTGAGGATGGTAGTGCATTCCTCTTGGTGCATATTAATCCAGACGAAGTCGGCATCGCACTAAAGCCGACCGTACTGGATTTGTATTTAAAAAATTCCGAGCAAGGCTTCGATATCTATAAATGCAACTGCCAATTTACTATTTCACAAGTAGAGGGTGGTGGAGGTGAAAAACAAATTTATACTGCCGCCTTGAAGCCAATAAACAATGTCGGTGAATTTAATATAGAGAGTATACCCTTCACTTTCCCAACTGATGGAGAATACCACCTGAACGTGGAAGCAAAGCCAAGTATTCCAAATCTATTCGCGCCTTTTGAGATAGAAGTAAAAGAACAAGTGCTACCAGTAGGCTCACGAGTACCCCTTCAAATGAGCCATTCTCTCTACCCTCGCCTGGAATTAGCCGCAGCAGGAATTTTCACCCTCCTGATGGGGTACTTCCTCTTCGCCAACAAAAAGCCGAAGTTTTTGAGATAACTAATTTATTTGAGTACAACTAGCAATGCATCTAACGCAGATTTTGACCCTTCAACTGTTGGGTTTACTGCTCTTAACTCTCTCAGAACTTTATCAATAGCATTATCAACCTCAGTCCATTTAGCACCGTTCATAGGTTTTAGTCGAGATTGAGCGTTGTCCCACTCATATTCTAGATCGGCGACACGCGTTTTCGCTCCAGCTAAATCATTAGCGACAACTAAATCTCGGGTATCTTGAGTGATTTTAATAAATACTGACATATCCCCTAGTGGAGACACTTTCGCGTTAGAAGCATCCACTGATCCAGGAGGAGTTGAATTTATTTCTTTTTGAAGAGTACTGTGCCTAACAAAGTAGGCGCCACCACCGACGACTATAAATATCAATACCGTAATAACAGTCTGCCAGATTAGTCCATTACCCTCCATGTCTTCTTTCTCTTCCACTACTGCATTTTGGATTACATCTTTTTTAGAAAAGGTGAAATACAGAACTACTACAAGAATCCCCGCCAAAAATATAAAGCTTGTGGTGGTTGCACCTAAGCCAAGACCACCATATTTATGTGGTTGGGAAAGCAAATCCCCGATTGAGGCTCCAAGTGGACGGGTCATTATGTAGATAATCCAAAACGAAAGCACTGGATTAAGTTTAAACTTCCGGGCTATTACAACAGCGGCAATTACCCCAGCTACAATAATTCCTGTTACTAAATAACCTAGTCCTAATGCTTCCGCCATTAAATCCCCCGAAGCCGTGCCGAGGGCAAAGGTAAATAAAATTGTAAGCCAATAAAACACTTCTCTCCGTGTTGTGACTATTGAATGAATGGAAAGTGTTTTTTCTTTGGCATACCAAATAGCAAAAGTTATCAGTAGCAAAATACTGAAAACTATCGTGCTGATCTCTAGTGGTACACCAATCCTGTCAGTAAGATTGTCAGTTACCAGCGTTCCGAACACACTTATAAAGACCACTGTTATCCAATAAATACTTGGAATATATTTCTTCGCTCTAAACTGGAATACTAGCGCTATAACTAAAAGCACCCCCATAACTACTGACGTGCCAGTCAAGCCAAAGTTCAAATTAACATTCAAAAAATCAGCGAAGGTCTCCCCTACTGTCGTACACAAAACTTTTATAATCCAGAAAAGGAGTGTAACCTCTGGAACTTTGTTAAGCATTTGCCTGCCTAAACTTTGTGTATTTATGTCCATATACAAATTATACCACGTTGCGCGGTCGACCGGATTTGAACCGGCAACCTCTCCCGTGACAGGGGAGTGCTCTAACCAGTTGAGCTACGACCGCATGTGTATTCCCTTCTAAAGAACTGGTGTCGGCGGGAAGACTTGCACTTCCGACATTGGGCTTATGAGTCCCATGCTCTACTACCTGAGCTACGCCGACATTTTAACATTTATTCGACCAGGTGGATATCAGAGACATAATTGGCATGTCACCTGCCGAAGTGTTGCGGGGAGCCGAATCGAACGGCTGCCTCAAGGTTATGAGCCTTGCGAGATGCCTCTTCTCTACCCCGCGTGTGGGCCTAAATAAAGCCATTTAAGTAAAACTCAGGCAAGTTTCATTCTACCTTAAAAGTTTAAAAAAGCAATCTAAATATACCCGTATTGGCGGAAAATGCTTTCATATAGGGCTACTACCCTTTTAGCTTCATGTTGGGATACCGGGAAGGCTGACCCCTCATGAGCTATCCTATTACGGATGGTGTGGACCTCCCAGGCGGTGGGTAAACTGCGGAAAGTCTCTTGATTTGTGGATTTCAATTTGTCCCCTAAAGTATCCCCCTTGAATCCTAGCTGATTAAGGAGAGCCTCGAGCATTGAATCCGCCTCGATAATAGCTAGCTTCCAGTCCGTAGCATTAACGGAAAAAAGGTACTGCAGAGTCCTCTGCCATCTTTCATTATGGGAAACGTATTCCCCTTCCTTCTTTTTCTTATCCCGCTCAGCTTGGCGGTGAGCGTATTCATGTATTTCATGATGTAGATGATCATGCTCCTTTTTTCTAATTTCAAACATGCGTACGGCACAATAACAGATAAGTGTTATAAAGAAAAGAGCGAGGAATATTAGGATTGTGTTGAAGTCCATCAGAGTTTCCTTCCGGAAAACTGTTTGCAGGAATTTAACCATCCAGCCGAATAAGTAGTCCGGGTTAAGATATTTAGTACTGAAAATAGAGCCTTCGGGTGGGTTATTTAAGCTTGGGAAATTAGCAGGCGGATACATATTTGTTAATCATACCACGTTATTTATTTTATCTGTTCGAATTTTTTGCCTACTTCAAAAAGACTCTTCTCCTGAAAATGGGGCGCCATGAATTGGATAGAAAGTGGTAAACCAGCCTCGGTAAATCCAGACGGTAGTGCGATAGACGGCACTCCAGAGAGGTTCGCTGGTGCGGAAAAGATATCACACAAATACATAGCCACAGGGTCATCCATCTTCTCCCCTATCTTAAACGGAGTGAAGGGTACTGTAGGAGTAGCAATCAAATCTACTTTATTGAAAGCATCCACTACTTCTTGTTTTATTTTTTCACGTACTTGAATCGCTTTGTTATAGTAGGCATCATAGTATCCGTGGGAAAGCACATATGTGCCCAGCAGGATACGGCGCCTGGCTTCCCTTCCGAAACCTTCACCCCTGGTTTTTTTATATACTTCCATTAAATTTGCGCCGTCTTGGTGGAGGCCATAGCGGATACCATCGAAACGCGAGAGGTTAGTAGAAACTTCCGCCGGCATTATTATGTAGTAAGCTGCGAGGGAATATTTTGAAGTTGGAAGTTCTATATCTACAACTTTGTAGCCGGCTTTTTCTAAGGTTTTCATGGATTCTTTGAAATTATTCATCACTATAGGGTCCACACCTTCTTTGAACAAATGCCAAGGTACTCCAATGGTTGCGCCATTTTCTTTTTTAGATGATATTGTACTGCGCATTTGCTCCGGCACGGAAGTACTGTCCTCCGGGTCATACCGAGAGAGTGCTTCGAAAACTATTTCGACATCTCTGACATTTTTTCCAAAGGGTGATACTTGGTCCAAGGAATTCCCCATCGCAATGATGCCGTGCCGAGAGAGGGCTCCATAGGTCGGCTTCAGGCCCACTAGGCCGCAAAAAGCTGAGGGCTCACGCACTGAGCCGCAAGTTTCAGTACCTAGTGCAATGAGCGCCATATCCCCGGCTACTGCCGCTGCGGAGCCGCCCGAAGAGCCGCCAGGGACGCGAGTGGGGTCCAGCGGATTGCGAGTAACCCCATAGGCTGAAGTTTGAGTGGAAGAACCCATGGCAAACTCGTCCATGTTTGTCCGGCCTATTATTATCACACCTGCCTTTTTTAAATCCTTGATAACTGTGGCATCATAAGATGCTTTATAATTTCCTAAAATTTTTGACCCTGCGGAAGCAATATGGCCCTCGAAGAGAATATTGTCTTTAATCGCCAGCGGTATGCCAGTCATGGCTGTGGCAGTACCGTCTTTGAATTTATTCTGCGCTTCTTGTGCCTGTGCTTTTATATCTTCGAATACTTCCAGGTATGCATTTAATTCTTGATTTTTTTGTTTAATAACTTTTAAATATTCTTCCGCTAGCTGGAGACACGTGAACTCACCTTTTTTGAAAGCTTCATGTGCCTTTTCAATTGTTAGATTTCTTAAGTCAATCATATTTTACAGAATTTTTTTAACCTTCAAGAAGCCGTCTTGGGAATCCGGAAATTGCTCCATAATTAATTCTTTTGAAAATTCGCGAGTCTGCGAGGCATCCTCACGCCAGGTATTGTGAAGTGCAAAATCATTCTTTGACTCCTCCACTTTAACTTCACTTATTTGCTTCACGTAGTCTAAAATACCGTCCATGTCCTGCAGGAGTTGCTGCTTTTCCTCGGGTGCTAGCTCGATTCGAGCCAGCTGGGCAAGGTTTTCGACGTCTTTAATATCCATAGTTTCAGTATAACAAATATACTATTTCGGTAAAAGGGGCTTTATTTTTTCAGCTAAGAGGGTGTAAGCACGAACAAATGAATCATCTACATGAGCATACAAAATTCCTTGCCCCGGCCCTGTCTCTACAAACTGGCTGGCAAAGGTTACAGTTGTGGCCTCACTGTCTTGGATAAAAGGTAGAGGTGAAACCCAATCAATTTTTCCGTTTTCGTAGTCGTAAATAAATAAACCTACTGAAAACATTCCGTATTTTATTTTATCCCCGATTTTTTGGTTAGCTTCTCGGCCATTTATTAAACCCAATCTTTTACCTGGGCCAAGATTTATAAAATTTTCTGAAAAAAGTGGTCCTGGTGAAGCATGCCCAGCAATCCAGGAAATATTATTGTCAGCTGGATGAAAAGCTACATCTCCATATTCCCAATTTTTCCCCATATCTTTAGCTATCGCAACTCGAACTGTAGAATACCTTACTTCCCCACGCTTATCACTCGACTCAATAAGATTATATCGAAACCCTTGTTTATTTAAGGGGGCAATAGAAACTTCCTTGGCACGATCATCACGCACAGCTTGTAAAACAGGCATTGTCATTTCAAGTGAATCAAGATTTTTGCCAAATGCGTGGCCTAGATGCGTAGTCGTATGCTCCCCTTTAATTGGTATTGTAAAGTACACATGTATTAAAATAGTATTATCATCAATCCAGATATCTGGATCTTCTAACCCTATAAAATCCCCAGCTGGTGGAGTTAGTTCTTTAATAATTTTCTCTTCATTATTAATTATCAATCTTTCCTCTATATTGAATTTTTCTAGAGAAGTTCCTGTAATTTTATACAAAACACTTCTATCTACATAACCTTTTACATCCAGCTCTCCCTCCCTACTTGAAATACAACGAATTATCCCCTCTTTATAATTTGTCCTTGGATCAAGCGTAATAGCCATAACGTACTTAAAACTGCCGTCAGTTTCCACTGCTTTGCCAGCATGCTCAATATAATTTTCACTCATAGAAATTTATTCTATTACAATAGGAATTAGGATAGATTTATCGTGTTCAGGTAATCCGGAGGCATTATCATTATGAATTTCAAAATATGCAGGACCTTTTGGAAGTCCTGAAAAGTCTATATTACCTTCAAATGATTCGGGAGCGCCGGTCATCCATTCCCCCGTAGCAGTACCATGGTCATTTTTCAATACTTTTTTATTTAAATCTAAAACATTGATTCCAATATTGGCTTCAAAAAAGTATCCGCCCTTTATTACCCCACGGTATGAAACTATGCCATGCACTTTGGCATCTGGCCAAATAGAAAATGAAACAAGATCATCTTTATTACCTTGAATTTTTGATCTATCCATTTCCTCCACTGGCTTCCCTTGTTCAGTCTTGCTATCTAGAAATGGCAAATAGGTTGCTTTATTGTAGAGCATTATCTTAATGGCAAAGATCATCAAGATGATTAAGATAAGAAGTAAGACGCTATTTAATTTTGTTCCAAAAAAACTATTCCAGTCTTTCATTTTATTTTTTCTTTTGTAGTTCCGCTACCCACACTAGTAAAGGTGAAGCTAGGAAAATTGAGGAATAAGTACCAAAGAACATACCAGCAGTGAGCATTAGGGCGAAGTATTTAGTGGAAACCGGACCGAAGAAGAAGAGGGCCAAAAGAACGAGGATAACAGTGAGTGATGTTGAAATGGATCTCACATACGACTGCTCCAAACTTTTACCTACTGTTTCACTGAAGTTGCTCTTAGCGCCACCGCCCATGGTATGCAAATTCTCTCGGATACGATCGAAGATAACGATAGTGTCAGCAAGTGATAAGCCGAGTATAGTAAGCACCGCCACCACAAAGAGCGTATCCGTCTCCACCCCATAGTAATGTGACAAAATTACATAAATTCCCACAGGTACTGCTACGTCGTGGAGCAAGGTAATAATAGCGATCAAGCCATACTTCCAAGATGAGACAGGGCGGGAAACTTTTCGGAAAGCAAAAGCAATAAAGCAGATTATGGCTAGTGATACTAAAATAATGGCGATAATTGCTTTTCTAGTAAGCTCTTTGCCGACGGAAGGTCCAATCGAAGTAAAGCTAGTTTCCGTAAGTTCACTCTTGCCATCCATTGAGAGAGTTTTTAGCAGTTGGGTATGCTCGGCTTCAGTTAGGTCGCGTGACTTTAGGATATATCCCATATCTCCGGTGGGCTGAACTAGGATAGTGCCGTAATTTAAAGTTGCGAGGGTGGTATTTAAATCAGCCTGGGCAGGGCGTGCTGTTTTATATTCCACTTCAGTTAATGCTCCCCCTTTAAAGTCGATGCCCACATGAAGCCCGAAAACAAAAAGTGAAATAATAGAAAGAATTACCAAACCTACTGAGATACCGATGAATATTTTTTTGTGTTTGATGATAAACATATTTGAAATTATTATTTTGACAAATTATTTACTTATGCCAGAACTGAATAAGAACTTGGCAACTTTGCCATTACCAATAAAATTAAGGAGTGAAAGGAAAATTCTAGTGACAACAATGGCACTAAACATTGAAATAAATACCCCGAGTCCGAGTGTAAGCGCAAAACCTTTGATGAGTGATGTGCCAAACCAGAAAAGGATAAGCGCGGTGATGATACTGGAAATATTCGAGTCACGAATAGAAAACCATGCTCGAGAGAATCCGGCCGACACAGCATTCGATATTGTTTTACCGCTACGCAATTCTTCCTTAACACGCTCGAAGATAAGCACGTTAGCGTCCACCGCTATACCCATAGAAATTATGAACCCAGCGATACCTGCAGCAGTCAGCGTTACCGGGATAAGCTTGAAAAGCGCCAACATAATGGTAATAAAAATGAGGAGTGAGATAGTAGCAACTACTCCCGGCAAGCGGTACCACAGGATTAAAAAGAGGGCCACCAATAGGAAGCCGATGATTGCAGCTTTGACTCCCGCAGCGGCAGCATTACCGCCGAGTGTTGCACCGATTGTTTGCTTAGAAATAAGGCTGATAGGTACTGGGAGAGCTCCGGAATTTAATCGCCCCACTAATGTTTTAGCTTCAGCTGGAGTAAAGGATCCGGAAATTATCGCTGTACCACTCGGAATTTCTTCCCGCACTACTGGAGTAGAAATAGGTGCGCCGTCGAGGAATATGGCCACAGTCTTGCCGACATTGGCTTTAGTAATTTCTGCAAAGAGCTTCGTGCCGGTAGCATCGAACTGCAAGCTTACTCGAGGCTCGCGAGTATTTTGGTCAAATTCTAGTGTCGCTTTTTGTAAATATCTACCAGTTAGCTCGGTGGACACATACTTCTGGTCTAATGAAATATTTTGTAAATCAATTTTGCCGTCTTTGCCTGGCGTAATAGTTATAGGCTGATCTTTCGGCCTTTCAATCTTGAATTCAAGTAGCGGAGTCTGGCCGATCATCTGGGTAGCCTTTTCTACATCGGTGATACCAGGAAGATCCACAATTAATTGGTGCTCGCCGCCGGAAATAAAGCCGCCGCCTTGCACTTGGACTATAGGCTCGGAAACGCCGAATAAGTTAATGCGGCGCTCGATAACATCACGAAGGGCATCCATAGAGTCCGATATTTGAGCTGCTGGTACGCCAGAAACATCCGCCTTGTAAGTCAGGTGGCTGCCGCCAGAGAGGTCTAAGCCGAGCCGGAAAGGATGATTCTTGAAAAATGCATGGGCGTATTGAAATTTAGGGTTCAGGCGAGGCTCGGACTTGAAAACAAAAACTCCGACTGCGCCGGCTGCAACTAGAATTATTACTGCGAGTATTGCCTTCCTAATCATGTGATTATTGGCATATTCTATACACTTTAAACATAAAATGCAAGAACGGAATTCTAATACTGCACGACAAACTGCTGGGCGACATTTTCAAGAATGTGTTGCCAGATGCCTCTCCTATTCCACTCCGGGAGCTCAATCTCTTTGGCTTTGCCCTTATCCTCCTCAAAAATCTTCTCCAGCTCCGCATTAAAACCTTTATCATAGATACCGTAAACATTTTCCTCATTTAGTTTACGGCTGCGGTTGTCCAAGTTAGAAGAGCCGATGATGGACCAGACCCCATCTACTAGTAGAGTTTTAGAATGATTGAAGGTAGGTTGATACTCGAAGATCTTTACGCCTCCTTCTAGAAGTTCTTTATATGATGCATGACTGGAATAATATACTGATTTAGAATCATTGAGTTTATTCGGAACTAAAATTTCCACATCCACACCTTCCTTTGCTTTTTGAATTAAAGCGTCCTTTAATGAAGGGTCCGGAATAAAATAGGGTGAAGTAATGTGCAGCTTATGTTGCGCACTCAAAATAGATAGTAGAAAGAATTTCTGGAGAGCGAGGCTATCAGCCGAAGGTGTGCTAGTAAGAGCCATATATTTCAACCCCCCAGCCTTGGCACTTATTGAATTTGAAGCATTAGGTGGATAAAAGTCGCTACCGCTAAAAATTTCCGCGGTCATACTGGACCAAAGTTCAGCAAATGTGCCTTGAATATCTGCCGCCATCGGGCCCTCCGTACGAAACATAAAATCATGATACTCTTTTGGATTAGTAGCATTGCCGAGCCAATGGTCGTCAATACTCATTCCCCCTACATATCCAATTTTACCATCGATGATAAATGCTTTCCTGTGATCCCGAAGTTGATTTTTAAGAAGTTGCCAAGGAGTGATGGTGAATGAATGGAAAACTCCTACCTTACCTCCCAGATCCTCAAAGGCTTTTAGCTGGTCCTTAGGTCTATGAAACTTGGAGCCATAAGAATCATACATTATGCGGACTTGTACCCCATCTTTCAACTTCTGGTCGAGGTGTTCGAAAATTTGGTCGCTCATTTTGCCCTCCGTTAAGATATACACCATAATGTTGATGGATGATTTTGCGTTATCGATATCAGAAAGAAGGGACTTTAGAAATGCATCTCCATTTTTTAAAATTTCTATATTATTTCCATCTCGCCAAGGCAAGGTGAGAACTTGGGAAAGCATGGGTGCAAAATCCGCACTCCCCACCCCTGGGATCTTGCCCGTATAAGTAAACTTTGAAGGCCCCTTTCCTATCGGAAAGAACAATACAACTAGTAAAGATACGAATGAAACGCATCCAATAACAAATATGACTATTTCCCACCAGGTGTACTGCATAAGATTTTTGCGCAACTTATCTAATAATTTTTTTCCTTTCGTCTTTATCGTTGCAGTTTTCACCCTTACTATGACGTAATAGGACTGTTTTTATTGCTTAAAAGTGATATCATTTAGATATGGCTTTAGATTGGAAGAAAATCATCAAAAAGCGGCTGGAACGGAAAGTTTTTACCGGATTACCGCTGACTATCTTTGTAACTGTATTTTTAATCCTTTTAGGAACATTTTTAGGCATTACGGACTCCATCGTCAACTCCTTGCCAATGGTAAAACTTGATGCATCCTTCGCTCATTTCTTATTCCAGATCCGCACACCGAGCTTAGCTAAGGCTTTTTATGTTATTACCAATTTTGCCGATCAAATCACAATTGCTGTTATCATGATAATCTCCCTCGGTTATTTATTTTGGAAAAAAGAACTAGCTTACCTATACGCCTTACTACTTACATTCATCGGCACCGAAGGAAGCGTTTTTCTTATAAAAATATTTATTAATAGGGATCGTCCAGGCGCAGATATAGCGTATTATTTAGAAACATCAAAATCCTTTCCGAGTGGGCACTCTGCTATTGCGATGGCAATTTTTGGATTTATAACTAATTATGTTCTTCACCATATTGCTAGCTACAAAAATAAATCATTAGTAATATTTGCCGGATCCATTCTGATAGCGCTAATCGGCTTTTCCCGCCTTTATCTTGGAGTTCACTTCTTAAGTGATGTCATTGGTGGTTTCTTGATTGGCGGACTCTGGCTCGTAGCTGGAATTACTTTCCGCGAGCGACATTTCTATGTGGATTCGCTCAAAAAAGGCAAGACTGCTTAAATATAATTGGTAAATTTATTTATTTATCACCACATACTCCCCTTCTTTTAACCTAAGAAGCGGTAAATCTTCTTTATATGAAGTAAGCATCATGAGGGCTTTACCCCAATCAACATCATAAATTTGAGACTCCCAGTGAGCGATTACTTTTACGGGCACCAATCCAAAACCCTCAAGGATAGAATCTTTTTCCAGGGCGTGACTATATTTAGCTAGTGCCATTGCACCCGCTGAAGTGCCAGCAACTGTCTTGCCATCAAGTAGATCCATCCAATTGCCACACCTTTTTAAGGTATCCATCAATATATCGGTCTCTCCTCCCTTCAATAATAAAACTTGAGAATTTTTTAATTGAGCCAGGAAATTTTCCTCCGTTGCGAGCTCCAATAATGCGTCCGGAGTGAATTTAGAAGCTTTTTCTTTGTCTTCTATCAGCTTTACTTTAGCTTGGGTGGGATCTGCAAAAATGCAATACAAAATTTTCACTGGCTTAGTACTATCAAAGCCTCTTACTAATTCTTCGAAGAAAGCCTTTCCTCCATCTGGAGCCTTAGTTGTATATCCTCCTGCTAATATAAATTTAATCACTTTAATTTATTCGCTACCGTTAATACATTCTGTAGTAACATCGCTACGGTTACCGGCCCCACGCCACCTGGCACAGGCGAGACTGCACTCGCTACATCTTTTACTGATTCCAAGTCTACATCCCCGACAATTGAATTATTACTCTCAGAAGTTCCTGCATCTATTAAAATAGCACCGAACTTTATCATATTCCCAGTAATGTATGAGCCCTTACCCATGCCGGAAATAATAATATCGGCTTGCAGTAGAAAATTTTCTTTGTTTTCAGTCTTACTGCTAACTGGCTGATAACTTAAGTTGCGCTGGCGGAGCAACGCACTTACTGGCTTACCCACCAATAGTCCTTGCCCGAGGACAATAATAACCTTACCTTTTAAATTTATGTGGAGTGAGTCCAGGAGCTCCATGCAGGCCAGTGCGGTTGGATACCCAACTTCATTTTCACCTTTATAAAATTTTTCACTAGCTGTGGTGCCAAGGCAATCCACATCAAGCTTTGGCTCGATGGCATCAAGCACTGCTTGCCTATCGATGTGTGGTGGGAGCGGCAACTGGACAATAATCCCACACATGTGTGGGATTTGGTTTAAAGTTTTTATTTCTTTTACCAACTCGGCTGTTGTAATAACTGCTGGAAAATTTGCCTGATGGAACTTTATCCCAACTGTCTCGGCAGTTCTACTTTTCATTTTTACATACTGGATAGAAGCTGGATCCTCCCCCACTAACACGTCACAGAAAACTGGCTGGAAGGGCAACAAGGCTACACCAGCTTTTACTTTAGCCAGAATTTCTCCTCGTAATTTTCTACCGTCAATAATTTTCATATTCCCAAAAATTCACGTTTCATATCATCTCGATGGATTGAGCGGGAGTATCGGCGCATACTCGAGAGTATTCCGAGGCCCATAAATTCCGTCAACAGGTGCGAGCCACCGTAGCTCATGAACGGCAGCGGTATGCCCGTTATCGGCAAGAGTCCTACGTTCATCCCCACATTGATGAGTATATGACTCATTAGGAAAATAGCAATTCCCATGCCAAAAAGAATTTCGAAATTTGTCGCACCATAAGAAGCTGTATAAAGTATCCGCGATATAACTAGGAGGTAAAGAATAAGGAGGAGCAGCGAACCAATAAAACCCCACTCTTCCGCAAAAGCTGCGAAGACGAAGTCCGTCTCCGGTTCAGGCAGGAAGCGCAGCCGGGATTGTGTGCCGAAGCCCAAGCCCTTACCAGTAAGCTCGCCAGAGCCCACAGCAATGGTAGACTGGAAGGCGTTGTAGCCCGAGCCGTGAATGTCAGAGAGTGGGTTTAGAAAGTTCATGATGCGCGCCTTCTGGTACGGCGCAAAAGCAAAGCTCCATAATAAAATGAAAACCATTGCCCCGGTGGCAAAAACTACTAGTAAGTGAGTTTTAGAAATTCCAGAAACTAGCACCATGCCCAGCCAGATACAGAGCAATATCATTGCGGAGCCGAAGTCTGGCTGAAGCAACACCAGGATGAGCGGAATCAAGGTATAGAGTCCAGAAATAAAAATATGTTTAGTATCACGTATCTCCACATGCCGGCGGGAAAAATATTTAGAAAGAATCAATACCAACACCAGCTTCATCATATCTACCGGTTGAAATGAAAAAAGGCCCAGGTTAAACCAGGCCTTAGCCCCGTGAGCTACGTGCCCAACAACAAAAAGGAGGAGGAGGATTACTGAAAATAAACTAAAAATGCCTATCAGTACATCAGTGCGTTTCAAGAAACGAAAATCAATAAAAGAAAAGATAAAGAATACCGCCAGCGATATCGTCAGCCACACCAGCTGCCGAGTAAAAAAGTCTCCAGCTCCTTCCCCGGGTGCAAAGGACTTCATCGTTAGTAGGCCCGCCACCACTATCGGCAAAATAAAAATGAGGAGTAGCCAATCTATTCTTTTAAAAACTGCGCTAGCCATACTACCTCCACTTTACATTAGAAACGTTATAGATTGGAATTATTTCTTTAGCCACAACATTGGCAGTGATAGGCTCGGGCCAAGTGAAGTCTACCTTCTCAACTTGCTCACCGGCTAGCTCATCTAGGAAAGTGCTGGACGCATTAACCGCATTGTGGGATTCATCATATAAAATTGCTATAACATTTACATTCGGCACAGTTAAAAGCGAAGAGTTTGTAATCGTAGCAGAGAGGTGCGGCGCGGTAGCCGGGTTTTCAAAGTTAATATCCGAAACTAATACCTTAAGCTGATCCAACTTTTCCTGCCCAGCTTGGATCCATTGCGGCACACTAGTAAATTCAAAAGTTGTATACACCGGCAAAGAACCGCCCATATCTACCGCCGGTTCAAAAATTGCAAAATTCCCAGCGCGGGGTATATAAGTAGTGCCTTCACGCTTACCGATATATAAATTATTTTTGTCGGCAAAGCGGAAACGGTAACTTATTTTATCCGCCACGGCGTTACGATTATGGTTGGTTAAATATGCCACTGCATTGTAACGCCCAGGAACAACCCGGAAACTACGTGCCCAAAGAATGGAAACATCTTCCACCTGCTCTTGGCAAGCGTTGGTACAAGAGCCTCCGCAATCAATACCAAGCTCGGTGCCATTTTGCTTACCGTCCACACAGCTGGGGGCGCGGTGAAGCCTAGGGTAAATAACTAGCGTGCCTAATATTATAAAAAATGCCAAAAGAATTCCGATATAAAAAAGTTGTCTCCGTAGGGCCCAATTCATGAGAGTATTTTAGCATAAAAAGAGAAAAGAGGGTCGCGCGACAATTCGCAGCAACCCTCTTCCAGATAGTGGTGGACTAAATGTCCACCTGTCGAAGCGGGGGGTTGTATACCTTCCCCTCGCGTGCCTGTCGCGCCTGAGCGCGTTTGGGCCGGGCCGTCCCCATGTGCCACGTCGTCGGCAGCTGTACCGCGAGCGGGCGCTTGAAGAAGAAAAGCCTCAGAAGAACCAGAGCGACGATCGTACCGCACACAACGTTGATGGGATCGTTCATACACTCTCCTATTCCTTCATATTATAGCATAAAACATACCCAAATGTCAAGTGTCAAGTAGGTATGTCAAAACAGCCTTATAAAATAAGGATATTTTGTTATTTAATAAATAAAGCTGATAGAATAGCTAAAACACCTAAAAATAGCCCGATCAAGGCTCCCCGGCCGGGTAATTGTTGAAAAATTATGTAGGTTATTAGTGGCTCCACGACAACAATGGATGCAATGGAGATGGCACCAACAACCCAAATGTTTTGGAGATATTTCATACCGAGCATGTAACCGGCAATTAAAAAAAACCCGGCCACTGCCATCAGGCCAAACATTTTCCAAAAAGTACTGAGAAAAGTATTTATATTTTTTGCAGCAATAATTTCAGAATATATTGCGACACTCTCCCCTATTAAAATAAGCAGGATCGGAAGAATTCTTTTCATAATATAATTATATAATACTTATTAAATAAACGAGAACGGGCGGACCCTTGCGAGTCCGCCCTTGTTCCTGATTAATGCCTAGTTACTTCCCCGACATAGTCACTGAGCCCTGCTTCTTTCGCCTCAGTTTTCAGTGCCTCTTCGAGGTCGTAGGCGATACCCCTACGAAGTTCGCACTTCTCCTTGGTGCACTTGGCGAGAATGTAATTTTTCCCATCATCGCGCTTCAGAAGACATTGGAGGTTTACGTGAGCGTTACAAGCCGGACACCGAAAGTCAATACGGGTCTGCTCCATAAATCCTCCATTGTTTGTTCTTGCCCTTCTAACTTATATCACGCGCACCCAAAAACAGCAATTAGTAATAGCCACCCATTTATGGTAAAGCCTTAATATTTTCCTGTATTTCTTCTGATGTTAAGTTTTCTGCAAGATAAACTGTGTTAGTCTTTAATTTATTAATTAACTCACTTAGAATGGGTAGTAAGTTTTTATCATCTTCAGATAACCCTAATTCATCGCTCTGTTTATTATTTGGTAAAGCCTTACTTAGATCTTGAATAATTTCAATAAGGGTTGCTTTATCCCCCGTCGTCCCATAATTTTTTATAACCTTATCCAAAAGGAATGAGAGTTTATGCAGCAAGCTTGAAACAGCAACTATTTTCAGTTTATAGGAAATTCTATCCTCAACACTTGCACTCGCCCTTTCTGGCCTTATATAGGTATTTATATCCTCTTTGTTTATAAATTGCACAGTATGGAAAATATCTAGATCTGGGTCATCTTTCACAACATCAGCAAATTCTTTTTGAAGTTCAGGCTTTACCTCCTCAATCAAATAACGTCCTCGGTTTAGGAAAAATTTAGCAACCTTCGCATCATTGTGATGACCTGCAAAAAACCTGTAACCCATCTTTTTAGCAAGGGTGATTAAATTATCCGTAAATGCTAAACCTAGGCCCTTGCCTCGGAATTTCGGGTTAGTTTCAAGCATCGAACCAAATAAGATTGTGGGCGATAATTCACTAATAGTTCCATGCACCAATATTCTGGAATACTCGTTGGGTCCAACTTTCAATACTGGATACTCTGCTTCGTCCTCATTATAAAAGTATTCAAATCCTTTAATGTGCTCTTTTTCACCCACCTTGTCTTCGTCAAAAATAACGAAGGAAATTCCTTTCCTTTCTTTATTAGCGATAATTTTAACATCACCCTTCACTCCTGGGACATTAATAAGTGCCCTAGGAATTAATTCCTCTGGATTTAGTTGCTCCAGTTTTGATTTTATTCTTTCGCTTGTACTTGGAATATCTGGGCGTGGGTCCATAGAAAATTATATTTTTAACTAGAGTTAAATCATAGCAAATAACCCTATTTAATAATAGAGTGTTGTTTTTTAATATATTGAATACTTTGTGCTGGCGACTGGCTACTTTGTCACAGTCAAAGCCTGCTAGCTTTGCTCGCAACCCCGCCTCAGCGCCTACGCGCTTCCGGCCTTGCGAAGCTACGCTTCTCACCTCGCATACTATCATCGACTCACTTAGATTAAATATTTTGTTCTGGCGCCTAGCTACTTTTGCCTTTAAGACTATCATCGCCACTAGCGGTCTTAACTTCTCTGTTCGGAATGGGAAGAGGTGTGACACCGCCGTCGAAGCACCAGAACAAAACATTCAATTCTTCAATTCATAAACTTTGTTGAGGAGACAAATTGCGTCTCCGCAAGTTGTCTCAAGATGGTTGCGGAGGTACGCGGGGGTGTCTAATCCCCGCTGTATTGGATACTAGGAGCATTTCACCCCCAAGTTACGACCCAACACTCGTCATCGACGCGTTCCCTAAGGCTACGCAATCTTAGACAAAATACCCCCACAAGAACAAAGAAGGACAAAGGCTGGACGCACAGGTGCCGGGTCAGAACCTGTCATATGAACCGAGGACTCAAAGGGCCCTCTTCCCATATGTTGTCGTTGCTCCCAGCCATGCAGCAGCAAGGAGCAGAACAAGCGTCCAAACAAACGAGGAAAATTGGTGGGGTAGGTAGGGCTCGAACCTACAAGGACCTGAAGTCCAGAGGCATGCTTAATCCTCAGCGTCTCCCAGTTCCGCCACTACCCCACACTTCCTCAACAAAGTTTATGAATTCTAGGGTCTTTTACTTTTGGACCCCGACTTTACGTCGGGGCTGTGGTTTCCAAATTTCTTAACAGGAATCGAAACATTAGTACTTCTCAGCTGAAGCGATTACTCGCCTTACACTTAAAGCCTATCAACGTGATCATCTCTCACGGTTCTTAACGATTCCTAATCTTGAAGCTGGCTTCCCTCTTAGATGCTTTCAGAGGTTATCCATTCCCGACATAGCTACTCGGCAGTCCAGCTGGCGCTAGAGCCGACACACCAGAGGTCAGTTCACTCCGGTCCTCTCGTACTAGGAGCAAATCTTCTCAAGAATCAACGAGTGCAGTAGATAGGAGACCAACCTGTCTCACGCATCTACGTCACGCATTACTGCGTGGATTGGACTATACATTCCTCCGACCTAGGTCGGAGGGTCGGTTTGTAGTCTCTACAAAGAGATTGCTCTCTTCTCGGTGTTGTCCTTGCTTGCGCGTAGGATTCCTCCGAAAACCCCGACTTCTTCCCAAATATATATTTTGAATATATTCAGGACCGCCGTGTGTACAATTTAATGTACTTGGTTGTCTTCGATTAAAACAGTCTTATTTTCCTCTGAGGGTTCAAACTGTCAAAACCACATTTTATATGATCTTAACGGTCTGAACCCAGCTCGCGTACCTTTTTAATTGGCGAACAGC
>JAZKBO010000007.1:0-27778 GCA_040388575.1 Patescibacteria group bacterium | reverse complement strand
GAGCTAGGATCAAACTCTAAATAAAAGTTAGGAACGAAACAAAACAAAAAACAGCATGTTACTTTGTCTTAATTCGCACTAGAGTTCGATCTTTGCTCTAAAAATTATTTCTTAAAAACAACTCAAATTTTTCTTGAGACTTGCTTCCCCCCACCAGGTTAGAAGTTGGTGAGAGGGTTCTCAAAGATTATTCATTTATCAAAGAAAAACGCGATACCCAAATGGGTTACGCGTAGGAAGTAGTATATACGAGGCCGAGGGGCCTGTCAAGCGCAAAAAAGCCTTATTTCATAGTGTAATTGAAGCTAATCCGGAGCCTTATCTACCCTGCTCAAGATGATGTATCCCGACTATTCGGATAGGTGCGTAGTAAAGGCCCATGTCAATTTTTTGATTTTTGTACTCAACGTTAACTTCTTCCCCTGCTTTGAAATTTTTTGCCTCTGCCTCTGAGACATAAAACTCCTCTGTACTATCAAAAAGATTAAACCGAATCACCCATATATTATCAGTTGAAGAGCCTTTAAAGATAGGGTAGTTTTGGTTGCCGGGTCCGAGAGGATAAAGAAGCATTCCACCCCCGCTCTTATGCTGAAAAATAGAATTGATTTTAGCTTTAACTTCGTGCACTTTTTCAGACTCAATTGCAGAAGTTTTTGCAGTTTGATCCGCATATTCTATAACTTTTTTTGTTCCTTCTACTGCACCAGTTAAAGCAGTCAGTGTAAGTAAAACTCTTCCTGCTTTTTTGGCATTCTTGCTAAATTTAGACAAACGAGTAGATTTTGGATCTTTATGGTCAAACGGATTTTCATGCGACATGAAATCCATTTTCACATGAATAAGAACTTAATGTAAGTAACCAAATTAGTAACAAAAAAACCCTAAATAACATATGGTTATAAGGGCTTTTTTGCCAATCTGTAGTTTTTTTGGGGTCTGTGAGGTATTAAGGGTAAGTAGGCGTAGGACTTGGAGATGGTGCTGGGCTAGGAGCTGGGGTTGGTAAGGTAACGTTAACATTGAGGCCTGGGTTGTTTTCTTCTGTATCAACTCGGTGAGACTTATACCACCAGACACCGAAGGCAACCAGGATAATGATGACAATAACGATAAGCACGGTATTGGCTCCAGAACTACTGTCAGCAGGTTGTGGAGGATAATTTGTTTGACTTTCCATAAATTTATTTTTTTTGAATTTATTTCAAAGGATTTTCCCCTTGAATAATTCTAATTAAGAATAATATAATAGCGACCACAAGTAGGATGTGCACAAAGCCCCCTAAAACCGGGAAGGCTAGGAAACCTAGAAGCCATAGAACTATCAAAATCACCGCGATGGTTGTAAGCATAGATTTTAAAATTAACTAATAATAAAAATAGCTGAAGAACCGTCACTATCTACATAATAAGACGCGCCACTGTGTAAATAATTACAGAAATTACTTCTTTTTATCCTTCTTCGGCTTCTTTTTATCCTTGCGATAAGCGTTGTTGCCTTTTCCCATATATTTATTTTGAAATTATGAGAGATGCTTGGAGACTAGCTTAGTCATCTCAAACATGTTGACTACAGCTTTGCCGCCAAATACTTTCTTTAAGTTCGCATCGGCATTGATATTGCGCTTGTTGGTAGGATCTTGAAGATTATTCTTTTTAATGTATACCCACAAAGCCTTTACCACCTCAGAGCGAGGCATAGGACCCTTACCTACTACTGCCGCTAGATCATCGCTGATGTTCATCGGCTTCATAAATGCACTGTTTGTTCCTGCCATAAAATATTTTTATCTACTTATTAAATTACTAATACCTCAATTATACCACAATACATCTTATTTCTCCAAGTCCAGCGTTTCGTCTATACGTATCTGCGCTACGAAGTCCGGCACGTGGCTGACTAGTATCATCGCACCTTCATATTGATCGAGGGCCTTAGCAATCACCGGTAAGTGTCGGAAGTTGATGTGATTCGTAGGCTCATCGAGTATCAGTAGTCCTGGTCGCTCTAATACTAGCCGTGCGAATGCCACCAAGCCCTTCTGCCCTTCCGACAAATCTCCAATTTTTGTATTGATAACATCCCCAGTAATCAAAAAACTCGCAGCAACAGAGCGCATGTATTCCTCATCAATTTTGCCGGTAACTTCTTTGAGTACTATCGTCAGGGACTCCCGCACTGTGTGATCGAAGTTGAGAGTGGAAAAATCCTGCCGGTAATACCCTACTCGGATACCTGGCGTAATTTTTGCGCCTTTAGCAGTGCCGTTAGCAAGGGACTCGAGCAAAGTGCTCTTGCCAATGCCGTTGGGCCCCGCGAGGAGGAGGTGCATTTTCTTTTTTAAAATAATTTTAGCTTTACGTACTGCCGGCTTGTGGGTACGCTGGTTCATCACGGAAAGCGAGGTAATATTTACAATTTCACCCTGCAAGTCATCCTGCGCCGGAATAGTAAACTGGCGGATAGTTTTGTCTTCCTTCCTGACGTCCACTATCTCCTCCTCCAATTCTTCTGCCTTCTCGCGCATGCGCTTGGCCACCAGGCGCAGCTGGCCGCCCTTGTAAGCAAACTTATTAGCTTGCTCCTTCTTGGCTTGTATTTCTTTAGCGAGTTGCGCGTTCTTCATATTTTCCTTCTCTACCCGCGCGGTAATGTCCTTTAGCACATTGTTGTAGTTGCCCATGTATTGCTCGACTTTGCGAGTGTAAACATCTAGATAAAGCACCCCGTTAGAAAATGCATTAAGGAATGCTGCGTCGTGGGAAATTACGATAACGGTTTTTGAATAATTCACTAGGAAATCCGTAAGATGCTCGATGCCAGCTTTGTCTAAGTTATTCGTCGGCTCATCGAGGAGTAATATGTCGGGTTCTTGGATAAGGGCTGAGGCTAGCAGGAGTCGTGCTTGCTGGCCACCGGAGAATGTCTTGACTACCCTATCATGTAGTTTTTCATGGCCTTTCAAATTAACCACTTCAAGCACGTCATCAATCCGTGGATCAATATCATAAACTTTTTTGTCCGTAACATTTTTTAAACTTTTTTCAAAAAATTCCCGCACAGTCAAAAGTAATTCATCACGTGGAATAACTTGGCGCGATAGCGCGATAGTAACACGTTGCGCAATATTCATCACACCTTCCTCGGGTTTACGCTCGCCGGTGATTAAAGAAAAAATGGTGCTTTTGCCGGCACCATTCTGCCCTACTATCGTTACCTTCATACCCCGACGCACAGTAAAACTGACCGAGTCTAGTATCGGCTTGTTGTGGCCATAATTAAATGAAACCTTATCGAATCTTACAATTGTCTCCCCGCCGCCTTCTTGTGCCATAAGTTAATAGATATCTACTTTACATTAATTTCCCCTAAATTGAAAGAAAAATGCTAGAGTACATGAATGGATAGCCCGACATTCCCAATGCGTATCAATAAATACTTGGCCTGGCAGAAGCACTCCACCCGCAGGGGCGCCGACGAACTTATTATAGAAAAGAAGGTTTTTATCAATGGCCGCCTTGCCGTCCTCGGTGACAAGGTCCTTGAGGGCGACAATGTCGAAGTGCGCTTCCGCGGTAAAGTTAAGCCACTGCGATATTTTGCATACAATAAACCCGTCGGCATTATTACTCACTCTGCTGGCGAGGGAGAAGAAGAAATTAAAGATATCGTGCCCATCCCAGATGTCTTCCCTATCGGCCGGCTAGACAAAGACTCCCACGGCCTGATAATCCTCACTAACGATGGCCGCATTACCGAGCGACTCTTGGGCCCAAAATATTCCCATGAAAAAGAATATCTGGTGCGGACGAAGGAAAAGCTGCGCGCCAACTTCAAGGAAAAAATTGAAAAAGGCGTAAAAATTGAAAGTGAAATGACAGCGCCATGTAAAGTTAATATAATTGCGCCAAATAAATTTAAAATAATTCTAACTGAAGGCAAAAAACATCAGATCCGCCGGATGTGTGTGGCGCTTTTTGCGGAAGTCGAAGACTTGAAACGAATTAGAGTGATGAATATAAAACTCGATGATCTAGGTGAGGGTAAATTCCGTGAAATCCTCGGTGACGAACTACATAAATTCCTGCATGCGCTGGAGCTGGCCTGAAAGAATTAAGATTATTTAAATTCCAGCAACTCCAAAGAGTTTACCGATACCGAAGGTTACTAGCATCGCCAGGACTCCACCTAAAACAACGCGAATAGTGGCCCGCAATTTATTGGCACCACCAACATAAGCACTTAGGGTGCCGGTAATAACGAGTGCTGCTATTACTGAAGCGAAAGTTGCATAAATATGCATTGAATTTGAAGACACCAAAACTGCGACGATGGGTATAATTGCCCCGGAGAAAAATGCAGCCCCGGATGCATAAGCCGCATGGATAGGATTGGTCAGAGCATTTGGGTCAATGCCGAGCTCGGCATCCACATGTGCAGCAAAAGCATCGCGGGTGGTTAATTCCTTAGCAACAATTTCAGCTGTACTACGAGAGAGGCCTTTTTTCTGATAAAGGCCAGTTAATTCTTCAAGTTCTGCTTCCGGCATGGTATCGAGCTCAAGCTGTTCCTTTTTGAGGAGAGCTCTCTCGCTATCACGCTGCGAGCTTACGGAAATGTATTCACCTACCGCCATCGAAAGCGCACCAGCAACGAGCGCGGCAACCCCGGCCGTAAGGACAAATGATTTACTATTTGATGCTCCCGCCACGCCTACTATAACTGATGAGACTGAAACGATGCCATCGTTCGCCCCGAGCACTGCGGCCCGAAGCCAATTTAATTTTTCCCCAGAGATATTGCCGCCGATCTCACTGTGAGCCACAGGGTCCCTGATAATCATAACTAAATTATATCACTAAAATTTTTTTTATTTAGCCTCGCTGATTTTTCCTGTCTTAGAATCATATTTAACATAGAAGCTGCGGCCTACTGATGGCTCCGCTGTAAAAGGATCACTGGGTTTACGCTCTGCAAAATTGTAAACCGCCTGGCCATTGTGAATTTCCAGCGTTTGCGGAGCAATTCTGTCACCGAGGAAGAGTGCGTTTGTCGGCGTATAAGTGCCACGATCATTGATAACTAGCGCAGCATAGTGGAATTTACCTGTACCACCCGGGTCATTAAGTAGCCATACTGCAGCGTCAGTATCGCCATCGCCATCGAGGTCGCCATAGGCAGTGTCTCCAAACAAACTTAAACTATCCACCATTGGGGAACCTGGCAAAGATTCCTTTTCCGCATTACCATCCTTGAGGGTAAAGATATCGCCATCAATATTGTATGTCAGGTTGTCCACCTTGGGCTTGGGCGACTGATTAGCACTCTGCCCGACTACTGGAACTGCTGGCTCCCGATTCCTACTATAGAGCCAGTAACCAATGCCTAGCACGATAACTATTATTAAAATGTATTTTATGTATTTCATTTTACTTCATCGCTTGGAGGAATATCTAGGTCGGTGGCCTGCAGTGGGCTTAACACCTTCGGCGGAGTCATGTCTATGGTGCCAAACTGTTTTTCATAATTTTCCACTTGGCGGCCCATCCATTGTGCAATTGATTTCATTACTTGTGGAGTGGTAGCAAAAGAGTCCAGATTGTTACCGCTCGTCATGGCAAAGGAAAAGAGCTCTTTACCAAAGGCCCCGATGGCGCCGTCGATGAACTTCTTCGGCAATTGATTCATATTTACTTTCTTTGGATCTATCATATGTGTATTATATCACACGTATGAATGACGTATCTTGTAGGAAAAGATTACGGCTTATTTTTGGTTTACGCCTTGGGCTCTGCGTCCCGTCCGCCCCAGAGGTTGCTTGTACCGATATCTGAATTGCCACTAGCTTTGATGTATAGGAATAACTGCATCTTGTAAGCAACTGCGTTCTTGAGTACTCCTAAAAGTTGTATGGCGAGCGCTGAAGTAGTACCCCAGATGGTGGACTCTCTTTGCATGTCCTCCTCGGTAAGTGCACCGACGGCTTCCTGCACGAATTTTATTTGCTCATCCATCTTGCCAGGGAAATTTTCAAAATTTACTTTATCCTTATCAACCATTAACTCCATGTATTTATCTTGGCTACCGGCGATATAAGCGCTGATGCCTGTGTGTGCAAACTGCCCTAAGTATTGCAGGAGTTCGAAGGTGGAGCGTTGTGCAGGTGTAGGCTTGTAGTCCAGCTTACTTTTATCTATCTTTTCATAGAGATGTTTAATAATATCCAACTCCCGCACTAAAGCCGCAATGTATTGTTCTTTGGTAATCATATGTATTATTTTGTTGTTATTTTAAAAGTAAGGACGTTGTATGCGTCATCCATGGTGTAGAAGAAATCTTCCAAATCTTGTTTTGTTCTTTTGTTAGGATTTGGCTCCGAGTAGGTAATGTTAGGAGTCGCCATTTGCCCTAGATTTTTTTGATAATCATGGATAAACATATAGTCGTGTGCGATGTTATTTTTCAGTAAGTATTGCTCTACTCCCTGCCATTCATATAATTCCCGACAGACGACGGGCTTGATTGTTGCAGTTAAAAGCTGTGAGGGTATGTTTATGTCCAGCTTAGTAGGAGTCAGAGTCATTGTCACTTCTGTTAGGCTTGATGCAGTTAAATGTAAAACTCGAGACATGGTGTTGAGGTCGACAGCAGTTGCAGTACCTTCGTATTTAGTAATCCAGCCCTGTGCCACAGAGGTTGAAGATTCCCCAGTAACCTCATTGTTTTTTATATTAAGATGGAGCATAGTCGTTTGATCTAAATGATATGTGCCATCATTTGCTGTTGATAAAGCAAAGTCAGCAAAACACATATCACCAGATAATTTAGGGTATTTTGTTGCCGTAAAGAATTGAATTGGAGGAACATTCGTCGCCACCTCCTTGAAATTATCTACTGGTGTATTCACTGCGGCTTGTGGGGTGCTCGCTACTGGCACAACTGGCTCTGGCTTTTTATTAAAAGAGAAAAAGACAAATATGATTAGGCCTAAAACTACTACTGCGATATATGGAATTATATTTTTGTTAGTCATAAAAAGCATTGTATCATACAATTTATAAATACTTAAAATCTATTTAAGTGGTACTTACCAAGCGCCGATGACCGCGCCCATGGCGAGGATAGCAACTAGAGAAGAAAAGCATTCGAAAAGCCAAAGCTTAGGTGACCTCTTCATCCAGATAACCTCGATGGATGTAGTAGTAACTACGAAGCCGAGCCAAATCCAGAAAGCGCAAACCATACCATTCCAAGCTCCAGACCCACCCATCAGCGGTGAGGTGGTAGCGAATAAATACACCACTGCGAGCACGTAGGCGAAGACCACATTGGCAATATAATTCTTGACCATCTGCGGAATCATGCCGGAAAACTTTTCATTACCTGTCGGGGTAATATTGGCGAGGCGCATCCAAGTTTTACCCATGACTGGCCCATGCATTAAGAAACCAATTATAAAATTCACAAGTGCCGCTACCAAAACCGCTACAAAATTTACTGGAAGCATATTTTTATAAAAAATTATTAATAATAAATACACTATTATTTTAGCATATTGCCCTTTTTTATTAAATCAAGCTTTTGCACACGGCTCAGGCTTTTAATCCTGGTCTCTTCCCTCGATGCGGTGGATCTGTTCCTGAATTTCCGCGTATAAACGAGGCTTACAGGCAGCCGCGCAGCTACATATTTCGAACCTAATTTTTTCCCTTTATGCTCCCCCACCCGCCTCTTCAAATCCGTAGTGATCCCGGTATATAAACTCTTATCCGCGCACTTTAGGATATATAGATAGTACATTACCTGAACGTCGCTGTGCCGCTACCGGACTTTAATTCCAAAATAAGTTCCCCACGATTGGTAAAGTGGTAGCTTCCGGTATTTTCCAGAATTTTCCTCATCTCACCCTCCTGCGAGCCATCGCAATACATCAGGGTGCTAAGCATTTTACTGAAAGTCAGCACTTTATTATTATCTACATAATTCCCGCCAATGCCGTTGCAGTCCGTCGAGGCGGAAAATGTACCGTCCTTTTTGAAAGTTAGAGTGAATTTATTTGAATCCTTAGGCACTACCTTCGTGCCGTCATTATATTGTGCACTAATCCAATGCCAATCAGTAATGAAAAGTGTCATCCTGGCCGGATCCGCCTCGCCTTCCGGATTCTCCGCCACATGAGTGGGTGTAGGTGTTGGTGTAACTACAATGGGAGTTTCTACTGGAGCTGTCGCTGTTTTTTTACCAATTACAAACCAACCCAAGCCCACTACAATTAAAATTATTAGAATATATTTAATCATGTTATTTCTTATCCAAGCCCCAACTCCACTTTGGCTTCTCCCCTTTCCTATAACAGATATAAATGAGGAGTGCAGTGAGTATGACAATAGATATGATCATCTTGAATGGTGTTCCACTCCCTTCATTAGAATTTAGTTTAAATAGTACTATTACTTTCATTAGTAACACCACATATACCAAAATTACCATCCACCCCTGCCACTTCACTGGAGTCCACCCCCAACCAAATAGCCTCCTTTTGAACCACAGCCCCTTTGGATTATCCTTGAAATATGCGATGTATTCTTTGATCATAAGTTAATTATAACATGTATAAAAAGAGAAGCCGCCTGACGGAGCACGGCTCCGAGGCGGCGACTGACTATGGGTGATGTGGGGTCCTGCATATTGGACCGCAGCCGCGAGCAACATAAGAATGAGGCCCGCGATTATCCCCCGTTTCAGGTTGAGCTCGGCCTTTTCAAACGAAATTGTCTTGTCGAAGTAGCGCCAGGCGGAAACAATCCACACGGCAAACCCCAACGTAAACAGCACCTGTGGCGAAGCTGACAAAGCGGTCATAAGACCTCCTGGTCTAAATACTAACACTATCTATATAAAAGAGAAGTCAACACTATTGAACCAACTTCTTGAGCTCCGCCTCATACTTCTTCATCACCAGCATGCCGGCATCAGTTTGATTCATGCCGGATTTTACTTTTTGTTCTATCTCAGAAGCTATTGTCTTAAAAAGCTCAGGATTTTTCTCAATCATCTGCACGAACATATCGATCTGCCCCTCCGGCACACCCTTACCCTTCAGCATCTTTTTGATTAGGAAATTTTGAAACATTTTTCTAGTATAACATTTTTATAATTTTAATTGAAAAGAGAAGCCGCCCTCGTCTAGCGAGGGCGGCGATCAGTTCAGAGTCGGGATCTCTCCCTACTTATCGGCTTGGTTGACGTCCACTTCATCATCGTAATCGAATTGGCTATCGCTGACACCGAGTGCCCCCGCGATGCGCCGCTTGGTGCTGTGGTCGCGGACGATGAGCCGACCCGGCCGGGTTTTTATGGGCGTACAAACAACCCTGCCGGCCCGGAGCTTGTCCATCTCTTCGGGTGACCAGGCTTGGCCCTCCGGCTTGTCGATAACAACGACGTTGTGGGTGTACATGGTTTACCTCAAGTAGATACTAGCAACAGCTAGATTTGTGTCAATCAAGCTTAGATTCCTATATTTTAGCTTTCAATTTAAGTAGAGCATCCACGTCAACAAAGTTGACGCCAGTCGGTAGTGTGAATTTGGATTGATCCACTGTCCAATCGGTGCATGAATAGTCTACTGCAGAGTCAAGATCAACATTTGATTTAGCACTTGCCGATGCTGGAACCCCGCCCGTGGCCTTTACCTCCATCTTTGCACCCTGGCTACCGCTCCACGCATATGTAGTACCATCTTTAACAATCATGCTTGAAGTTTTAGTTCCAGCACTCGTATTAGAAGTAAAGTCCCCACGCATTGAGCCCGCTGCGGAGACATACACAGTTCCTGAAGAATTAACTCCCCCGGCAGTACTAGTGAAGGTGCAAGTGGTATCCTTACCGAGCCCTAGCAACTTGCGTAATGAGCCCTTTGAATTTGAATTGATACCTAGGTGGGCATTCACATTGGCGTTAGCATCTGCATTGCCGTTAGCTTGAGTATTAAGATTGTCTTCGGCTGCAAGCTTAGCCTCTTTATTCTTTTTAGATATATATACTCCCCCACCAATAGCTAAAACAGCTATAATCGCGATAATTAAAAACGGAATAAATCCTCTTTGCAAATTTTTATTTTTCATATATTTATTTATATATTATTACAAACCTAATAATACTATTATTATACCAAAATCCATAAAAAGTAAAACAGCCGCGGCCCCCTGGGGATCGCGGCTGCATGTTGTCCTTATTTCCCTTGCGATCAGTGCCGCACTCCGATGACTTTCGGCAAGTCGTAGAGCTCCTTCGCGAGGCGCTGGTGTTGCCTTCTCCAGAAGGCGAAGCGTACGGCCATCCGGTGCATCATCGCCGAGCGAGCTCGATCAGCACCCGTGATCGCCGCCTGGTCGAAGAAGCTGGCGCCGAGGGTTGCATACCAATCCAAATTGTAGCGGCCCCGGAGCTGGCTCCCGAAGAAACCAGTCAAGAGCAGACACTGGCTCGCCGCCGCCTCCAGGATTTCCGGATCCACATGGTGGCTCCGGTCCAGGACGAAGAGGTCGAAGACTGTTCCCAGCGACGCGGGCGTATTTGGAAAGTCCACAGCCGCGGTCGACGTAGTCGCGAAGTGTGCAAGCACACTCGCGTTGAAAAGGAGCTCGGGCTCCGGGGCATCCTGATCATCCGACACATCCCGGAGATGTTCAAAGAAAAAACGAAGGGCTTGAGCTTCTGTGACGGCAAGCCAAGGCTGTCCATGCATAAGCACTCTCCGCACTTCTGTGTGTTAACGTCCAAAAATAGAATACCAAATTGACACCAGCCGTCAATCAAACTTAATTAGAAGCTTCACACCCCACACGAGCATAAAGCATAGTAGTGAAATCTTTAGTTGTATCTGGCACCAGCATGCCGCCATATTGCATCAGTGGGTAACGCAGCTTTTCGATGCCAGTTAGGCCCGCCTGGTATATTTCTTTTTCTTGATTATGCGAGCCTTCCACTGTGTAGGAATACACATCGGTAATTTTATTATCATCCAGGGTCCCTAAGATGGTGCCCTCGTAGCCATTGGTCATGTCCGGTCCTGCTTGGGTGCCGTGCTTCGTGCCGGAGACTAATGTGCCATTGATTGTGATGTCGATAAATTCAGAAACATTATAGGGCTCATCTGTAGTAGCCTCATGGCTATATGTATAGCACTGCCGGCCATCAGTGAGCTTCAGCACTTGCTGGGCGTCGTCGCCAGGTACGGGTACTAAGGCTACTGGGGCTACTGGGTGTTTGGAACTATAAAGACCGAACACCACCACAGTGACAAAGAGAACAAGAATAATTATTAATTTATGTTTCCACATCATCTTATTCTAACACGAATATGATGACGTAAAAAAAGCAATTTTATTTCAAAAATTATTTACCACCCTCCCGAGGAGCCGCCACCGCCGGATGATCCACCACCAAAGCCGCCAAATCCTCCGCCACCGCCGGAGCCGCCACCGCCAAACCACCACGGAAAGCTACCATTAGTTTTCCTTTGGGTATAAGCTCGCGAGACTAAAAAATCAAATAAAAGTCCGAAGCCGACAAATCCTAAGAGTAATGGAATAGCGGCCCCGATGGAGGAAATAAAGAAGTGCCAAACTACAATAGCTATTACTCCCCCCACAATACCTCCGCCCCACCAGCTCTTCGAGCGCCCCAAAATTGCAGATAGTAATTGGAAACCAACAATAATTAAAAATATGATCCAGTTTATATACGAGCCAAAATCTCCTAAATTTCTTTGTTGATCTTCCGGTACAATATTATTCCCTCCCAACGCTTCTATCATTTTATCTACTGCGCCATCGATGCCGCCATAATAATCCCCAGCTTTGAACGCTGGAGTTATCACTTCATCCTGAATATAATGCGTTGAAAGGTCAGTCAGATCGCCTTCCACGCCATAGCCCGTTTGAATTCTAGTTTTCCGATCCGCGAGGGAAATTAATAACAGGACGCCGTTATTTTTATCTTTTTTACCGATACCCCACTCTGTAAATATATTCTGCGCAACGTTTTCAATAGTATCGCCGTCGAGTGAAGGAATGGTAACGACCGCAATTTCATTAGTAGAACTTTTTTCATAAGCTTCCAGCTTGGTTTCAAGAGTCTGGACCTGGTCAGTAGAAAGCATCGACGCATAGTCCTGTACGAAGCCAGTAGGCTGTGCAGGCACAGTAAAGGCAAACGCGGAAAAAGGTACAGAAAAAGATATGGTGAACGCGAGTAAAAGTAAAAACTTACGCATCATTTAATTTAGAACTCTACTTTCGGCGCAGTTTGGTTAGCCTCTGGAACATCAAAGTATGCGTGCTCTCCAAAGCCAAACAAGCTAGCTATAATTGAAGTTGGGAATCTTTTTATGCCTGTATCATAATCGCGCACAAGTTCATTGTATTTCTGGCGCTCAACAGTTATACGGTTTTCAGTACCTTCTAGGGATACAATAAGGTCACGATAAGCCTGGGAGGATTGTAGTACTGGATAATTTTCCGCAATAACTAGCAAGCGGGCTAGTGAGGATTCTACTTGTGTAGCGGCAGCGGCCTTAGCGTCAGGAGTCGCAGCACCGGCATAACGAGTACGCGCTTCGGCAATTTCACCAAAAACCGTTTGCTCTTGCTTAGCTACCCCTTTAACAGTATTTACAATGTTAGGGATAAGGTCAAAGCGGCGTTGATATTGATTTTCTACCTGGCTCCACTGCGCAGTTATCTGTTCACTTTGAGTCACGAAAGAGTTATATTTTGAAACCACCCAAATTGCGATAATAACTATAATAGCCAGAATAATAATTGCTTTCATGTGCCTCTGCCAAAAGTTTGGCGTCGAATTTGTTTCCATATTATTTAAGGTTAACGATTAATACTATTATTATAGCACAGAAAATATTCAGTAATGGACTAGTCTTTATTTGATGCCGCAAGTTGCTTTAAGAGAGTCTAAATCAGCTTGGGTTAGGGAGCTAGAATTGCCTTGATTGAATTCATACATGATTGCCTTTGGATCCTTTAAATGCGGCAAGCCGAGCGCGTGGCCGAGCTCGTGAGCTAACACTCGCACCAACTTGGCTCGATTTGAGAATTCATAAATATCTATTTCCCTGGTAGTGCCGTCGGTCGAAAATACTCCTTCTTCAAAAGTCTCCCCACGAGCGCCATTGATTGTATTGTATTGGTCAACTGAAATGTTCAGCTCGCCTGCCAAGCGGTTGATCACTGTCACCATGGCATTTATTTCATCTGCTTTATTATTTAAAGATTTTTGTCTTGCCAATAGTTCTTGACGCTCACTGGCAGTACCTGGGTGCTTGTTAAAAGCTGCAACATCTTGGTCCAGTGCTGCTCTTTCTTGTTCATATTCAGCCTTCAGTGCTAAAAATTTGGCTTTTAGGGAATCATAGGAGGCTCTAGTTTGACTCACCGTCACGCCAACACTGGCCAACTTACTCGTTGCCTGCTGACGATAATCATAAATAAGATTAACTTTTAAAACATCTTTATCAGTATCCTGCGGCTCATAAGCAAAAAGATTTAAACCAGAGGGGCTCTCCCATACTTTTTCCGCATCCTGTAGCGCGCTTAAAAAATATTCTTTTGAAATTCCAAACTTTGCATCAAAACTTCCAATGTTGTAGGCGATAGGAACACTGCATGGTGCGGGTGGAAAAACATAAGCACGACAGCAATCATAGCCAACGGCAAAGATGATGATGAAGGGTATTAAAATTTTAAGAAAGTTTTTCAAATTCGCTTATTTACACTACTTTCCACAAATTTCGTATCGGTCTAGTACAGCTTCGAACATTAACGGGGCGACGATGGTAGCATCGGACTCTATTACGAACATAGGGGTTTTAACTGTTAATTTATCCCAAGTTATTTTTTCATTGGGGGTAGCGCCGGAATATGAACCATAAGAAGTAGTAGAATCAGAAATTTGACAGAAGTATCCCCACGGGCGAACTTTTTTCTTCAGATCATATTTTATCGAAGGCACAACACAGATAGGAAAATCTCCAGAAATACCGCCGCCTATCTGAAAGAATCCGAGCCCTGGACCATCCTTGGCCAGCTCCTGATACTTGTCATAAAAGTATACCATATAGTCTACCCCCGTCTTCATTACTTTAGGGTCTACCTCCCCGCTCGCGCAATAGGCAGCAAAAAAGTTACCGGATGTGGAATCCTCCCAGCCCGGTACTACCATCGGCAAGTTTTTCTTCGCAGCTTCCATTAGCCAGCAATGCTCTATATCGCCTTCGGTCTTGCCTTTCAACTCACCCGAAAGCAGAACTTGATAAAAATATTCATGAGGGAAATAACGCTCCCCTTTTTTAGTAGCCTCCTTCCAACGCTTCAGTAACATCGGCTCGACGACTCGGAAAGTCTCATCTTCGGGAATGGCAGTATCGGTCACTCGTCTGCCGCCTTCCTTTAATATCTTTTCATCATCTTCTTTGGTGAAATATCGATAGTCTGGGTAGTCTTTATAATGGCTGTGGGCTACTAATCGGTAAACCGACTCCTCCAAGTTAGCCCCAGTACAGGAAACACCATGAATTTTACCCTTCTTGATCATAGGGGCAAGCGTTACTCCCATCTGGGCGGAAGACATAGCGCCCCCCATAGCTAGGAACATTTTGCCACCTGCATCAAGATGCGCTATGAAAGCTAGAGTAGCATCCTTCATCTGACGAGCATTAAAATTATGGAATAATTTTTGAAACAATCCTAGCACCGTAGTTGAGTTTTTCATACCCCCATATTATACAAATAAAGCAACCAGAAAGACAATAGAAAGACAAGAAAAAAGAGGAAAACTGGGGTAAGTTGCCTTCAGGCCCACAATATGCAATAATAAGGCAATGCAGTTAGTGGCCAATATATTGCCCTATATAGAAATAATACTCTCAGTAGTATTAGTGCTCTCCATATTACTCCAGCAAACAGGTGCCGGAGTTGGAGGTGCGTTGGGCGGCGGCGATGGGTCAACTTTCCATCATACGCGCCGAGGCTTCGAACTGTTTCTGTTTTACTTGTCTATTATATGTGCAATCCTTTTTGCTGTTTCTGCTTTTCTCTCAATATATTTAAAGGCACACAGCTCATAAAAGACTTATTTAAAATTTCTTAATATGGAAAATCCACTCCGCCGCATGCGCCAGGTAAAAATCACTGGTAGCCTGCCGAAAAAATCAGATATAGGTTTAGCCATCACTCATTTCACGAAAAAAGAATGGCTATTTTTCAGTACCCTTGTTGTGGTGCTATTAATTAGCACGCTCGGTATCCTACAGATTATAAATAAATCTTTTATGGTAAGTGTGCCTATGTCCGGCGGCTCCATTAGCGAGGGCATAGTGGGTGCCCCACGATTTATCAACCCGGTATTGGCTAATTCCATGGCAGATTTGGATTTAACCAATCTGGTTTATTCAGGATTAATGAGGAAGAGCGACGACGGCACGCTGGTGCCAGACTTGGCTGCTAAATATGAAATGTCTCCCGACGGACTAACTTATACATTTACCCTGAAAGATAATTTATCTTTCCAAGATGGTCAGCCCCTGACGGTGGACGATATAATTTTTACGATTAACGCAGTAAAGGATCCGGTAATAAAAAGTCCGCGTCGTGCAAGCTGGGATGGAATCAGTGTAGAAAAAACTGATGATAAGACTGTAGTCTTTACTCTCAAGCAACCATACGCATCCTTCTTAGAAAATGCGACGCTAGGTATTATGCCAATGCACACTTGGAGTGGGTCCCCTATTGAGCTTAATGATGCTAATACCAATCCAATTGGTTCCGGACCATACCAAGTCGGCAGTGTCAGTAAACAATCCTCTGGAGTTATTAACTATTACATATTAGATAGATTTAATAAATTCAGTTTGGGCAAGCCTTATATAAAAAATATTGATCTATATTTTTATTCAAATGAAGATGACCTAATAACAGCACTAGAGAATGGCACAATTTCACAGATTAGCTCTATCACCCCTGCGAATGCTGCCCTACTCAAAGCCAAGGGCTATCGAGTGGAAACTTCAGTGTTGCCTCGGGTATTTGGGCTATTTTTTAATCAGAACCAAAACCAGATCTTCCTCGATAAAAATGTTGTTAAGGCAATTAACCTCGCTCTGGATAAGGATCGCATTGTGCGGGAAGTGCTCTCTGGCTATGGCGTAACTATCGATGACCCAATACCGCCGAATATGATAGCTTACCAGAGGCTAACAGCGGATACAGAAACATCCCAAGCTGACGAGCTCAAACAAGCACAAGATATTTTAACCAAGGATGGTTGGCAAATGGGTACAAGTGGATTCCTAGAAAAAACAAAAACAGATAAGAAAAAGAAGACTACCTCAACTTTAGAATTTTCAATTTCTACTGGTAATGCTCCGGAGCTCGCAAAGTCTGCGGAACTAATCAGCGAGGACTTAGCCCAAATCGGAATCAAAGTAGAAGTTAAGACTTTTGAAGTTGGAAATTTAAATCAAAGTGTTATCCGCCCTAGGAAATATGATGCGCTTCTTTTCGGCCAGATTATCAACCACGAGAGCGACTTGTATGCCTTCTGGCACTCTTCTCAACGTAAGGATCCGGGCCTTAACGTAGCCATGTATACTAATGCTAAGGTGGATAAAATTCTAGAGGATGCCTTTGTTACCATTGACGAACAAGCTAGAATAAAGAAGTACGCCCAGTTCGAGGATGAAATTAGGAAAGACATGCCCGCTGTATTCCTCTACTCACCACAATTCATATATATAGTGTCGAAAGACTTAAAAAATCTATCCATCGACCATGCTACAGTGCCGGCAGATCGCTTTAGTAATGTATATCTATGGTACACACAGGTTGATAGTGTTTGGAAAATCTTTGCTCCACAAAAAGAAGTTAGTTAACTAGAAAATTATAAAAACCAGATAAATTTAGAAAAAATGATTAAAAAAACAAGACTATCGTTCAGCTCCATTAGTAAAGATTCAAATGCAGAATCAAGGCCACAAACCGCACCCCAAAATTTAAATCCCCAGACTCAATCTATGCCGCCTAGGAACGAGCACAAAGATAACAATAGGGGTGAGCCTAGAGCTGCTGGAGGCAAGAGAGCCATGAAGAGTTCAACTTATCAATACACGAAGAAGCGATTTGGCGGACCCCGCGGTGGCAAGCGCCCATTTAACGATAAAAAATCAAATACCAGTGAAAGTGGTATAAAAATTCCTCCACCCGAGCGGGGCATAATTCGAGTAATCCCATTAGGAGGAGTAGAGGAAGTGGGGAAAAATATGACCGCTATCGAAATCGGCGACGATATTATCGTCATTGATGCCGGCATGCACTTTTCTACTGAAGCAACCCCAGGAGTAGATTATGTTATACCGAACACCACCTATCTAGAAGAGCGTAAGGATAAAATCCGCGCGCTGATCATCACGCACGGCCATCTGGACCATATCGGCGGCGTGCCATTAGTGCTATCACGCATTGGTAACCCGCCAGTGTATTCCAGAAATTTGTCCATATTAATGATGCGCAAGCGTCAGGCGGAATTCCCCCACTTGCCAGCAATGAAGGAGCATATCGTGGAAAAGGATTCCACTATTACTTGCGGTAAAATAAAAGTAAAATTTTTCGGAGTTACGCATACCATCCCGGACTCTATGGGTATAATTATTGAAACCGATCACGGCTGGATCGTAACTCCGGGTGACTATAAACTGGACCAGGTTGACGGCGTAGTTAGCGAGTCTGAAGAAAAGGAATATTCCATATTCGACAAAGCTAAAGTGCTCCTGCTTTTGACTGATTCGACTAACATTGAAAACGAGGGTTTCTCTCTAGCGGAAATTAAAGTTCACCAAGGGCTTGAGAATTTAATCCGTAAAGTTCAAGGCCGCATGATTATTGCTGCCTTCGCTTCCCACATCACGCGTTTAGCTCATGTTGTAAAATACGCGGAAACTTTAGGTAAAAAAATTGTGCTCGATGGCCGCTCAATGAAAACAAACATTGAGGTGGCAATTGAAGCCGGCCTACTTTCCCTTAAAAAGGGCACCATTATCCCGATAGAGGAAGCAAATAGCTACCCTCCCAATAAAGTTATTATCCTCATGACTGGAGCCCAAGGTGAGGAATTTGCCGCACTTAATCGGGCCGCAAATAAATCCCATACAAAATTTACTCTTCAAAAAGGCGACACCATCATCCTCTCGGCATCCATCATCCCGGGTAATGAACTTTCCGTGCAAAAAATGAAAGACGGCCTGACCCGCCAAGGCGTGCGCATAATAAGTTACCGTACTTCCGGTGAGGACTTCGTGCATGCTACCGGCCATGGCAACCAGGAAGATATAAAATGGCTACATCGTAAAACTCATCCTAAATTTTTCATTCCTATTCACGGTTGGCATTCCATGCTCGTGCGCCACAAAGAGCTGGCAATGGAACTCGGCATGTCGGAAGAAAATATTGTGGTACCGGATAACGGCTCGATTATTGAAATCTCACCCGATGGTGAAAAGATATCAGTCCGCAAAGAAAAGGCTCCGAGCGGCCCCATGATGGTGGACGGTACTTCAATCAGCGATACCCAGGATGTGGTAATCCGTGATCGTGTCATGCTCGCTCAAGACGGCATGTTCGTCATTATCGCCCTCATTGATCAGAAAACGGGTAAACTTAAAAAATCTCCAGACCTTATCTCCCGTGGTTTCGTTTACTTGAAAGAAAATCAGGAACTCCTGCGCCAAGTGCGCCTCATGATCAAGAAAGGTGTGGAAGATGCCACCACTCGCATGCCAGCCAACCAAATAGACTTCGATCAGATCAAAGCAGCGCTTGGAGAGAATATTTCCAAATTCCTCTTCCAGAAGACAGCCAAGCGCCCACTAGTCATACCGGTTATACTTAGTACATAAAGAATGTTTAAAGATAATTCCCAATTAAATCCTAAGATAAAAAATATATTTTTTGCGGCGTTTTTATTGTCTTTACACGTTGCCCTCACTGCTTATGTAAATTCCAGCCTGCTTTCCTTAACGCTATCGGAGAGGAGTGTGGGGCTTCTGTTTACCTTGGGTGCTGCCGTAGCTGTAATTGCACTGCTTTTCATCCCGCAAATCCTGCGTCGTTTTGGCGGTTATAATTTCTTGATTTGGTCGGTGGGGTTAAATGCCCTATCACTATTACTCCTGGCCACTGTAGAGAATAAATGGATTATAATTCCAGTTTTTATTTTTTATGAGACGCTTGTATATGTCATTACCTTCCTCCTAGATGAACTGCTACAAATATTTTCTAAAAATCATGCCATGGGTAAAATCCGCGGGTTGTATATTGCCTGCTATTCCGTAGCTTGGGTGGTGGCGCAGATATTCTCGGGAAAAGTTTTGCATGACTTCCCCTTCAGCGCTATTTATTTTATTTCCTTTGCAATTATGAGTATTTTCTTCCTTACTTCCTTCTTCTTCCTTCGGAACTTGCCAGAGCCAAAATACGACCGGGCACCACTCCTGGGTTCGCTCCAGAGATATTTCAGGAATAAAAATTTATCCCGCGCATATAAAATTAATTTTATTTTGCAATTTTTCTACGCCTTCATGGTCATCTACACTCCGATATACCTCTCGACTCATTTATTATTTACCTGGAGTCAAATCGGTACTATCTTTGCAATAATGCTAACCCCGTTTGTATTCCTACCCTTTCCGCTCGGCAAATATTCCGACATCGTTGGCGAGCGCTCCATGCTAATGTGGGGATTTTTTATTGCCTCTCTTGCAACATTATCTTTATTTTTTATTACCCAGCACTCGGTGTGGATCTGGGCGCTTGCACTATTTTGCACCCGGCTCGGTGCCGCTACAATTGAAATAATGAGTGATACTTACTTTTTCAAACATATCACCAAAGAGGAGGATGAGTTCATCGGCATTTACCGCAACACTGCGCCGGTAGCCTACATCTTAGCCCCCCTCCTTGCCCTTGCCATCTTCGCTTACTCCCCAGCCTTCAATTATATTTATCTAGTCCTAGGCGCACTAATGCTCTACGGTGTCTACATAGCGTCCACCATCCGAAGAGCAGATCTCTAAATTTTATTTCGCTTCCGGTGCTGCTTCGAGGGTAACTTGTACATTTTTTTCTTCGCCTTTGTGTAGAATTTTTAGTGTGACTACTTGCCCCACGGTTTTGGATCGCACTTGGGATGCCAAGGTTGTTTTATCATCGAGCTTCACACCATCAATTTCTAGAATTATATCGTTCTCAACTATGCCAGCTTTATCCGCCGGTCCTCCTGGGATCACGGCCAGCTCACTCGCCGTAGCGCCTGGTTTGACCAACACGCCGTAGTCAACAGACAAATTGTTTTTATCCTTTAATTCAGCATCTATGGCCGTATAGCGGACACCGAGGTAGGGCCTAATGATTTTACCTGTTGCTTTTACTGATTCTATCGCGCCCTTAACACTATTGATAGGTAGTGCAAAGCCTATGCTCTGGGACCCCTGCGCTACAGCCACATCTACCCCAATAACATTGCCTGATAGGTCGAGCAGCGGTCCACCAGAGTTACCTGGGTTAATTGCCGCATCCGTCTGGATAACATGGTCGAGGAGCTCGGAATTGCCTGTAGAGTCTCCAGCAGTGATGGAACGCGCAAGGCCAGAAATTACCCCCACAGATACAGTGTTTCTAAATTCACCAAGCGCATTACCAATGGCAATCACACTTTGGCCCAGGTTAAGTGCGTCGGAATTTCCGAGGGTGAGGTATGGCAAGTCCGTACCATCTATTTTAATGAGTGCAATGTCGAGCACTGGGTCCTTGGCAATCACTTTAGCATCGTGTTTTTTACCATCATTAGTAAAAGCAGTATAGGTAGCACCCTGTTGGTCCACTACATGCTTGTTGGTAACGATCAAGCCATCAGCGGAAACTAAAAATCCGGAACCACTACCAATATCTTTCTTCTCCGTACCATTTTGTTTATATTGTGGAGTACCGAAATTAAAATTAAATCCTGGAAACATATTTCCAAATGGATTATTCTGTTGCGCATTTGGATCAACTTCATATTTCGGAACTTCTTTTGAAATGACGATCGATACCACTGCAGGATTTGTTTTCTTCACCGCGTCCACTACGAATGAGTCTTGGGAAAATGTCGGTGCATTGTTTGAATTTGAATTTGCAGCTGCTTCCTCTTTCAAATATTCGCGAGCAAAGAATCCAAAAATATTCCCTCGGAAATTCCAAGCCACAACTCCTAGCACTAAAAGAATAATAATTATCGCGAGTAAGCTAGTCAAAAAAGCACTAACAAAATCTTTATCTTTTAATTTCTTTTCTAAAAAATTATCCATATTTTTTACTTAAGTTGCTAATATATTTATTATAAGGCTCTTTTTTTCTTTAGCAAGCGATTTTTGTAAATGTGTGTTTTATATGGCCGCAGACGGACAACTTTTACCAAAAGACCTTTATTTTTTAAATCTTTTTTAAGATTTTTGACATAATTCCTCTGGTCATAGCCTAATGCAATAATATGTGGGCCCTCACTCAATATATGTGGTAAGTGCTTAGTGGCTCCAGCAAGTACAACATTATCCACAATTTTAATTTTTTTAACTAACTTCATTCTTTTTGTTTCATTGTGAGTGGGAATTTCTTTTTTTATCTTCAAAACATTTTTATCCCGAGCGATAGAGACGATGAGGAAGCTCTTTTTAGCCAACTTTTTAGCTTGCTTGAACATATTTAAGTGCCCGGGGTGTAATCCATCGAAAGTCCCGAAAACCATGATTCTCGTTTTCATATTTTTGCCCGGCATAGGGGTATTATACCAAAATTCTAAAGGATTTATTAAGAGGTGTATTGACGAAACTTGATCAACTTTTCCTGATGATAATTTTAAGGATATTCACTTGCCCTTAAATTTTAAATAGGGGTATAATAGGTAACTATGACGATTACCATAACTAAGCGAGACGGCTCGAAGGTCCCCTTCAACGCGGACCGCATCAATAAATCCATCGAGCGAGCCTGTTATGGTATTAGTGATCCTATTAGTAAAGTAATTCAAATAGCTACGGAGACACAACTTACTCTATATGATGGCATTACTACTGAAGAAATGGATGCAGCCACTATAAATGCGGCTCTACAGAACGCACAATTCGGTATTGAATTCGATAAAATAGCCACTCGCCTCCTCCTTAAAGTAATTTACAAAAAAGTTATCGGTGATTATGACAATGATGAGTCTAAATCCGTCACTGCCGAAGAATTTGCCAAGCTTCACAGTGCATATTTCAAGACTTATGTATTAGATGCGCTCGAGAGGGGCTTGCTTGATCCAAGATTTGCAACTTTGTTTGACTTGGACGCACTGGCAGCACATTTGAAAATTGAAAATGATGAACTATACAAATACTCCGGACTCTCGACGATGCAGAACCGCTACCTGATGAAGAATGAAAAGCAGGCACCTCTTGAAACTCCACAATATTTCTGGATGCGAGTAGCTATGGGCATGTCCCTCAATGAAAAGGATCCGACAGAGTGGGCAAAAAAATTCTATGACAAGATGTCTAAGTTGGAATACCTCTCTGCAGGCTCCTCTAACATCGGTGCCGGCACTCCTCATCCTAAACTTTCAAATTGTTTCCTAATGGAAATCCATGATGACATGGAGCATATCGGTAAAACAGTATCAGATGTTTTACTTTTATCTAAAGCCACCGGTGGCATCGGTCTTTCCGTAACTAAACTTCGTGCGGAAGGTTCAGTCCTTAAATCCAACAACACAGTCTCTTCAGGACCAGTTCCATTCATGCACATCATTGACTCCGCAGTGCGTGCAGTGCAACGTGGTGGTAAGAAAAAGGGTGCACTTTGTTTCTACATGGAAAACTGGCATCTTAATTTCCAAGACTTCATTGATTTGAAGCAAAACAATGGTGATGACTATCGTCGCACCCGCACAGCTAACACTGCCGTCTTCATTTCCGATGAATTCATGAAGAGAGTGCTCGAGGGTGCAGACTGGTATTTATTTGATCCGAATGAAGTCAAAGATCTAAACGAACTATATGGGCAAGCATTTTCAAAGCGCTACAATGAATACGTGGAGATGGCTAAAGCTGGCAAACTAAAAATGTTTAATGTCCTCCCTGCCCGCCAGCAATATAAGAACATCCTAGTGTCGCTTGAAACCACCTCCCACCCATGGCTTACTTGGAAAGATTCCATAAATATTCGCGCACTTAATAACAATACTGGCACAATTCATTGCTCTAACCTCTGCACCGAGGTCACCCTACCAACTGATCGCGACAATGTAGCCGTATGTAACCTGGTTTCAATCAATATCGCCCGCCATATCGTAAATAATCAAATTGACTGGCACCGTTTAGAGGAATCGGTGCGCTTGGCCACTCGCCAGCTTGATAACCTGGTAGACATTAATGAGCTGCCGATTCCTGAAGCCAGAAAAGCGGACTCAGAGAACCGCGCAGTTGGCCTCGGCCTCATGGGCTTTGCAGATGCTATCGAGCAATTAGGTTACTCATATGAAGATACTGAAGCCTACGACTTTGCTGACCAAGTATTTGAATTTATTTCCTACATGTCTATTGATGAGTCTGCTAATTTAGCAGAGGAGCGCGGTAGTTACAAGAATTTCAAAGGCTCTGGCTGGAGTAAGGGTGAAGTTCCAGTAGACACCTTAGATAAACTAGAATTTGACCGCGGCCGTGAGCTCACAGTTAAAAAAGAATCTGCAAAACTTCTACCACTCTTGGATTGGGATGCTGTCCGCGCTAAAGTTAAAAAAGGAATTCGAAATGCAACCCTCCTTGCTATTGCACCGAATGCCAACATTGGCCTTGTTGCCGGCACCTCCCCTGGTATTGATCCTCGCTTTACCCAGATGTTCTCTCGCAATAAAATTTCCGGTAAATATTTGGAAGTAAATCCAAATATGATGACCGCTCTTAAGAATGAAAACCTATGGGAGAAAACTCGCGAGCAAATACTAGAGAACCACGGCGACATCGAAGCAATTGCCGAAATTCCAGATGCAATAAAAAGAATTTATAAAACATCCTTCTCTGTCTCCCCTTATGCTTATGTGGAAGTTGCAGCTCGCGCCCAGAAGTGGGTGGACATGGGCATCTCTCGCAATATGTACCTCGACATCAGGGACATTGATGAGATCATGAACATCTACACTACTGCCTGGGATAAGGGCCTCAAGACCACTTATTACCTCCACATGAAGCCTCGCCACTCTGCTGAGCAGTCCACCACCACTGTTAACAAGGCTGAAGCTCTAGGCAAGAGAGGCTTTGCAGTATTACGAGACAAGCAAGCAGCTCTACCAGTAACCCCAGCCCCTACCAAGGAAGCAATACTAGCAGAAGAAATAAAAAACGAGGAAATTGAAGCTGTAATGGCCTCTCCTGTGAACATGGTCCCCATAATGAATCCCGTTAGAAGCCGCCCTGACGAAGTCAGTGCTACAGTCACCGTGGGGCGGCCTGCTTCTAACGGGATGAAGGTGCATATGCCTGAAGACCCACAAGATGCACTTTTGTGCGAAGGATGCCAATAATTAAATAAGTTATTAATAATTTTAAGTAGCTAAGAAATATATGATTTTAGGAAAAGCCTCACCGACGGACATGAATTTGCATCCCATGCACTATAAATGGGCTTATGATCTGTATAATCAAGCAGTGCGCAATAGTTGGTTCCCTCACGAAATCCCACTCGGTGAAGACCTTGCGGACTGGAAGCTTATGACTGAAGACGAACGTCATGCCGTGGAATTCCTAATGGCATTTTTCAATCCGGCCGAGCTTATTGTGAACCGCTCCCTAGCACTCGGCGTGTATCCGTACCTTAAATCCCCTGAATGCCACCTATACCTTGCAAAGCAAATGTTCGAGGAGGCCAACCACTGTGTATCTTTCGAGTACGTACTCGAAACATTTCCACTAGATAGAGCTAAAGTATACGAGCAACACCTAGAAATGGAATCCATGAAGAAGAAGGAGGACTTCATAAATAAATATTTGATACGAATGACAGAGGATACCCTGGACATCGAAACAGCAGAAGGTAAAAAAGATTTCTTGCGTAATTTGGTAGCCACCAACATTGTGATGGAAGGCACCTGGTTCTACTCCGGCTTTATGGTGGCCCTCTCCTTCCGTCAGCGCAACCAACTCCGTAATTTAGGTTCAATGATTACTTGGGTACTCCGAGATGAATCACTCCACCTAAAATTTGGTATCCAATTAATCCACACAGTCCTCGAAGAAAATGCGGAACTTCTAACAGGTGAATTTGCCGAGGAGATCCGTAACATAATTATCGAGGGTGTAGGCCTTGAGGTAAATTACAATAAAGACATGTTCCCGAAGGGCATCCTAGGCCTCAATGCGGACTATGTGAACCAGTATGTACAGTACGTTGCCGACCGCCGATTAGAAGAGCTGGGTCTTGAAGTGCACTTTAACGTCACCAACCCTGCTAAGTGGATGTCTACTGCTACTGACGTCTTTGAGCTTGTTAACTTCTTCGAACAGCAAAATACTTCCTATGAAGTAAATGCTAAAGGTACTAGTGAAACTAAGTCAAATAAGCCCCCTACCCATCCCGAAATGGGCGGAGAATAAAATAAAAATTACTGAATCTTTATTTTGTTGACTAACACCTCAAGTAAATTCTTGACTGCTTGTTGAGCCGCATCTGCGGTTTTGCTATCAACGAACTCTGTCCATTTAGTTAGGATTTCAGCGTCCCCTAAGTTGCGCACAGCATTTTCGAGCTTGAGCCTGGTGTCGAAATCAACTTCGGAATTTGCCATCAATACATTTTTAATAAAAAGTTTAGTGAAGTCGAGTACTGCCCCATTGGTTGTTTGAGTTTGAAGCTTTGCCTGTGTGTCCGCCAGCACTTTAGCATTCGAAAAATACTTGTAGCCGAAAAAGACATTGCCGGCAAGGAGGATTACTATCAGTAATATGCTTATTTTTTGCTTATCCATATGTTTATGCTTTCCTCCATTTCTCTCTAATTTTACCACCGTAAAGCTTGTAGAGCAATAAAATGATGATTAGGGTTAATAATAATGTTTTCCAGTCAATTACGTGTAAATACCAGTATTGGGATCGCAATTCAATATTAGTATGCACTCCCGAACCCTGTTTAACTTCAAATGGCTTGCCTTCGTATGAGAGGTACCCGGGAGCCTCGGCTTTAATATAGTAATCCCCCTCCGGCACTAGGAATGAGTAAGTACCACTCAAATCAGTAGTTTGAGAATTTTGTTGGCTATATTGTGCTGCAGGCCAAACTTCATACTCTTTATTTTCAGGATTTAACCAGTAAATGGTAACAGTGGCATTAGGTATGCGAGTTTCTTTATCGCCATTCTTTTCATATATATAGCCTTCAGGGTCCACCACAGTGGTTAATCTAATTTCCTGACTGCCGAGCGCTGGATCGGTAAAATCCATGACTGTTATGATTTCATAATCTCCAGGCACTACAGGCGAATCGATATTGGCAGTATAGATGCCATCGCCGTCAGGGTCAGTGTATTCAAATTCAAGCAAGACTAGCTTGTCTTCAATTTGTGGGTTTTGTGCTGGGGCTTCAGCAAAAGCAACCTGTGCCCTAAACAAGTTCGATAGCATCGACAAAGGTGAAGTAGTAGGAGCTGCGGCACTTAATTTAGACTTGAAAACCATGTAGCCCTTGATAACTCGGACTGGGTGCTCAGGCTTTACTTCCAGCTGTAATGGCTTGCCCGTGATTGTACTGATTTGCTCTTGCGGCACGCCACGCTCTGAAATAGATAGACCGAAATCATAATTTACTAACTTGCCGCCCGTACTGGCAAATACAATTTCAGATGGGAGGGTTACGCCGCCTTTAGTTGTTAGCCCTGGTAGGGAAAACTGCACATTTTGAAGCTTTTCAACATCGGTAATCTTGCTAACACCGACGTCTTGAAATGTTTGTGCAAGAGTTGGAAATTTCTGGGCTAAGCTGGTGATAGCTTTAGGTAGAGGCGCCAACACAAATTCTGCATTACCTGGTAAGACTATTAGTGGCCAATTGCCCTGAAAGGCAGGAGGCGTAACTTTAGCTACTAAATCCTCAATTGGAATTACCGGTGGGGGCGGAGCTGGCTTAGGGAAGAAAGGAATGTAGGGAATTATATTTTTTACGATGTCAGTAACTTTATCAATGACACTTGGTATAGGATTAGTTACCACTGGTGGTGGATAAACGTAAGCAGGCGGTGTGCTAGGCGTACTTGGTGTATGCCCAACAATATGAGAACCTCCGCCTCCACCCCCTCCACCGCCCGAAGTATTATTTACAGTAACTGTAATCGTGGCAGATGTTGTTGAGTTTGCAACGTCATCACGAGCGACGGCTGTGAGAGCGTGTGATCCATTGGTGGCAGCTGTTGTATCCCAAGTGATTTCATAAGGTGAACTAGTATCTTCCGCACCAAGGTCTATTCCATCTAATTTAAATTGAACACCTTCAACACTGTTGTTATCAGTTGCATCCGCACTGACCAGGACAGCTGCGCCAGAAACAGTGGACAGATCTGCGGGCGCAGTAATTGCAACATTTGGCGCCCCAGTATCAATCACAATATCCTTGTTAGCAGCTAAGTTAGTAGCTGGGGTGAAGCTCG
>JAZKBO010000006.1:113696-114582 GCA_040388575.1 Patescibacteria group bacterium | reverse complement strand
AGCAATAGAAGAATTCAAAAACTGGAGAGGATTCAAAGTAACCGGAGTAACGGTTATTCGATATGACAGCGTGTTGCGCATTTTTTGTCTTGCCTTAGGTGATCCGGACATCGATCAAATTCAGATCCATCACGTATTGCATTACATGAAAGAAATGGAGCGACTCGGCTGGAAAAGAAACGGCGTAAACATAGTCGCAATTGCATTACGAACTTTCTTCGAGTATTACAATCTTCGAGGATTCAACTGTCTCAACGAGTCACTTATTCCGCTACCAAGAAAAGAATTTAATATCCCGCGAGTGGCGAACGAAGAAGATTTCAAAAAACTGGCGAAGTCTATTCCGAACGACGGCAATCCAAATAACATACGAAATCTTGCGCTTATACATATGGTCTGGGATACATGGGCGCGGTCAGGTGAGATTATTTCTCTAGATGACAACGAGCTCAAATTTAATAAAGATCTTTCTGGAAGCGCCATGATCCGAACGGAAAAATCACGGGGGCGACGTCCGATCCGGGAAATATTTTGGACTCCTAGAACCGGCAAATATCTCAAGGCGTGGCTCAAGAAAAAAGATGAGATTCAAAAGCTGATGACATTTGACGATCCCGCTGCCGTCTTTATATCTATCAGAAAGTGCGGACACTATGACGTGAGCGGAAAACGAATGACAAATCGCGGTGTATGTGAGGTGTTTAGAATGATATCGAACCGGGCAAGTCTTCCGTCTATTTTCAATGCCCACTCAGCTCGCCATTATGGTGGCCGTAAAATTATTAAAGAAGGCGGAGCGAGTGCAGACGTGACAAACATTCTCGGACACTCAAACCTTGAGAGCTCACAATTTTATACTATGATGTGGGGGAATGATCTGAAAGAG
>JAZKBO010000006.1:37950-113686 GCA_040388575.1 Patescibacteria group bacterium | reverse complement strand
CGGTAATCCAAAACAGGATAAAGCTCGGCTCAATAAAAATCTAAAGAGCATCATGCATCTAGAGAATCTCGATAATGCGAAAGAGATTTTTGACTCCTTCGTTGAATTCATGCAAAAGGGAAATATTCCTATAACCAATCAATTCTTAAATGCTCCAAAAAGAAATCCCGTGGTGCGTACTCATAACGGCGGAAAGATGGCAAAGTTTTAATCCCAAGTGTTTTTGTAGTATTATTAAAGCCTATGGCAAATAGGCCGAATCAAAAACGTAATGATGAGATCGTTCGACTGCATGAGCTAGATCCGGTCAAATACTCCTTCCGGAATCTCCGAAGCCGCTACAAAAACCCGAAAACAGGGAAGCCTCTTCACCATTCCACCATACATGAGATCTATATGCGTGAAAGAGCCAAAAATGGGGACAAAAAAGCACGGTCCTCGGCCACAGTAAAAGGCAAATATCCCCGCCTGAAAAAGTTATAAACACCTTGTCGGGGGTTGCTTGCTTAGTGTCGGGAGTTGGAGTAAAATACCAAATAACGGTCCTTGAAAAATTATGGAACCTTCGCCCACCTGCTGAGATTCTGAAGCAATTCGGGGTATCGGCAGGTGAGCGGACAGGGTGATTCTTTTTAAGAATTTATATGATAAAATTGAGTAATGAAGGAAACGACATTACTAAAGAAGATTTTGCTGACTTGGTATCATAATGAAATGGGGTACACTTATACTCTCGTGGACCATGTGATAAAGACAGGAGGGACTATAAAATAAAAAGATGAATCAAGTTTCGGACTTCATGGTCAAGAATACTGTATCCGTAACACCCGAGATGTCGTTATTGGATGCAGTGAAAATTTTATCTATAAATAATTTAAGTGGTGCTCCAGTAATAAATAGTGAGCGGGTGTTAGTGGGCCTCATAACGGAGAGAAACTTCCTAATTAAAGACTCCCACATCCACCTACCGACCTTCATTAAACTTTTCGAAGATTTTGGACTGTATCGAAAAGATAAATTTCTTATAAAAAGAGATCTTATAAATATTCGACTGTTGCGGGTGCAGGACCTGATGGATTTGAACCCAATTGTCTTATCTCCCACGATGGTGCTGGGCGATGCAGCTAAAATTTTCATCCAGCATCCTCACATTAGCCCTTTCCCAGTGGTGGATGAAGCTGGCCGGCTGGTGGGAGTATTAAGTGCTCATGACCTGATAAATGCTTATGCGGGTGGTGGTTTATCTATAAAAACTGACACAAGGGTTAGGGATTTAGATGAAAAAATAAACCATTTTGTTCGATCATTAAACAGCCGTTTTATCTTTGTTAGTAAGGCTAGAATTAAGTTCTGGCTGCTTTTCAGCATAGTTTGCCTAGTTGTGGGCTTTTTCCTTGCTAATGTGCTCTTACTTCAAATTAGCTTTAAATAACCCTTTCATTGTTGTTGACATTTATAAGTAGTATAATAATAAATATGAATAAAAAAGTTATACAAGTGGTTATATCCTTAGCAGTAATCGCAGGAGTGATATTAATAATTGTATATTTGAAACCTGTTATTGATTTAATGCGCTCTCGCGCCTCTGGCCCTTCCTTATCTTTATCTCCAGCATCCTTTACGGCTACTGCCGGTAGCGCAGTTACTATGGACATACTACTGGACACCGCAGGAGAGAGTGTTGACGGCGCAGACGTTTACAGTCTTAGATTTGACCCAAAGGTTTTGCAAGTGGAGGATGATGATAGTGTGAAGTCTGGTGTACAAATTACTCCAGGTGTTTTGCTGCCAAACACTATCCTAAACAAAGTAGATAACGCGCAAGGTACCGTACAATTTTCACAACTCGCTGCTGGTGGCACCACTTTCACTGGAACAGGCACACTCGCCACTATCCACTTTAACGCTATCGCTGCTGGGACTTCAGCTGTTAAAATTGATTTTTCACAAGGCATGACAAATGACAGTAATGTTGCTGGATTGGGAACTGATCTACTTGCCTCTGTTATTAATTCTTCAATATCAGTTGTGGTTCCTCCTACTCCGCTGCCTGTTCCAACCCCGTCCCCAATATCTACCCCCGACACCACATCACCAGTAGTTTCAATCACAAACCCAGTGAATGGAGGTAAAATCGCTGCTGCCAATAGCGTGGTGGCGGTTACGGCGACAGACAACGTCAAGGTTACGAAAGTTGAAATTCGTATAGACAATATTCTACAAACTACTGATACTACAGTACCTTATACTTATAAATTAAACGCAAACAAACTTAAAATAGGCACTCACAGTATCAGTGCCAAGGCCTATGATGCAGCTGGTAATATCGGAACTGCAAGTATTAGTGTAGCTAAATAACAAATTATATGAAAATCTTTGTCGGCACAGATCATGCAGGATATGGGCTGAAAGAAAAGTTAGTAGTTTTCCTCAGGGCCCAAGGGCATGAAGTAGTAGATAAGGGTGCCTATACTTATGATGAAGAGGATGACTATCCAGACTTCGCGATTCCTGTTGCTAAAGAAGTTTCCAAAGACCCGGATGGATCTAGGGGGATTATTCTCGGCGGTACAGGGGAAGCCGAAGCCATGATAGCAAACAGATTTCCGCACGTTAGAGCCATTGCTTATTATGGTAAATCCACCCCAGTAGTAGAAGATGAGTCTGGTATTCTTGCAAGATCAAGAAAACACAATAATTCCAACGTTCTTTCCTTGGGCGCTAGATATTTTACCGAAGAGGCCATGATGGAAGTTGTAAATTTTTGGCTTATTACTCCGTATGCCGCCGATGAGCGCCATATAAGACGATTGGCAAAAATAGATGCCATTAAGATTGAATAATTTAAGGTATGAAAATTTATATAAGTTCCGATCATACGGGCTACGAAATAAAAGAAAAATTAAAAACATATCTTACTCCACTCGGACACGAGATAGAAGACAAAGGACCCTTTGCATATAATGCAGATGATGATTATCCGGATTTTGTGCGGCCAATGGCAGAGGCAGTAGCTGCTGATGCATCGAGTCGCGGGATTATTTTAGGCGGTTCGGGTCAGGGCGAGGCTATGTGTGCCAATAGAGTGCCGGGCGCCCGGGCAGCCTTGTTCTATGGTGAGGCTTTACCGAAGGGGGCTATTGATATTGCGGGAGCACAAAGCTCGGATCCTTTTGAAATAGTGAAACTTGCTGTCTTACATAACGATGCCAACATTCTTTCCCTTGGAGTCAGATTCCTATCTTACGATGAAATTAAATTTGCAGTAGAACTTTTCCTAGCAACTGAATTTCAGAATGAAGAAAGGCATTTAAGGCGGGTTAAAAAACTTGGTTAATATGATTGAAGTAATTCCAGCGGTTTTGCCTAAAAATTATGAAGATTTAAAAAACAGGATTGCCTTGGTACGTGGGGTAGTGCCTATCGTGCAAGTAGATATCTGTGACGGCGTCTTTGTGCCGCACATGACTTGGCCATTCTTTAATCCCGCGGCTGAAGGTGAGCCCTTATTGGATAATTCTCTTGACGATCACTTTAGAAACATCCTGGCTGAACAGGAAGGAATGCCTTTTTGGGAGGATATTGATTTTGAATTAGACCTCATGGTAAAGGGCGCGGTAGAGAACTTTGATATCTATACTAAACTCGGGCCCCGCAGAATGATTTTCCATGTTGAAGCTATGGATGATTTTGAGTCCTTCAGAGAATTTCTAGAAGGGATAGATATTTATATCCGCGACACCATTGAGATGGGCGTGGCCTTCGGACCCAATACTGAAGCGGAGGTAATTTACCCATTGGTTCCATTTATAGACTTTGTGCAGGTTATGGGTATCGACCACGAAGGGGTCCAAGGTGAAGTATTTGATCCGAAGTGCCTAGAGCACATAAAAAAATTGAAAGAAAAGTTTCCAGATTTAACAATAGGAGTGGATGGGGGAGTTAATTTCGATACGGCACCGAAGATACTAGCTGCGGGGGCTACTTGTCTAGTAATAGGCTCTGCAATTTTCAACACTGATGATATAATTGGTAGTATAGAGAGATTCAAAGAATTGTAACTTCTCTTCTATACTTCTTTTGATGTTAACTCCACATAAAATCAAAGAGCTTGAAACTAAAGCGAATGATATTCGCCAATCTATTATTGAGATGCTCCTAATTGCTGGCAGTGGGCATACTGCGGGCCCGCTCGGCATGGCTGACATTTTTACTCTTTTTTATTTTCATATTTTAAAACATGATCCTAAGAAGCCGGACTGGCCGGAGCGCGACAGGTTAGTACTCTCCAATGGCCACATTTGTCCGGTACTATATGCCACGATGGCTCACGCTGGATATTTACCCCTTGAAGAACTTAAAACACTTCGTAAATTCGGCTCTCGCTTGCAAGGACATCCACATAGAACATATATGCCTTGGCTAGAGAATTCCTCTGGCCCCCTTGGCGCCGGGCTCTCTCAGGCTGTGGGTATGGCACTCGCGGATAAAATTGACAATGGCATGAGCGCCGACCGCTATATATATTGTTTTATGAGTGATGGCGAGCAAGATGAAGGCAATACTTGGGAGGGGATAATGCTTGCAGGCAAAAATAAATTAAGGAATTTAATTGCCATTGTTGATCGCAATAATATCCAGATAGACGGTTTTACTGAAAACATTATGCCACTCGAACCCCTGGCTGATAAATGGCGCGCCTTCAACTGGCATGTGATTGAATGCTCGGGTCACGACTTTCAAGCCTTAAACTCTGCTATCGAGGAAGCTAAAGGAGTATTCGAAAAGCCGACAGTAATCATTGCACACAACATACCCGGCAAAGGCGTGAAGGAATTTGAACGAGATTATAAGTGGCATGGCTATGATCCTAATGGGGCTAATGCTAAAGAGGATTACGAGCAAGCTCTCAAGGAGCTGCGCACTTTGGGTGGAAAAATTAAATCTGAACACGAGTAGACCGAATAATTTTATGTTTCATATATGTTAAATCCTAAATTAAAATTAAATCCCAAAATTTTCAACTCCGATGTGGAAGAGGTTAATATCCGCAAAGGCTTCGGTGAGGGTCTGGTAAAAGCAGGGGAGGAAAATAAAAATGTGGTGGCCTTGTGTGCGGACCTAACTGAATCCACTCAGATGAATTTATTTAAAGAAAAGTTTCCGGAGAGATTTGTAGAGATAGGTGTAGCGGAGCAAAACTTAGCCACGGTGGCTTCGGGTATGGCAGCGATGGGCAAGGTGCCATTTATCTCCAGCTACGCCATGTTCTCACCTGGGCGCAATTGGGAGCAGATACGCACTACTATCGCCTACAATGACCGCCCAGTTAAAGTCGTGGGATCTCATGGTGGAATCAGCGTAGGCGCGGACGGCGGCACTCATCAGGCGCTCGAAGATATTGCCATAATGCGTGTAATGCCGAATATGGACATTCTTTCACCATGCGATGCCATTGAGGCGCGTAAAGCAACTCTGGCCATAGCTAAAACCAAGAAGCCCGCGTACATCCGCCTCTTGAGGGAAAAAACACCGATCATGACTACGGAAGAAACCCCATTTAAAATTGGCGCAGCGGAAGTTTATTGGATGCCAGAAGTGGGCTTAGCGCAGGTTGGAATAGTGGCGACGGGTGGGCTGCTTTATCGAGCGTTGCTCGCTGCGAAAGAATTAGAAGCCGAAGGCATAAAAATAAAAGTAATGAATTTAGCGACCATAAAGCCCATAGACACAAATGCACTCGTTGCGCTCGCAAAAGAAACTGGAAAAATTGTAACGGTGGAGGAACATCAAATAATGGGGGGCATGGGTTCTGCAGTTGCCGAGGCGCTTGCCCAAAATTATGCAGTGCCCATAGAATTTATCGGCATTCAAGACAAATTTGGCCAGTCTGGCACGCCAGATGAACTCATCGAGCACTATGGTATGGGTAAAGATTCTATAAAAGAAGCGGTGAAGAAAGTGCTAGGGAGAAAACTATAAAATAAAATTTTTGTCGGTACGAATTTTTTGAAGTTTAAAAAATTCTGAAGTTCTCGCGCCGTCGCGCTCGAAACCCCTTAAAAATTTATTTTATAGTTTTCTGGGTTTGTAATCTGCTGGAGCTTTAGCAAGATACTCTTCGAGTTTCTCTCGTGTTAGGAGGCCGCGCTGGGCGCCGACCCCTTGGACTACTGACATGGAGTTAATTGGACCCCAGGCCAGCGCTTCAATAGGGGATTTGCCTAAGGCGAGTGCTGCCGTGAAGGTGGATGAAAAGGCATCCCCAGCTCCTGTACGCTCCAAGGGTGGGGCAATATCAGGATAAAGAGGCATCTGCCAAAGCTCGCCATTATTATATAAATATGCCCCGTTTGGGCCGTCACTAATAGAAACAATTTTAGGACCAAGAGCCATAAGACCCTTAGATAATTCAAGTATATCCTCACTTTGGATGCCTAGGATAGTCCTAGCCTCCTCAACGTTACAAAAGAAGATATCAGCTCGCTTGTATAGCCTGGCAAGCTTGTCTTTACCAAGATTTATCTCATTTTTACCTGGTTGGAAGGCAAATTTGATACCACTATGAGTTTCTAGGTAGTTGGCTACTAGGTCATGGAAAGGGAAGGCATCCTTACTTACAGAACTGAAATAAAGCCACTCTGGCTCGCCAATATCCGGCAAAATATAAGGATATTTCTCGTGTTTTATTAGTATTGTCCTCTCTGTTTTATACCAAAGTACATAATGATAGTTAGTCTTCATCCCCTTATTTATTTGAATGAATTCAGTACCAACTTTATCGCTCTCAAGTGATGCTAAACAGTCTCTGCCATTCTGATCATCTCCTAAATTTGAAACAAGAGAGCTAGTGAGCCCAAGGCGGGCAGCAGAAACCGCTGCATTAGCAGCATTTCCAACTGCATTTATTACGTCCACTTCCTCATACGGTATTTTTTCAGCATAAGGTAAGCAAATTTTGAAGTCCTCGTGATCTGGCACCCCGCGTACATCTATATGGTCAGCATCCGTTAGCTTAATAAAGGCGTCTATTACGGTATCCCCAATTGCCAAGAATTGTAAATTTTTCATGGTATTATTATAGCAATGAAAAAAGTAATTGTCATGCTGATGATTCTTTTATTTTGCCCGAGCTATTTTGCTTTTGCAGCACTCCAAATTAATGAAATAATGTACAACCTTAAAACTGGCAGCGATACTGGCCGGGAGTGGATCGAGATATTCAATAATTCCGATCAAGAAATCGATATGACAAACATAAAATTATTTGAAGCCAATACAAATCATAAGCTTACTTTAGTGCAAGGCATAAATAAAATACCCGCTGAAGGCTACGCGGTAATAGTAGCCGACAGTGCAAAATTTAAAAGTGATTGGCCGAGTTATTCCGGTACTATTTTCGACTCAACTTTTTCATTAAGTAATACTGGTGAGCCCTTAGCATTGAAAGAAATTATAAAAAATTCTGAAAATATTTTAGATCAATTTACATATCAATCCAGCCAAGGCGGGGCAGGTGATGGTAATTCTTTGCAGAAAATAAATGGTGCCTGGGTTGCATCATTGCCAACCGCGGGTGTGGAAAACTACCTAATTGTAAAGCCAAAGATTACTCAAGTTGCAACACCTCCAGCTAAATTATCTACTATGACAACTATCCAAAAAACTGAAGCGACACCATTAATTCAGCCCATAGAAAAAGTACAGACGCAAGAAAGTAATCATAAAATCAGTCGGTTACTTTTTGTAACCATCTTGATTATCCTTATCGTTATTGGATCCATTGCTAGTTACTTTATTAGACGTAGAAACCGTGAAACTAATTCCTTAGACACTGCTCAAGATTTCGAAATTTTAGAGTAAGAAAAATATTGAAATTTAGGCTAAAAAAAGTAGTCAAAAATTGACCAAGATTTTGGTACTAAATTAGCCTCAAATTTCAGGTGCCAAAAACGTGACTTTAGCCTTTATATATATGGTATAATTTGAGAATTAGATAAATGAATTTTCTAACTCACAAACTCGTCAAAAATTTACAGAAAATTAGCCTCTTTTTTGTGCGTTTTTTTGCAGCAATTTTGATCATTTTTTCTTTGTTTCCGGCACTTAGCGCCTTCTCTGCGGCTGGGGTGCCAAAAGTTATTAATTTTCAAGGTAGGCTTTTAAATTCTTCGGGTACACTCCTGGGCGGTACCAGTGGCACTAATTACTGTTACAGATTTTCAATTTATGACAACCCTACCGCGGGCTCGGGAACCAAACTTTGGCCATCAGGAACGCCCTCTACTATGACGATTCTAACTCGCGATGGAGTTTTCGATGCCTCAATAGGTTCGGGTGCAGATGTGCTCGATTATAATTTTCAGGACAATGACACGGTGTATGTAAATGTAGAAGTTGCGGCACAAGTGGCATCCTCATGTTCCGGCGTAAGTTTTGAGACGCTTAGCCCTCGACCTCAAATTGTTTCTTCTGGTTTTGCAATAAATTCCGGAACAGTTGGCGGATTTTCCGTATCCCAAACTCCAACTGGAAGTGAAATCCCGGTACTCACGGGCGGTGATTTAAATTTAGCTGGCGCTGTGAATGCTGGTGGACTTTCCTTAACACTTGGCAGCGATGCTACTGGAGATTTATTTTACAGAGATAGCAGCGGAAATTTTGCGCGATTAGGAATCGGCTCTCCAGGTCAGGCGCTGATAGTTTCCGGTGGAAACTTACCATCATGGCAAACAATTTCAGGAACTGGGGACATGCTCACTTCAGTTTATGATTCCAACACTGACGGCATTATCGATGTTGCGGCCGGTGGCACTGGAGCGAGTACATTAAACAATTTAATTGCCCTTGGTGCTGACACTACCGGAAATTACGTTGCAACCATTGCAGATTCCGGCTCTAGTACCATCGCGGTAACTGGATCAGGATCCGAAAGTGCTGCTGTAACCCTTGGAATTGTTGCGGATTCTATAGGTGATACCCAACTAGCCTTTAATACTGGGCAGAATTTGACTACTAGTTCCAATGTAACTTTTAACACAGTAGCTGCTTCTACCTTCACCGGCGCACTCGTTGGAAACGCAACAACGGCAACAGCGTTAGCAGCTAATGGTGCAAATTGTTCGGCAGGAAATGCACCACTTGGTGTGGATGCTTCGGGAGCCTCCGAGGGGTGCTATGACGTTTGGACTCAAGCAGAAAATAATGCCGCTGCTTATATTTCCGGTAACCAAACTATCACTCTTTCAGGAGATGTTTCCGGTAGCGGAACAACTGCAATCACTACTACCATTGGGGCGGATAAAGTTACTGAGTCAATGCTCAAAGCAGTAAACTCTCCGACTGATGAATTTTGTTTAACTTACGAATCCACTGGTGGTGATTTCGAATGGCAAACATGCGGGACCTCAGGCGACAGCATTACCGTGAACTCTTCTGCAGCAACTGATGCGAATTTCCTTAATGTTGCCGGAACAGGTACCAGTACTTCTACAACCTGGACTCTAAACACAGTTTCTAATCCTGACGATATAACTTTAGCTATCGGTAACGCTTCCGCAACAGAAGCCGGAGCAGTGACTACCGGCACCCAAACATTTGGTGGTGCAAAAACATTTAACGGCACAGTCGCCTTCGGTTCCACGACCACCTTCCAAGCTAACGACTTAATTGATTCTGAAATCTCCGACACCCTCACCGCCTCCGTCCTCACGGCTAACTACGTAGCCAACGCTGCAACTTCAGCACTCACTGGTCTTGCCGGCGGAAGTGCAGGCTCTAACGCTGCATCACTCTCACTATCACTCGATGAATCCCAAGCTACTTCTGGAGATGTGGCCTTAACAGCTGATCGAGAAGTATTCGGTGTTTCTGGATTAGTGTTTGAGGGGTCCACCGCTGATACCATCGAAACTTTCCTAAAAGTTACTGACCCAACTGCATCTGACAAAACAATTACTATTCCAAATGCTTCCGGTACAGTTGCAGTTTCTGGCTCCGGAGTAATCTCTGTCTCTGCACTTGGAGACATCACTTGTTCTACTTGTATTGCTACTGGCGGGACACTCTTCACTGCAGCAGGAACTTCGGGCTCGAACCAAACAATTTCACAAGGTGATACTCTGACCATTGCTGCTGGCACTTCTATCACCACTACTGGTAGTGCCACAGATACTATTACCGTAGGTGTAACCGCTGACTCCATTACCGACACCCAACTCGCCTTCAACACCGGCCAGAACTTGACCACTGCCTCTGGTCCAACCTTTGCCTCACTAATTTTAAATGGTGCTCTCACTCTAGCTAACCTCGAAACACTCTCTAACGGCACCAACTCTACTTTCACTTTCGGTAGAAATGATGCTGGTACCGTCACCATCACTTCAGCTGATGATGATGCTACTGCCGCACTAACTATTCTCCCAGGAGGTGCAGCAGCACTCGGACTCGGCGGCTCATCAACAACAGCAATCACTTTAACCACTGACGGCACAGGTGATGGAGAAGTTGTTCTTCCAGGTAACTCTGTCGGTAATGCTGAACTCGTAAACTCATCACTCACTGTCAACACTTCTTCACCACTTGGTGGTGGAGGTGCAGTATCACTCGGTGGTACTCTAACTCTTACTTGTTCGACTTGTGTGACCACTGGTACCACAATCTTTACATTAGCTGGTGACTCTGGATCAAGTACAATTGTTTCCGGAGATACTCTCACTGTCGCTGGGGGTGGAGGATTAACTTCTTCAGTGGCTTCTGATACGGCAACTGTAGCAGTGGGAGCTGGTACTGGTATCACTGTGAATGCTGATGACGTGGCAGTGAACCAAGCATTTGCCTTCGCCTGGACTGGACTCCAAACTCACACCAACACCATCACTGATGATGGCTCGGAAGAAACTTACAACCTAACTTTAGGTAACGATGCTAATGCTGATACCATATCTGCAATTAAAGTTGCAGCAACATCTGCAACCACAGGGGATGCGGATACACTTTATGGAATTGATATTGCAAACCTTTCATCTGCTGCTGCAGTAGTTACTGAAACTGCACTTCATATTGGTTCAGGATGGGAACAAGCTATCGATGTGAATGGGACTTTGATTTCACCAACAGAACTATCACTTCTTGATGGAAGATCTGGAACATTAATTGATACCGCTAACGTGGCATCCAACGCTACTACTGGAGTCACTGCTGGTAATGGCCTAACTGGGGGTGGCACAGTTGGAGTAGTCACTGTGGATGTAGGCGCTGGAACTTGTATCACTTCTAATGCAAATGATATTGCAGTAACCGCTGACTGTATTGGCGACACCCAACTCGCCTTCAACACTGGCCAGAACTTAACTACTGCCTCTGGTCCAACCTTTGCCTCACTAATTTTAAATGGTGCACTGACTCTAGCTAACCTCGAAACACTTTCTAACGGTACTAACTCTACATTCACTTTCGGTAGAAATGATGCTGGTACCGTCACCATCACTTCAGCTGATGATGATGCTACTGCCGCACTAACTATTCTCCCAGGAGGTGCAGCAGCACTCGGACTCGGCGGCTCATCAACAACAGCAATCACTTTAACCACTGACGGCACAGGTGATGGAGAAGTTGTTCTTCCAGGTAACTCTGTCGGTAATGCTGAACTTGTAAATTCATCCATCACTGTCAACACTTCATCTCCACTAGGAGGTGGAGGTGCAGTATCTTTAGGCGGCACACTGACACTGACATGTAGTACTTGTGTAGTTTCTGGGGGCACACTCTTCACTGCAGCAGGAACATCTGGCTCCAACCAAACTATTTCCCAAGGAGATACTTTAACTATCGCAGCAGGAGCGGGCATCACTACTACTGGTGGAGCAACTGATACCATCACCGTCGCTTCAACTCTTGGAACGAGTGTTGATTTAACTTCGGAAGTGACGGGGATACTACCTCCTGGTAATGGAGGTACAGGAGTAGCTAACAATGCAGCTTCCACTCTCACCATTAGCGGTGCTTTCGGTACTACACTTACAGTTTCAGGTACCACCTCCGTCACTCTGCCAACTTCTGGGACACTTTATGGTACAGCTTCAGGATCAATCTCATCTTCACAACTTGCAACTTCACTCTCCGACGAAACTGGAACAGGGCTTGCGGTATTTAACGACTCACCAACATTTGCTGATGACTTTAATCTCGGTGCCGCTGGAGTAAAAATTTCTGGAGATGGTGATGGCGATCTTACACTTCTAGGCATTGGTGATGGATCATCGGACTCCGATGAAGACCTTACATTTAATTTTGAAGATACTTCCAATACTGTAGTAGTTAATTCTTCTACTGGAGTAAATAAATTAACTTTCAGTGGTATCGGGGCTGACTTTGGTGCGAATGTTCAACTCAACAATAATACACTTCAAGGTGGTACTGCAGCGATTGACTTCACAAATTTTGACGTAGCATCTACTGGAGCAACTTCCATTTTAGCTGCGGGTCCTGACGCTACCTTTTTAAGTGTGACTTCAAATACACTACTTACCACAACAGCCAACGATTTGGTTTCATTTGCCCTAGGTTCTTTTGCCCCGCCTGATACTACTAATATTTCAGCCGATGTATTGGAAGCAACTTTCGGTTCAACTTTATCTATAATAGGAACGGGCTCTGCGACTGTATCGGGTAAAATAATTAACGCTAATCGTTCTATTGGTGCTGGAACCTTTGATACCATTACGGTATCGGGCGCTGTGGGTTCATTTACTGATAACACATGTACGAATGGTGTTGGCACATGTATTTCTACCGCGAACGTTCTGGAAGTTAACCAAGCAATTACCCAAAACTCAGGCTCGGCCCTTAACATCACTACAGCCACTACTAATGGTGGCCTCGCTCTTCGAGTGAATGATGATGGCACTTTCACTGACAGTACTGCGTTTGTAGTAGATGCATCGGGTAATGTCGGCATCGGTGGCGACGATACTCCAGCTGCGCTGTTCGATGTTGGTGCAGAAGTTTTTACTGTTAACTCTTCCGGAACTGCCACTATCGCCGCGGGTCAATCTTACACCGGGTTGGGAGCTGTAACTCTTTCTTCCACTACGAATACACTTACACTGGACTCTGGAAATAATATTTTGACAATCGCAGCGGGGGATACAACACTCCAGCGAATCGCGGCGGGTACTTATACAGAGGACCTAAAGGATAGCTCTGATACAATTCTAGCGTTAGCTAACTCCGGTGCAGGTAATGCAAAGTTGAAAGTTGATTCGCTCGCCGGCGGAGGAACCCAATGTTTGCAAACTGATAATAACGGAGTAATCGGGGCTACAGGTTTCACTTGTGGTTCAGGTTCTGGTGGAATGTCATCTTTCACTTTGACTGGTAGCTTGGGTAGTTCCCAAACTATTACCGATGGCGACACAGTTACTCTCGCTACTGGTAATGGCATAACAACTACCGGGAGTGCTACAGATACTGTAACTTTTGATCTAGGGCCACTTACTGCTGATTGGGATCAAACAGGAGCTTTTAATATTGTTTTAGATAATTCTTCGGCTGGACTTAAAATTTTAGAAAATGGATCAACGCCAACACTATTTGGAATTTTTGATGTAGCGGATCTTTCTTCTACAGATAAAACTTATACTTTCCCGAATCGCTCTGGTACCGTGTCACTCTCTGGCGATACTTTCACTGGGGATGTTACGGGCACGCTTAATTCCTCTGGCGCAACAGCTTTAACTATTGGCTCCGATAAAGTTACTGAAGCAATGCTCAAGGCGGTAAACTCTCCAACTGATGAATTTTGTTTAACCTATGAATCTACCGGCGGCGATTTTGAATGGCAGAGTTGCGGAAGTTCAGGTGATAGCATCTCAGTTAACTCTTCTGCCGCAGCCGATGCAAATTTCCTAGATGTTGCAGGCTCTGGTACAAGCGCCAGTACAACTTGGACTTTAGTGGGTGCTTCGACTCCAGATGACATAACTTTGGCTATCGGCAATGCTTCCGCAACAGAGGCTGGATCCGTGACTACCGGTACTCAAACATTTGCTGGTGCTAAAACATTCAACGGTACTGTCGCCTTCGGTTCCACTACCACTTTCCAAGCTAATGACATCGTGGATTCGGAAGTTTCCGACACTCTAACTTCTTCCATCTTCATTGGTTCCGGTTCCACTACTAACGCTGTTGATTTGGCGACTGCAGAAATTGCAGGAACATTGGGCGCCGACCACGGCGGCACCGGAATAGCCAACAACGCAGCATCCACTCTCACCATCTCTGGAAACTTTGCGACCACACTAACAGTTTCTGGAACTACAGGAGTAACTCTTCCAACTACAGGGACATTGGCAACACTAGCAGGCAGTGAAACGCTCTCTGGTAAAACTCTAACTACTCCCAAATTTGCTGACTTAGGTTACATTGCAGATTCTAGTGGTAATGAAATGCTAATTTTTGATTCTGTTGCTTCTGCAGTCAACCAATTAACTATCACAAACGCTGCTACTGCAGGAGGTCTAGCATTAAAAGCAACAGGAGATGATACGGATGTTGCTCTATCTATTGATGCGCAAGGAGCTGGAGCACTTAACTTAAACAATACGGGCACAGGTAACATCCTCCTAGGTGGTGGCTCAGGCTCCACTGGTTGTACGGTTACTAACTCAAATGGTAACTTTGCATGTACCGGCACTGGAACATTTTCTAACTTCTCTGGAACTACTTCTGGAACAAATACAGGCGATGTAACTCTCGGAGCATTTGGTTCTTCACCTAACTCAAGTGGAGCCTCTCTTTCAGGTCAAGTATTAACTCTCCAACCAGCTGACGGATCCAATCCAGGAGGGGTTACTGCTGGCACTCAAACATTTGGTGGTGCAAAAACGTTTAATGGCACCGTTGCCTTCGGTTCCACTACAACTTTCCAAGCTAACGACATAGTTGATTCTGAAGTTTCGGATACTCTAACCGCTTCTATTTTTAAAGGTTCCGGAACTTCTACGGATGCGGTGGATCTAGGCACAGCAGAAGTGGCCGGTACGCTAGGAGTAGGGAATGGCGGCACAGGTGCGGGCGCATTCACTGCAGGTTCCGTTGTCTTCGCAGGAACTTCTGGAGTTTATACGCAGGACAATGCCAATTTCTTCTGGGATGACACAAATAATTATTTTGGATTAGGCAATGCGGCGCCAGCAACCCGGCTCGATGTCACAGGTATTACTCTAGACAACTCATTTTCTTCTGGACAAATTCTAGCAGCTAACTTTGTCGGCTCGATTACAACCACCGATTCGTCTATTGAGTCATACACCGGTTTACAAATTAAACCTACCATTAATACTCCTGGTGGCTCCAATAAAACTATAACTGCTTTGAATATCGATACAGTTAACACGGATGTGACAGGTGATACAATCAATTTGCTTAAAGTAGCTTCAGGGGGAACTTCAAGATTCAATATTGCTGCTAACGGTCTCACAGATGTTAGACCGGCCAACACTACGGGTTCATCTTTTAACATCGTTAGTACCGCCAATGTTACTACAGCTAATATGTTGGAATTAAACCTAAATGATACTGATGTTGGGAGCAGCACCATTTCAGGTAATAATTTATTGGTTACTCGAGCTCTTACTGGATTTGGCGGCGGGGGAACAATAACTGTTACCGGAGCTTTGGCAAAACTTACTGATACTTGCTCGGCAGTGTCGGGGGGAAGCTGTACTTCTAGCGCGGATGTTTTAGACCTTACTCAAAGTTACACTTCCAATACTGGCGCGGCACTTAATGTAACTAGCGCTGGTACCGGACTTGCACTTCGCGTCAACGACGACGGTACCCTTACTGACACTACAGCTTTAACAGTAGATGCTTCCGGAAATGTTGGAATCGATGGCGACACCACACCTGCAGGCTTGCTTGATATCAATAACGGTAAACTTATAGTCAACTCTTCCGGCACTGTCACCATCGCCTCCGGTCAATCATATACTGGTGCCGGCGCAGTTACGGTATCTTCCACAACAAGTGCCTTAACACTCGACTCTGGGTCTAACGCCTTGGTTATTGCTGCTAACGACACTAGCCTTTCACATACTGCTGCTGGAACTTACACTATGGACTTTGTAGATAGTTCAGACACAACCCTAGCACTTACAAACTCTGGAGCAGGAAAGTTGAATTTAACTGTTGATGGAACCGTTGCTCCCGCAACTCTCGGCACTACAGACAACACTACTATATTATGTAAAAATTCTTCTGGTATTATTGCCGGTTGTAACGCACTCACTGATTCTCAAATTTCCGACACTCTTACCGCATCAGTCCTCACTGCTAACTACGTCGCCAATGCTGCAACGGCAGCACTCACCGGACTTACCGGTGGATCTGCTGGCTCTAACGCTGCATCACTCTCACTATCCTTAGACGAATCCCAAGCTACTTCCGGAGACGTGGCCTTAACAGCTGATCGAGAAGTATTCGGTGTTTCTGGATTAGTATTCGAAGGAGCCACTGCAGACACTATTGAAACTTTCCTAAAAGTTACTGATCCAACTGCATCTGATAAAACAATTACTATTCCAAATGCTTCCGGTACAGTTGCAGTTTCTGGTTCCGGAGTAATCTCTGTCTCTGCACTTGGAGACATCACTTGTTCTACTTGTATTGCTACTGGCGGGACACTCTTCACTGCAGCAGGAACTTCGGGCTCGAACCAAACAATTTCACAAGGTGATACTCTGACCATTGCTGCTGGCACTTCTATCACCACTACTGGTAGTGCCACAGATACTATTACCGTAGGTGTAACCGCTGACTCCATTACCGACACCCAACTCGCCTTCAACACCGGCCAGAACTTGACCACTGCCTCTGGTCCAACCTTTGCCTCACTAATTTTAAATGGTGCTCTCACTCTAGCTAACCTCGAAACACTCTCTAACGGCACCAACTCTACTTTCACTTTCGGTAGAAATGATGCTGGTACCGTCACCATCACTTCAGCTGATGATGATGCTACTGCCGCACTAACTATTCTCCCAGGAGGTGCAGCAGCACTCGGACTCGGCGGCTCATCAACAACAGCAATCACTTTAACCACTGACGGCACAGGTGATGGAGAAGTTGTTCTTCCAGGTAACTCTGTCGGTAATGCTGAACTTGTAAATTCATCCATCACTGTCAACACTTCATCTCCACTAGGAGGTGGAGGTGCAGTATCTTTAGGCGGCACACTGACACTGACATGTAGTACTTGTGTAGTTTCTGGGGGCACACTCTTCACTGCAGCAGGGACATCTGGCTCCAACCAAACAATTTCACAAGGTGATACGTTAACTATCGCAGCTGGTGCAGGCATCACTACTACTGGTGGTGCAACAGACACTATCACCGTCGCTTCAACTCTTGGAACATCAGTTGATTTAACTTCTGAAGTTACTGGAATACTTCCTATTGCAAATGGTGGTACAAACAACAACAGTGCCTACACTGCAGGCTCTGTAATCTTCTCTGATGGAACAAAACTTACACAAGACAATGCTAATTTCTTTTTCGATGATACGAATAATTATCTTGGTATAGGCAATGCTGCACCAGCGACGAGGTTGGATGTGACAGGGCTTACCTTAAACACTGACGCCAATGGCACTGTGGGTGCAGAAAAGCTTACTTTCTCTTTAACTAAAAATGATGCAAATGCAAGAAACTTTACAGGATTAAACATAAAACCAACAATTAACACTGGCGGATCAAACACAAACACCAGTCTTGATATTTTAAATATTGACACTACCAATACTTCAACAACGGGAGTTAGTACTAATTTAATTAATGCAAAGTATGGTGGCACAACAAAGTTACAGCTAGATTCTGCGGGTAATCTTTATGCTAATAGTGGAGTGATTTGGGGAGCAGGTTTTCTTGGTGGTCTCACATTACATACTGATTCAACTATATTAAATATCACGGGTGATCCACTCAGTACCACTGGCACTCAAAACGTAGGAAATATTACTTTCTCGCCAAGAAGTACTCCAGATACTACAGATATTTCTGCAAGCGGATTAAAGGTTTGGTGGGATAACGCCACCTCTTATAATTTGGGCGCTACAGGAGCTGGAGTGACAGTCTCTGGAAATGTATTGAATGCTGAACGTTCTATAAATGGTGGTGCGGCAACTGCACTTACTATAACTGGTGCGGTGGCTAGCATAAGCGACACTTCCTGTACTGCCGGAAGTTTTGGGGGGACTTGTACATCTTCAGCAGATGCTTTGGCTATTAAGCAGTTAGTTTCTGCCAACACTGGCGCGGCTCTTGATGTCACCACGGCGGGTAGTGGATTAGCGCTACGAGTAAATGATGATGGAACTCTTACCGACAGTACAGCTTTTGTTGTAGATGCATCTGGAAATGTTGGCATCGGTACAGCGAGTCCATCGTACGAATTAGATGTAACTGGCACAAACTCAACAGCCAATACGGCAATAACAACTCTTAACTCTCACCTTACTTATTCCGGCGCACTAAGTTCCGGAGGAAGCACTAGTTTTGACGGTATTGTTTCTTCGCCGACTGAAAGTAGTGCCATCACAGCGGGAAGCTCTGGACAACTTTATGGTCTTGAATCAACGCCAACATTCTCTGGCTCCACCAACAATAGTTCCGCCAATGTTATCTTAACAGGCATCCGAACCTCTCCTTCATTCTCGGGTACCATCGGAGGCGCCACAGATGGTGTTATTGTTTACGGAGTTAAGAGTCTTGCGAATAGTGACTTGGGTACAACTGGTGCTACTACGAATTATGCTGGGTATTTCTCAACTATTGGCACTGCCGACACCAACTATGCCGTATATGCCAATGCTGCAAATGCTGGTACCAATTACGGAATTTATTCCGCTGGAGGGGCGAACTATTTTGCTGACACTATAGAAGCTGCTAACAATGTTACTTTGGATACACAAAGCGACCTACGCTTTGCTGATGCTGATTCCTCGAACTGGGTCGCTCTTCAAGCTCCGGCTACTGTAGGCACGAACGTAACGTGGACTCTACCAAATGTCGATTCCACAGGTACTCAATGTTTGTCCTCCAACGGTTCCGGAACTTTGGCGTGGGCTACATGTTCCGGCGGTAGTGGCGACAATATTACAGTCAATAGTGTGGGTGCGGCAGATGCAAATTTCTTAGACGTAGCTTCCACCACTACTGTGGCTGGAACTGCCTGGACACTAGTAGGAGCTTCAACGCCGGATGATATTACATTAGCAATCTCTACAGCAGATGCTACTCATGCAGGTATTATTAATGCCTCTACTCAAACATTTGGTGGAGCAAAAACATTTAACGGTACAGTTGCCTTCGGTTCCACTACAACTTTCCAAGCCAACGACATTATTGATTCTGAAGTTTCAGATACTTTAACCTCTTCGATCTTTATCGGTTCCGGCTCCACCACTAATGCGGTTGATCTAGCTACTGCGGAAATTGCTGGAGTACTGGCTGTTGCTAATGGTGGCACGAACTGTTCCTCGGCAACTATAACTTGTTTTAATAATATTACTGGATTCACTGCCGCTGGTAGTACCGGAACAACTTCCACGAATTTAGTCTTCTCAACATCACCAGTACTTACTACTCCAACTCTTGGGGTGGCTTCTGGAACTTCTCTTACCACTTCCGCCCAAGATATATTTACCGCAGCGGCTGGCACTCCAGCATTAATTGTCCGTTCTGCTACGTCTACTGATGATGATATTAAATTATTGTCACAAGCCGGAGGCGCGGCAAGGTTTGCCGGCATCATTACTACTGCTGATTTAACTGGTACTGATAAGACCTATACCTTACCTAATGCTACTGGTACAGTTATAACAACTGGAAATATTACGGATATAACTGGATTAACTGACTCTCAAATCTCCGATACACTTACTGCGTCCATTTTTATTGGTTCGGGTTCTACTACAAACGCGGTTGATCTTGCGACTGCGGAAGTTTCGGGAGTGTTACCACTAGCTAACGGTGGCACTAACAAGAACCTAACTGCAGTATCCGGAGGACTACTGTGGACAGATTCTGACTCTGCGGAAGTTTCCGCTGCAGGTACCACAGGCCAAGCTGCAATTTCTGGCGGTACTGGAGCACCTACGTGGTTTGCTCCGACTGCAGGCTCGGTGCTGTTTGCAGGAGCTTCAGGAATATTGCAGCAAGACAATGCGAATTTCTTCTTTGATAACTCTACAAAATTCCTTGGTCTCGGTGACAGTTCCCCAGATTATACTTTAGAAATTTCCGATTCCACAAACACCCCAACTTTTGCGCTCTCGGATGATGATGTGGCTCATGGTCTAACTAGTCTAGCGCAAACCGATGTCTTCCTCCACGCAACTTCACTTTCTACCACAGCCGGTGGCGCCCAGATTACTGCAATTTCCGACACCGATGCACAAGCGTTGTCAGTCCGTGGAGTTATCGGTTCAACCAATCCGACTGATACCATTCCAGCAATTAAAATAGTCGGAGCTAAATCTGATGGCGGCACTAGTACCGCAGACCTCGGTGCAGCTGAGACAGTGTTCCAAGTAGCGAACAATGATAACACTGCCGGCCTGACAGTGTTAGGAAATGATTATGTTGGGCTCGGTACAGTAACACCTGCACAGCGCTTAACAGTTTCCGATGGAACAATACTTTCTAACTACGGTACAAGCTCTACCCCTACTGCACTTTCCGGAGCGACACCTAACGTGAATGCTAACACTGTTTATGCGGACGGTAGCTACGCTTATGTGGGAGTGAATTCCGATGGCGGTAGCGGCAATGAATTCCAGATTTACGATATTCATAATCCAGCTTCTATTCCAGCTTCAGTCGGTGGAATTTCCTATAACTTTAATGCACTCTCTATATTTGTATCTGGTAAGTACGCGTATGTCGGCTATGCATCCTCGGGGGACAGCGCCAATGATTTGAGAATTTATGATATCAGTAATCCTTCAACTCCGACTCTCACCGGAGGCATCGATACAGCCGCCGATGTAAATTCAGTATTCGTTGTTGGTAAGTTCCTGTATGTAGGAAAGGGTACTAACTCCGGCACTTGCTCTGGCACAACTCTTACAGGTTGTGAATTTTCAATTTACGACATAACAAATCCGGCAAGCCCCGCGGCAGTTGGTGGGGAGGACTTTGTGGACTCCGGCACTCAATATCGAGCTAACTCAGTGTATGTCCAAGGTACTTATGCATATGTTGGCCGCGATACTTCATCCGGCACATGTTCAGGAACCACAGTTACTGGTTGCGAATTTATTATCTACGACATTTCTAATCCATTCGATCCATCCGCAGCTAACGGTGTGAATGTTGCTAAAGAGGTTAATTCAGTATATGTCTCCGGTGCTTTTGCATACATTGGTACGGATTCTGGCTCTGGGGATGAATTCCAGATATACAATATTAGTAATCCGGGAACAATCGGTTCGGAAATTGGTGGGCTTGAAGTAGGAGCAGATGTTAACTCGGTAGCAGTTTACGGTAAATATGCATACCTCGGGGCTGCAACAGTTTCCGGCAACGATCTTAGAATCGCGGATGTCACGAATACAGCCTCACCATCAGCTGTTGGTGGTGTGGATGTTTCTATCGGAGTTAATGAAGTCTTTGCTTCAGGTAAATACTTATATGCAGCCCTCGATACAGTTTCCGGAAATGAATTCCGCGCATTTGATATTGCGGGGGTAGACGCAGCGAGCGCTACTATCGGGGTGGCCGGGTTAGGCTCGCTTAATGTCACTGATAGTGCTCGCATCAACAACGATCTATATGTAGGAAATTCCTTAAACGTAGGCCCAGGTGGTGGAAACTTCGGTGGGCCAGTTGTCGTTAACGCAAGTTTGAACAGCGCTTTGGCAACGGGAGCAAACGCTATTGCTGGATTCTACGGAAATTATTCTATGACTAACACTACTACTGATGGTACCTTCCAGTACGGCAATAGATTTATCAATACTATAAATTCTGCTTCAGGAATCGATGCTACATATGTAGGCCAACTTATCAGAATGATCGACAATGACTGCTCGGCTACAGACTGTATCAACACAGTTCGCGGACTAGAAGTTCAAGCTTACTCTGGTACCAACACCGCTGGAATAAATACTGGTATTGCTACTTTCGGCAAGACCTTCGGTATCCAAGCAGAAACAACTGGAGAAGCGGGAGCAGTAGCTTCACCTGCAGCAGTCTTTGCGGACCTCAATAATAGCTCCGATCCTACATCAGGCAATGCAATCCGTGCGTACTCCAACGATATTACTTCTGCAAACTTGGTGAACTTTACTACCGATACTTCTACTTTCACCGGTACAGGCCTCATTATGAATTTTGCATCTGGCTCTGGAGGATTCACTGGTAACTTCGTTGACTTGCAAAAAAATGCTACTTCTAAATTCACCATTGATGACACTGGCGAGCTTACAGTAAAAATAGCAGATGCGGATAATGCCGATGCTATCTATATCAATACGGAAGAATCAACATCAACCCAAACTGTATTTAAGATCGAATCTGACACTACCAACAACAGCCAATCCACGGATACTATCAAAGCGCATTTCGAAGCAGATGGAAAATTGTTCCTCTCCTTTACCGGTACGCAAACTACCCATGCGGTATGTCACACTGGCGCTGGTAAAGCTAACAATGATGAACTAGTAGACTGTGACCCATCCGCGGGTGCCGACTATGCCGAAATGTACCCAGTTGAAGCTGGAATAGAAGTAGGCGACTTGGTTTCTATCGGCACAAATCTAGTTGATACTTATGCTACTGATTCTGCTGGAACCGCGGATTGGAATATCGTGAAGGGCCAGATTACCCAGTTAGTAAAATCTGGAGCCCCATATCAAGGCAATCTAATCGGAATTATTTCCGACAATACTGCGGACTTCTCGAGTACTGGTTACAACATCAAAGCGGCGGACAACCCTATGCCGGTCGCGCTAGTGGGCCGTGTACTCGTAAAAGTTAATGAAGAAAACGGTCCAATTCATAAAGGTGATGTGCTTACTTCCTCGAGTACTCCGGGCGAGGCGATGCGAGCTACCAGGCCTGGAGTAATAATCGGTCAAGCTTTGGCGGACTATGATGGTACTCCTGGCAACAAGATAATGGTATTCGCTCGTACTTCATATTATGATCCGACGGTTGACATCGCAGCGGACGGCAGTGTAACCATGCAAAGAATTGCTACTACTTCACTCATTGCCAATACTGACTCCACTGCATTCCTCATCAACCAAAACGGTTCAGGTGACTTGTTGCAATTACAATCTGATGGCACTGACCGCTTCTTGGTTCAAAATTCTGGTGCAGTAAATATAAACGCTATAACTTCGAACTCAACAGATGACCTCGTGGTGGTTAAATCAAATGGTAGTGAAGTATTTAGTATTAATGCTCGCGGTGATGCACAAGTACTGGGGGCAATCTTTATCAAGAATAATAATATTGCTGGTTCAATCGCAACTGACGCGAGTGGCGAAGCGGACGTAGACTTCGATTATGACCTTGGTACTGGCAAGCCATCGATCCAGCTAACACCTGAAGCGGACCAGCCAGTATTTGCTCAAATACTCTCTTGGAAGAAAGATTCAAACCAGAAATATGTTGGCTTTAAGATTAAAACTTTTGATATCCATGGAGACAATGTATCAGCTATCGTACACTATCTAGTAGTAGGGAAGGATACTGGTTACAGTACTAATGGCACAATTGTAGTAAATGTTCCTACTCCACCACCAGCGCCTGCTCCAGCTCCAAGCCCCGCTCCTTCTCCATCACCATCTCCTAGTCCAAGTCCATCACCTACACCAACTTCAATTCCGGGCTGTACTGATGCAACGGCAACTAACTACGATCCAACGGCCACAGTCGATGACGGCTCTTGTGTAGTTCCACCTCCTGCTCCGACAGCAGTTTCTGGCTGCACTGATTCCACTGCAACAAATTATGATCCAACGGCCACAGTCGATGACGGTTCTTGTATAGCATCGACGCCTACACCCCCTCCTACTCCAGCACCCGCTCCAGAACCCACACCAGAGCCACCACCAACACCATAAAAATGTTATAATTTTATTATTAAAGAGAAATTTGTAGCAAAATCATGAGCATAGAACAAACGTATTACGAGTGGCATCAGGATCCGAAGCATCATCAAGTGCATTGGAGTATATTCTTAGCAGTAGCTGTTTTGGTTACTGTTTTTTTGGTTGGGCAAATTAGTTTAACTTACAATCCTAAACAAGCTGAGGCAGCAACAAGCCTACTTAAAACCTCTGACTTAACCTGCGCTGGAATGTTCATCACTCCATGGGTTCAGTATCAAGGCTATACTTCTTATTACCCTATGACCATGCGTTACGAAAATGGCAACCGCCATTACTTTATGTATGACGGTACAGGCCACATAGTGGAGTTTCCAGAGCCAACTCTTTCACCTTGTAACACATCTCTTGCTGGTGCTAATCGTGCCCACATGGAAAGCTGGGGTGGGGATTGGGGTGCTTTTCCGGTAAGTGAAGCTCAGGATTATATTCCTGGCAATGGTAATGCGTCCACTGGTGCCTTTGGTTTGTTATATGATGACACCATAAACCAATTAGTTTTGAACTGGACTGGTACATATAGTAATTCCGGCTACCGTAATACTTTTGCTGCTGCAACATTAAATAGTACCAATCATACGCTCAATGTTCAAGGGTGTTGGGGTCTTAATAATCGTAACACTCTATATACAGGAGGGCTTACTGTTAATATTCCTCCTAGTTTTGCAAATACATATTTACCAGGTGCGCATTGGGCGGTGGGAGTTGCGGGTCCATTAGGGCAAGCTGCACAAGATAGTTACGGACCAACACTCATCGCTATCCCCCAACCAACACCAAATCCATGTGCACCCCATACAAACAATTTAATTCCACTCCTTAAAGTGCTCGCAGAGTATCCAGCTAATGGTATTGGGCCTACTTGTTTCATTCCGAATTCTACTGGAATTTATGGTTGTACTCCAACACAACCACCAACTCCACCTTATCCAGCGCAAATGTCGTTCAATCAATATTCCAATACTACATATCCTGAAGGCTGGACTCCTTACGCGGGGCATGGCTGGTACACTTTCGGCACTGCTGGATCTATAGGCTGGTATGATGATGGAATAAAAGGTGGGGTAGTAGTGCCGACAGAAGTAATGGAAGGTTGGGCGAATCCGACAATTTTAGCAAACCCAGCGCCTTCTGTTACTAATAATGGCGCCAACGGTACCATGTACCTTTCTTCAGTTTCTACTAACGATGGCAATAATATGAATGTGGGGGATTTGATTTGGGTTAAAACTTGTACTGTAGGTGTGGACGGACCTGGTTGCTTCGTTGCTAACGGTAATGATATATCTTTTGCTGTTATTGATGCGGTCGATCCAAGTACTAACCGAGTGGATTATCATAACGCTGGTTATGATAGTGGTACTGGTAATCACGCACCAGTTCCTGGCGGGCTAGTATACTTTGGTTCAAGTTATTTCCACGGCAGCCCAAGTTATTCCCGCGGAACTTACCGCTTACAGGTTTATGATCCAGCTCAATATGCGGAAGTAATAGCGGGCACCCGCTTACCGTACAATGTTAGATACGATACCGAAATGGACCTGACTACTTTAGTTAAAGGCTTCGGTTGTCCTTCTTGTGCGGGTGGGGGAGTTAAAAATCAAGGGATTGATGCGCACAACCCAGTTAGTACAATTACTGACCCTGCGGCGCATCAAATTATGATCGCATTTAAAGGTGGAGACGGCCTCATCGGGGTAATTGCGAACGCAGTTTATGTTTTCAATACCGGATCAAATTCTGTCACTCCACCGACAGCGCCGCAACCTTCACCAGTCGCGCCGTCTCCTTCAACTCCTAGCCCTTCGGCGCCACCTGTAAATCCAATTTCTTCTACGCCCGTACCAGGTAGCGGAGTAAGTGATAATTTCGATCGCGCTGACGCGACAAGTTTAGGATCAAACTGGTCAACAATGATTGGTGGCTTTGACATAATCAATAACACTGCGGATCAAGACGTGATTAGTACTTATGAAACTGAATCAGTTTGGGCGGCGAATACATTTAACGCGGATCAATATTCTCAAGCTACTGTGGCTTCTGTGCCAGCGTATGGTGAGGATCCTGGCGTGATAGTTCGAGCGTCCGGCAGGCAAGACTCACGAAAAGCATATATTTACTCTGTTGATAATGCAGGTAAAGGCAAAATTGATAAAGTAATAAATGGCACATTCAGCACGCTCGTTCAAAATCTTTCCACCATATCTCAAGGCGATGTTATGAAGTTACAAGTTGTCGGCACTACTTTAACTGCGTATAAGAATGGTGTGCTGCAAGCTACAGTTACAGATTCGAATATTGCGAATGGCCAACCAGGAATATTTATATATGGCGCGTTTCATCAAATCACTCGGCTGGATAATTGGTCCGCAAATAATACTACCCCCACTTCAACTCCTGCTCCTTCTCCGGCCCCAACCCCCGCACCAACTCCATCCCCAATTACAGTACCTCTCGCTGGCGACTTAAATAATGACAACATCGTAAACTCTCTCGATTGGTCCATCATGAGTGCAGTTTGGTTTACTTCCAACTCTGCGGCTGACCTTAACCACGACGGTATAGTAAACTCCATCGACTTCTCAATTTTAAACAGAAATTGGTTTAGAACTGGAAGCTAAAATTATTAATTAATATAAATTATAATGCACCAACATCGTAACGCTCATTGGGGGATACTAGTAGCAGTAAGTATATTTGTCGGAGTTTTTCTAGTCGGCCAGATAAATATAACTTACAATCCTGAACAGGCAGAAGCGGCAAGCAGCCTTCTCCAAACCTCTGACCTTACTTGTGCTGGAGTATTTCTGACACCTCATGTTAATGCTGGTAGTTACACCTCAGCTTATCCAATGACTATGCGTTATGAAAATGGTAACCGTCATTATTTTATGTATGAGGGTACAGGCCACGTGGTTGAATTTCCAGAGCCTACACTTTCGCCTTGTAATACGCCGCTTACACAAGCCAACAGAGCCCACTCCGAAAGTTGGGGCGGGGATTGGGGTACTTTTAATGTAAGTGCCGGCAACAACTTCATTCCAGGGACTGGAGCAACTTACGGTAATGGGTTAACTTATGATAACGCTACTAATCAATTGATGTTGAATTGGACTAATACATATTCAAATTCACCGCCACACAATTCCTTCGCAGCTGCCACCACTGATGCTTCTACTCATCGGCTTGTCGTCACTGGTTGTTGGGGCCTCTCTAATGTCAATCAGTCACAAGAGGGTGGAGGGGTATTAAATATTCCAAGTTCATTTATATCGTCATATCTTCCTGCTGGAACAAGGTGGGCCGTTGGTTGGGGTGGTGCCACAGCTTCCTACGCGGGTCTCTCACTTGGGCCAACATTGTTTGCAATTGTGCCTCCCTCTGGTAATCCATGTGCAACTGGCGTAGATAACTTTGTTAGTGGTGCAACAACTCTAGTGCAGTATGGTCAAAATAGTAACGGGCCACACTGCTCACTCACTAATGTTTCAGGTCCGACTCTAGGATGTACTCCTACCAGTGCACCGACGCCACCATATCCTGCGAAGCTTGCATTTACCAATTACTCTTTAGATATGTATTATCCGGACTGGAATCCTTGGCAGGGGCATGGTTGGATGGGTTTCGGCACAGGTTTTTCTATGGGTTGGTATGACGATGGTGTAAAACAAGGTGTTGTAGTTCCTATTCAGAATACTGAAGGTTGGGCTAATACCACAGTGCGTGCTACTCCTCCCCCTACTTTCGATACACCTTCTTTGAATCCATATGGATTTCCAACTGGCACAATGTATGTAACTTCTACAGACACTCATGATGGTAATAATATTAATCCAGGCGATACTATTTGGATCCAAACTTGCGCTCCAGGCATAGACCTCAATTGCGCAGAGGGAGGCAATGACAGACATTTATCTTTTGCTATCGTTGATTCAGTTACTCCCTCGACTGGCCGGGTAGCATTCCATATTACAAGCCCAGACTATAGCAGTGGTAATCATCTGCCAGTTGTAGGCGGCGCAGTCTACCTTGGCTGCCTATATGCTCACGGTTCACCTACATGTTCCCGTGCTACATACCTTCTCCAAATTTACGACCCAGCTCAATACGGTCAGGTACTTTCTGGCGCCATCCACCCATATGATGTTAGTTATAACCAGGAAATGGATTTAACAACTTTAGTTACAGGCTTTGGTTCTCCTTCTTCCGGGCACGGTGTTACAGTTGGAGGTGAGCACCATGGTCCGGTAAGTACTATGACTGATCCACAAGCTCACCAAATAATGATTGGATTTACTGATGCTGGTAGTCTTATCGGTGCGGTTTCTAACGCAATTTATGTTTTCAATGTCGGCCCAAATGCTGTTACTCCACCAATTGCTCCACAGCCTTCACCTAGTCCCTCGCCATCACCATCTCCTAGTCCAACTCCATCACCTATATCAACTCCAACTCCTCCATCGTCAGGTGCACCTTGTACTTTAGTTTCAGCAGGAACCGATGTCCTCGGCCACACTTGGACTTTTGCTGCAAATGGTAGTGGAGGCGGCTGGACAATGCGTGACGGTGCTTATTCACTACCCGGCGGCGGCAGTTTGCCCGGAGCATCAGGATCAGTATATAAATTTGTAAATGGAATTGTTAACGTAAAAGATAATCGAGACAATCTTTGGTATAGCTGGAACGAAACTACAAAATATTGGGTATTAGTCGGAGCATCTGAACCAATGTGCACAGTTACTCCCGCACCTGCACCATCACCATCACCATCACCGATAGTAATACCATTAGCAGGGGACTTGAATAGTGATGGAATAGTAAATAGTTTAGACTGGTCCATCATGAGCTCTGTTTGGTTTACTTCAAATGCGCAAGCAGACCTCAACCATGATGGCATAGTTAATTCCATCGACTTCTCGATTCTTAATCGTAACTGGTTTAGAACCACTGGAAGCTAAAATTATTAATTCATATTATTAACATGCATCAACATCGTAACGCTCATTGGGGGATATTAATAGCTGTAAGTATATTTGTAGGAGTTTTTCTAGTTGGTCAGATAAATATAACTTACAATCCGAATCAGGCACAAGCGGCGACAAGCCTGGCTGTCTTAGGTCAAGGTGATTTACAATTTGCCGGAGGCTTTCTTCTACCTGATGAATGCGCATTTGCTATTAATGGGCTTACTGTTCGATATGAAAATGGAGTCAGACATTTCTTAACCCGCGCCGGATTTGGTTGTGGTCAGTATCAAAATTATCTTTTCGATTATCTTGATCCAGGTCAGGCTGCTTATCGTACTACTTATCCATACAATCAAGCAATTCATCCAAGTTGGGGAGGGAGTTGGGGAGTTGTCGGTACGGACTGGAGTTTACCTAATTTATCGGCACCAAACCCTAGCGGCATTCCATGTAATCAGTGCGCCGGCATAGGGCTATATTGGGATGAGCAAGGTCAGAAATTATATTCTAATTTTGCTAATCTTTATACAAACAGTACTCCAGACCCGACTATCGTCCAATCTACTCTTAATGACGCCACTCACACGGGAGCTGATGTAGGTTGTTTTGGATTTCAAAACCAACGTCCTAACATTACGAGCCACGGAGTCGCTGCTTTGCCGCCATGGTTCGTAACAGACTATTTGCCTGCGGGCGAGAGGCTCGCCGCTGGATTTGGCGGCCCTTGGGAATCAGTGAATGGAGCGGACTATTCGCACGGGCCTTCGCTTGCTACTTTTCTGCCACCTACTAACTTAGCTGGTTGCCCAACTACAACTGCCAATTGGGTACAACACCACCTCGCTTTATTTTATCCATACAATAGTACAACAAGTCTTTGGCCAACTGGCATTCCGACGCCAGCGCGGATGCTTGGCTTCGCTAATGTGCGGGATGAGTATGGAGGCTGGAGTTCTTACAATGGTCATGGCTTTGTTTTAAATACAGATGGACTAGTATGTACACCAGTTTGGAGTGACGCAGTGCAAGGGTACTTTTGTATGATAGAAAAGAGTGATGGTAAATTCGACGCTACAATTTTAGGGAGTCCTGCGCCTACACTTAATTCAGCCAGACTCTCTAATTTAACATTAGCAGATGGTACTTCCATTCAAAAAGGTGATGGTATTGAGCTTCAAATTGGCCCAGTTGGTGGTCAAAATTGCAATGGAACATCTATGGATATTATTGTTGATACAGTTAATACATCCACAAATGATATTACTTGGACGCTTTCTTCATACGGACCTGTACCAGTAGTGCCCCCACTCGTCGGAGGTTTTGCCAAAGGCTCCGCAGGGCATTATTGTCATGCTCAACCAGGGCCTATGCGCGTGGATGACGTATTTCAGGTTTATGATATGAAAGATTTAGGCAAAGTTATCCAGGGAACCATAGCATCAAATGCTCCAAATCCAGTTGCGGAATGGATGCCAACTTTTCCTAGCCCTATCCGCCCTAATCCACATTGCGGTGCGAACGGTGCCGGTGTTTGCGCTAATAATTTTGGTGCAGTAGCAGTCGCATATGATCCAGTAGCGAACCAAATCATTGTGGGAGTTCGTAATATTGATAATTCCACATTTGCACAAACTAAACCGGGTATCTTTGTTTACAATGTTCGCACGAGTGCTGGCTTCCCGACATTACCACCACCTGGTCCTGGGCCAACACCGAACCCAACTCCTAGTCCGTCTCCGTCCCCAACACCAAGTCCTACACCTTCACCAACTCCGACACCCACCCCAACACCTTTAGTAGAATCTTCTGATTGTACAAAGGCTACTTCCATAATGAATAATGCAGGCAATTTATTTACAATTGATTTTGGTTGGACATTAAAAGATGGAGCATACTCTCTTCAACCAAGCCAGTTGGGTGGCGCAAGTGGCGATATATATAAATATGTAAACAAAATAGTTTATGTCCATGACCCACGTTCCGCCACTGTTGGTTGGTATCGCTGGGATCCTACTAGTTCCCCTAAATGGACAATAGTAAATGGTGAACCATCTTGTTCAGTTACCCCTACTCCCGCACCCACTCCATCACCAATAACCGTACCGCTTGCTGGCGACTTAAATAATGACAATATAGTAAACTCCCTCGACTGGTCCATCATGAGTGCAGTCTGGTTTACATCAAATGCACAATCGGACCTCAACCATGACGGCATAGTTAATTCCATCGACTTCTCGATATTGAATAGAAATTGGTTCCGTACCACTCCGTAGAAAAATTTATTTAAATTTTTCTAAGTTCAATAGTTACGAGTCCATCATACTCGTCTATTTTTACATTATCTTTTTCAACTGGGCAGGGGAGAGTAATGCTGCGTGAAAATGTTGGCCAATATAATTCTTTATATAAATATTTATCCTGTAACTGTTCCGGCTTCCTTTGGCCTTGAATAATTATTTTTCTTGAACCTACATGTATATTGAGTAAGTCAGGAGCAACGCCGGCAATAAATGCTTTGATAATTATTGTTGTTGGAGTTTGGTATGCATCTACTAGAAGCTGGGCTTCGGTTTGGGGCTCAGTTAAATCTTCTTCCGGTTCTATAATTTGAGGAGTCAAAGCAGGTTCCGGTTTAGTAATTTTTGATGCTTCAGCAGGGGGATTTACAGTAGGCGATATTGTGCCACTTTCGTCAATATCTGCGATTAATACCTTAAATGCTTCCACCGAGGCCTTCGGGATACTCTCTATTATATCTATAAGGGTTTCAGAGTCGGCGACGTCAGTTAGGTAGCTTTTACCATCTTTGGCCTTCAATTTCACTTGGTTACATCTAGTAACCAACTCACGCAGTTTGTCATTTGGGTTTTTCTTTAAACGGTTTTTTAGAACTTTCCAGTAATTACGAGCATCGGAGCTATCAGTGAGTGCGCCTATCACATCCACGACAGAAAAGTACCATTTGTGGCTGGTTACATCGAAATGCTTCCGAATCTCTGCTTTTGAAACCTCCTCCGTATTTTCCTTTATTTTTATGATAACCATCGCTTTGAAATATTGTACACCAACCGCCCTTATTTATCCACACTTTTACTAGAATCCCCTTATAACACAATGGTATAATTTAGCTAATAAGGCATCAAAAAGTTTCTATTATTATGTTTCTTAAAGTTTTTAAAAATTTCATGAAAGCATATAAAAAATTGTTTCTGGTTGCATTAGCAATTACTATTTTGCCTATGTCTAGCGTTCAGGCAGCGTCAATGATCAAAACTCTAAATGGTCTAAATACAGCAGATCAGACTTTTGTGAACGATACCAATTTAAAAATAATTTCATCGGGTACTACCCATACCTTGGGATGGAATGGACTGCTTGCGCCAAATCGAGGTGGTTTAGGACTAGATGCATCAGGATTTGAAGTTGGTGCAATTCCATTTTTTAATGGATCCGTTTTTGCTCAAAGTAATAATTTGAACTGGGATGAAGTAAACGACGTATTATTTATCGGTGGTTTGGATAACGGGGGGGATGCGTATATAGGGGGTGATTTAAATATTCAAGGACAGATAACTGGAAGTGCAGGACAGCTTAAAGTAAAAGCTAGCACAGTGAATTTTTCACAAGATGGAATGGATTTAAATGTTCTTACTTCCACAACTCCAAATCAGGATGGTGGAGCCGTTAGAATTGTTTCAGGGGAGGGAAATAATAATTCTAACGGAGGTAATGTATTGTTTTTGGCAGGTAACGCCGGTGCTGGAACGGGTATTGGGGGCACAATGCAAATTGGTACTGGAAGCGGAGGTATAGTGTCCGGCGATGGAGGCTCAATGCAAATTGGTACTGGAAGCGGAGACCAGTATGGGGGCAACATTAGTATAGCTGCTGGTGCAGCAACAGGCACAATCAGTGGTGGACATGGTGGTCAATTTATTCTGTCTACTGGAGATGCCTATGGTTCTGCAAACTCTGGTGATGCTCAAATAATAATAGGTGCTGTTCATGGGACAGGCCATAGAGGTACTTTTTCCGTATTATCTAATGTTAGTAATTTTTCCGGTGACAATAGTACAACCGTTCATTTAGGTAGTGCTAGTGGAAACCCTGGATGCATTATCATGGGCGACAGCGACGGATCGGGAGTTACTTATATTACTGCAAATGACGGTGTATTATCAGCGTCTTCAACACCGCCTGCAAATTGTAATTAATTACTTGAATGAAATTTAGCCTGCCAAAAATAATAAAATTTTCCGCTGTACTTTTCGTAGCGGGCTTTATTTTTTTTGGCAATACAAATTCCGCATCGGCTGATAGTTGTGCTGCAGCTGCAAGTACTGCATGGAGAACTGACTCAACTTGGACGACTTGCCATGAAGGTACAGGCTCACCATATCCTCAAGCTGGAGATACGGTAACAATCGGCGCATTTACTCCAACCCTTGGTACTACTGATGCGGCAGCGAGTGTTACTATTTCCGGAGCTGGTGGCGCGGGAGGATTAACTATTTCAACTGGCGGATCACTTACATTAACTGGTGCATTTACTGTAGACAACACTGGAAGTGGAGCAAAAACTGTAAATATTCAAGGAACAGGACTTCTCACTACTGGTAGTTTGGTAATGAGTGCTCCCACAGTTGCATTCAACAGTTTGATTACTGGTGTTGGCGGAACGACTTGTTCCGGCGCAGGAGGCATAGTTGTAAATGGAAACGGAACTCCAGCGAATGGAACTATAAGTATTACTGGAAGTTCGACTGCTTCTGGCGGCACTGCAGGTATAACAATGGGTGCGTGTAAGGTTACTGCCACTGGCGCGATATCAGTTACGGGTGGAAGTGTTTCTGCCGCAACATTGTCAGTGACCACAAATGCCACAGGAATCGTCGCAGGAGGAACTTTAACAGTTACGAGTAGTACTGCTGGAACAGCTAACGTTACTGCTACTGGTGGTTTAATTTCGGCTGCAGGTATTTCTATTGTGGGTGGAACAGTGGCTGCTATTGTTAGTGCAACAAGTGGAACGATTACTACAACCTCTGGCGTAACTTTTTCAGGTACTGCCGCGCAGGCACAGCTTACAATTTCCGGAGCTGGAACTTTCAATATGGCAGGAACGATGAATAACTCTGGTACAACATCTTTTGCTGCTACATCTATAGCAATATTTACTGGAAACGCAACTTTAAACAAAACTGTTACTTGGGGTAAAGTTCAAATCAACAGTGGGGCTGTAGTGACGCTTGGTATAGCTCAAACAGTTGCAGCCACAGGTACTACTACTTTCGTTAACAACAACACAACTGGTTCGTGGACTGGCGCATTTACGACTACATTTTCCGGTGCTGCGCCGACAGTGGTTGGTAATACCACTTTTAGCACGCTTACCTCAAGTGCTGTCGCGGGAACTTTCACTGTTGGTGCGAGCACGACTGTTACTGTGACAAATAACTATACCGATGCGCAAGGTAACGGTGCGACAAAGCTAGATTTGAATACGAACAGTAATGCTGTGTTAAGCGTTGGAGGTACCGCCACGTTCATTGGGGGTAGTTCCGGAACTAATACGAATACATACAGCGTTGGGCAGGGAATACTAACTGTGACTGGTCAAATCATCATGAATACTAGCGCCGCCACTAGGCCTGTAAGTATAACTGTTACGTCCGGTACTATCAACGCGAACGGTGGTATCACAACTGGCTCAGGCACGGGTAACACTACTGCGGCGGCTCACATTATCGATATGTCAGGAGGTGCGGGTAACTTTAATCTAAAAGGTGCGATAGCCACGAACAGTGGAACAGGTGCTGCTGGATTTACATTCACAATGGGAACTTCGGGTGCAAACTTTAATTATATAGATACATCTGCGCAAATTGTTTATATGCCTGGAGCTGGTGCGTACAACAATTTAGTAATAGACACTACTTCAACAGGAGCGACACTCAACGCTACTATTACGAGTAATAACGTTACAGGAAATATAACAGTAGGTGACGATAGCAACACTGCAGCAATTTTCTTAAACAATGCTCTGGCAATAGGAATGGCCAACAGTAAAACCTTCACGGTTAAAAACAGTGCTACATTTAAAATGACAAATACTGGTGGTGACGGTCTACCAACTGGAACATCGCTCACAAAAACTTTTGAAAGTAATAGTACTGTTGAATATAACAACATTACTACTGGCTTCACATTAACAAGTGGCGACACTTATGGAAATCTTTTCTTTAAACCAGCTAGTACCTCGCCCACATTTCAAATGCCCGCATCGATTACTGTTGCCGGTAACTTAACTTGTAGTAACGCTAACGGCGGTACACCGACAGTCAGTAGCACCACCAGCAATGAAAGTTATAGTATTGCAGGAGTTCTAACTGTAGGTGCCGGCTGTACATATGTGACAGGTTCGGGAACGTTAACGCTTTCGAACACAGGCACACCACTCGTAATCAGTAATACTTTTACTGTAACTTCAGGTGCTACAATAAAATATACCGGTAATGGTGCAACAATAGCTTGTTCAAGTGTTTCTTATTACGACCTTCAACTTTATCCATCTAGTTCCACTGCTCAAGTACTATGTACAGCTGGCAGTCAGACTCTGACGGTCACGCACAGTCTTACAGTTGGAGATGCTACTCATGCGGGCGCATCGGCGGCTACTAATGATCCGACTATTACTCTTTCGGGCACCGCCACACTAAGCATAGCTAATGGCGCTACTCTTACCCTCGACAATAATGCGATTACTGTCGGTGGAGCTACCACCGTGGGCGGGGGCACGAGCGGTTCTATTTCAGTTAATGGTGCAGGCTCTACAGGCACCTACACATTTACCGGAGCAGTTACAGTAGCTGCAGGGGCGACATTTGATATCACGGCAGGCACACACGCCACGAGCTTTGGTGCAGGTATCGCCAACAACAGCGCGAATGAAATGAAGACGGGCACTGGCGCTGCGGCATTAGTGGGGGATTTATCAGGTTCAGGAGCGATCACTTTTGCGGGAGCATTGACGGTATCGAGCGGCACTACAACAAATAGTAATACTGGAACTGTCACCGTCACAGGTATTTTGACGTTCACTGGCGGCTGGACTCAAGGCACGAACTCCACTTTAAGTTATGGATCAGCAACTATTTTAGGTAACAGCGGTGCAGGAACACTTAATGCTCTTTCGAACGCGAACACGATAACTTTTACTGCCGCAGGCCCAACCTGTAAAAATACTGGCTACTATAATCTGAGTTTTACTGGAAGCGGGACAGTCACTTGCTCAATAGGTTTTAATAGAGTTGCCAATAATATGACTTTTTCCACGGCAGGCACTATGAGTTATACCACACCAAGTAGTTTCGAGGTAGACGGCACTCTTACTATCGGTAGTGGAGTGACATATAATTTAGATGTAGGGGCGGAGCTCGACCTAAGATCGACTGGTACGGGTTTAAGTATCTCTGGAATTTTCAATGTGGGTTCTGGAAGCCTGGTTAAATATTTTGGGAGCGGAGGAAATGTAACTTGTACTGGAATTTCGTATTACGATCTTAGTCTTCCAGTTGGCACGGGTACAGATATGAATCTTTGCACTGGGACGAGCCAAACTCTGACTGTCACGCATAACATGAATGTCGGTAATTTCGGTTCACCTGGAGCAACAGCAGATACATATGACCCAATCATTAATATTGGAGGGAATCTAACTATTACTAAGCTCTCCGACTTCGTAGGGAGTTCCAGTGCAGCGCTCAATGTTACTGGCTCAATTACATTAGGAACTAATAATAACGGAAGTTTTACAGGCAACGGTGGTAACATTACTGCATCGTCATTAAGTGTGGCAGGGTTTGGTGCGACTTTTACTACTGGAAGTGGAACTTTAACTTTATCTAGTACCTCGACACCCCTTAGTATTACCAGCGATGCCATATTTACCGCCACTAGCGGAAACACGACAAAGTTTACGGGTGATGGAGCAACCATTGCCTGCTCACAGAATGGCACAACTCTTTCCTATTACGACCTCCAACTTTATCCCTCCAGCACTTCTGCGCAAACTATTTGTACTACTACCAGTGAAACTCTGACAGTCACGCACAACCTCACAGTGGGTAATGCTACTAATGCGGGCGCTACTGCGGATACTAATGATCCTATTATGAATGTTACAGGCACTATGACTGTAGCCAATGGCGCCACATTTGCTGCAAGTTCCTCGGCTGCATTATCGGTGACTGGAGATGTTACGGTGGGCGGAGGAAGTAGTGGAACTTTTACGGCTAACGGCGGCGCTATTAACTTGGGCGGGAACTTAACCATCGGTACGAGCGCCACCTGGACCAAGGGTGCAGGCGTCATTACTATGAACAGTGGTGCCAATACCCGGACTATTACCAGCAACTCCGGGAATCCGGATTTGGGTAGCCTCACTGTGGGTGACGGCTCGGTAGCGAAAGTGGTAAACATGGCTTCAAGTATTAAGTTGACAAACCTGGTGGTCACCACCAATGCAACTTTCAGCCAAGGAGCTTCCTTTACGCTAACTACTACGGGTACAATTACTGTAAATACTTCAGGAACTTTTTCTAACATAGGTACAGGTGACTTAACTCTCGGTGGCAATGTTTCTAACGCTGGAACCATAACACTAAATTCAAACAATGGCTCATCTTGTGTTGATGGTGCTAATGATATTGTGCTAACTTCATCTTCCGGTGGTACGCAGCGTACATGGTCCGGAGCTGGTATATTTATTTTAAGAAATTTGAGTGTCACTGACATGCTAGGCGCATTAGCCGCAGAAAAATCTACATTTTCAAACAGTAACTGGACGGAAGGTTGTATAGTAGTTGTTGTTTCCGGTACTTCTGATGAAGCTGATCAAGCCAGCGTAGTCAAAGTAGCAGTGAATGGCGCAGTGGACAGTGCGAGCGGCTCCATCGTATCACATGCGTGGACTATCACATTAGTTACAGCACCCACCACTGGCCAGAGGGTAGTGGTATTCCTTGACGGTATTGCCTCAAGTGCTTCAGAGTCTACTGCTGTTACTAAATACGACGGCACGGGCGACATTACTGGGATGGTCCTCAATGCCGGCGTAGTTACCGTGGGCTCCGTAGACAACCAGTCACTCTCCATGACTGACCTGGACACATATGATTGTAATAATGATGAGGACGTGGTTTATTCTGTGGCCTCTGAAGTTTTTGCTGCACCCGGCACGGGTTGTAGTAATTATGCTTCCGCCGCATTAAATGTTTTGTCGGGCACTACGCTCACCGATGGTTCCGGCGGGTCAATAACAACGGGAGGGGACTTAACTATTGGTGGTACTCTAGTCCAAACAACCACAGCCACTATCTCTGTCAGCGGTAATATAGCTTCAACCGGTACATTCACCGGAGGATCGGGCGCTATCAGTGCAGTCAATACAAATATTTCAGGCGGTACATTTACTTCTACTTCTGGAACTCTGACAATAGGTGGAATATTTACTCTAGGAGCATCTGGTACTTTCACTCACAATAGTGGTACGGTGACATTTAACAACGGTGCTTCAATTGCTAATTCCGCGACGCTGGCTTTTAATAATTTAACCACTGCCTCAGGTGCGGCGGTAACAAGTAGTGGTAACTTTTCAGTAGCTGGGACTTTCACGGTAAACAATGGAGGCGGAACATTCACTCCCGCAGCTGCGGATATTATCTCGGGTGCTGGAACTCTAACTGGATCAGGAACTGTCAAAGTTACTCGTACTGCGGCCACCGCAGACTTTGCATCGCAGTACACTATCACAACTAAAACTCTAACTAACTTGACGGTGGACTATGCCGGCACCGGACAGGTTTTAACTAATACAACGTATAGTGGCTTGAAAGTTTCTGGATCAATTTCTACCGGCGCAAACTCGGCTACAGTAGGTGGCGCGTTCACTGTCTCCGGAACTTTCACGCCAAGCTCGGGCACGATAACTTTCAATACCGGTTCATCAATAGTAAATTCGGGTACACTCACATTTGTAAGTTTAACCACCGCATCCAGCGCGACCGTTACCACCACCAGCAATTTTAGTTTTACCGGCACCTTCACTAACGGCACCAGTGCTTCCTTTACAGCCTCATCTGCTAGTGCCATTACCTCAACAGCTGGAACTATCAGTAACGGTGGCACTTTGCTTTCTTTCTATGATTTAACAATTGGCACCGGCACGACAACTGCTAATACTAACTATACAGTTTCCCATGTGCTAACAGTTACTGGCACACTTACTCCGTCTTCAGGTACCATCACACTTTCCGGATCTGGTACACCACTGTCTATCGGTGGTACATTTACACCTTCTGGAACTAACACTGTCACATATTCTAACTCTGGTGCCACGATTACAAATACCACATTTAAGAATTTAACTATCAGTGCTGCAATTACTGCTTCCACTACCGCTACTGTTGGTGGCGCGCTCACCACTAGTGCAGCTTTTGTGCCGAGTGCAGGAACCATCACCTTAAACAACGGCTCTTCTATATCTACTTCAGGTTCAGCGCCAACCTTCTTTAACTTAACCGTTGCTTCCGGTGCTACTGTCACTACTACTTCCAACTTCTCCATTGATGGAACTTTGACCAATAGCTCCACCGGTAGCTTCACTGCATCATCCTCTAGCGCCATCACATTAACTACTGCTACACTTTCAAACTCTGGCACCCTACTTTCATTTTATGATCTAACTGTCGCAGCAGGTACTTCTACTGCTAATACTGACTTTACTGTGTCCCATGTACTTACAGTTACTGGCACACTCTCGCCAACATCAAACACGCTAACCCTCTCTGGCTCTGGTACTCCATTATCTATCGGCGGTACGTTTACGCCGTCGGGGACTAACACTGTCTCCTTCACCGGCACGAGCGCTACAAATATTCCTGCGGCTACTTACCAAGTGCTGTCATTCTTGCCAGCTTCCGGCAGTCCAACTTATACATTTACCGGCAACGTTACCGCTAACGGCGCAGTAACGGTGGGGGACGGAACGCATGCGGTAACCCTCGACGAAGGTGCTACATATAACTTGACCACGGGCAGTACGCTTACCATCGCTGCGTCTGCTACTTGGGCCAACACTGGTACAGGCGATATAACTCTCGGTGGCAATGTTGCCAATGCTGGTACCATTACTTTAAAATCAAACAACTCTACAGCTTGTGCTGGAACTGATGACATAGTTATTGCTTCATCAGCTGCAGTCCAACGTACTTGGAGCGGGGCAGGAACATTTACAATAAATAATGTATCGGTGTCGTATCAAACAGGTACAGTCACCGCCTATGACTCTACTAACACTAGTAACAACGGTTGGACTTTTGCTACAGTATGTATAGTTGTTTCTGGAACTTCAAATGAAGCTGATCAAAGTAATGTAATTAAAGTTGCTATTGATGGATCACTAGACAGTGCTGTTGGCTCGATTGTTTCCGGTGCTTGGACTATTACTCCAAACACAGCTCCGACAATAGGTCAGAGAGTCGTTGTGTTTATAGATAACGTAGCTAATGCTTCGGAAGCTAATGCTGTAGGTAAATATGATGGCACTGGCAGTATGACAGGCATGATCCTAAATGCAGGAGTTGTTTCTGTAGGCTCGGTAGATGATCAGTCATTAACAATGGGTGACCTGGATACTTATGATTGCAACAATGATGAGGATATTATTTATTCCGTTACTTCTCAAACTTTCGCGGCGCCTGGTTCGGGCTGTAGTAACCTTTCTACTGCTTCCGCACAAATTGAATCTGGCGACACTCTTACTATAGGTTCCGGGGGCGGCTTAACCACCGGCGGCGATCTAACAATTTCTGGGACTTTGGTGCAAACTACTACTGCCACTATTAACGTCAGCGGCAACCTCGCAACATCTGGTACATTTACAGGCGGCTCGGGTAATGTAACTATCACTGGTAACTTTACTGAAACTGCTGGTGCATTTACTTCGACGAGCGGTAACTTGCAAGTTGCTGGCAACTGGACGCATACAGCTGGTGGAACTTTCACACATAACTCGGGTACAGTTAAGGTTGGGAACGGTGCCAACGGAGCTAACACTTGGGATGTAAATTCTTCCGAGACTTTTAATAATCTTACTATAAATAATGCTGGTGGATTCGTTACGACAATGGGCTCGGGTGATACATTTGTGGTGCTGGGTACATTCACCAGCACACAAGGGTGCATCGATGTGGGTACCATAGATGCTCGGGCAGGAATAACTGTCGGTTCAAATACAACTCTAAACTGTAATGCAACTATCAGCCTTACTCAAACTGGGGACCAAGCCATAACCGCAAGCGGCGGGTTGCTTGGTTCATTAAATATCAACAAAGCTTCAGGTATTGTCAGCGTGACAGGAAATTTAATAATAGACAGTTTTACTTTAACTTCTGGTACATTCACTTCAACTTCTGGAACACTTACAGTTAACGGTGCCTGGACGCATACTGCCGGAGGAACATTTAACCACAATAGCGGAACTGTGGCGGGCTCCGGTTTTTATGGAAATGCTACATGGGATGTAATTACTACGGAGACGTTTAATAATTTAAATATGGCTAGTGCGGGCGGCTTTACCACAACTGTTGCTAGTGGAGACACGCTTATTGTTTTAGGGACATTTACCCAAACTGACGGTCTTATTAATACTGGTACAATTGAAGCTCAAGGTAATGTGGTTATTGCGGCAGGTGGTGATGGCGGAAACTATCCTCTTAATTTCACTGGCTCTAATGCGCAAACTTATACAAATAGTGGCGGAACTGCAACCAGTGGCATAATCACTATTAATAAAACAAATAATTCTGACACTGTCACCCTGGCAACGAACGCTACATTGGGGGCTGGGGTCCTGACAATAACAAAAGGAACTTTCTCGCAAGGGGCATCTTACGATTTAAACGCTAATGGTATAACAGTCGGCGCTAATGGTACTTGGTCTAATATCGGAACAGGGGATATTACGCTGCGATCGGCTGTTTCCAACGCCGGTGTGATTACTATTAAATCCAACAACTCTACTTCATGCACTGGGGCGGATGATATTGTTATTGGCTCTTCTGCGGCAGTTCAACGTAATTGGTCTGGAGCTGGGACCTTCACTATATATAATGTATCGGTTTCTTACCAAACTGGATCAATAACTGCCTATAACTCCACCAATACCAGTAACAATGGCTGGACATTTTCATCATCATGTATAACGGTCTCTGGTACCACGGATGTAGCGGATGGAATACAAGTTGTAGTTGCGGTAAATACTGCTACCGCTGGTACTCCAGTTAATACTGCTAGCGGTGCGTGGTCACTAACAGATGTGCCAGCGCCTGTGGCTGGAGATGTAATTACTGTTTTCCTGAATACTGGTACAACCGCTAATCAAGGTACCGCAGTTACAAAGTATGCAAGCGGCAATGTTACGGGGGTAGTCCTCAACAAGCATGTGCTTGCCATAGGGCACGGTAGTCAGTCACTCTCCATAACTAACTTGGGACAATACGACCATGATGACAATGCTAACATCATGCATAGTGCTAATTCCGGCACGCTTCTCGTCGATGCCGGCAGTGCATATTCGGACGAGAATTTAAATATTCTCTCGGGCGCGACATTGACTGAGAGCTCTGGAAATTCCATCACTACCAAGGACTTAACACTTGCAGGAACCTTAGTTCAAACTACCACCGCCACTATCACAGCTACTGGTAACATCTCCTCTTCAGGTACCTTCACTGGAGGCTCCGGAGCAGTAAGTGCAGTCAACCTGACAATCTCTGGCGGAACATTCACCTCAACTTCAGGCACCTTATCTTTAAGCGGTGACTATTCTAACTCCGGAACATTTACTGACAATTCCGGCACAGTCACTTTCACCGCTACTGGCTCTGGTCACACACTCGGCGGCACACTGTCTGGAAGTTCAGACTTCAATATTCTTAATTTCTCCGGTTCAGGCGGGGAGTGGACTCTGGGTGCAAATCTAGAAGTTAGTAAAGCCAGTGCTACTGCTCTTGCTATAACAGCAGGTACACTAAAGAACGGTGGCTTTTCTATTACTGGTAACGGCGCGACAGACACTCTCTCGATATCCAATGGCGCCTTCTTTGAAATGTCCGGAACTTCCGTATACCCTGCAAGCTTTTCTACATATACATATGGGGCAAGTTCGACTGTGACATACAAGCAAACTGCGGCGACTAGCGTAGTAGCAGCCACATACGGTAATCTCTCTCTAGCTCCTGCATCTGGCACTCCTACATTTACTTTAGGCGGCAACATTATTACAGCTGGTGCCTCTGGCACTGCCTTAAACCTTTCAGCTGGAACATTAGATACAGGTGGCTACAGCATCACTGGTAACGGCGCTACTGACACCTTCAACATTGCCAGTGGCGCAACTTTCTCCATGACCGGCACATCAGCTTACCCAGCGAGTTACACTACATATACTTTTGGTTCCACTAGTACCACTAAATATTTACAAACTGCCGCAGCTTCGGTAGTGGGAGCCACATATGGCAATCTTGAAATCGGAACTCAAAATGATGCCAATGTAGTGACTTACACTCAAACTGGAAATGTTACTGCAGCAGGAACACTCACTATCGGTAACGCATCAGGCAGTAACCACACATTAGATGAAGGAGCTACATACAACTTAGCATCTGGAGCTGTTACTGTGGCCACTCATGGTATCTGGTCTAACACTGGAACAGGGGACATAACACTAGCAGGAGGTGTTAGCAATTCAGGAGTGATAACTATAGAGGCGAATGGTCACAGTTCTTGTGGCACTGCTGGCACAGATGATATTACTATTACCACGAGTGATGGCACAACTGACCGAGCTTGGTCAGGAGCTGGAACTTTCACCATTTGGGACGTGAATGCAATTCATCAAACAGGTTCTGTTACTGCCAACAGTTCAACTCAAGGCACAGGGACAACCTGGACATTCGTTGGTTGCGGCATCACTATTTCTGGAACAACAAATGCTGGGAATGGTTTAACTGTAAAAGTTGCAGTGAACGGTTCAGTATCCGGTTCCACAGGCTCAACTTCTTCTGGAGCTTGGTCAATCAGCAGCGTAGCAGTAACGTCTGGCCAAGTAGTAGTAGTCTGGTTTGATGGTGTGGCGGATAATGCGGAATCTACAGCTGTGGCTAAGTACGATGGTTCGGGCAACATGACAGGAATAGTTCTCAATACTAATGTTCTTTCTATTGGCTCCGTAGACAATCAGTCTGTAACGCTTACCGACATGAATCCAACGGGGACTGGCTATGATTGTAGTGATGATGAGGATGTCATGTATAATGTTTTCTCTAATACCTTATTAGTACAAGGCAACAGTTGTGTGGGCGCAACTAGTAACTCGTATGCTGACGAAACTATTCAAATCGAATCGGGCAACACTCTAACAATTGGATCAGCCGAAACTCTCTCCACGGACAATGTAACCGTGACGGGAACTTTAGTGCAAACAACTTCTGGGGTGATTACGGCAACTGGTAACATTTCTTCTGGTGGTACATTCACCGGCGGTTCGGGTGGCATCAGCGCCATAGACCTAACCATCTCGGGCGGTACTTTTACTTCAACCTCTGGCACACTAGAGCTTTATGGAAATTATTCCAACTCCGGCACCTTTACCAACAATTCTGGCCTGGTAATTTTTGAAGCAACTGATGCAGGTCATACAATCGGTGGAACTCTTTCAGGCTCATCTGACTTTAACCGTCTTAAATTTAACGGTACTGGGGGAGAGTGGACATTGGGTGCAAACTTAGAAACTGATGCTGCTAGTGCTACTGCAATAGATATCCCAAATGGTACTCTGAAAAATGGAGGCTTCTCTATTACTGGTAATGGAGCTACTGATACCTTTTCAGTCTCTAACGGCGCCTTCTTTGAAATGTCTGGCACTTCGGCCTACCCTGCAAGCTTTACTACATATACATATGGAGCTAGCTCGACTGTAACGTATAAACAAACTGCTCCTACTATCACAGCCGCAACTTACGGAAATCTAACCTTAGGCGGTACAGGAACATATACATTGCCTGCATCAGACGTAACTCTTTATGGTAATTTGGTTGTAACTAATGGGGCAACAGTTACCAAATCCTCATCGAATAAAATTATTTTAACTGGCGGAACAACTCAAACGGTGACCGACAACAACACCACTAAACAAGATTTGGGGATATTGGAGGTTTCCGGCGGGGGAGGAGGATCGCCAACATATCAAAACTTCGTAGATGGATCTGGCGGTGGCTATTTCGTTTGGTCACAAGTCACAAATGCACAAACTCACACCGCAGGTAACGGACTTATTGTCTTTGTCCAATGGTACAACGCTGGCGATACAGGCTTGAGTGATCCGACAATTACTAATACGGCAGGTGATACATTTACTTCGATGGGAGCAAAACATACCACTACCACAGACCCTAATGCCAACTTTATGGAAATGTTCTATACCGCATCAACTAATGGTGCAGTAAATGATGTGGTAACGGCTTCATGGGGAGGAGGGTCAGGAGCAGGAAATAGAGTAGTGGGTGTTTGGGAAGTATCTAATCTTGGAAGTGCTCAAGGTTATTCAGCTAACGACAATGTGACTGTTGGAGCAGGCCATGCAACACCCGGCACGATTACTATGCCATCAACTGGCATTGTCGTCTTAGCAATGGCAACTGCTAGCCCTCAAGCTATAACACCCCCATCCGGATTTACTGAAGCATTAACTGAAACTGCTTACACTTTTCACTTCCTTTATAATGAAGGAGTGACTACAGATATTAATCCTGATGTAACTGGTTGGAGTGGCGACTATTGGAGAATACAAGGTGGGGGATTTGCTGGTGGTGGAGGTTCATCCACGACCCTTGCCCTCGGCTCTAGTATCAAAGCCACCAAAATAATAGTTGACTCTTCTCAAACCTTGGATGCTAATGGTTCTAATACTTTAACTCTCACCGGCTCTGGTACTAGCACTTCACGTCCATTTGTGAACAATGGTTCTTTCACTGAATCTACGGGTACTGTTGTATTTGCCGGAACTTCGACTACGGATATTGCCGCGGAAACTTTCAATAATTTAACTATTGCCGCCGCTTCAGGTACTCCGACATTTACTCAAACAGGTAATGTAACAGTCAGTGGTGCGCTTGGCATAACTACCGGAACTTTGTCGCAGGGAGCCACATTTAATTTAACAACAGGCGCTGTCACTGTGGGTGCGAGCGGCACTTGGTCTAACCTCGGCACTGGCGACATTACTCTTACGGGCAATGTTTCTAATTCAGGAACTATTATTATTGAGGCTAATGGCAGCACTGTTTGTGCAGGCACGGACGACATAGTTATTACTGCAGCTTCCTCCAGAACCTGGACCAACAGCGGAACAGTTACTATCTGGAACGTAGCTGCCGATCATCAAGCAGGCTCTATTACAGCCAATGGTTCTACTGACAATGGCAGTAATGCGTGGACTTTCGTTGGCTGCGGTATCACGATTTCCGGAACAACAAATGCCGGAGACGTTATTGTAGTTAAAGTTGCAGTTAATGGTGTGCTTGCGGGTCAAAGTGGTGTTACCGCTTCTAGTGCCTGGTCTATTTCAAACGTTACCGTAAGTTCTGGTCAAATAGTCACTGTCTGGCTTGATAACGTAGCTGACAGTGCTGAGTCTACCGCAGTGGCTAAGTATGACGGCACAGGGGACATCACAGCGATGATACTTGATACCAATGTTATATCTATTGGTTCACTAAACGATTTTCAGTCGCTAACTCTTACCGACATGAATACTTCTGGGACAGGGTATGATTGTAGCGATGATGAAGATGTCATGTATTCAGTAGCTTCCAGCACACTTTCAGTCAAGGGTTGCTCTAATTCCTACGCCGATGAAACTATTGAGGTGGGATCAGCCGACACCTTTACTATTGGTTCATCAGAAATTTTAAGTACTCACAATATACTGATCGATGGAACTTTAACTGCCACTTCGACTGCAACATTTAATATCTCTGGTTCTTGGGAAAACAATAGTACTTTCAATCCTGGAAGTTCAACAGTTAATTTTACTTCTACCACAAACGAAGTTGTTGATTCCATCGATGGCGTTGGAGATTTTAATATTGTTAACTTTAACGGTTCCGGCGGAGTCTGGACGTTGGCTTCTAATTTAATTGCTGATGGGAACTTAACTGTCAGTGCAGGAACCCTAAAGAACGGGGGTTCCGCAATAACTGGCGCTTCTAGCAAAACATTTACAGTCTCTAACGGTGCCTTCTTTGAAATGTCGGGCACTTCCGCATATCCTGCAAGCTTCACGACATATACTTATGGGGCGAGCTCGACGGTAACTTATATGCAAACTGCAGCAACCAGCGTAGTGGCTGCGACATACGGTAATCTTGTAATAAACGCGGCCTCGGGAACTCCAGACTTTACTATGTCGGGCAATATTACTCCGGGTGGAAATGTCACTGTTACAGCAGGAAACCTATTACTATCTACAAGGACACTTAACATGGGTTCATCGAATGTACTCAGTGTGGGCGCTTCTGGAGGGCTCAACATGGGTTCTGGTAATTTGTATTTAAATAAATCAGGCACTGCTGGATCAAGGCCGTTCATAAATAGCGGAACATTTACTGGTGGAACAGGATGGGTTGGTTATTACGGAGTAGGCAATACAAGTGTGGAAGCGGTAAACTATTATGATCTAGAACTTTACCCGAATAGTGCTAATACTAGCTTTACCATCCTAGGTGCCATTACAGTTGGCCACAATATCTTATTAGAGGCATGGTCTGATGGCACTAATACTTTTAACCTCGGTGGTACAACTTCTGTAGCCAGTACGTTACATCTCCAACCTGATGGTACTTCCGGACATGAAGGTTATGTTGTGCTCGATACAACTGGAAGCAATTATAACCTTACCGCTGGCAGTCTTATAATCCCGACATTATCTACCCTTACACCGAATAGTTCTACTATTACGCTTTCAGGTTCTGGTGATCCACTTACACTGGGCGGCACATTTACTCCAGGTGCCTCTACATTAGTGTATGCTGGCACATCAGCTACAAATATCACAGCGGCAACATATAATAATCTTTCTTTCACTCCAGCATCTGGCACACCGACATATACTCTACCATCAGCCAATATAACTTTGCGTGGTGATATGTTGGTCAGTACTGGAACAGTTGTCACCAAGTCCGGAGCGAATAAAATAATTTTTGCCAAAGGCGGGGGCGGTACGCAAACTATAACCGGCAACGCCACAAATAGTGATTTAGGCTTACTTCAAATATCGGCAAATTCAGGAACATCTACACTAAGTTTGGGCTCATCTATTAAGGCTACAAAAATTACTATAGATGCATCACAGGTCTTAACTCTAGGCAGTAATACTATTTCACTCACAGGCTCCGGCACTACAACTTCAAGACCGCTGTACAACAATGGTGGAACTCTCACCGCTACAAGTGGTACAGTAAATTATGAGGGAACAAGTACTACAGATATTGAAAACACCACTTACGGCGGCCTGGGCGTGGGCACAGCTTCTGACTCTACGGCTACCACTTACAATCTTCCTGCGAATATTGTAGTAAATAATGCCGTGACGATAGGTAATGCATCTTCAACCGGTAATGACATATTAGATACAACTGGATCAAATCGTTCCTTAACTGCAGGCTCCATTAATATCACTACTAAGGGAGCCTTGACTACCAATGGCTCAACAATAACACTTACGGGTTCTGGAACACCTCTAACTGTCAGCGGAACATTTTCTCGCGATTCTTCCACAGTAGTTTATACAGGTTCTAGCGCTACAGTAACTGCAGCAACATTTAATAATCTTACTCTTGGCGGCTCCGGTACCTACACCACTCCAGGCACTGATGCCAACATCAAAGGCAATTTAGTCATAACCTCTGGAGCAAATATAACTCGCGGTGGCGGTACACTTATCTTCAGTGGTGGAACAACTCAGGCGATAACAGATAACAATAGCACTAAGAGAGATCTAGGTAATATACAAATTTCAGGCGCTGCCGGCACTCCAACGAATGTTGCTGCCTCGGGTAATGGTGGCACAGCTTCAGGTTCGACTACATTTGACGCTAACTACTTACCAGCTTTTGCCAATGACGGTAACCGCAAGGGTGATGTCTGGGGTACCAATGGTGGTTGGAATGACAATACCATCAACGACTTTAGTAATGACTGGTTAGAGGTGGATTTCGACACCTCATATACCCTCGGTGAAATGGATGTATTTGGCATGCAAGATAACTTCAGCTCTCCAACAGATCCAACCCTCGGCATGACTTCAACCGACTTTGGCCTTGAGGATTTTGATATACAGTATTGGGACGGTGCGGCTTGGCAGATATTTACTGGTGGAGCTATAACAAATAATAATCATGTTTGGACTCAACTAACTGGATTAAACGTCCATACTTCAAAGGTCAGAGTTCTAGTTCACGATACACAGGAGTCAGGAAGTACTGGTTATAGTCGTGTGATTGAAGTCGAAGCTTGGACACCAGGTAGCGTCCCAACTACTGCTCAACTTGGCTCATCAATCAAGGCCACTTCTATTGCAGTTGATTCTAGTCAAACGTTAGATGCTAATGGTTCTAATACTATAACCCTCACTGGTACTGGTACTCCACTTTCAGTTACCGGAACATTTACACCTTCAACCGGTACCGTAGAATATACTGGCACAACAGCCACTATAGCCCCAACAACATTCAACCATCTTATCTTAGGTGGTTCAGGTACGTATTCATTACCAAATACCAACACAACTCTAAAAGGTAACCTGACTGTCACCAATGGCGCTAGTATTCATGCAGGATCCGGTACTACAGTATTTAACGGAGGTACGACACAGACTCTTACCGATGGAAATAGCACCCCAGAAGATCTAGGAAATGTTCAAATATCTGCAGGATCTGGTGCAACGACGCTTAACCTCGGCTCTAACACTAAGGCTAAAACAATTATCATCGATGCTTCACAAACCTTAGATGCTAACGGAAGCCACAATATTACATTGACCGGTACAGGATTCACAAATAATGGAATTTTCAATCCAGCCGCTGGGGCGGTAATAATTGAGCCAAGTAATCCAAGTACCGCTGTTACTATTGATGGATCAACTGCGACCACCTTCAATGACTTTACCGATACAACTGGTAGCACCCTGGTGCAATTTAAACATGCCAGGGACACCGGCTTTTCAGGAATATTACATATAGTTGGTAATTCCAATAATCATATTTCGATAGCTTCTGATTCCCCAGGCAATCAGTGGAATCTTAATTTGATCGGTTCTGTTATTATGGACTTCGTTGATGTTATGGATAGCGGCTGTGCTAATGGTACCGGCATAATTACTTTCAATGACCATTCTAACAATCAAGGTGGCAATGATTCTGCTTGTTGGCATTTTATCTCACGCGGTGGCGGGGGTGGAGCATCTGGCGGCGGCTCTGGCGGCGGTAGTTCTCAAGGCGGCGGCGGCTCTGGCGGCGGCTCTGGCGGCTCTGGTGATCAGGGAGATAATGGCGGCTCCGGCGGCGGCGGCTCGCAAGGTGGCGGTGGCTCAGGCGGTGGGGGAGGTGCAAGCCCGTAAAATTTAAAAATGATACAATAATTTACATATGAACCGGCATCACAACATGCATTGGGCTATATTAGTAGCAGTGAGTATATTTGTAGGAGTTTTTCTAGTTGGGCAGATACATATTACTTACTATGCTAATCAAGCACAGGCTGCAAGTAGTGTACTTGCAACAAGTGACCTTACCTGCGCGGGAGCATTTCTCACTCCTGGCGTACCCACAGGCAATGGTACTTATTATTTTCCTATGGCCATGCGCTATGAAAACGGTAATCGACATTACTTTATGTACGCTGGCGACTCTCATGTATATGAATTTCCAGAGCCACAGCTCTTGCCTTGTAACACACCAACCGCCTCCCTAAATCGAGCGAGCCTCGAGAGTTGGGGTGGTGACTGGGGATATTACATCGTTCATGAAAAAGATGATTATATACCCAATAGTTACACTCAGTCTGTCGATGCTTACGGGATGAATTATGACAATGTTGCATCTCGCTTGCTCCTATCCTGGAGCGGTAATTATAGTAATACGGCTCAACGCAACAGTTTTGCTGCGGCAACTTTAAATGATACAACTCACACTCTCACTACCAAAGGTTGCTGGGGGCTTAACAACACCAACACCACAGTAACTGGCACCGGAATTTTAAATATTCCGAGTAGTTTCGTTAATGCCAACTTACCCTCTGGCGCGCGTTGGGGCGTTGGCTTCGGAGGCTCCCTTGGTCAAGCTGCATCGGCTAGCTATGGACCAACGCTATTTGCCACTATTCCACCAGCTGATAATCCATGTGCTCCAGCTACGAATTACCCAGTAGATTACAGTAAGATCCTAGCACTTTATCTCGCAAATTATGACGGTCCTACTTGCAGTGATCTTGGTATAGGCTGTACTCCAACTCAGCCGCCGACACCACCTTACGCAGCGCAGTTAGCTTTCAATAAATATTCAGAAGGCACATATGGAACTATCTGGGACCCTTGGGGCGGTCACGGCTGGTTTGGCTATGATATGTATCATAGTATTGGTTGGTATGATGATGGCATAAAACAAGGAGTAGTTGTGCCGATACAGGTGCCAGAAGGTTGGCTCAATACTTCAGTACTTGCTAACCCAGCACCTACCATAGATGATTCTGGTTACACTCCCACCGGTGCTTTCTATGTATCTTCAACTTCTACTCACGATGGTTTAAATGTAAATCCGGGTGACTTAATGTGGATACAAACATGTACAGTAGGAGTAGATCCGGGTTGTGACAGTACCGCCAATGGCCGCAATCTGTCATTCATTATTGTGGATTCAGTAAATTCAGCCACAGGGCGTATCGCTTTTCATATTTATAATGCGGATGTAAGTAGTGGTACTCATAAGCCTGTTGTGGGTAGTCCGGTATTATTTGGTTGTGTGTATTTCCACGGCCAGCCAGCATGTTCGCGTTCTACTTATCGATTACAAATTTACGACCCAGCGCAGTATGCGCAAGTAGCTGCCGGTACTCGGCAACCTTATGATGTTAAATACAATGAAGAAATTGATTTAACAAATTTTGTGAAAGCTTTCGGTTCCCCAGAGTCTGGTAGTGGAGTGACATCTCGTTTTGTTTACGATCATTATCCATCAAGTACTATAGTGGATAACTCTGCTAAACAAATTATGATGGCATTCACCAACGGAAACAGTCCTCGATATCAAGAGTCCAATCTTGTCTATGTATTCAATACCGGATCGGGCTCAGTTACTCCACCTTTAGCTCCCCAGCCTTCTCCAGCACCAAGTCCGTCACCTTCACCAATTCCAAGTCCTACTCCTTCACCTTCTTCTCCGACTCCTGGCCCCACAACGTCTCTCAATGTTGGCCCGACAGCCGGGACTGGCGCAGGCTCTTTAGTACAATCTGCTTCAGGAATATCATCTGGAACTGTTTCGCTACCAAGTCCGGTGTCAGCAGGCAACACTATCGTTGTCGCAATAGCTGGCTGGTACGGTACAACTGCCGATGCTGTTACTGATGGCGTAAATACATACACGCGAGCTTTAGAATATGCCGGCTCTAATTATAGTCAAGATAGTGCAATATATTACGCACATAATATTAAAGCTGGAACCCCTGCTATCCATATCAGTGGTGGAGTTGGTGCTGCAGTTACCGGTGTCAGTGTTATGGAAATGAAAGGGGATTATATTCTCTCCGACACCTCTTCAAATTCTGCTCTTACTGGAGCACCGGACTCGGGTGCAGCTATAACTCCGAGTGCTGGTTTTGGAGTTAGTTTGGCCTTAAGTCAACTTGGTGTTGTAAATACTCCAGGCAGTGGCTGGACTAAAATAGCGGAAAATATTAACGTCTCCATGGCCATGTATCGCCAAATCGCTACTGCCGGCAGCTACAGTGCAACCGCGGATTATGTGTATCGTCCATGGGAAATATCTATTGCTACTTTCAAACCCAACACCTCATCTACTCCCGCACCAGCACCAACGCCTTCACCAATATCTTCCCCAATAGCGGGGGATTTAAACTCTGATGGTATCGTCAACTCCCTCGACTGGTCTATCATGAGTTTAGTTTGGTTTACTGCTAACTCTGCTGCGGATCTGAATCATGATGGTATAGTTAACTCTATCGACTTCTCAATATTAAACAGGAATTGGTTTAAAAGTAGTTAAGAAATATGAATCAACATAAGCACATACATTGGGGGATATTAGTAGCAGTGAGTATATTTGTAGGATTTTTTCTAGTTGGTCAAATAAATATAACCTACAATACTGATAAAGCCGAGGCGGCAGGTAGTTTACTTCAAACTTCCGATATCACTTGCGCAGGCGTATTTATAACTCCCGGGGTTTCCGATCAGGGTGGCTCACGCTACCCAGTAGCAATGCGTTATGAAAACGGTAGCCGCCATTATTTTATTTTTGCTGGTGACAAGCATGTCTACGAATTTCCAGAACCAACTTTAATGCCCTGCAATACTCCTCTAACAAGTGTAAATCGAGCAACTATGGAAAGCTGGGGCGGGGATTGGGGATCTTTTACTGTAAATGGAAGTCCTGGTAGCACTCCTTTCCAAAATTCTTCTGTGGTTGGCATGGGCTTAAGTTACGATAGTGTACTTTCGGAATTAATATTAAATTGGAGCAATACCTACTCACTTGCGCCACCACACAATTCATTTGCTGCCATGACCCTTAATAATTCTACTCACACTTTCAGTAATGTGGGCTGCTGGGCGCTTACTGGTGTCATTCAGTCGCAGGCGGCAGGCGGAGTTTTGAGTATTCCTAATTCATTCGTATCTGCAAATTTGCCAGCCGGTGCTCGCTGGGGTGTGGGCTACGGTGGCCCACTAGGTTCTTATGTTGGAGTTTCTCTAGGGCCTACACTATTTGCAGTACCTCCACCCGCTCCGAATCCTTGTACTCCAAACACTGATACTTTTATAGGTAGTGGTACTGTTCTGGCTCAATACGGACAAAATCCTGTTGGACCAACTTGTAGTGTTTTGGGGCTCGGATGTACACCAACGCAAGCGCCCACTGCGCCGTATCCTGCAAAATTAGGATTGAATACTTATTCTAAATCAATGTATGAGCCGGATTGGGATCCTTGGCAGGGGCATGGTTGGTTTGGTTTTAATTCAACTTTTAGTATGGGTTGGTACGACGATGGTGCGAAGCAGGGAATAGTTGTGCCTATTTTGGCACCCGAAGGTTGGGCTAATACTACGGTGCTAGCTTCACCAGCTCCTACAATAGATAATTCTGGATTTTATCAAACAGGAGTTTTTTATGTGCCTTCTACTTCTACACATGACGGACTGAATATAAATACAGGTGACTTAATATGGGTGAAGACTTGTAGGTTCGGAGTGGACCCTGGTTGTGACAGTAATGCTAATGGTCGCGACTTTTCCTTTATGGTTGTCGATTCAGTCAATCCTAGTACAGGAAAAATTGCGTATCATAATCTAAACTCTGATTTTGGTAGTGGTGACCACAAGCCAATCGTGGGTGGTGAAGTTCTCGATGGTTGTATATACATGCACGGTGAGCCTAGTTGTTCCCGCGGAGTATTTTTACTTCAAATATATGATCCAGCTCAATATGCGCAAGTGATTGCGGGTACCAGACAACCATATGATGTTTCTTACAATCAGGAAATCGATATGTCTTCGTTGGTGCCAGGTTTCGGCTGCCCAAATTGTGGCCATGGAGTTAATTATGGATATCTTGGTACAGAAACTTACCCTCCAGTTAGTACCATTACAGACCCCCTTGCTCATCAAATGATGATAGCTTTTAAAAATGGTAACAATCCTTTATACCAAGTTTCTGACGCTATCTATGTTTTCAATGTTGGACCAAATGCAGTTACGCCGCCAACAGCGAGCCCGGGGACACCGCCTCCAGCTCCCGCGCCAGCACCAAGTCCATCACCATCTCCAACACCAAGTCCTACACCAACGCCGACCCCACCTTCTTCCGGTGCTCCTTGCACCTTAGTTACATCAGGTACTGATGCACTCGGCCATGTTTGGACTTTCGGACCTACTAGCAGCACAAGCGGGTGGACGCTACGTGATGGTGACTACTCGTTACCTGGCGGAGGCAATAAAGCCGGTGCGCACGGACCTTACTACAAGTTTATTAATGGCATAGTTAATGTGTTTGATGATAGATACAATAATTGGTACCACTGGAATGAATCCACTAAGGATTGGGTTTTAGTAGGAGCCACCGAACCGGCATGTACTAGTGCACCACTTGCAGGGGACTTGAATGCCGACGGCATCGTTAACTCCCTCGACTGGTCTATCATGAGTATCGTATGGTTCACTTCAAATGCAAATGCGGACTTAAATCACGACGGTATCGTGAACTCGATCGACTTTAGCATCCTTAACCGAAATTGGTTTAAGAGTAATTAATGGTAAAATAGTATATATGTATACACATCGTCACGAGCATTGGGCAGTATTAGTAGCAGTATGCTTACTGGTCGGGAATTTTTTGGTTGGTCAAATAAAAATAACCTACAATCCTAACCAAGCAGAAGCAGCTGCTAAGTCTGTCATTACTAAAAACGACATCACCTACTTAGGGGCTTTTGAAGTGCCAGGGGATATCAAAGGCTTTACTATTAGATATATAAATGGAGTTAGGCATTTCCTCTATTATCATCAGCCCGACAACACTACAAAAGAAGTTCATCAAGTGAACGACCCAGGATTTTCTCTCGTTCCTAGGTATCCAATGGCCACTCTTGAACATACTTATACTGGCGGCATGTACCCGAAACAAATTCTTCCCAATACTACAGCTCAAAATACTATCTCTGGTTTATATTGGGATGAAACTCTTAATCGATTATATTGGAATCACGGTGATGCCTATGGGGTCAACGTACCTAACTACAGTGTCGGTGCTTCTACGCTTAACGACACTACTAATACTATTACTGACGTTGGCTGTTATGCTTTTAATCAAAATAATCGCCTCACCGAAAACGGAATCTTGCCTATTCCGAGCTGGTTTGCCAGTCAATACTTACCATCGACAGCATACCGTTTAGCGGCAGGTTTCGGTAGCCGCACGCGATCATCTCTTTTCGGAGCTTCTTCGCTTGGTCCTAGTTTTACTGCATACATTCCGGATACTGGCACTAACAATTGCCCGGACACACTCAACTTCACGCCTAGTGTTATTCTTCAACGCTATTTATTTGGCTCTGACCCAATAGCTGCTCGTACTTCGAATATTGATTATATGGATTATTATCAGCCTTATACAAACCCTGTAGGCAATCAAGGTTATTGGTCCCCAGCTACTTGGTTGCGTCAAGCGGCAGTATGGGTAGATACGCCCAATAAAACTGGTATTTTAGTTTTCCCTACAATGATGGAAGGTGATTTGAATACAACTGTTTTAGCTTCTCCGCCACCGACTTCGACCTCTGCAACGCTCGCATCGGTAACGATGAAAGGCAACAAAGTTCTTGTGCCAGGGGATGTGCTTTACCTTCAAACTGCCACGGGTCCTGATGCTGTGAATGACAAATATACAGGCGATGTTATTAGAATTACTGGTGTTAGTGGTAATACCATAACTTATAAACAAGAAGGTACGGGTGGTAGGGGCACTCCTGCTATTGTCGGGGGCTATGCACAAGCTGGAAATATGTATATTTGGGCACACATTTTTGCTACACGTTATATACCTCGTTGGCAAGTTTACAGTCCTTACGATTTAGGGAAAGTTGCGCAAGGTATAATAAATCCATATGACCCCGATCCTACAAGCGAATGGACGCCAACTTATGGAGAGCTTCCTTCCATTTACCCAGGTAGCGATCAAGCTTTGACTTCAGTTATTGGTTCGGCTTTTGATCCAGCGACCAATCAAATTTTTATAGCTATTAACAACGTAGGTACTGCCACGGCAGCCTATGGAATTAGGAATTCAATCGTGTATGTTTATTCAGTCAGTGACACCAATACCCCAATAATTAATCCAACACCGTCTACTCCTCCACCTTCTCCATCTCCATCTCCTAGTCCTTCTCCATCACCTACACCAACGCCCACTCCGGGCCCAACTATTTCACTAAATGTTGGCCCGACAGCAGGAAGTGGCGCGGGGTCATTAGTTCAATCTGGCTCTGGACTATCAAATGGAACCGTTTCTTTACAAAGTCCTGTGACCACAGGCAACACACTAGTAGTCGCAATCTCCGGCTGGTACGGCACCACTATTGTGGCGCCTACTGATGGAGTAAATACATATACTAAAGCCGTAGAGTACACAGGTAGTTATGGCCAAGACAGTGCAATTTATTACGCACACAATATAGCAGCAGGTACTCCAACTATTCATGTGAGCGGGGGCGCAGGCGCTCAAGTTACCGGTGTTAGCGTCATGGAAATTAAAGGGGACTATATTCTCGCCGACACTTCTTCCAACTCTGCTACGAGTGGTGCTCCTAACTCGGGTGTTGCCACAACCACCGGCCCAGGTTTTGGAGTGGGCTTAAGTTTGAGCCAATACGGAAGTGTAAATGTTCCGGGTAGTGGTTGGGCTAGCGTCGTAGCTACTCTCAACACTCAAATGACCCAATATCGTCAGATCAGTGCGGCTGGCAGCTACAGTGCTACCGGTAACACTATCTATGGTCCATGGGAAATATCTATTGCTACTTTCAAACCCAACACCTCATCTACTCCCGCACCAGCACCAACGCCTTCACCAATATCTTCCCCAATAGCGGGGGATTTAAACTCTGATGGTATCGTCAACTCCCTCGACTGGTCTATCATGAGTTTAGTTTGGTTTACTGCTAACTCTGCTGCGGATCTGAATCATGATGGTATAGTTAACTCTATCGACTTCTCAATATTAAACAGGAATTGGTTCCGCAGCAATTAAGGGAGGAGGCTAGAGCGTAGAGTTATTAAGGCTGATACCTCATACCTGTTCCCTCGCACCTTACTTATGTTATAATGTAAACGATGCAATACAGAATAAAGAAGTCAGTATGGGTAGTATTACTAATAATTATTATCGGCGCAGGCGCCTTCTATTTTTTCTTCGGTGGTAGTAGTTTATTTTCTCCACAGAATGAGAATTCCTATCAAGCAGTTTTTCTAACTAACGGGCAGGCTTATTTTGGTAAATTATCCACATCTGGCTCCTGGATTGTTTTAAAAGACGTTTATTATCTTGAAGCTAAAGATGCACTGCAGCCAGAAGGCGTGGTCACTGATGCCAAAAGCCCTGTTCCAGTTGCTAATCCACAGCAGAAAATTCAACTAGTGCAACTAGGCGGGGAGCTGCATGGTCCGGAGGGTCAGATGTTTATCGAAAAAGATAAAGTTTTGTTCTGGGAAAATATGAAGAGTGATTCTAAGGTGTTGGAAGCTATCAAGCAGTACAAAGGCGGCAGTCTCTAATTTTTTATGATCGAGAAGCCATACATTAATTTTTTTTTATGTCTTTTAACTTTTGTTCTGTTAGGATTTTTGGGTTTAAGTAGAGCTGATGCTAAAGATTTAACCAGCAGCAATTTTATTCTGCGTGATCCGGTAATAGGTGTGGGCGGTGGCTATGGTGCATCTGGCACTTTCCGCATGTTTCAATCACTCGACCCCCTCCTAACAGGAGCAAATTCTTCCACTACATTTTTAGGACATTATGGATTCCTTTACTTCTCTGGTGCGTCCATAACTCCCTCTCCTACTCCCACACCTGGTGGCGGTGGCGGCGGAGGTGGTGGCAACACTGGAGTCATAACTGGCGTTACTTTTTCGGGCCGAGCATATCCATTATCTAAAGTAAGCTTCCTAAAAGATGGGCAGCTGGTGCTCTCCACTATTGCAGGTCCCGATAGTAAATTTACCGCGACACTTTCCGGGCTCGCATCGGGTGACTATACTTTTTCCGTTTATGGTGAAGACAAAAGTGGAATGCGCTCGAGCCCATTTACATTCCAGATCTATATCACAGAGGGAGTAACGACTAATATCGGCGGCATATTTATCGCGCCAACTATTGCCGTGGATAAAAGCGAGGTTAAGCAGGGTGACAATATAACCATTTTCGGCCAGAGTGCTCAAGCAGCCACGGTGGTTATTAGCGTGAATTCCGCACAAGAATTTTTCAACAATACTACCAGCGACAAAGATGGAATATACCTTCACAATTTCGATACTTCCGTACTTGCGATGGGTAACCATAGTACTAGGAGTAAGGCCATGGTGGGTAATGAGATTAGTTCTTTTGGTGACTTGGCGCACTTTATTGTGGGTACTAAGAATGTTCTAGCTGAAGCCCCTGGTAAACTTACAAAATGTGACCTCAATGAAGACTCTCGTTGTAACTTGATCGACTTTTCTATCGCAGCTTTCTGGTACAAGAGAGCTTTGAGTCCAGCTTTTGCAATTAAGGAAAAAGCGCATCTAAATGGCGACGGTGTGATAAACCTGATAGACTTCAGTATCATGGCCTATTACTGGACTGGCTAATTACAGTTAGCAAATTATTTTATGAAAATCAAAAAAACAATTATGAAAAAATTTATTATCTTGCTCATACTCCTCTTTATTTCCCCGGGCGTGTCTTTAGCTGCGCAGATTTCCTTCCATACGGATAAAAACAGCTTTTCCCAAAAGGAAAGTTTCCTAGTAGATGTGTGGCTAGACCCCCAGAAGGATTCAGTAAATGCAGTAGAGGGGTCCATTACTTACCCATCCCAAATTTTTGAACTTAAAGAAATCCGTGATGGAAATTCTGTAATAAATTTCTGGGTAGAGCGACCGCACCAAGATGGTACTGGTAAAATATCCTTCTCTGGTATTACTACTGGTGGGTTCACGGGTGAGAAAAAGTTCCTATTTTCTTTTATTCTTGAGGCCAAGGCACAAGGCGTGGGTAAGCTCGACTGGAGTAATTTACAAATTTTAAAAAATGACGGGCTAGGCACAAAAATTTCAACAACTGGTGTGCCGCTAACTCTTACAGTTACGAGCGCTGTCACAAACGCACCTACCGATCTTAATGTAGCTGATACTAATCCGCCGGAAGACTTCAATGCATATGTGGCCAACGACGCCAGCATCTATGACGGCCAACACTTCCTGGTATTTAGCACTACCGATAAAGGTTCAGGGATAGACCACTTTCTAGTACGTGAAAGTCCTTGGTATACCTGGGGCTTGGGAGGTAAATATCAAGTTGCCGTTAGCCCCTACCTCCTCCATGATCAAACCTTAAAGAGTAAAATTACCATAAAAGCCATCGATAAGTCTCAAAATGAAAGAATTGTTAAATTAGGCGCCCAAAATTCATTTGCGCTCTTCCTGCAAGTGTTAATTCCTGTTATACTACTTATAGCATGCGCCCTAATGCTCAAAAAAAAGCTGCGAAAATTTTTGGGTTAGCAGTATTTGTCTTATTGTTCTATTTTTTGCCGCGGCCGGCACTTGCTGCTACGCTATCTATTAGTCCGAGCTCCGGGAATTATCAAACTGGCGACAGGGTTACCGTCAAGGTTATTGCAACTTCCAACAATACTCCATTCAACGCAGTGTCGGGGGTGGTAGTTGTGCCTACTTCAGTTTTTTCCATCGAATCAGTATTTAAAACCAATTCCGTTTTGGATTTCTGGGTTACGGAGCCTAAGATCAATGGCAACACAGTTAAGTTCGAGGGCGTCGCGCTCGGCGGTTTCGGTGGTTCCTCTGGCACAGTCGTTACACTTAACCTTCGCGCCATAAAGGCAGGTGCTGGGGCTATCACATTTCAGTCCGGACAAATTCTAGCCAATGACGGAGAGGGTACCGACATCACTGGTGCTCTCACGGGAGGGAATTATGTGATAACCCAAGCTACAGCACCTGCTCCAAATCCGGCCCCCACACCTACGCCTACCCCTACTCCAGTTGAAGAACCTCAGCCGAAGCCTACACTCAAAGCGCCAGAAATAATGTATGGCACAAGGTATGGCGCGCCCGCTATATTAGGCACATCGGATTATCCTTCTGCGCAGACACTGGTCACCTTTACATCGCCAGCGGGAGCAAAAGTATACATCGTAGGCGTGGCGGAGCCCGACGGCAGCTTCAATATCCTTGTTCCAACATCCCTCAAACGTGGTGATTACACTGTAACGGCGGTAATGGTAAGACCAGATAAATCTAACAGCGATCAGTCCAATACTATTATTGTAAAAGTTGGCGGAATATTTTCCGATATTACTCCGGAATTTTGGATTTTATTGCTATTACTTATTCTGGCCATTATTTATTTACTTGTTCGTATTTATTACCATCTAAAACGTGATAAAACTAGAGGCACGAGGGTGGATAAGCATAAACTCGCCGAGACGGAAGACATTATTCACAAGTCCTTCGACCTTCTACAAGAGGATATCGTAGATCATAAAACTTTAACTGAAATAAAGAAGGATATTACCGATGCCGAAAAGATAATCGACAAGAAAATAAAAGATGTTGATTCTTAAGCGCACAATAATATATTTCCTAACCTTCCTGATAATATTCTCTGGCTTGAAGGCTTATGCCCAGGCCGTCAATGTAGACGCTAGTAAGCTCTTGGCACAAGTTGAAGTTGGATTTTCTCCACGCTCCGGGTCCTTTGTGGAGGGTTCTACTTTCCAAGTGCCGATACTCCTCAACACCAAAGGCCGGAGTATCAACGGCATTGAAGTCCGAGTAAATTTCAATAAAGATAAACTCTCCATCATTAACTCCACCGGTGGCACATCCATCATCGGGGTTTGGGTGGAGCCGCCACAATTTGATAATACTCGCGGTACTGCCAGCTATGTGGGTGTAGTGCCGAATGGTATTACTACTGGTTCCGGCCTCATTGGCACTATAACTTTCATGGCCAAGGCTCCAGGAGCGGCCACTGTCTCCGTTGCAGCCAGTTCCAACATTTTGTTAAATGATGGCCTAGGTACGCGCGCCCAAGTGGACCTCGGCCGGGCGGAATACACTATTTTAACCAAGGCACCGGAAGGCGTGCAGGTATTTTCGGAGACGCATCCAATTCAATCCGATTGGTACAACAACAATACTCCGGTACTTTCTTGGATCAAGGATCCGGGCGTGACTGGCTTCAGTTATGAGTTAGATGATAAACCTTTCACTATTCCTGACAATATAATTGAAACAGATGAAAGTACAAAAACCTTCGAATCCCTTTCGGATGGCCTTTGGTATTTCCATATCAAAGCAAATAAGGCTAACGTTTGGAGTACTACCGGGCACTTCCTGATACGTATAGATACTGCGCCGCCAGCGGAATTTACCCCGAAAGCAAATTTCCTGGTAGCTGCCACAATTAATGCCGAGCAGACTCTCGTTTCCTTCTTCACCACTGACAATCTCTCCGGCGTGGATCACTATGAAGTCGGAGTAATAGATAAAAGCCAGCCCACCACCGCCTCACCAGTATTCGTAAATGCGGAGAGCCCTTTCCAAGTGCCGCTCTCTGGCAAGGCCTCGCTTGAGGTAATAGTGCGTGCTGTGGACAAAGCTGGCAACGTGCGGGACGAGTCTATTGATGTGCGCTTGCCACAAGAAATTTCAAAATTCATCCAGGATAATTTGGTCTATATACTACTCGGCATAATCCTGCTCGGACTCATTATGTTAATACTCCACTACTTATTTGGTCACCACATCATCCGCTACATGCGCCTGGCAGGTAAACTAATGCGCAATGAAAAGAATGAACAGGCAGAAGCTACAACAAAAACTTTCGAAGAAAGGGTGCAGTTCGAAATAAAGCCAAAGCCTATTCCAATACCGGAACCTGTAATCAAACCTTATATTGCGCCCCAGCCAATAATTCAACCAGAATTACATAAAATGATAATGCCCGAGGTTAAAATACTTCCTGTAGTTGAATTGAACGATGGAGAAATTGTCCATTCCTCTTTCCCAATTAATACGATGGCCATCCCACCAGCGTCTCCTATCGTACCTCCGGAATTACCGCCTCCGCCAACCCCTTAAATTTTTTTCTTGAGTAGATTTATCTCTTTTTCTAGTTTTCCAATATGGGATTCTAGTTTTTCTGTGCGCTGGGTAAGTTTACTTTGGAATTGACTGGTATGATTGGCGAGAGTTTTAGCTACTTCCATCATCTCGGTTACATCTTCAATTGCCAGGAGTATAATAGGCGGGAATAATTTTGCCGCAGTGTCATCCTTGGTATGAATTTGTCGGGCATTTAAAATCATGATCTTTTCACCGATAAAAGGGAATTCATGTATCACCTCAAAACCCTTAAAAAAAGTATTTTTCGGCAGAATATCTTCCAGCAGCTTCCGCAGGGCAGGAATATTCCATTGACCATTGCCAAGTTCGTAGACTACCTTCTTTTCCGTGTCTTTAGCTTCTACTTGAAACTTCTGGTAGAAGGATTCATTTGCAGCCATCACCATAAGGTTCTTATCTAGAATGAGTATTGGCTCGTGCACCACGTCCACTACAGTTTTAATATATGTCCAGCTTTCCTCCCATAAACGCGCGAAAAAGTCTGCCCCTACGACATTTTTGTTTTGTTTCATATTTAGGTAGCCGTAAGGGGTTAAAAATTATTACCGTTCGCTATATACCCCCGTTAGTGTTAAGGTTAGTTAGTAGTATATTATGACTCTTAAACAAACAATAGCGCTACAGGCGCGGCTCGCGTCAGCCCATGGGGACTTTGAAAAGGGTCTAAATGCTCGGGCTTATTTTAAGGTGAGCAACCACGAAACTGGTGAAGACTTGGTCCAGCAAACTTTCATGAAAACCTGGGTTTATCTAGTGAAGGGTGGAAAGATTGATATAATGAAGGCCTTCCTCTACCACATTTTAAATAATTTAATTGTTGACGAATATAGAAAGAAAAAATCAACATCGCTCGACTCTCTTATCGAAAAAGGCTTTGAACCAAAAGTCGTTAATACCAGTGATTTAATAAATCTTTTAGACGGCAAGTCCGCCATTATCTTAATCGAACAACTTCCCGTAGCATATAGAAAAATAATGCGGATGAAGTATGTGCAGGAGCTTACCCTGAAAGAAATGTCGCTGATAACTGGACTATCGAAGAATACTCTCGCAGTTCAAGTTCATCGCGGTATGGAAAAGCTCAAAATTTTATATAAGCATTAATAATGACTTTGGCTGAAAGTTCTGCTATATTTTTACTATGTCTTTAAAGATTGGCATTGTAGGCCTGCCGAATGTGGGGAAGTCCACGCTTTTTAATGCGCTGACCAAGAAGGGCGTACCGGCGGAGAATTATCCATTCTGTACTATTGATCCATCAGTAGGTATTGTGCCCGTGCCGGACGAACGGCTCGATAAGCTTGCTGCTATGAGTAAATCCAAAAAGGTTATCCCAGCAGTGGTGGAGTTCGTAGATATTGCAGGCTTGGTAAAGGGGGCGAGCGAGGGGGCTGGGCTCGGTAATAAATTCCTATCCCATATTCGTGAGGTGGACGCCATCATTGAAGTGGTGCGAATTTTTGAAGATTCCAATACTATCCACGTGCATGATAAAGTGGATCCGCTTTTTGATATTGAAGTAATAAATTTTGAGCTTGAACAAGCGGGGATTAAAAAGCCTACAGTATATGTACTGAATAAATCCGAAGCTGCCGAAAGTACCAAAATTGATTTCATCAGCAAACTCCCTGGTCCGCATATTGAAGTGGATCCAGTTTTTGGTACTGGCCTAGATAATCTTATCCAAGCTGGCTATGACCTCCTGGGATTAATTACATTTCTAACTACCGGTGAGGATGAAACTCGGGCTTGGACCACCAAGCGTGGCAGCACAGCACCCGAGGCCGGCCGCGCCATCCACAATGACTTTAAAGAAAAGTTTATTCGTGCAGAGGTGATCGAATATGAAAAGTTGCTTGAAGCCGGCTCATATGCCAAAGCTCGTGAAAAAGGTTGGGTCCGTACTGAAGGTAAAGAATATATTGTGCAGGACGGCGATGTCGTGGAATTTTTAATCTAAATTCTTACTGATTTTTCAATTTGCCTTTAAGGCTAAAGTTGATTAGTCTATCTTTGGAGCCGCGTCGCGGCAAATCCTAGCTCGTCGAAAGGGGAGTTTCTATGATTCCGTTGTCCAATGGGCATGAACTCGAGAATGTGACCGCAAGCGGATCGCTGGGTTTCCGCGGTAAGGGTTGGTGGTGGGAGTGGCTACTCGTGTGGCTGGGTTTCATTGATCCCAAGCTCTTTACCAACTTCATCCGGACGCTGACGTTCGAGCCCCGGCTTTACCCGGTGAGCAACCTCTCCTGGATTCGTCCATGGACGTGGTTACCCTTCAGTCCGCGTTCGTGCGTGCGGTTGCTGCCAAACGGCGGCGCCGCCAACAAAGTCGGGCTCTACAACCCCGGCTACGAATGGTGGTGCAAGGAAGTCGGGCCGAAGCTTGACTTCAAGAAAGTTAAACTCGCCGCCTCTATCTTTGGCACCGAAGAGCATCTGGTGATTATGACAAAGAGGCTGAATGGCTTTGACTTCGTTGCGATCGAGGTCAACGTCTCGTGCCCAAATACGGATCATGCGACGCAGACAGCAACGATCATTCGGAGCGTGAAGGCGGTCAAGGCGATGACGAACTTGCCGGTGATCGTGAAGGTCTCCGTCGACCAGGACTACCTTGCAATTGCGGAAGGACTCAAGGGGATAGCGGAAGCTATTTCGCTCAACAGTGTGCCATGGAAACTCGCATTTCCAGACGGCACCGAGAGCCCACTTGCCAAAATCGGTAAGGAAGGTACCGGTGGTGGTGGCGTTTCCGGCAAGCCGGCGCAGATGTTGAATTGGGCTGCCGTCTTTAAGCTCTCGTGTCTTGGAGCACTTCCTGTCATCGCTCCGTCGATCATGGAATACGATGACGTCGCCCGGGCCTACGACCTCGGCGCCAAGGCCGTCAGCTTCGGCGCAATCCACTTGCGCACTCCATGGAAGCCAACCTCCATCGTCAAGGAGAGGAACTATCGGGAAACTCTCGGCGTCGCCTAATCGCGACGTATAAAGGATCAAGAAAACACACAGCCCCGACACACTTAAGTGTCGGGGCTGAACTAATTTTCATACTTTACTATAAATGAATTTTGCGATAGTCTACCGGCAGAGCCGATAGTATCGGCGGCCTAACTGCGGGGCTTAAAGCGCATGAATTTGAACATTGAAAAGGACTAATCATGAGTACCATTGTTCCAGAATCGGGGGAGAGTCTCCTTGATCTGGGTAAGCACTGCAACGCAGTTTACGTCTGCCCCAAGCTTGGGGATGTGCGTAAGGGCGACCTCGTCGCCTACGCCGGCAAGGATGGCAAAGGGCGGAACCTGGTGGGGGACATTTACTTCAACTTCGCCAAGATCGAACCGCACCCTTTTGTTGTCCAGGCGTTTGCGAGGGCGGTGCACCACAAACTTCAGCGGGAGGATCTCCTCCATACGTTCGACACCATCTGCGGTATTCCGCACGGTGGCCGGACGTTCGGTCAGGAGCTCGCACGTGTTGTCGACGCCCGGTTCGTGTATGCCGACAAGAAGCCGAAGCCGACGGAACCGGGCAAGAAACAGGAATACACCTGGGACCTCTCGCGCTTCGAATTCGAGAAGGGTGAACGCGTCGCCATCGCGGAAGATGTCTACAACAACTTCCAGAACACGGACAACACCCTGGCGGAAATCGCCGCGAGTGGTGCCAACGTCGTGCTCCTGGTCGGCGCGCTCAATCGCTCGCCGATCTATGACACGAACTACAAGGGCCTGCCTGTCGTTGCCTCCATTCGGCAGGCGTATCCGGAGTACGAACAGGATGATCCTGCAGTAGCGGCGGACGTCGCCGCCGGAAGGGTCGAGTTCGAAGTGAAGAAGAACTGGCCGCGCCTGTGCGCGCTCATGGAAGCCTATCGTCTTTAACCCGAGATAAGGAGAACAACATGAGTCGAATGAAAAGAATCGTCTTGGCGCTCGACGGCCTTTCACGAGGACGAGCGCTTAACCTTGCAAGAAGGCTCGGGCAGTGGCTTCGGGCAGTGAAGCTCCACGACCTGCTCGACAGTTACGGCCCAAGCATCATCCGTGACTTGGTGAACGCGGGAATCGAGGTGCCGTGGGTCGACTATAAACTTCACGACACCACGGGAACTGTGGCACTGCGGGTCAAGGCGCTCGTTAGGAACGGCGCCAAGATCATCACTGTGCACGCCTCTGGTGGCGTTGCGATGATGAAGGCAGCGGTCGACGCAACTTTCAGCACTACTGGTGAACAGTTGGCTGAAATCTACGCCGTCACCGTGCTCACCTCGCTCGATGATGCTGAAATCGCGCGCAGTTACGGCAATGATCGTACGCGTCTGCAAATCGTTCACGATTTCGCGTTGATGGCTCACGAGGCCGGCGTGCGCACCGTCGTCTGCTCTGCGCAGGAAGTGAAGATGCTCAAGCAGTCAGCGGATCTGCCCGGCATGAGGTTCGCCGTACCCGGCACTCGTTCGGTAGGCGTTGCATTCGGCCAGCAGAAGCGTTCTGGCACCCCCGCTCAAGCGGTTGCCGACGGCGCGGATGAACTCGTCGGCGCCAGCCAGCTCACGAATGCCGAAGATCCGGTTGCGGCTTTCGAGGCCATGGCCGAGGAAGCCGATCCGTCGTCGTAGTTCGCAGTTACTATCGTTCATTCGTCTATCTACCCAGCTCGGGCGCCTCACGGCACCCGAGCTGAATATTTTTATACCTCAACTTTATAGTCGAAAATTGCTATACTAAACACAATGAATATCCAAATTAAAATTTTTTATGAAGACGACCTCGGTGATTACGAACTCCTAGATACAGGTGATGGAGAGAAGCTGGAGCGTGTTGGCCCGTATAAATTTGTGCGTCCTTATGAGGGCTCAGTCTGGCCTAGAACTCTTGGTAAAAAAGACTGGGCTGATGCTGACGGCAGATTTGCTAGTTCAAAAGGCGGAGAGAAGGCAGGCTGGCAAATGAAGAATAAAATTGAAGGGAAATGGTCTATGGAATACAATGGTATTAAATTTTTAGCGCAACCGACGCCATTTCGACATTTTGGATTTTTTCCAGAGCAAGCCGCGCACTGGGATTTTATTGAAGACAAAATAAAAAGTTCTAACAGACCCATTAAATTTTTAAATCTATTCGGCTACACTGGCATAGCCAGTTTATTTGCGCTGCGTGCTGGTGCGGAAGTTACGCACCTAGATGCCTCGAAACAGTCCCTAGATTGGGCTAAAGAAAATGAGAAATTATCGGGACTTACTGGAATGCGTGTGATAGAGGATGATGTTTTGAAATTTTTAGCTCGAGAGGAAAAGCGCGGTAATAAATATGATGCAATTATTATGGATCCGCCCAAGTTCGGCCGCGGGCCAAAAGGGGAAACCTGGAAGATTGAGGAAGATTTGCCCAAGCTCTTGGAAGCTGTAAAAAAAGTTCTTAACCCTGATCCACTATTTGTAATTGTTACTTCATACGCCATCGATGCTTCGTCACTTTCTCTCGGTTATGCACTAGAGGAAACCATGAAAAGTTTTGCAGGCAATATTGAGCAAGGGGAGTTGTGTCTTAAAGAAAAATCAAAAGGCAGGCTGATACCTCTTGCTAATACTGCGCTGTGGATTTCTGAAGGTAAGAAATAATTTATTCCGGATCTTCGTCAATATCTTCATCTTCTACTTCCTCCTGGATCCCCTCCACGTCTTCTTGAATTTCCTCCACATCTTCTTGGATCTCTTCGATATCTTCAGAGACTTCTTCAAGCTCCTCAGTGTGTCTATTCACCGTCATTTGAATAAAAATAGAGAGGTAGATGGCCTCAAGCGACACAACTGTCGTTAATATGAGCAAGATATCATCTGACTTTACACCAAAAAATCGCAGGCAAAACATTGCGATAAAGAAAATGGTATGTAGCACAATGGACTGGGGTGAACCAATCCATTTTGTTAATTTTGTTGAAAAATCTTCGAATTTCTTACGCATATTGTTGAGTGTTTCCTATATGATATAATATATGTCATGGAACCACAATCAAAAACAAGTGCAAAAGATATATTTATTAATCTAGGAGCTATCGTTGCGTTATACACTACAGTTGTGAGTTTAGTAAATTTACTTTTTACCATTATCAACAATGCCTATCCGCAAATTAATAATGGCTATAGTTTTCTTGGCTCGACCTCTATAAGTTGGCCAGTAGCTACGATCATTATTTTCTTCCCGATCTATATCCTCCTCATGTGGCTACTGGAGAAGGATTACAAAGTAAATCCTGATAAACAAAATTCTGGTATCCATAAATGGCTCACATATATTACCCTATTCCTCGCCGGCATTACCCTCGCCATCGATCTTATTACAATTCTTTATTATTTTATTGACGGCCAGGAAGTGACTACGGCATTTTTATTGAAAGTCCTAGCCTTATTTATAATAGTCGGTCTGATATTCTATTACTACCTTGCTGATGCCCGAAATAAATTAACCGCTAAGAGCCGAAATATGTTTAGAATAATTGCTTTGGTTATAGCAATTGCAGCAATTGTTTGGGGTTTTGCCGTCTTGGGTTCACCTCGCAGTCAAAGGCTGATGAAATATGACGAACAAAAGGTAAATGACTTAACAAATATTAAGGGCAGCCTAGAATCATATTATGCTACTCACGGGTCATTACCAGCGAGCCTGCAGGAGGCAACAGCGAGTGATTATTATGTGCCCGCGGTAGATCCTCAATCTAATCTGCCTTACGAATACACAAAGACTGGGGCTCAAACATATGATGTCTGCGCAGAATTTAACACTGCAACTCCGCCCGCTACCAAACCCAATATATATATGAGGCCAATTGGATACGAATCATGGACGCACCCAGCCGGGCACTATTGCTTCAGCGAAACTATCAATCCAAACTTGTACGCCAAGCCTATACCTAAATACTAGAATCTTTTGCAAAACCCTTAATTTTTAGCTATTATAGGTCTATATGAAGGCCTACGACCACAAGAAAATTGAACTAAAGTGGCAGAAGGAGTGGGAAAAGAACAAGATTTACAACGCCCCAGATAAATCTCCAAAGCCCAAATACTACTCACTAATTGAGTTCCCATATCCCTCTGGTGACGGGCTGCATGTGGGCCACCCGCGCCCATATATAGGTATGGACGTGATTTCACGCAAGAAGCGTATGGAGGGCTATAATGTCCTTTACCCGATAGGTTGGGACGCTTTTGGCCTGCCAACTGAAAACTACGCCATCAAAACCAAACAAGACCCTAGGGTTGTCACTATTAAAAATGTTAAAAATTTCACCAGGCAAATAAAGTCCCTCGGTATTTCTTTCGACTGGTCGCGTGAAATAAATACCACTGATCCTAAATATTACAAATGGACCCAATGGATATTCCTACAATTTTTAAAGAAAGGTCTAGCTTATAAAGATAAGATTGCTATAAATTGGTGCCCGGTGGATAAAATTGGTCTAGCTAATGAGGAAGTAGTAGCCGGCTGTTGTGAGCGCTGCGGCTCACCAGTTGAGAAGCGTGAAAAGGAGCAATGGATGCTACGCATCACTAAATATGCTGACAGGCTCGATAAGGATTTAGACACTGTGGACTTCCTTCCGCATATAAAGCTCGCGCAGAAAAATTGGATAGGGAAGTCGGAAGGCGCAGAGATTGATTTTAAAATTGGTAAAAATATGGTGAAAGTTTTCACTACAAGACCTGACACTATATATGGTGCTACTTACTTAGTGCTTGCGCCGGAACATGAATTACTTTCAAAAATAAAAAGTGAAGTTACAAATTGGAATGAGGTGCAGATGTACCAGCTTGCTGCTAAAGCCAAGAATGAACTCGACCGCACTAAGGAAGATAAAGACAAGACAGGTGTAGAACTAGAAGGTGTAACTGCTACCAATCCAGCCACCGGTGAGCCTATTCCAGTATGGGTGGCGGACTATGTACTAGCAAACTACGGCACCGGCGCCATCATGGCCGTGCCAGCGCATGATGAGCGTGACTTAGAATTTGCTAAAAAATTTAATTTACCTGTTGTGGAAGTAGTTACTCCAGATGGAATTTTAATAAACTCTGGCAGATTCGATGGACTAAAAGCGTTAGAAACTAAGCAAAAAATTACTGATTTTGTAGGCGGGGAGAGTGTTACAAGATTTAAATTAAGGGACTGGGTTTTTTCACGCCAGCGTTATTGGGGTGAGCCGATACCGGTGATCCACTGCGCGGATTGCGGGATCGTGCCTGTGCCCGAAAAAGATTTGCCGGTGGAATTACCAAAAGTGAAAAATTACGAGCCCACAGAGGATGGTGAGTCCCCTTTGGCCAATATTTCTAAATGGGTCAATGTGAAATGTCCTAAATGTGCCGGCAAGGCAACGCGGGAGACAGACACCATGCCCAACTGGGCAGGCTCTAGCTGGTATTACCTCCGCTATACTGACCCGAAAAATTCAAAAGCTTTCGCTGATAAAAAAAAGCTGGACTACTGGACTCCAGTTGATTGGTATAATGGTGGTAATGAACACACTACGCTCCACTTACTTTATTCACGCTTTTGGCATAAGTTCCTCTATGATTTGAAGTTAGTACCTACGAGCGAGCCGTATAAAAAACGTACCTCTCATGGCTTTATCCTAGCTCAAAATGGTGAAAAAATGTCAAAATCCCGGGGGAATGTGATAAACCCGGACGATATAGTGGCTCGCTTTGGTGCGGATACTATGCGCATGTATGAAATGTTCATGGGCCCATTTGATCAAGCCATTGCTTGGAGCGAGGAAGCCATCATAGGTCCGCGCAGATTCTTGGAGCGAGTTTGGGTAATGGGAGCGAGGGTAAATGAAGCTCCACAGGCACAGCAAAATCGAGTCCGTGTCGGAGCCCCCGGAGAGAGGGTAAAGCGGCGAGATTTTGCTGTGCCTGCTACGCTTAATAAATTGATTAAAAAAGTTACTGAAGATATTGATTCTATGAAATTCAATACTGCTATTTCTTCGCTTATGATTTTCAGTAATGAAAAATCTGATTCTATTTCAAAAGAAGAATATGAAATATTTCTAAAATTACTTGCGCCATTCGCGCCGCATATGACTGAAGAAATTTGGCACGCACTAGGCAATAAGAGCTCGATAACTCTTGCACCATGGCCTAAATACGATCCAAATATTGTTTCAAATGAGGAAATAAAAATAGTGATCCAAGTCAACGGCAAGGTTAGGGGAGAAATTCTGGCATTACCCGATGTTGCTGAAGAGGCGCTAAAGGCTCAAGCCATGGCGCTACCTGCTGTCGCCAAGCACATTCAAGGCTTAGAGATAAAGAAGATGATCTACGTTAAAGGCCGACTTATCAACATAGTCATTTAATTCTTTAGATAGTTGTAGTATAATGAAAGCACTAATAATCGTTAGGTCTTTATTAACTTATTTAATAATATAAATAAACATGTGGTCAAATATCTTAGATAGGATTTCGTTTTGGTCGCTCTTCATAGTCGTCGTGCTTTTGCCAGTTTTTTTCCTCCCATTTACTAAAATTGCTGTTGAAACTTCCAAGGGTCTTATCCTAGTTATTGGTCTTACGGTTTCCATCATATTCTGGGCTCTTGCACGCTTTTCAGATGGCCGCGTGGTAATACCAAAGTCCTGGGCATTGCTCTCCGGCTTCGGCGTAGTCTTAGCCTTCCTTATTTCATCACTTTTTTCTGCGGCTCCTCAAGCATCCCTGTTTGGTAATATGCTCGATGTTGGTAGCTTCTGGTTTATCCTTGTAGCATTTCTACTCATGCTGTTTTGCGCAATAATCCTAGGTAATCGCCAACATGCCAGAATCGTGCTCCTGGGGGTGATATTTTCTGCTGCAGTCGTTTTCCTTTTTCAAATATCTAGATTTTTTGCACCCGCAGTATTATCCTTCGGCGTGCTTGGCAGTAAGCTAGGTAACTTGCTCGGATCTTGGAACGCCTTGGGTATTTTTGCAGGGCTTTCTGTCCTAATGTCTCTCCTTATATTGGAATTTTTCAGTATATCTAAAATAGGGAAGATTGTATTAACGGTGCTCTTAGCGGTGTCGGCATTTATCGTGGCTGCGGTTAACTTCGCTTTTGTTTGGGAGATTCTCGGAGTCTTTGCTTTAATTATTTTTGTTTACAAAATTTCTTTCCATTCTGGTAAGGGTGAGGGACAGGAGCACACCAAAATGCACTTTCCAATATTCGCTTTTGTGATAGTTATGGTTTCACTCCTTTTCTTCACTTCCGGTCAATACTTTGGTGGTTATATCCCTAATCACATCGGCCTGTCTAGTAGTGAAGTGGGTCCTTCTTTCAAATCAACCTTGCTCGTATCTAAGGAAGTATTAAAGAATAATCCAGCTTTCGGTATTGGTCCTAACATGTTTAGTTCCGCCTGGGCACTATATAAGCAACCCCAAATTAACTCCTCACCATTCTGGAATGTTCCCTTTAACGTTGGCTCGGGTTTATTTCCAACATTTGCAGCTACAACTGGCTATGTGGGGATTCTGGCTTGGCTGTTATTCTTCATTCTCTTCATTGCTTCAGGTACTAAGTCACTCTTCACCAATCTTCGTAAGGGGCTTAATCCGGAAATGGTGGTATTTTTCATTGCTGCGTTTTACCTATTCATCGTTGGCTTCTTTTACTTTACTGGTATGGTTCTCTTCCTCTTGGCACTAGCCTTCACTGGAATTTTCCTAGGGCTTTATGCGGGTAATCGACCAGATGGTACTATGTCGATCGAATTCTTAAATGACCACAGGAAGAGCTTCTTCTTTATTTTAACTTTCGTAATTCTTATTATTGCTGGTGCTGCATTGGCATTTAAATTTGTGGGTCGTTTCACTTCTATATTCTTTTATGACAAGGCTACCACCGCGCAGGCTATTCCAGATGCGGAATCAAATATTAAAAGAGCAGTTTCTTTGTATGCTAATGACTTGTATCTTCGCACCTATGCTGAGATCCACACGATTAAATTAAATTCTCTCGTCGCTAAAGGTAAGTCCCTATCAGATGCTGAAAAGACAGACTTGCAAACTACCTTCGATCAAGCAGTCGGAAGTGCAACTCTAGCCACAACATACAATCCTAAAAATTACTTGAACTTCCAGACCCTCGGTGCAGTCTATTCAACTGTAACTTCCTATGGCGTGCCGAATGCTTACGACAAGGCAGTAGAAGCATTCAATCAAGCTCAGGCTCTTAATCCATTGAATCCAACCACCAAGCTTGCCCTGGCCCGAGCTTCCATTGCAGCTAAGAAGATCAAAGAAGCCAAGGATTATGCCAACCAAGCCATCGCCCTTAAGCCGGACTATATTGATGCCCTCATCTTGCTCTCTCAAATAGCAAGGAGTGAAGGCAACACCTCGGCTGCAATTTCCTACGCCCAAACTGCCGCCGCCGCCGCTCCAGGTAATAAAGACATTCAGGACTACATAACTGCTCTCAAATCTGGCTCAACAGCTCCTGTTCCAGCACCTACAACAGACAAAAAGACTACTCAATAATACAATACGGTAACGGATGGATAAGATATTCAGAATTTTTGGGAGAGAGTATGGCAATATAAACCAGGCAGCTTTTCTACTTGGAATATTTGCTTTCCTCTCCCAGATATTGGGGCTACTACGGGATCGTTCCATTGCGCATTTTATCGGGCCGTCACCCATGCTCGATGCTTACTATGCGGCATTCCGTATACCAGACATAATATTTGTTTCTATCGCCTCGCTGGCATCCATCACCGTGCTCATACCTTTTATTGTTTCTCGGATGAGTGATGGTAAAATTACTGCCTCTGCGCGCAAATTCCTGAACGATACTTTTACTGCATTTTTTTTCGTAATGATTTTGGTTTCTATCATTATGTTTTTTATTATGCCGCACTTACTTTTCTTTATCGCCCCAGGCTTCACCCCAGACTTACAAGCTAAAACCATACTGCTCTCTAGGATAATGCTACTCTCACCAATATTTCTAGGCTTATCAAACTTGTTCGGATCCATTACTCAACTTTTCCGTAAATTTTTTATTTTTTCCTTAAGCCCGATAGTTTACAATGCCGGGATAATCATTGGGGTGATATTCTTATACCCATCCTTTGGTATTAATGGCCTAGTTGCGGGGGTGGTCCTAGGTGCACTCATGCACTTTCTAATTCAGTTTTTTGCTTCCAGCCATTTTGGCTTTCTGGCAAATTTTTCATTCAAAATAAATTGGAATGATACAAAAAAGTTAGTGCTG
>JAZKBO010000006.1:0-37940 GCA_040388575.1 Patescibacteria group bacterium | reverse complement strand
TAGCATTCAATAACATCGCTGAAATTTCCACCACCGCTTTTGCCTCTTTCATGCTTGCTGGATCCATTTCAATATTTACCCTCTCCTACAATCTACAATCAGCCCCGCTATCCATAATCGGCGTTTCCTATGCAGTGGCAGCATTTCCAACTTTAGCTCGTTCAATTTCCGAGGGCCGACGAGGGGATTTTAAGAATCAGTTGAAACTCGCTGGCCGTGCCATCGTCTTCTGGTCCTTGCCGGCAACTTTTCTTTTCGTCGTATTGCGCGCGCAGATAGTGCGTGTGATCCTCGGCTCGGGATACTTTTCTTGGGACAATACTCGCCTCGTGGCTGCATCGCTCGCAATTTTTTCCCTCTCCATGTTGGCTCAGGGTATGATTGCGTTACTTTCCCGTGCGTATTACGCGATAGGGGAAACTCGCCGGCCGCTTATTATTAACTTTTTTTCTTCAGCTTCCATAATATTCTTTGCTTATATTTTTATTCACGTATTTCATCAGTTCCCGATGTTCCGATATTTTATCGAGTCCTTGTTTAAAGTTTCCGATATTCCGGGCACTGAAGTTCTAATGTTACCTTTAGCCTATACAACAGGCACAGTTATTAATTTCATTTTCCATTGGTTTTTTGTGCGGCATGATTTCATGGATGGGGAGTCTTTCATTACCAAAACATTTTTCCAAAGTTTAGGAGCTTCATTTTTTATAGGAGCGGTTGCTTACATTAGCCTCAATATTTTTTCCCCAATTTTCGGCCTTGATACCTTCTGGGGAGTATTCCTGCAAGGGTTCATTTCGGGAATTCTTGGTATTGCCGCCGGAGCCACGGTCCTATACCTACTCGGCAGCACGGAACTCAAAGACCTAGCTAAGACGGTCCACACCAAGTTCTGGCGCGCACGCGTCATCGCCCCTCCCCAAGAAGGGCTTTAGAATTCAATGTTTTTCTGCTAGTATCTATTTGTGGATTTAAAACACATTCGAAATTTTTCAATAATCGCGCACATTGACCATGGTAAGAGTACCTTGGCGGACAGAATGCTTGAGATAACGCACACTATTGAAACCCGCAAAATGCGGGACCAAGTGCTGGACTCTATGGAGCTCGAGCGCGAACGGGGCATAACCATCAAGATGCAGCCTGTTAGAATGGAATACGAAGATGAGGGTCAAAAGTACACGCTAAACCTCATAGATACCCCCGGCCACGTGGACTTCTCCTACGAGGTTTCTCGCGCTTTAAAGGCCGTAGAAGGCTCTATATTGCTTGTTGACTCTACTCAGGGCGTCCAGGCTCAAACCCTTACCACGCTTGCCATGGCGCGCGAGGGAGGCCTTAAAATCGACTCCCCTTTAGCCCGGATTCCGGAAGTCAAAAACGAGGTAATTAAGCTCTTAAATTGCACCGAAGATGAGATACTTTTAGTCTCCGGCCGCACAGGTGAAGGTGTGGAGGATTTGCTCAAGGAAGTTATCAAGCGTGTGCCACCGCCTACTCAAACATATAACCAAGAGGGAGCATTACGTGCGCTGGTTTTCGATTTTAAATATTCCAACCACAAGGGTGTGATAGTTTTTGTACGAGTGCTCGATGGCAAAGTTAAGAAAGGTGATAGTCTTTTGTTTTCAGTCTCGGGTGAAAAGTTTACCTCACTTGAAGTCGGCACATTCTCTCCAGAGGAAACTCCGCGGGAATTCTTGGGTGCTGGTGACACTGGCTATATTGTGACCGGCATAAAAAAGCCGGGTATTGCATCTGTGGGTGATACTATAACTATGCTTAAAAATCCACTACCAGCATTTGCCGGTTATATGCGAGCTGTGCCAGTAGTCTGGGCTTCAGTATTTCCTGAAGATGCGGATGATTTCGTTGTCCTAAAGTCCTCGCTCGGAAAATTACAACTATCGGATTCAGCCTTTTCTTTTGAGGAGGAATCGTCTGGTTCTCTCGGCCGAGGCTTCCGCTGTGGTTTCCTTGGGATGCTTCACCTTGAAATTATTACTGAGCGATTAAGGAGGGAATTTGATCTGGATTTAGTCATTACTACTCCCTCTATTATTTATGAAGTGGAATATTTAAATGGCAAGAAAGCTACAATTTACTCGCCTTATTATTTTCCCGACGATAGCAACATCAATAAGGTCTTCGAGCCCTGGGTTAATGTCAAAATAATTACCCCAGCCCAGTACCTCGGTGCAATAATGCAATTGTTATTCGAGCATGAAGCCGAAGTGGGTGAGACGGAGAATTTCGGAGACAGCCGCTCTGCTATATCGGTACAGATGCCACTGCGTGAGCTCTACCGTAATTTTTTCGACGAGCTCAAGAGTGTTTCCTCTGGCTACGGCTCTATTTCATATGAGATAGCTAGCATGCGTGAGGCCAATGTCACTAGGCTCGACATTCTAGTGGCGGATGAAGTGGTACCGGCATTTTCGAAAGTAATTTCTAAAAAGAGGGCAGAAGAGGAGGCGCAAAAAGCAGTTGATAAACTCTCTGAGATTTTACCTCGCCAGATGTTTACTTTAAAGATTCAAGGTAAGGCTCTAGGCAGAATTATTTCTTCCCACACACTTTCCGGCATGAAAAAGGATGTCACCGCGCATATGTATGGCGGCGATATTACACGTAAAATGAAGCTCAGGGAAAAGCAGAAAAAGGGTAAGAAGAAGATGAAGGAACGCGGCAGGGTAAACATCCCTCAAGATGTCTTCCTCAAGATGATGCGCGCCGGAGACAAATAATGAATAAATAGATTTATTGTAAGACAGGAGCTGGGGTTGGAGTAGCGGGTGTTCTAAAAACAGGGGAGTAAAGCAATATCATACTGACAATAATAAACCCACACATAATGGCCCAAGCTAGCTGGATCTTTTTTTGGTGTTTTTTATTAAAAAGCATATACTTATATTATCACAAGATGGCAAACTTTCAAGCAAGTAAAAATAAAAGGAAATGGAAGGAAGCGCTTAACTCTAGGCCTGTTTTAGCCTTCCTTTTCCTAATACTTTTAGTTTTTGCCTGGAGCGTGTTCGGTTTTTGGGGTAAAATGCGGGAAACTAGCAAGAATAAGCAAATTGCCGAGAATAAAATTGCGGATCTCCAGGCTCAAAAAGAAAGCCTTACTTCTGAAATTGATAAATTAAAAACAAATACAGGGGTAGAAGAGAGTATTCGGGATAAATTTGGATTGGTTAAGGATGGCGAGGGGCTCATAATCATAGTGGACGACAAGGACAAGCCTGAGGCCAATCAAGCCGCAAGCACCGGAGGCTTTTGGTCCTTCCTGACAGGCTGGCTTAAGTAATTTGTGCGGGATGGGGTAATCGAAACCCCGTCTAATCCTTGGGAAGGACTCATTCTACCACTAAACTAATCCCGCTTATATCAAAATATATATTCATTTTGCCAGTTTGACAAGTATGCTATAATAAGAATATTAGAAAATAATTTTAAAGATTTATGCCCCCAAAGAATCACAGCGTCACCATTTATTCCACCCCAAGTTGCCACTTTTGCCATATGGCTAAGGAGTTTTTCAAGGCGAGTAATGTTCCTTATACCGAACACAATGTAGCTTCCGACATGGAAAGGCGACAAGAGATGATAGATAAAAGTGGCCAGATGGGCGTACCCGTAATAATTATTGATGACAAAGATCTTATTATCGGCTTCAATAAGCCGGTTATTTCTCAATTGTTGGGGGTATAAATGTGGCTACAAGTGTCCCCGGCGCGAATCGAACGTGCATCTATTCCTTAGGACGGAACTGTTCTATCCATTGAACTACGGGGACAATGAATATAATCTAGCATATTTATGCTAAAATGTACTTATGGAGCCTAAGTTTAACGACAGGAGCAATGATAATCTCGCTTATTTCCTTAATAAAGCCAGAGAAAATACCGAAGAAGCCAAAAGAAAAGCCGAATTAGAGGCCACAACCGACTCTTTGACTAAAGTTGGTAACCTTCGAGCACTCGACAAGACATTAAGTGAAGGAATCAGGAAATTACAAAGTAGTGAGCATAAGCCCGGGACTGATCCGGATTATTTTGTTTTTTTGCTCTTCGATTTAAATAGATTGAAATTTTTAAATGATACTTATGGCCACCCTAAAGGCAATGAGGCCCTTAATAGGGCTGTGCAGCAGTTTAAGCAAGAAGTAGAAGCACGTGGAGGAAAAATATTTCGTATTGGGGGGGATGAATTTGCTGTGGTGCAAGAAGGTCGTGGCAGTTTGCCCCAGAAGCCGGAAGAAATTGCCAGAAAAATTGAAGATCATATTAATCCGGGTCTATTTATCGAAACCATTGATGGACGCTTCGACTTTTCCGTATCCGTGGGGTGCGCAACAATAAGCAAGGGAGAATATAAAACTATTGATGAGCTGAAAAAAGAAGCTGATGCAATGATGTATGCCAATAAAAATGCACGTGGCACAGAGAGGGGAAAATAAATCTTAGGTCTTTTATTCCTTTAATTTTTATGCTATAAATACGCCATGGATCCCGAATCAAAGAAGCTTTTGGAGGAGATAAAAGTGCTAACGGAGGAGAACAGCAAGATGCTCCACTCTATGCACCGCTCCATGCGTATGCAACGCATTATGAGTATTCTTTACTGGGTATTCATTATAGGCTCCACAGTAGGCGCGTTTTACCTCATTCAGCCCTATATTGATAGCCTAAAAGGCGCATATGGCGGTGCTAATGACATATTGAAAGGTTTTCAAAATTAATGCCGAGGTAGCTCAGTTGGTAGAGCGCTCCCCTGAAGAGGGAGATGTCACCAGTTCAACTCTGGTCCTCGGCACACAAAGTTTCTATAGAGATTTAACTTTAACAGTATTCTTCTTTTCTTTATCTACCTTTTGGAGGCGGATGGTTAGGAGACCATGGCGCTCGGTGGCGTCCACTTCTTCCGGCTCAACTTCATGAGGTAGGGAAATAGAGCGTGAGAATTTACCCCAGTACAATTCCTTTACGAAATATTTATCTTCATCGATGCTCCTGTTTTCCTCGCGCTTGCCACGGATGGTAAGCAAGTCCCTAGCAATAGTAAGCTCGATGTCTTCGGGCTTTACTCCAGCCACCATAGTCTGGACGATGATATCTGTGCCGGTTTGATACACATCCACCGCCAGCTCAGCTTCTTCGGACTCTTCCGCCATCCAGTTGCTGTCTTTCTTGCTGTCGCCTTTGACGGAGAAAGTTCTAACTGGCTCCGCCTCCTCATCAGGTACTCGGATGCTTCCAGTTAATCTCTCAAAAAAACTTCTTTTCTTTGGTTCCATAATTTTATTTATTAGTAATAATTTTTATTGATCAACGCGTCTTAATTTTTCAAAAAGTAGCATCATGATTACTGCAGTTACCCAAAGGAAAGCAAACACCTGCAGAAAGCCATTTCCTGTATTCTTCATTATAAAAAAATTAAAGGAACTATGCAAGGCAATTGCCACACATAAACCAATAACTAGGTATATTTTTTTCACAACTTTACCCATATATAGCGACAAACCCATAGAAACCCCAACCATTCCGGAGGACACTGTATGGAGGAGTGTTGAGCCCAGGAAGCGCAATTGCCCGGTCAGCAGGCCCACCGTAGCCTCGCCCAGAGCAAACGGCCGCAGGAGGAAGAGTGCATTTTCTAGGGCTGCGAAGCCTACAGCCGCCGTAATCAGGTATATTGGCCAGTCGGTAGCCTCATCAATTTGGTTGGATTTATAAAGTATCACCATGACCGCCAAGAATTTCATTAATTCTTCTGCCGCCGCCCAGCCGATGAGCTGCCAGACTTTAGAGCTGACATGAACTTGAATATATTTTTGGATGGGAAGTACGAAAATAGTAGCAGTCATGCCCAAAATAAAAAGTATTATTAGTAGGCCCTTGGGTTCCGGTTTTTGGCCTTCTTCATGTAGCCAAAACCACAACCAAAGTAGGGAAGGCACAATTCCTCCTAAGAGCGCTAAGCCTAAAATTTTCGGATTGCTGGTTATTAAATGCATGGCCATTCTTCAACTATTAGTAAATTCTGCCGATTTGGCAGCATGCCCCAAATCTCTTCCGTCACAAAGGGCATGAAAGGATGGAGGAGCTTTAATGAATTTTGGAGGAGGTATGGCAGCACAGATTTTATTTCCGCATTCTTTTTACTTTCTTCAAGTATCTGGTCGGCTAAAATATGCCAAATATAATGATAAACTTTTTCAGATGCTAAATGAAAACGGTAATTTTCCATATCACTTGTAATATTTTTTGCGAGGGTATTAAATTGCTGTACCAACATGTGGGTGGGCGGATTTTCAAATTCTGTATCGTTGGCGTTATCTAAAATAAACCGCGCGATATTCCAAAGCTTGTTGGCAAATTTGCCATAACCTTTAATTTTATCCTCACTTAAGCTGTTGTCACTTCCGGCTCCTACGCCTACTATCATGGCCATACGCAATGCATCTGCACCATATTTATCTATTGTAACAATGGGGTCCACAGCAGTTTCAGGGTTTGATTTGCTCATCTTCTTGCCATTTTTATCTAGTACCATGCCATGGAGATAGATCTTCTTAAAAGGTACCTCGCCTAGTAGATAAGTACTCATCAGGATCATGCGTGCCACCCAAAAGAAAAGTATGTCATGCCCAGTTTCGATCATGCTAGTGGGGTGGAAGTTTTTTAGATCAGAGGTTTCCTCTGGCCAGCCGAGTGTCGAAAATGTCCAAAGGCCGGAAGAAAACCAAGTATCGAGGGTGTCCGGATCTTGCTGCCATCCGCTCCCCGGATTACCACTTGAAACTTTTATTTCTTCATCCTTGTACCAAACAGGAATCCTGTGCCCGTACCAAATTTGCCTGGATATGCACCAGTCTCGTAAATTTTCTATCCAGTTAAAATAAACTCGAGTGTAGTTGTCGGGCGTTATTTCAATTGCCCTCGACTCCACTGCTTGCTGCATGAGTTGCTTTAAAGTTTTGTCGCCACGCTCTTTAACCGGTTTATTTACGTTTACGAACCATTGCAGCTTTGGGAGGGGTTCAATAATTCCTCCCGTTCTTTGAGAAACAGGGATATTTTGCTCGATCTCTTCTTCTTTTTCTATTAGGCCGGCGGCTTTTAATTTTTCTACTATCATTTCCCTAGCTTCGGTAGTTTTTTTGTCTTTGAACTCGCCGTCCACAATAATTTTTGCAAATTCATTGATAACCTGTTTTTTATCCAAATTATTTCTCTCTGCAATTTCCCAGTCAATCTGCGAGTGGGCAGGGGTTACACCCAAGGCCCCAGTGCCGAATTCTTTATCTACCATTCTGTCAGCTACTACTTTTATCGAAAGGGGTACACCTACAAAATTAACTTCAAAAGTTTTACCCACATACTTAGCATACCTTTCGTCATCCGGGTTCACCGCTACCGCAGTGTCACCAAGCTTTGTTTCTGGGCGGGTGGTGGCAATAGTAATAGGGAAGTTTTTGTCGTATTTGAAAAAATACAACTTGGTTTTTTGGGTCTTGTATTCTACTTCATCGTCGGAAATGGTAGTTTGGCCTTTAGGGTCCCAATTTACCACTCTCTGCCCTCTGTAAATCAAGCCATCTTTATACATTCTTTCAAAAGCGGTATTTACTGCTTTTTTTCTTTTATCATCTAATGTAAATGCCTCTCGAGACCAGTCCAGCGATGCCCCCATTTTTTTGAGTTGATTTACTATAGTATCGTGGGAAGTTTTTGCATAACCATCAACTAGTTTTAAAAATTCTTCTCGGCCCAAATCATTTTTATTTTTCTTTTCCTTCGCCAGTTGTTTTACCACTACGGATTCTGTAGCTATGGCCGCATGGTCAGTACCAGGAACCCATAAAGTTTTTTTACCACTCATTCGAGCATGTCTGGTCATGACATCCTCGATCGCCAGCATTAGGGCGTGGCCAGTGTGTAGAGTTCCTGTAACATTTGGCGGCGGCAAGACCATTGAAAAAGTTTCCTTTCGCAAATTTTCTTTACTGCCAGGCAAATTGTCAGGATTGAAAAAACCGCTCTCTTCCCAGAGCTTGTAGATCCGCCCTTCAGTTTCTTTGGGGTCGTATGGCTTCAGAAGCTTGCCGTCCATGCCTCAATAATATCAATTATAGTCTTAAATTACCAGCTGCTTTTATGCTTTGCGGTTTAGGAGATTTCTTCTTGTTTTTGATAAAATTAAGGTACCCAGCCATGCCGATCATGATGGCATTGTCTGTAGAAAGCTCCCGAGTAGGAAAGAGGAGTTTGACCCCCTTACCAGTCACCTTCTTCATCTCACTTCTTAAATGCTGGTTAGCAGCTACTCCACCGCCAACTATTAAAGTTTTAATTTTATATTTTTCAATAGCCTTGGCTGTTTTATATGTTAGGCATTCAATTGCTGCGTTTTCAAATTCTAGTGCAATTTCCGCTTTAGTTGCCTCATCTAATTTTCCTATTTTTCTAGTTAAATAAAGCACCGCTGTTTTTAACCCCGAAAAAGAAAAATCGAAATTTTTGGTGTATTTCATTGGCCTAGGCAAAGCGGGTACAGCAAAATTACGTCCGTGTCGGAGCCCCCGGAGAGAGGGTAAAGCGGCGGAATTTTGCTGTACCCGCGAAGCCCTCAATTCTTGTGCTAATTTTGAAATTTCTGGGCCGCCGGGGTACGGTAGGCCGAGCATGCGGGCTACCTTATCGAATGCCTCGCCTACAGCATCATCCAAAGTTTCCCCAATGATTTCATACCGCATCCATTTTTTTGAAAGTACTAATTGCGTATGCCCGCCGGAAACGAGGAGGGAAAGTATTGGAGTTTTTATCTTAGGAATTTTAAATTTTCCACTGTTTTTACCGAAAGGGGAAAGGATGTGGCCCTCCATGTGGTTCACAGGCATAACTGGTATGTTCCATTTTTTAAATAATTCTTGAGCAAAAGTTATACCTGTCCAAAGTGCTGGCTCAAGGCCGGGACCAGAGGTTACAGCGATTAGGTCGATGCCAGGATTTTGCCCGGACTCGGCACTATTTTTATGTGCGGGGGTCTGCCTTTTAGCAGACGACGCGCTCCCAAGGCCTCGCTCTGGCAAAATCCTGGCATCTTTCAGTGTTTTTTCTAAGAGTATCGGTAGGTTTTTCAGGTGCTCTCTTTTAGCAAGGGCAGGGAAGACTCCGCCGTAAGGAATATGAATTTTTATTTGGGAGTTAGAATTATTAGCAAGAATTTTAAAACTTGCATTGGTTATACCTCCACTCGCCTCAAATATAGTTACTGCTGTGTCATCACAGGAGGTTTCGATGCTAAGAATTTTCATAACTAACTAGCCATTTTTTCCAGATCCTGAATGTCTGCTCTTTTTCTGCGTAACTTGTCTAACTCTTGTTTTATAGTAGCAACATTTCCTCCACTAAGAAGCTCTAAGTTTAGTTCAGCAAGACGAGTATCTATGCGTACAATCTCAGAATTTTTAACTGGATTGCGGCCTTTTTGTTCTGAAGATTCTAATGACATATTAATACTATATAACTATAAAAATGATTGTCAATTGTGCGCGATACAGGACTCGAACCTGTGGCCTACCCCACGTCAAGGGGTCGCTCTACCAACTGAGCTAACCGCGCAACAGTTTAGATATTACATTTTTGCCTTGATTCTTTCAAGGGCTAGGATGAAGGCACCCATACGCAGGTGCGTTTTATTTTCACGTGCTTTTTCAAGAATTTTTTTAGAGGCATCATCTAGGAGCGGCTGCAATTTATTAAAGACTTCCTTCTCACTCCAGTGCTCACCCTTAAGGTTCTGATCCCATTCGAAATAGGAAACCGTGACACCACCGGAGTTAGCCAGGATGTCAGGGATAACTTGGATATTTTTCTTGAACAATATTTCATCCGCTTCAGGCGTAATCGGGCCGTTGGCAAGTTCAAGTACCACTTTAGCTTTAACATTTCCTGCATTCGCATCAGTTATCACATTCTCAAATGCAGCTGGTACAAGTAGGTCGCAAGGTAGCTCTAAGAGCTCTGCATTAGTAATATTTTTCGCACCAGGGAAGTCTTTGAGTGTTCCAGTTGATTTTTTGTGCGCCTCCACAGCATTTAAGTCTAAGCCTGTTTCATTTAATATCGCACTTTTGGAATCTGATACCGCGATAACTGTATGTCCATTTCCTACGAATATTTTTGCGGCATTACTGCCAACATTACCAAAGCCTTGAATTACAACTTTGCACTTCGGGGGTAAGCCTAGTTCCCCACGCAATGCATCAAAAACATAAAACCCTCCAAGCCCCGTAGCCTCCCCACGGCCTTCTGAACCGCCAGCTTCTATGGGTTTACCAGTGAAAGTTGCCAGAGTTTTCTCCCCAGTGATCTTCATATATTCATCATTCATCCAAGCCATTATCTCTGGCGTAGTATTCACATCCGGAGCAGGTACATCTTTCCTCGGTCCTAAAATATCAGCTAATTTTTTAACCCAGCCGCGGGAAAGGGCTTCCAATTCTTTTTTAGATAAATCCTTGGGCTCCACAGTTATTCCTCCCTTGCCGCCGCCCATAGGAATGTTGGCTACTGCGCACTTGAGCGCCATCCAGAAGGCGAGGGCCTTGACCTCGTTTACTTCAGTATCATGGTGGTAACGGATGCCCCCTTTGTAAGGGCCCAGAGCGTTATTGAATTCCACTCGATAGCCTTCGAAAATTTTCATGGAGCCATTGTCCATCTTTACAGGGATGGATATCCTGATGTCACGGTCCGGCTGACGCATACGTGCAATGAATTCAGCGCCAAAATCTTTAATTTCGGAAACTTTATCCAGCTGAGCCATAGCGTTTTCAAATGGGTTATGCATATTCTCATTCTACACTTAATCGCTCCAATATCTCAAGTTCTTCTTTAGAGTTCGGATGGATGCCTTCTCTAATATCCGTGATTGGTACTATTTCAATCTTTTTCTTTTGATCATGGGCCATCATAATGAGGTCGGTGAGGTAATACTCGCCTTGAGCGTTTTCATTTTTTAATTTATCAATATTTTCAATAAGCCAATTTGTATCAAAGGCATACAGTGACGGATTAACTTCTTTAACCAGCCTTTCTTCTTCACTCGCATCCTTAAACTCTACTATTTTACTGACCTCTCCTGCAGTGTCCCTAATTATTCTTCCAAAATGATTCATGCTGACTCGCCAATCTTTATAATCCGGCACTACTATTGTAGCCATAGTCAGGATCGGCTTTTTCTCCAAGTGAGTTGTTAGTATTTTTTGAATTGTTTCGTGTGATATGGCAATTTGGTCAGTAAAGAGGATGAGGGTAATCGAGGCGTCTTTTTTTAACAAATGAACAGCAGACGCTACAGCATGGCCCGTACCTTTTTGCTCCTTCTGCTCGGCATAAATATAATCAGGGCCAAATGTTTCAACAACCTTTTCTTTTTTATAACCCACAACAATAATGGGCTTATTAATAAGCCCCAAACCTGCGGCTATATCTAATATATGCTGCAAGAAATACTTACCTTTATACAAGGCAAGGGCCTTCGGCTCTTCGGATTTCATACGGGTACTCCTACCTGCTGCCAGGATTATTATTTGAACTTGGTCCATAATATTACTATTTAGTTTGGTTAATTTTAGCTAAGACTTTTGGAATTTTTTTAAAATCGGTCATTAATGTCTCTCGCATCGAGCCATCATACAACGCCGCAGCCGGATGGTAAAGTGCATAAAAGTATTTAGTGGGCATTCCCGCAAAGGCTTTAATCAATAATTTTCCATGAGCTTTTGAAATTTGTTCTGTGGGAAAGAAATTATTCATCGCATGCCTGCCGAGGAAGACTATGAGTTTCGGTTGGATAATTTGCAGTTCATCGAGCAGCCACTGCCGGCATGCTGCTTTTTCTTCAGGTAGGGGATCACGATTGTTCGGCGGTCGATACTTTACGATATTAGTAATATAAATATCTTCACGTTTTAATTTTATTGCCTCAAGCATTTCGGATAGGAATTTACCTGCCGCGCCCACAAACGGCCGCCCTTGCTCATCTTCGTTCCTCCCAGGTGCCTCACCTATGAAAACAATCTCGGCCTCCGCAGAGCCGTCGCCTGGCACGGCACGCTTGGCTGTTTTCTTGAGCTCACACTGGCATTCCAGCGCCCATTTGCTATTTAAATTTTCCAACTCCTCTTGTTTCCTCATTTATATTCTATCTTTATTTTTGCTTGTCAAATTAGCAAATTAAGTGTATAAATATGGGGAACGCAAGTCAACCGGAGGATAGTTACATGCTCCCTAAGGTTATCCACGTCTGCAGCGGAAAAAAGTGCAAGAAGCGGTTCAGTGAGAAGGCGTACCGTCTGTTGCACACGGCGACGGAGCCCGAGTCGGGCTACAAGACCGACCCCAAGATCTGCAACTTGTGCGGAGGGACGGAGTTCCACACCGAGTCGGGAGAGACTCCCTACATCGGCCCGCCGCGAGTCTGGGAAGGGCAACGCGAGTTGCCGGCAACAGCATAGGAGCTGCTTGTCAGCTTGATTGGTGTCGTGCACATCGCAGCCGCGGACTGAAAAAGTCCGCGGCTGTCTTAATTTGACAAAAATGACAACTTAGTATAATATGTAAGTATCTTATATATATCGTTTATGAAAAAAATAATTCAATTGTTATCACAACCTAAGACCCTTATCCCCATATTCGCAGTCCTCGTGGCAGCACTAACCTTTTATGGCTTTCAAAATTTAGGTAAAGCTCCAAAAGTGCCTGCTCAAATTGAATCTGCAACCTATGGCAACAGCATTGCAAATGATGGCAATATCTCGCTTTCGTTCCCTAAAAGCGGGCGCCTGGAAGCAGTACTAGTAAAGGAGGGCGATGCGGTTAAGCCAGGGCAAGTTCTTGCTAGGCTCTCGGCTGGAGATGCACTAGGGGCTGTAAATCAAGCTAAAGGGGCACTCGATCTAGCTCGGGCTCAATTTGCATCGCTGAATGTAGAATACGCTAATACGCAAAAGCAACAGGATCTATTGGTGGCTAATGCTCGCAAAACTTTACTTTCAAGCGGTCTTGAGGGTACGCCTAACAATCAAGATGTAAACTTGCCGGTTATTACTGGCACCTATAATTGCGACAAGGAGGGCTCATACATTTTAAAATCTTATCGATCAGCAGATAGAGATTCCGGATATACTTTTAATTACTCAGGGCTCGAAAGTGGTATCGCGCCGGTAAAATATGACACCCCAGTAGCCCTCGGCACTTGCGGTCTACAAATTAAATTTACGCAAAATGACACTTTCAATTCCCAAACTATCTGGACTATCGCAATTCCGAATACTAAGAGTAGTGTTTACTTAACCAACAAGAATGCCTATGACTTGGCAGTAAGCAATAGAGAAAAAATTCTAGCAGACTTAATTTCAAAAGTTGGTACAAATCCTGGGGCGGATAGTGTGGCTGAAGCTCAAATTAAAGCAGCTGAGGGTGCATACCAAGCTGCATGGGGTGCATATCAGAATAACGTTATAACTTCACCAGTTAATGGCGTGGCAACTTTTGTAGATGCAAATTTGAAAGTGGGCCAGTCCGTAGTCGCCAACAAACCTGTTATTAGTATTAGTCAGCAATAATATAAAAATATGGAACCCAAAAAAGAAATTATAAAAGAGAACGAAAGCATGTTTAAGAAACCATGGCTACAAAGTGTACTGGGTATTTCAGCGATTTTGCTGATTGCCGGAAGTTTATTATTTTATAAAATAATTTCATCTCGTATTAGTATCGACCAGTCCTTAGTTTCCGCACCAGTAATATTAATCGGACCTGAAAATGCAGGAATCCTGGAAGAAGTATATGTTAAAGCCGGGGACCAAGTTACCGCAGGGCAAGTGTTGGCTCGAGTAGGTGGGGAAGTACTGTCTGCTAAGGTCGCCGGTATTGTCATTGAAGTTAATAACACTCCAGGCCAAGTATTTAACCCGATAGCTGGAGCTGCAGTGGTAAAGATGATCGACCCAGCGGAATTGCGCATCGTGGGTACTATCAAGGAAAATGATGGCCTATCGGAGATACATGTAGGTGACCCTGTAGCTTTTACCGTCGACGCTTTTTCAGGAATGAATTATGTAGGGGTGGTGGATTCCATTGCGCCGACGTCTAAAGAATCCGGCCTTGCTTTCAGTATTTCCGACAAGCGTGAGGTGAAAGAATTTGAGATAAAAGTTAAGTATGATGTAGCTGCGCATCCAGAATTCAAAAACGGCATGTCTGCTAAGATGTGGGTCTATAAAAAAATAACCAAGTAAATAATGTATGGCAGAAGTCCTCGCTACAAAAAAAGACAACCTTCGCTGGTGGATACTTTTTACTGTTATCATCGGTACTTTTTTAGGCCGTTTGGACCAGACAATCGTGAATTTGGCGTTGCCCAAAATAATCAGTGATTTTGGTATTACTATCACTGCTGGAGGCTGGATAGCTACAGCCTATATTTTGGCCAACGCCATTTTCGTGCCCATCTGGGGTAAACTAGGGGATTCCATTGGGCGCAAAAAGGTCTACATCATCGGCTTTGCAATTTTTATACTTGGTAGTGTCTTGGCGGGCCTAGCTTGGAATCTACCCTCTATGATTGTTTTTAGAATAATTCAAGCCATCGCAGGATCTGCGGACTATCCAACAGCGATGGCCATACTCGCGGTAACCTTCAAAGAGGGCAAGGAGCGGGCCCAGGCACTCGGAATATGGTCTTCATCTTTTGCGGCTGCTGCAGTCTTCGGGCCGCTTCTGGGCGGGCCCTTGATCGACAGCTTCGGCTGGCGTTCAGTTTTTCTAGTAAACTTACCGATTGGAATAATTGGCACATTTATGGCTATTCGGTTTATTCATGAGTCCAGGTCCGAGCTCAAAGTTAAATTCTTTGATTGGTGGGGAGCTATCACACTCGGTATCTCGCTTTCTTCCCTCGTGCTCGTATTAGATAAAGGTCCGGATTGGGGGTGGCTCTCACTTAACAGTGCCATAGCCTACCTCATCACAGTTGTGTTCATGTATATTTTTATTAAAATTGAAAGTCGTGTTCCGGAGCCGATAGTGGATTTGAAATTTTTCAAAATTCCAGCTTTTGTTAATACGCTCGCCAATAACTTCATAGTATTTATGGGTATGATGGGCGGCATCTTCCTCATTCCTATCTTTGCTCAGGTTTTCCTCGGCTATGATGCTAAGCAGTCAGGCTACTTGTTCATACCTATGGCGGCGGCGCTCATGATGGCGGCCCCTATCGGTGGCTTCCTTACTGGACGGGTGCAATCCCGCTATGTAATATTTTGGAGTACTATCGTTGCTGCAATTGGCATATTTATGTTTTCCTTCCTAGATCCAAAGTCAGGACCGCTGGCGATAATTATTCCACTAGCTATTATGGCTTTTGGCCTAGGCTTTGGTATGGCGCAACGTACCAACGTAATTGCTTCAGTAGTGGACCCTCATGAAATAGGTATAGCATCCTCAGTACTAGCACTCGTGCGTAACCTCTCTGGCGCTTTTGGTATTGCGCTTTTTGCCACAATTTTAAATATTCGCACTGAAAGTAATATATTGAAAATAAATAGTTTGAGTACTCTCACTAGCCACACTAGTTTAAATATTCAAAAATATTCCTCCTTAGTAATTATGAAAGCCCAAATCGATGCCTACGATTATGTATTTATTCTTTCAAGTATTCTAGTATTTGTGGGCGCTTTTGCGGTGCTCTTCATGAAGCTAAAAAAAGAAAATACTGATATCCAAGTTCATGTAGAGTAGAATTTGACACCCGCATTTAGAAATAATATTCTTATGTCGGAGGAGGCAGGGGGATGTCCAATTATCGCAAAGTCACCGTAATCATGTTTGCAAACACCGAGCCCGAAGAAGTGCTCGAGAAATTGCGCATCTTCAGTGGTGTTGGTAGTGCCAAGCATCTTCTTGCTGGCACCGATGAAGCCAGGGTGCTTCATGACGCGGCCCTCAAAGCCGGAGTCTTCGGTGAGCGGAGAGATGAAGGGCTGCCTGAGTGGGTGGTCGAGGAGAAGTTGGGGGATAGTTGGGTACCAGTATGGGCCGCGTGCTTACCGACGCCAGAGCAGAAGGAACAGGCCAAGGCGGAGCTTCGGCGTACCCGTACCACGGATCAGCTGTTTCATGAGTTGAAGCAGCGCCAGCCCGACGGAACAGTTCTGACTTTCAGGACAGACTGAAGTGCGCCTGCGCACCCGCTCCGAGCGCGATTCGGAGCGGGAATTGCCAAGTAGTTCTTTCAGTAATTTTTAATATCGTGCACAAGCAATGCGGCCTCGGGACTTCGGTTTCCGAGGTCTTAATTTTTTATTTTAACGATGCATGCATCCAACCCAGCAGCACGGGCGGCGCATGCCGCCCTTTAATTTTGAGATTGCTTTATTTATCCGAATGATTCTTGTTTCAGCTTTTTTACCGGAAATAACCCAGCAGATCCATTCATTACGCGCGAGTGGTGTAACCCTTTCCCAAGTTGTCTTAGCACCATTACTTAAAGCAATTGCCTTCCGCAAATCCGCTGGCATTTTGTGTGGCAAGTTTTTACCTATTGTCATTATTTAATTATAGCAAACTTCCGTTGTGACCCTAATTATACGGAATTGGAACCAGCTATTCAATCAAATAAGTGGGTTTACTAACTTTGTGATAGAATACCAAGCATGTTCAAGGCAATATTGAGCGCTTAATGCCGGAGTCGGAGTGGTCAGTTTTGGTTTATAAAAGCGCTCGCTCACAAACCAAAATTTAGAGCAAACGAACATGTTTCTTGGCCGGAGTCCCACTCCTCAATAAAATGCCCCTTATGGGGGTATTTTATTTGTAACGACAGGCCTCAAGTGCTATAGTGTTTTTATATGAGACAGGACTTCAAGCTTTATTTAGACGAAAACGGAGTATCGGATTTAAACCATTACGACAAGAATTTCACTCTTTGTGGAATAGTAGTTACCAAGTATCAAGCTGAGGAAATTTCGATTAGGGCAGATCAAATTAAGTTTAAATATTGGGGCAGAACTGATATAGTTTTTCATTCTCAGGAGATGAATGCAAAGACTGGCGATTTTTCTATATTAAATGACCCTAATATAAAAAAGAACTTTTATAGGGATATGATGGCTTTCCTTAATCTTCCTTATTATCGTTGCATTATTGTTTCGGTAGACAAGGAGAAAGCAAAATTACAGGGTTGGAGTTCGGGCAGAGTGCTAGATGAAGCAAATGATAAAGTAATAGAAATGTTTCTAAAATTTTTAATAAAACAATCTAAACCAAGTAGAGGCAGAATCATACTCGAATCTTCCTCTTCTCAAGACATAGCTTTTTATAAGAGATATGCGTTTTATCTTAGTCATGGTTTTACTGCACTTAATTTAAGCCATGATGATGTTAAAAGAACACTTACATCTCTTAGTTTTGTTAGTAAGGGAAATCACGATATTGAGGCGCAAATTGCAGATTTATTAGCATACCCTGCAACACAAAAATTTTTACATCAGGAAGGAATTAGTGCAATCACAGCTGGTTCACACTTGGAAAAAATGTGTAATACGATGTCAGCGAAGTTAGCCGAGTTAGGTCCCAATACTACAAATAAAGCCTGCATTAGACTACCTGTTTAATGCCCAAAACGCGAAAAAACGGGTCTTGCCCGTTTTCTCTAGAATGGGTCGAGGCTTTCGCTTGTCTTGCCATTCAACATACACAGTATACTAAATTTTGACAATTAATCAAGTAATTGTGGATAACCCTTTTTAACCATATAAAAGTTTAGTAATAGCTTCAAAATTATATTCTTTTGCTGTTCTAATGTGTTCAATTCGCATACCTGCTTTTGCCATAACATTATCCACAAAACTATCACGTTTTATTCTTTCTGGTGCATTGTGAGATATTTCGTCTAACTCAATTACCAAATAGGGAGTAAAGTATGTTTTATCGAAAAGAACAAAATCTACTGACTTTTGATTTATCCAATTAAAATATTTATGTTGCCATGATCCTTTTTCAATTTCTATAACTTTGGACAACTGAACTTGCGGAACCACGTAGTGACGACCTTGCACAACACGTTCAAGAACGAAGAAGAATTCTCTCTCAGCGTTCGTCATAAGATACGGTTTCTTTACATACGGAAGTCTCGTATTAACACCTTCCTTCTTTATAGTAGAATTTATGAAACCACCACTGGAAATAATTAGGGCGATAACAACGAAGCTGATTGCTACCAGTATTAGTACGAGCATTTGCATTTAGGATTATCACTGATAATCGTGATGGCAAACAAAAAGCCCATCACGGGTAGAGACCGAAGTCTCTCATGCAAGTTTCCTCGCACGGCCAGTAACGACGACCCCATGACGGGTTCTTTATTCGTTACTGGACTTCAAGCCATGCCATTTCTGGTTTAGGCGCCTATTAAGTTATGTTGGAAATTATAGCTGTTTCGGTTCCAAATTGCTAATGGTATTGACGCTATGGAATAGTTTAATGCGTAAGGTATTTTTAGGATTGACTTTTCGGAAAAAAAAGTGTACACTGTTATGGTAATAACAAAGAAGTTATCACAAAGCAAGTTTAAGTCAAAAGAATTTTGGAGAGAACTGGGCCATAACCAGTTTTTTTTATTTTTAGGGAGATAACTCTCTCAAAAAAACCAAAAGAACAGAAGTTTTTCAAAGCCCTCTTAGGCATCAAGCCCGAGAGGGCTTTTTGCGTTTCCGTGCGGGCGCAAAATGCGTAGTGGGTTCGTTGCACGCCCCGCCCCCGCTTTGCGGGGCGGGCGTGGACGAGCGAAGCGAGTCCGTTGGACTTGATTATACCCACACTTAAAGAGAAATGAAATCAACAAATAGAACAATGATTATATCGGGGTCAACCATAGAAGCCTATCATTACAAAGAGGCTCCTTTGATATACGACTATGAAATGCCAAAAATTAAAAGGTCTCCGATTTTAGTTGTTGACGAGGAAAGTGCGCAAAGGAAAATGGAGTCAAGAAAATCTTCACAGCAACGCTCTCGTTCCGTATTACGAAGATTGGTAAATACTAATGCGTGGAAATGGTATAAGGCCAGTGGCATTCCTTTCATACCCATTTTTCTTACTTTTACATTCGCTGAAAATGTGAAAGATATTAAAGTTGCTAACCCTATTTTTTCTAAATTCATTAAAAGATTTAACTATGAAATTACAGGTCAAAAGAAAAGCTTTCTTAAGTATGTGGTTGTAACTGAGTTCCAAGAACGAGGGGCAGTTCATTTCCATGCGGTATTTTTTAACCTGAAATATATTTGGGCTAATAGGTTAGCTGAAATTTGGGGACAAGGTTTTATTAAGTTAAAGAAAATTGCTCACGTTGATAATGTTGGTGCGTATATTTCTAAGTATATGGTCAAGCATTTTGAGGACGATAGGCTTGATGGAAAGAAAAGATATTTTTCCAGTAGTGGCTTGATAAAGCCTACGGTTATAAAAGACGAAATAAAAGTTGTTCAGATAATAGAACGCATACCGAAAAAATATCTCAAGCATGAATCTGAATATGAAAGAAAACACAAAGGTAAGAAAATCGGCACTGTTGAATATGCGCAATACAAGCTAGATAAGAAAGAGTCTATCTTTGACATTATTCCTGAACTTAAGAAAATGCCATGATTACTCCTGCCGATTGCCGAAAACTTAACCCAGACCTTGAGAGTAAGACTGATGAGGAATTACAGGAGGTAATTAAACTTTTATATGGTCTTGGTGGACTTGCCCTTGAGTCATATTTTAGCGGTTCCAAAAATCTCCGTGGGGTATCTAGACTTAATAATAGTGATATGCCAAAGTAATGCTATGAATACTGCCGATACAAAAAATGGTGTTATCTACGTCCGAGTTTCTTCTGCTGAACAGATAGACGGCACAAGTTTGGAATCCCAAGAAAGATTTTGCCAAGAATATGCAAAACGTGAAAATATAAATGTCTTAAAAGTTTTTATTGAAAAAGGCGAATCTGCAAAGACGGCTAACAGGACAGAATTTATGAAAGCCATAGCTTTCTGTTCCCAGAAAAAGAATAATATAAAATGCTTTATAGTTTATAAGGTTGATAGATTCGCTCGTAGCCAGTCAGACCACATTTCCGTTAAAGAAACACTAAAGAAGTATGGCACTGAACTTCACTCTGTAACTGAACCGATTGGCGATAGTCCAATGGGTAAAATGATGGAGGGTATACTTTCTACTTTTGCAGAATTTGATAATAATGTTCGCACAGAAAGAAGTGTTAATGGTATGCGAGAACGTCTAAAGCAAGGCGTATGGGTCTGGCAAGCCCCTTTAGGTTATTACAGAACTTCACAAGGCGAAAACATCAGCCCTGATCCTAAATTTGCTCCTTATGTTGAACTTGCCTTTAACGAATTTGCAAAAGGAACTCACACCTTTGAATCTCTGGCAAACTTTTTAAACGAAAGAGGTTTTGTAACTAAGGGTGGTAACAAAGCTACACCATCCTTAATGGATAAAATAATTAAGAATCCTCTTTACTGCGGAATAATAAAAGTCTGGGATATGGAACACAAAGGCAGTTTTAATTACATTGTTTCCGAAGAACTTTTTAATAAATGTAATGGACGAAAGAAAAAGGAATATATGCCTCGTATTGCTAAAAACCCTAATTTCCCATTAAGAAAGCTGGTAGTTTGTGAATCTTGCCACCACTCGCTTACAGGAAGCTCGTCTACGGGCAGAAAGGGCGTTAAATATCCCTATTATCACCACCAGAAGCAAACCTGTTCCTCCGCCAAGTTTATCCCTAAAGAGACCTTTGAGCAGTTGTTTACAGAATACTTAGCCGACATTACCCCAAGCCCAGAATATGAAAAAGTATTTAAGGCTATTGTTGTTGATATTTGGAAGAATAATTTTAAGAAGTTAGACGAGCAGAATGAACAAGTAAGAAAAGAAATTAAGGTTTTTGAAAATCAAAGACAGCGTGTTTTTGACATGCACCAATCGGGCGTATATTCCGACCAAGACTTTTTATCCCAGAAAGACATTCTTAGTAAAAAGATTGCCGAGAAGAAACTTTTAATTCACGAAAAAGCCATTGAGGAATTTAATATGGACGAGGCCTTGGAATATTGCTTTAACTATATACGAGAAACTTCTAAGACATGGATTGAACTTGAAAATGAACCAGAGAGAAGGTTACGGTTCCAAAAATTTATATTTGCAGATAATTTAGGATTTTCTGGAGAGGAATTTGGAACCACTAAACTAACCCCTATTTACAGCATGTATCAGCAATATTTAACTGAACCATCTTCACTTGTGACCTTACCGGGAATCGAACCCGGATTACAGCCTTGAAAAGGCCGTGTCCTAACCGTTAGACGATAAGGCCAAGCACTGTTATATTATATTATTTTTGATAAAATCGCAAAAAATTTTATATTTTGCACTGAACGAAAGAACCACCTGAACCGAAGTCCAGGTGGCATGTGTTGATGGGGGAGTCGTGGCTAGCGGATGGTCAACGTGACCTTCTTCTCACCGTTCGCTCCCGAGTACTTGAACGTGACGATCGTCGTGCCCTTTTTGAGGGTCTTGATCGTCCAGATCTGATTGATCTGGGCCGCCGGCCGGCCGGTGCATGGGCTGAAGGCCTGGGCGTAGGTGGCCGGCGCTGAAGTGATGCTCACTTCACCCGGCGCCGAGGCGGAGGCCGAGAACGTGCCCGTCGCTCGCTCCACATCCTCTTCCGCTGCCTGCAGGTTGACTGGCTGCGAGAAGCCCAAGTCACCGGCGACATTCACCGGATCCGTGGGGAAGCAGACAATGTGGTTCGTCGGCGTGGTCGGGCTTGAGCAAGCGCCCACCCACAAAATACAAACGAGAACAGAAAATGCACGACGCTTCATGTAGACTCCTTGGAAGGGGCGCAGTCCCTAGTGGACAACGCTAACAGATACACCTATATTATAGCACTTTTTATGTGCTTTTGTCAAGTATTTAGCGCGCTATTCTTATTCTGTGCTAATATACAAAGTTATTGGAGATGTGGGAGAGAGGTTTAATCCAGCGGTTTCGAAAACCGCCATGCCGCAAGGCATCGTGAGTTCAAATCTCACCATCTCCGCCAGATTAGTTTGACCCTAAAAATTCTAAGAGTATAATTAAGGAATGATCTGGTTAAAAAGAATTGGGCTCATATTACTAATTATTTGCATCGGCACTGGGCTTGATTTTATAGTTCATCACCTCAAGGCATCTTTTGGGGAACCTTCCACTTATTTCACTCATAAAATTGCCTTCGGCACATTTTGGTCCTTGATAGCTTATTTGGTGTTCAGGAAATTTACTAAAACTCCACTCTCCCTCGCGATAGCTATGTCCGCCACAACTTCAATATTACTCCAGACTTACTATTTTATACTCGAGCATGATCCATTCGGTAAAACCTTCTTTTTCATGTTCGTGCACTTCTTTGCCTTTCTAATTCCAGGATATTTTATTTTGAAAAAGTATTGGAGCTTGTTTATTAAGGTTGACTCTCAATAACCATCGGAGTATACTTAATATATTATTAATATTATAAAAACTAACAAAAAATTATGCAAAATAAAAAACTCATAGTAGCTGTAGTCATCGTAATCGTTGTTATCCTTGGTCTTTACTTCCTAATGCGTGGTACAAGCACTGAAGTAACTCCAACACCAGAAGGTACAAATACTACAGGTAGCAATACTAATGGATCTAACACTCCAACCTCTAACCCAACTGGAGTAATCACTCCATCACCTGCTGCTCCGGCGCTCGCCTATCATCCTATTTCAATTACAGGATATGCATTTTCCCCAGCAACTATAACTATAAAGAAGGGAGACACACTGACCTGGACCAACATGGATCATTCTGGTCATTCGATTCTTGGTGATAATAATGTAGGGCCAATTAGCGGTACTCTAAATTTCCAAGATACTTATAGCTATACATTCAGCACTGTCGGTACATTCAAGTACCACTGCGGCTTCCATTCCACAATGAAGGGCACAGTCATAGTTACGAACTAAAACAAACTAAAAAAGCCCCGCGAGGGGCTTTTTTAGTTTGTATACTAATATAAATTATTTATTCCACATACGGAGACGATCAATACCTATAATTTTTTCTGAATAACCTTCAGGATCTTCTTTATGAACTACTGCGCTTTCACCACCATAAATAGTATTAAAGCCTACAATTTCCCAACCGTCATCCATTTCCTTATTTGACCTTTCAACTTTTACGATTTCTCCAAGTTTAAATGTTCTTTTACCGTGTTCAATATTTCTCACATTTTCATTAACTCTAGAATATTGAGCTTTATTAAATTTTGGTTCCTTTTCCATAAAATGATTATATACCTATCTCGCGTGAATTGCTAAATAAATATCCTCGAGCGCCCGTACGGCGTCGCCGGCGGCAATGTTGTTCTGATGGTAAAGCACGTCGGTGCAGTCGCCCGCGGCCCAGATGCCGGGCACGCCCGTCTTTTGATTTAAGGGGTTAATCTTTACTCGGCCGAGTTCGTCCAGCGGTACTAGGCCTTTAACATAGTCCGTATTAGGGATCTGGCCAATTTCAACAAAGATGCCTGTGACTGGTAGCTCCGTCACTGTGCCGTCTTTGTCCTTATAGGTTATACCGCTGACGAATTTGTCACCCTTAACTTCAAGGATTTCAATATTTTTAATAGCCTTCATTTTAGGATTTTTTAATACTTTTTCTACCGTAATTTCATCTGCACGGAAGGTATCACTACGGTGGAGCAATGTTACAGATTTACAGTAGGCGAGTAGCTGCGCCGCGGACTCAAAACCGGCATTGCCGCCACCAATTACGGCCACGTCCTGGCCATCAAATAGTGGGCCATCGCAAGAAGCACAGTAGGTGAGGCCCTTGTTTTCAAATTTATCAGCGTTGAGTGCTGGCAGTTTCCTGCGACCGCTGCCGGAAGCAATTAAAATAGTTTTACTTTCAAATTCTGCCCCAGAGTCAGTTTGGACCTTAAAATTCTCACCCGCCTTTGTGAGGCTCGTAGCCTTTAAGCCTTCTTTAACTTCCAGGCTCTCGCCCACATTTGCCTCTACATGCTTTTTAAAATTCTCCGCAAGTTCATTGCCAGAGAGGGAATTGGTGCCAATCCAGTTGAAAATTTGTTCAGAGACAACGCTCTGCCCACCCCATTCCAATGTGATGAAAAGGGTTTTAAGCCGCTTTCTGGCAGCATATACCGCAGCAGCGGTGCCGGCTGGCCCCCCGCCGATAATAATCAGGTCATAAATCATACTTATTATTATACACTACACGTCAAGAGTTTTCTATTTCTTCCTTCGTAGAAATGCTGGAACAGCGCTCCAGTCATCATTTTCATCATCGATGATTATCTCCTCCTTTTTCTCTGCTGGCTTCTTCATGAAGTCATTATTACTCATATTTCTATCAGGGCTAGCAGTTCTAGTTTGTTCGATTGTATTATGAATTTCCTTTTTAGCTGTTGATGCATTCTCTTCCTTTAGTATTCCAGCACCTGCTGCAACTCCAGCGAAGAGGTTCTTACTGCGGGTAGTTTCACCTGTGAAGCTAGTAGCAATAACAGTAACTTTAAATTCACCTTTCTTAGACTTCTCATCATGGATAGTACCGAAGATAACTTTAGCATCCTTATCAATTGATTCAGTAATAATTTTTGCAGCTTCTTGGATTTCATGGATAGTTATGTCATCGCCACCGGAAATTGCAAAGAGTACGCCCTTAGCACCGTTGATAGATACTTCAAGCAGTGGGGAATTAATAGCAGCCAAGGCAGCTTTTTCCGCACGCTTCTCGCCGGAAGCAGTACCGATACCCATGAGGGCAGAGCCAGCATTCTCCATAATTGCTCTAATGTCCGCAAAGTCCACATTGATGATACCAGGCGTAGTTATAAGGTCGGAAATGCCTTCCACTGCCTGGCGGAGCACGTCGTCCGCACTAGCAAAGGCTGTTTTGAAGTTGGTATTCTTGTCCGATAGGTGGATAAGCTTATCGTTCGGGATTATAATTATGGCATCCACTTCCTTAGCTAATTCTTCGATACCTTTTTCCGCGAGTTTCATGCGGTGGTTACCTTCAAAGAAAAATGGTTTCGTAACTACGGCCACAGTTAGTATGCCTTGCTCCTTCGCAGCGCGAGCAACTATCGGTGCAGCTCCTGTGCCAGTACCACCACCCATTCCGCAAGCGATGAAGACCATGTCAGTACCTTTTATTTCATCTTGAATTTCAGATTTAGTTTCTTCAGCTGCCTTCTTTCCTATTTCTGGATTCATTCCAGCACCTAGGCCCTTGGTTAAGTTTTTACCGATATGGATTTTTTTATCAGCTAGGGAGTTATGTAAGTCCTGGGTGTCAGTATTCATACAAACGAAGGAAACCCCCTTAACTTTGGAGTTGATCATGTGGTTGATGGCATTCTTTCCAGAGCCTCCGATTCCAATGACCATAATGCGGGCGAAGCTCTCAATTGGCTGGTTTACTTTTGGCATACTTTTATTTTTTGACGATTTAGCTTGTATGAAAACATACTACCACCAGGGCGGAAAAAAGCAAATTTTCTACTTTTGTTAAAATTTTTACACATTTTCTTTGAGTCTTTACTACTATGGCATGAGCTGTTTCATGCTTGATTTTATTGTGTTTTTTAAGTCTTTAAATATTCCACCGAAGGAGCCGCCTTGCGCGCCGTCACTGTCCCGACCTCCGACGAGGAGCCCGAGCGCAGTGAACCATGCTGGGTCACGAAGTTTGGTTTTCATATTGCCGAAAAGCTCCGTTCCTCCCACCGCGGAAGGCAGGCCCAAGCCCTCTTTTGAGAAGTTTTCAAGGCCCAAGGTGTTGGCACCACCACCTACGAAGACAATTCCAGCAGGCAGAAGCTCAGACCTCTTAATTTTCTTCAAATGGTTGTCGATTGATTCAAAAATGTCTGTAAAGCGCGCCTCGATTATTTCATCCAGCTTTTTTTTAGAATATTCCCCAGTTATATTTCCGAGCTTGAAGCTCTCTGCAGTTTCAAGTGGAATTTTTAATCCGAGTGCAATGTCGTTAGTAATATCGGCCCCTCCTATGGAAAAAGAATGAATAGACATGAGTGTGCCATTTTCGAAAATTGCAATTGAAGTTGTTTCCGCCCCGATGTTGACCAAGGCACTCCCCACTATTTTTTGCTTCTCAGATAGCGCGATATGTGAGGCCGCGATAGGAGCGGGGATTACATCAATAGTCTCCGCGCCTGCTTCAGCCACTGCGGCAATTAGGTCCTCTAGGTGTACTGCGGAATAAGTGACAAAAAGGGCTTTAATTTCAAGCTTATTTCCGCGCATACCCTCCAGGCGCCCCAGGACTTCCTTACCATCGAGACGGTAGGAAAGTGGTGCAACTTGGATTACCTTTTTATTATTTAAATTTAAATTATCCTCACAGTCCGCGAGGGCTTTGTTAATGTCGAGTGTTGTTACTTCACCATCAGCTTTAGAAATTATGGCAACCCCTGTGCTAGTTTCACCACGGAGCGTTACGTCACTCGCAGAGATGTACGCACGCTTGGCTTTAACACCGGATGTTTTTTCGGCAGCTTCAATAGCAAGCCTTATGGATTTAACAGTTTCGTCGAAGTTAGTAATGTAGCCGTGGCGCATACCGAGCGTTGGTACCTCGCCCGCACCGATAATTTTAGGATTTTTTTCTCCTTTTAGGAACTCTCCTACTATGACTCGAGTCGTTTGTGACCCTACGTCTATTCCGATAGAAATATTTCTGTTCATACTTTTTCTCTGCTTTATCCATTGTACTACTATGTACCATACCTTTCAAATGAAGCATGCCGTGGATAACTAGGAAATCTATGAATTGTTTGTATGTTCGGCCGAAATTTTTCGCTTCCTTTTTTATCACACTTTTGCATAGCAAAATCTCACCTTCGTTTTTAGAAAGGGGAAATGATAGGACATTTGTAGGTTTGTCCTTTTTACGATATTTTTTATTTATTTCTCGAGACTTAGCGGGGGATACGAATGCAATAGAAAGATTGTACTTCTTACCTAGAATATCGTCTTTGATTCTACTATACATGGTGAAGCTACTACCTCTGGTGGCCAGGCTTAGTGCCTATTTTGCCGAGTTTCTTTAGGACCTCGATTTCCTTCCTGCGGCCCATGCGCTTAAGTGCGGACTTCTTTACTTTAAGTTTAGATTCTTTGCGTTCATTGTAGCGAGCACCCTTAACCTTGTGGATGATGCCGGACTCCTGAATGCGGCGGGAAAAACGGCGCAATATGCTCGCGTTGTTTTCGTTCGGGTTTTTCTTTACTTCAATAATCGTTTTAGCCATAACCCATAGGTTATCATAAAAAGGATATTTAGCAAGCAGCAGCTTACTTATTCTGCAGTTCCACTGCTACTGCCTCAAGTTTCTGGCGATTGATACCAATGCCTTCATATTTATCAATTTCGGCAGGGATTAACTGAGGTGCCTTTTCGGCAAGTAAATGTTTAACAATCAGAGTAAAAGCTCTAATAGCATAAAGTTCAATAGATGCAACTAACGCAGCCTTATCCTTTCCGAGTTTTATAAGCGTATCCATCTCTTTTTTTATGTCTTGGAATTGGCCGACGCTTATGCTCTTTCTGGCATTTACTGAAAAATTATATACAGCATTATCTGGGGCTAATCCGTATCCTTCTGGGGTCATAGCTTAATTTTAGCAAATATTAAGTAAATCCACCATGGCCCTTACGATTGACTTTTTCGTAAAAAAAGATAGTATCTATTGCGTACGAATTAATTATATATATCTGATTATCCATATGCAGCAAGCAGGCGACTACATAACTGAAGAAAAGAAGAAGGCACTCATAGCCGAACTCGCAGAGCTGAAAGGCCCAAAAAGAAAAGAAATTTTGGAGAATTTAGCGTATGCCAAGAGTCTCGGCGACCTTTCTGAAAATGCGGAATATCACCAGACCCGCGAGGAGCAAGGTAAGCTCGAAGAGCGTATTCAAAAGATAGAACAAATTTTACAGTCTTCCACAGTAGTTCACGGCGGCGGAGGCGACATCGTGGAGATAGGCTCCCGAGTAGTTGTGCAGAAAGAGGGCACCAAAGATGAAAAAAATTATGTTATAGTAGGTAGTGAGGAAGCCAATATGGCGGAGGGCAAGATATCCAACCGCTCTCCATTTGGTGAGGCACTCTTCGGCAAGAAGAAGGGTGACCAAGTTTCCTTTCAGGCTCCATCTGGGCCAGTGAATTATAAAATCTTGAAGGTGTCCTAACTGTTTTCATAAATAAATTTTTAAATGTCTTCAATTGATGAAATCCGATCACTTCGGGTCAAGAAGCTCGAACTCCTAAAACAAAAGGGCATGGATCCGTATCCAGCCGATTCCCGACGTGAGCTCTCTTTAGCTGAGGCAGTAGCAAATTTTGAAAATTTGGAAAAATCTGGCGACGGCAAATGGCTCGCTGGCCGCATTATGTCCATCCGTGGGCAGGGGGCGATAGTTTTCATAACTTTAAATGATGGTACTGGAACTTTCCAGGGTTTACTCAAGAAGGATGTAATAGGTCCCGAGAAACTTAACTTTTGGAGTGAGGTGGTAGACATTGGTGACTTCGTTGAAGTCCAAGGTAAATTTTTCACAACAAACAGGGGGGAGAAGACGATTGAAGTAAAGGATTGGGTTATGCTTTCTAAAAGTCTTCGTCCATTGCCGGAAAAGTGGCATGGCCTCCAAGATGTGGAGGAGAGATTCCGCAAGCGTTACCTAGATGCCTTAATGTCCGCTGAAGTTAAAGAGCGCTTCATCACCCGTTCAAAAATAATTACTGAACTGCGCAATATTTTCGATACTGCAGGATACCTGGAAGTTGATACCCCTGCACTCCAGCCGCTCTACGGTGGTGCGACAGCAGAGCCGTTTGTCACTCATCACAATGCCCTAGATATGCAAATGTATTTGCGTATTTCAGACGAGCTTTACCTAAAGCGCATGCTGGTGGCAGGATTCCCGAAAATTTATGAAATAGCGCGCGACTTTCGCAATGAAGGCATAGACATGACCCACAACCCTGAATTTACCATGGTGGAATTCTATGAGGCATATTCCGATGCTGACAAGCAGATGGCCTTCGTGGAGAATATTTTTAAAACATTAGTTAAGAAGATAAAAGGGAAGGACGCTACAACCTATGAAGGGCAGGAGATAGACTTTTCAAAAAAGTTTGCTGTAGTTTCATATTTTGATTTATTATCCAAGTATGGCGGAGTTGCTGATCCGGAAAATATTAAGGACAAGGATTTGAAAGTGATAACTGAAAAGAGTGGGGTGATTGTAAATAAAGGCGACTCTGTGGCCAAGATGCTGGATGGAATTTATAAAAAGCTCTGCCGGCCGAAACTAGTGCAGCCGACATTCATCATTGATTACCCAGTAGAGTATTTACCACTAGCCAAAAAGAAAATTGATAATCCTAAATTTGTCGGCGCCTTCCAGCTGGTCATCGGTGGGGTGGAGTTAGTAAAAGCATTTTCGGAATTAAATGATCCACTAGATCAACGTGCACGATTTGAAGAACAAGAGAAAAATAAAAAAGGAGGGGAGGCGGATGCGCAGAGGCTGGACGAAGACTTCATCGAATCCATGGAATACGGCATGCCGCCAGCCGGCGGGGTAGGTATCGGTATCGACAGGCTGGTAATGTTCCTGACAGATACTCAAAACATCAAGGAAGTCATCTTCTTCCCCACAATGAAGCCGAGGTAGGTTGACAAATCCCTTTTTGTGTAGTAAGCTATAAGTAGGTAATATTGTTCGATTTAACTCAATGGACTAGCGTCCAGAAAGGCTACATAATGACCCGCGAAAAACTGAACGACTTGGGCAAGGCTCTCTTCCATGCCTTCCTCGTGTTCCTCGCCCTCTTCTGCTTTCTGCTTTGGCTGAGCGCCAATGGGAGCTGGGAGACGGAGCGGATCATCATCCCCGCACTCATCACCATTGGAGCGCTCGGCCTCGCCACCGTCGCAGGCCTCGCCATCGTCATGAAGCGCATCGTGCGCTATGACCATGGCCTCCTTGGGGCACTCCGCGAGACGCAATAACGCCCACTATCAAGTACACCGCCCGCAATCTTCTCCGGAAGATCGCGGGCGTCACTGTTTCTACTTTAAAATACAAATGCTCCGATTTTAGTCGGAGCCACGCACGATATTTTTTTTATTAATTTACTATTACGCCCGCTCCGATGTTATCTCGGAGCGGGGATGAGCCTGTTGATCCGGTCGCCAAGCCAGTCGACGATGTAGCCCGATACCATCGGCCCCCGATAACCCCGGAGCAAGGGCAGGAGGTCAAAGAACACGAAGGGTAATCCAGCCACTACTGCGATCAATCCATATACGAAAGTGTGAATGATCAAGAGCCACAACACCAGCAAAGTTTTTACAACCATGGTTCTACCTACTGTTTACACCCGCCGCGCTTTCTACTACGCGGCGGGGAAGGGGTCTTGGTTATCAGAGTTTGTCGGCTGGTATGAGCTCATGTGGCCCATTTTCGTGCTGTTCGATGATACTGAGCAGCTCTCCTGCCAACTCCTCGAGTGTGACCCCTTGTGTGTTGCCGAGGGTGAACTTGAAATCCAAGAGTCTACTAGCTTTCATCTCCGCGAACTTCCTGCGGAGCTTTTCGACGTTGGTCAGGATTTCTTCCACCACCAGATTACGTTCCTTCATCCAGGCCAGCACCTGGTCATTGTCGCCGGGATGCTCGACGATGAAGTGGTCATCGTGCTCTTGCACGTCAGCATCTTCCCAGCCCGGTGTAAACAGCATCATGTTGGCAAGAGTATGAATGCTTACTCCTGGCCTTTTCTCGACGCGAAACTTCATATAGGCCCTCCGTTGTGATTTAACCACAATCCACATATTTTGCAAGCTAAAGCGAAGTAGGACAGTTATCCACAGCTTGGGCTTGGAGGTATTTTTATAGTGGAATATAATGTATACCAAGTGGGAAAAAGTGGGAAATAATAATTTATGTTGATTGGCGAATACATACACACAATTGATGAAAAGAACCGCGTATCCGTGCCATTCAAGTTTCGAAAGGAATTAGGCAAGAAAATTATTATTACTCCAGGGTTAGGACAATGCTTGTTCATTTTTACAACCAAAGAATGGGAAAAAGTTTCTAAAAAACTTTCTGACGCAGATAATGATTTATCATTCCTCAAAGCAGACCAGAGAGATTTCAATCGCTACATGTTCGGTCGAGCTGCGGAAGTAGAAATAGATTCGATTGGCCGTATATTAATACCAGAATTTTTACAGGAAGGAATAAAATTGCGCGACAAGGCGGCAATAATCGGAGTGAAGGATCGAGTGGAGGTTTGGAATGAGAAGGCGTGGGGCGAGCAGAAGGAAAAAGTGGCTCGGAGCGCCGAGGAGTTAGCAGAGAAGTTGGGTAGTACAAGTAAGCATGCATAAGAGCGTTCTTTTACAAGAAGTTATAGAAGGACTCCACTTACACGATAACTCTGTGGTTCTAGATGGCACATTTGGTGCTGGCGGACATAGTCTAGAAATTTGTAAAAGATTTCCTAGTACGAAAATTATTGCCATAGATGAGGACCAAGGGGCTCTAGATAGTGCCAAGGAAAAGTTTAAGGACGCTAAGTGTGAAGTTGTATATAACAATGACAACTTCAGGAACTTGGATAAAGTTTTAGCAAGTGCGGGAATAGCAATGGTCGATGGAATTATTTTAGACATTGGGTTGAGTTCCGACCAATTGGAAAATTCTGGACGAGGATTTTCTTTCATGAAAGACGAGCCTTTGCTCATGACCTTCGGGTCGCATAAAGACATGAAAGAAAATCCTTCTTCAGAAATATTGACTGCAGAGGATGTGGTGAATGACTGGAGTGAGGATAGTTTAGAAAAAATTATCGCAGGGTATGGTGAGGAAAAGTTTGCCAAGCGCATCGCCCGCGGCATTGTGGATGCAAGGGAGATGGGTAGGGTTAAGACAACAAGTGAGCTAGTAGCAGTGATCGAGGATTCAGTCCCGGCTGGGTATCGAAAGGGCAGGATGAATTGTGCGACGAAAACTTTCCAGGCATTACGGATAGCAGTCAATGATGAACTGGGCGCGCTGAGTGAAGGGCTAGAGAAAGGTTTCGAAGTATTGCAAAGTGGGGGCCGGATGGCAGTAATAAGTTTCCATAGTTTAGAGGACAGGATAGTAAAGCAATTTAATATAAAGAAGAGCGCGGAGGGAAGAGGAAAAATTATTACCAAAAGACCAATCACAGCAAGTATAGATGAGTTAAAAGCAAATCCACGAGCCCGGAGCGCAAAGTTAAGAATAATCGAAAAAATATAGCCAATAAATATAGAAATGAGAGCAATTGCAATAAAAATGAAGAGTTACACTAGCCATGCGGATATAATTTCCGGGGCTTCGAACGCATCACTCCTAAAAGCGATGCTCATTACTATCGGGGTATTGGCGGTGCTATACTTCTTCTTCCTGGGTAATATGGTCTTCAATATAATTGAAAGGAAATCGCTAGAAACAGAAGCACGAACACTCTCATCGGAAGTTGCGGATTTGGAACTGCAATATATAGACGCTAGCAATAAAGTTGACCTCGGACTCTCACACTCACTCGGCTTTAAGGAAACTCAAGGTATATTCACTACCCGCAAATCTCTTGGAAGTATAAAACTTGAGAAAAATGAAATCTAGTTTCCTGACTCGAAGCCGGGTAATACTATTCTTCTTTCTTCTATTTGCGTTTATCCTCCTGGGTAAACTTTTTTTAATTCAAATAATAAATAAAAATTTATATGCCGAAGCTGCCAACAGGCAATATGCTACGCCGGCGGGGAATATTTTTGAGCGGGGCACAATTTACTTTACACGCAAGAGCGGTGAGCTAGTCTCGGCTGCTACCCAAAATACCGGTTTCAAAGTCGCTATCGATCCAAGTAAAATAATTTCAGCTAACGATAAAGAATCAGTATATAAAAAGCTCTCCAATATAATTGCCCTGAATCAGGATGAGTTCCTAGCCAAAGCCAATAAGCAGAATGATCCATACGAGGAAGTCGCTTTCCACCTTACCCAAAAGGAAGCGGACAGCATCTCAGCGCTGAAAATTCCTGGCGTAAGTATATTTAAAGAAAAGTGGCGTCTTTATCCGGGCGGCGATTTAGCATCACATACCCTTGGCCTCATCGGTTACCAAGGCGATGAGCTGGCTGGCCGCTACGGGCTTGAGCGGCAGTACAACAATGTGTTGTCACTTAACAATAATAATCCTTATGTTAATTTTTTCGCAGAAGTTTTTTCTAACATCAGCAAGAACTTTTTCGATGAAAGTAGTAAAAATGGTGACATAGTTACGACTATCGAGCCCAATGTGCAAGATTTCCTTCAAAAGAAACTCTCCCAAGTTAAGGATAAGTATAATGCAGACTCTGTGGGTGGTATAATTATGAACCCGCAAGATGGCTCTATCTATGCTCTCGGATCATACCCGGACTTTAACCCCAATGATTTTTCAAAGATTAAACAAACTTCAACCTTTGCTAACCCACTGGTGGAAAATGTCCTCGAATTCGGCTCCGTGGTTAAGCCCTTGGTTATGGCCGGTGCACTCGATGCCGGAGTTGTCACTGCAAAGACAGCATATAATGACACCGGCTCCGTGGTGGTAGAGAATCATGAAATATTTAATTTCGACAAGAAGGGCCGCGGTCCGGGCACAACTATGCAGGATGTCTTGAGCCAATCCCTTAATACCGGAATGGTTTTTGTTTATAAAAAGCTCGGCAAGGATAAGCTGCGAGATTATTTGCTTTCATATGGCATAAATAAGAAGACGGGGATAGATTTGCCCAATGAAACTTCCGGCTTAGTTAGTAACATAATTAAAAGCCCGCGCGACATCGAGTATGCTAACGCTTCCTTCGGGCAGGGTATTGCGCTCACCCCCATGGAGATGATCCGGGCGCTGGCTTCCCTTGGCAACGGGGGTAACTTGGTAGTGCCTCATGTAGTGGATAAAATAAAATATTACGATTTGACGGAAAAGAAAATGATTTACCCGACAACTCCAGTAAAAATAGGTAAACCTGCACAGGAGGAAATTACTCGCATGCTGGTGGAAGTCATGGACAAGGGCCTCAAGAGCGGCGCTGCCAAGATGGAGCACTACTCTGTCGCGATAAAAACTGGTACTGCACAGGTTGCCAACAATGCCACTGGAGGATATTATGAAGATAGGCATACTCATTCATTCTTCGGATATTTTCCTGCGTATGACCCTAAATTTGTTGTCTTGCTGTATGCAGTGAATCCAAAAGGCGTGTTGTATTCCTCGGAAACATGGGCAGACCCTTTCCTAGATACTACGAAATTTTTATTAAATTATTACGAAGTCCCTCCTGATAGATGATTTATGGTGAGTAAATCGAACCACTATGCGAACTACAACCAGAAAATTTATTACTTTTGTTCTAAAAACAGAGTCGCGGCTGGTACTATATAAGTACAAGCCCAAGATAGTGGCCATTACCGGCTCGGTCGGTAAAACTTCCACCAAGGATGCTATCTATGCCGCGCTTTCTAAAATTACTTACGTTAGGAAAAGCGATAAAAGTTTCAATAGTCAGATAGGTCTGCCACTTACTATCCTTGGCGCACCGAACGCGTGGAATAATCCGCTAGGGTGGTTGCGCAATTTCATCTGGGGCAAGTGGCTCTTCATCTGGCCGCATAAATACCCTAAGTGGCTCGTGTTAGAAGTCGGCATTGGTAAACCGGGGGACATGAAGGACACCGCACTATGGATCAAGACTGATGCTGTTGTTATAACTGCTATCGGGGATATGCCGCCGCACATTGAATTCTTTGAATCTCGCAAACATTTAATTGAAGAGAAGGCTAGCCTGATCAAAACTCTTAAAAAAGATGGGCTCTTAGTTCTAAATGCAGACGATGAAGCCACTCTCTCTATGAAAGACAAAACTAAGAGCCGAGTAGTGACTTATGGCTTTACGGAAGAAGCTGATGTGCGCGGCTCGGTAGAAAATATTGCTTACAATAATAAGGGAGTGCCAGAAGGGATAGTTTTTAGAGTGGATGTGGAAGGCAGCAGCTTGCCAGTAGTTATTGATGGCGTCTTCGGCCATAATCATATATATGCTGCGCTCGCTACGCTCGCGCTCGCCCACGGTATGAAATGGAATATGTTGGATGCAATAAATGCGCTGAAGAATTATGACGTTCCTCCGGGCCGCATGCGCCTACTTGCTGGTATTAATGAAACTCAAATAATAGATGACACCTATAATTCCTCACCTTACGCGTGTGAGTCCGCTCTTAAGACTTTGAGCACTGTAAAGTGTCAAGTGAATACTGCGAGGAAGATTGCGATCCTGGGCGACATGCTTGAGCTCGGTAAGCACACAGAAGAGGCGCATATAAATATTGGCAAAATTGCCAAAGAAAATGCTGACATTTTGGTGGTGGTGGGGCCGCGAGCGCAGACCATTAAAACAGGTGCACTCGAGGCCGGAATGATGCAGGAAAAAATTTATGATTTTGTAAATTCACGTGAAGCGGGCTCGTTTATCAAAACCTATGTTAAACCTGGTGACTTAATTCTTGTGAAAGGCTCGCAAGGTATGCGTATGGAGCGCGTCGTGGCGGAGATACTCTTCGATCAAAAAAATATATCCAAGCTTCTAGTACGTCAGGATGCCGAGTGGCTGAAAAAGGAATAGTTTTTTGGATTTGTGACTCTACCGGGAATCGAACCCGGATTTAATCCTTGAGAAGGACTCGTCCTAACCGTTAGACGATAGAGCCAGTGAATGCATACTAAATTTATAATATTTAGCCCCTTCGGTCAATCTCACTTTTAAAATTCATTTAAAAGTTGTAATATTAATAAATGAGAGAATTAGTAAATTCCCTATATTTCAGGATTTTCCTCGCGGTTCTGGCAGCACTATTCCTCTTAATGTTTATTTTCAATAACTTCCTCTCCGGCTTATTCCTAAGTTATCTTGAATTATATAGATATGTAACTCTCTTTTTGGTGGTATTTTTGGGTGGGCTCTGTATACCACTTCCAGCTAATGTTTTCCTGATTGCCATGGGGGCTTTATCCTCCCAACACCAATTTAGTCTGTGGGATTCAATATTGATAGCCACGCTTGCTAATGTTATGGGCGACTTAATCGCTTATGCAGTATTTAAAAAGTACGGTCACGCTATCTTGAGAGATCAATACGTATCCAAGTACCCCTTCTTCCTACGGCTGGAGGAATTTTTCCACACTCACGCCAGAATTTCAATTTTTGTGTCACGCATTATCGGGCTGTTTGGTACCCCGGTGAATTTTCTGGCTGGTTACCTTAAAACTCCAATTTCAACTTTTGCCATTTTTGATTTTCTAGGCAATTTAATTTATGCAATTATATTTTTATGTCTTGGTTACTGGGTGGGGGATAGATGGCAACTATTTTCAAATATTATCAATATTTTTATGAACCTCGTGGGCATAGGTATGTTTGTCGGTATTACTATCGTGCTTTGGAAAACTCGAAAAAAGCCGGAAGTAACGCTCTAGGTTTGCCGATTGACTTTTAGTAAATTTATGGCAAAGTAACAGAGGGTAAGTTAGCACTGGCTCGCGCAAGAGCCGTGCCCTTGTGGAGGTTTCATGACACCAAGAAGACGAATTACGGTGGCGCTCGTCTCCGTCGTGTGCCTGCTCGCGCTTTTCGGAATCGATTTGCCGACTGCGGCGGATCGTGTGAAGGAGCGTGAATTGGCGCAGAAGTTTGGCAAGGTTCGCTCGGAGCTCGAGCGGGTCAAGAAAGGCGATTACGAGTTGATGCGCATCGAGAAGCGCAACAACGAAGCCTGCTTCGCCTACGCCAAGTACCTCATGTTCGAGAATGTCCTCGGCATGTACGACGAGTTCGAGCTCAAGCCGTACGACGTCGACCAACGCCTCTCACGGGAGCTCCTCGACTACAAGGGAGACGTGCTCCACGACGCGGCTGCACTCGCTGACGAGCGTTTACAAGACCATAGGGTTTTTGCCTGTTCAATCAATCCGACCGAGCGGGGCATGATCAAAGCACTCGCGGACATGATGGGCTTCCTCGACGAAACGGGGCACCTGCGGCGAATTCCTGGCAATGAAAATGCTTCTGTTCTCGTTCTCCAGGAAGCCTATCGGCGTGCGCTCAAGCCGGAAGTAGACAAGTTCATGGACGACCTTGTCGACGCAGCCAATGATGACGAGAGGCTGGAGTTGGATCGCAAGTTCGATGTCATCTACATCGAGGCCGTTGAAAAATGGGGCCTCACGAAAGAAGAAGTCCTCAGGTAACAAACAAGGAGGAATAAGGACACAGGCCGGCGCCCTTCGGGACGCCGGCCCTTAATAATTTTTCATTAAAAATCATTTGCAATTTAAATATTTATATATAGTATTGATTGTGATTTAGTACGGATACGTTAACCTAAGTTTCCGCGAGGTAGATCGATGAATCTGAAAAAGGTACGGGGGCGGCCCAAGTCCCTTCAGCCCGTCAGGGACCTGACGCAGGCCGAGATCGACGAGAAGGTCGACAGGATCAAGGACGTGTTCAAGGTTGGCATGGCGCTCCTGCCGACCCCTGCGGAGGCCGAAGCTCTACTCGTCTCCTTAGCGCTCATTCGAGAGGCCGGCATTCAGAAGGACGCGGGAGAAGAGATCGGTGTATCACC
>JAZKBO010000005.1:0-42516 GCA_040388575.1 Patescibacteria group bacterium | reverse complement strand
GGTTGTACAAGTGCTTTGGGAGCATTTAGGCTGGGTTCGACTCCCAGCGGCCCGACATGTAAGGAGTTAAAAGCGGGATTAGTTTAGTGGTAAAACGACAGTTTTCCAAACTGTGGTCAAGGGTTCGATTCCCTTATCCCGCACCAATTTTTATTTGAGCTTTAGATTCTTTGCGCCTACTGGACAAAATTTTAATAAGTAGTAGGATATTATACAAAGGAGTAACTGTACCATGGGAATTTTCGGCGACCTCACGACCAGCAAGGGAGAACGGGGAGAGATCCGGCCGGCGCCGCCAAAGGAGGACAAGAAGGATCGTAAGCCCTTCGTCTTTCCGAAGGACAACTCAGGCACGTCGCCGGCGGAGACCGAGAAGAAGTCCGAGAAGTAGCGCGCATCGTGTCAAAGAGCGGACGTCAGGAACCCTGACGTCCGCAAATTATTTTTAATACGGTATAATAACTTTAATGATAATTTTTATAAGCATCGCAGCGGCAGCGGCAACACTCTTAGGTGGAATGTTTGCGCTCCGATTTAAAGATAAACTACATTTAATTTTAGGATTTTCAGCGGGCGCAATTATTGGCGTTGCTTTTTTTGATTTATTACCGGAAGCGATAGCACTCGGCAGTAAAAGTTATAATATATCATTTATTACTTCCATTTCTGCACTTGGATTTATCGTCTACACAGTTTTAGATAGATTTGTTTTCTTTCATTCCCATGGGAGTGATGAGCATGTAGAAGTAACAGTAAGTAAAAGGGGAGTGCTTGGGGCTGGAAGCCTATCCTTACACAGCTTCCTCGACGGTGCGGCCATCGGGCTTGCTTTCCAGGTATCTGCATCTGTGGGAGCCATCGTGGCTGTGGCTGTGCTGGTGCATGATTTCTCCGACGGAATAAATACTGTAAATTTAGTTCTGAAAAATTCTGGCTCCCGCTCACAAGCATTCAAATGGCTTATGGTTGATGCTATCGCGCCAGTACTTGGGGTAGCTTCCACTTTATTTTTTTCCGTGCCAGAGGCAACGCTCGGCATAATCTTGGCAACTTTTGCCGGATTCTTCCTTTACATTGGAGCTTCGGATTTACTACCGGAGAGTCATCATGAACATCCCACCGCGTGGACGACATTTGCTACCATTATAGGTATCAGTGTTTTGTATGGGGCGATTAAACTTGCTGGGGTTTAAAATAAAAACGATTTAGGACTTCCATGAAGCATCAGCACCAGGGTTGCGGGCGCCATGAACTTCAAAGTGCAGATGGGGGCCAGTGGAGTGACCAGTAGAGCCTACATTACCGATGGGTTGACCTTGAGATACTTGTGAGCCTGCTTTAGTTGCAACATTTAACAAGTGAGCATATAAAGTTTGAGTGCCATTGGCATGGTTTATGACTACATAGTTTCCGAAACCTCCTCCACAACGTTTGTTACCTTTTACGCAGCCTGTTTTTGCTAGTAGAACTACTCCACTAGCGGAAGCATATACTGTACTACCAGATGCAGTGGCTAGGTCTACGGCGTTGTGATCGTGGATACCTTGACTCTTTCTAGCACCAGGGACTGGGTTGACGAAATAACCTGCAAGATTTTGGATAGGGTGGTTGACATAGTATTGCTGGTCTTTCGCGATACTAGCGCCTAGGTTCTGAATTGGCTTATCGCCTTCGTCAGACTTTTCAGCATTAGGAATTAAGAGCTTGTCTCCCACGGTTAGAGGAGCATTTTCTGCTAAGCCATTGTAATCCGCTATTTCACCGGCATCAGCTTTATACAGCTTAGCTATGCTTTGTAAGGTTTGGCCTTTAGTAACAGTGTGTTCTAGACCAGAGACAGGCAAAATAGTCAGAACCTCACCCTCTACGAGCCTGTCGCCCTTCTTCATATCATTAGCCCAAAGTATAGTGTTAACGGAAACATCATACATATCGGCTATTTGCGATATAGAATCACCCTTTTTAACCATATAAACACTTACTTGTTCGTCAGAGAATTCTTGAATGTCAGGGCTACCATCGGACACCCCCAGCGGGCTTGTAGAAGGAACCAGAGCTGTATCTGAGGAAATATTGTCGTTGTCAGTAGTTTCTTGTGGTTCATCTTTCTTTCCTGGAGTTGGCACGGGCGAAACATTTGCCTCAAGGAGGGCAATGGTCTGAGAATTAGATACGTCTACCCCCTGCGCGCTGGCGGAAGTGGTGTGACCGAAAATAGAAGTCAGGAAGGATGCTTCAGCGGACAACGGCACCAAAACCGTCCCTGCCAGCAGGTAAAACGCTAAAATATAGCTTACTATCTTAAATTGAGGTTTTATATAACAAACAAATATCGTAAGAGTTGCCTTTCTAGCCTATAAAATAAGGCTAGATTACAGGACGACCAAATAGTTCTGCAAACAAAGGTTCTCACGATGGTTACTATCGTATCTCTCTATCTGCCAGCTCGTACCGTGCTTCTGTCCAGGGGCTATGTAACCAGGGTAGCTAAAAAACACCCCGAAGTCAACGAACCTGTGGAAAACGCTTTAATATAGAATTAACATTGAATTTATTGGGTTTTTGCTATTTTTTAGATAATTTTTGATAAATAAAATTGCACTTAATCTTTTTCATGCTATGATACGTCTCATGTTAGACAAGAAGAAAATAAAAGCTAAGCTAGAAACTGAAAAAGACCTATTGATGGGACAATTAGGGGACATGGGTAAACTAAATCCAGAAACTGGGGAGTGGGAAGCTATGCCGGAGGAGCAACATGTACCGGAAGCTGACCCGAATGAGATGGCGGATCGCTTTGAAGACTTCGAAGAGCGCAGTTCTATGATCCGGACGCTGGAACCGAGACTAAATGACATCCTGAAAGCACTTAAGAATATAAATAAAGAGTCTTTCGGTAGGTGTGAGGTGTGCAAGAAGCCTATTGAGGGAGACCGTATGGAGGCTAACCCAGCGGCTCGGACCTGTAAGCAACATTTAGAAGGTTAGAACCCTAAAGCCCAATTTAAATTATGGCCTTTGCCAAAGTCTACTCTGCCCAAGTCAATCTACTCTCCGGAGTGATTGTTACCGTAGAGGTAGACCTTTCGCGCGGATTGCATGCTTTTAATGTGGTCGGGCTACCAGATAAGGCGGTGGATGAGTCCAAGGACCGGGTCAATGGAGCTATTAAAAATTCCGGCTACAAAGCGCCAAAGGCGCAGAACCAAAAGATTGTGGTTTCACTCTCACCAGCGGACCTGAAGAAGGAAGGGCCGTTTTTTGACTTGGCTATCGCACTTTCCTACATGCTGGCTGCGGGCGAGATCAAATTTAATCCGGAAAAGAAGATATTTTTGGGTGAGCTGGGGCTTGACGGCACCCTGCGGCGGATCCGTGGGGCTTTACCACTAGCTGAAGCGGCTAAAAAACTCGGTTTTGAGGAAATTTACTTACCGCGTGACAATGCAATCGAGGCGGCACTAGTAGAAGGCATAAAAATTTTCGGTGCAGATAGTTTGAATGACGTGGTGGAGCATATTGATACACTCGGTGATAAAAACCCGGATAAAATTGCAGATAAAAAGTCTAAAAAAATTCCAGTCCAGCCAAAAACAAGGATTAATTATATAAGAGAGACCAAAGGCGGGGACTTTTCCGACATTCGAGGTCAGGAGAGTGCTAAAAGAGGCTTAGAGATTGCTGCTGCCGGTGGGCATAACATAGCTATGTATGGGCCGCCGGGGACAGGGAAGACAATGCTAGCCCGGGTTTTCTCCGGGTTGCTGCCAGACTTGAGTACTGAAGAGGTGCTGGAGATAACTGGCATCCATTCCGTAGCTGGGGCGACCCAAGGAGAGCTGGTATGCTTCCCGCCTTTCCGTGCGCCGCACCATACCTCATCCCATGTATCTATTGTTGGTGGTGGAACATATCCGAAGCCTGGGGAAGTTACGCTCGCGCATCGTGGGGTATTATTTTTGGACGAATTTCCAGAGTTTGAGAAAAGAGTTATTGAATCCTTGCGCCAGCCACTCGAGGATAATATTGTTTCCATCTCCCGTGCACGAGGCTCCGCAATATTTCCATCCAATTTTATCTTGGTGGCGGCCATGAATCCTTGCCCTTGTGGAAATTTGGGTTCAAAAACTAAAGATTGTATTTGTAAGCCCTCTGACCTCGACCGATATAAAAGAAAATTGTCGGGGCCTATTATGGATCGTATTGATTTGTGGGTTTCCGTTGGTAATGTGGACTACAAAAAGCTCGGCGGCGAAGGCACAGGGGAGAGGAGTGAACGAATAAAAGAGCGGGTGGCTCGTGCACGCAATATTCAACACGCGAGATTCCGAAAACTTGGCAAAAAAATTAATACTAATAGCGAGATGGGAGTGAAAGATCTCTCAAGTACCATAAAACTTTCCAAAGAGGTTCGCGACCTGCTAGACGACAGTGCGGAACGCTTGGCACTCTCGGCCCGAGCGTACCACCGCGTTATCAAAATTGCTCGCACCATTGCGGACCTCGAAGGTTCGGACGAAATTAAAGCCAATCATATTCTCGAAGCTATTCAGTATAGGCCGAAGGTGAATAATTAATGACAAATTTTTTACACAATTTTTGGTTTGTGCAAAGTATTGGTATACTGGCTATTGTTTTTTCTATTTGGTCATGGAATTCAAATATTCGGAAAAAGATACTGGAGCTCCAGGCGGTAAATGCGCTCCTCCTCACCATTCATTATTACTTACTTGGCGCGATGGCTGGGGCCCTTATGTCCGCAATTATACTTGTTCGTAATGTAGTGTATGAGAAGAAGACAAATCACCCATGGGCGGCTCACAAAGTTTGGTATTACGTTTTTATTTTTCTATCTTTAGCTGGCACTTTTTATTCTTGGAAGGGGATTGTAACTTTATTGCCAGCCATTGCAGTGATCATCGCGAATGAAGGGCTTTATCGAGACAAGCCAGATCAAATTCGGGTCTTTATTTTAATTGCTTGTTTTCTTTGGATTCCTTATACGATTGTCGTGCATTCATATTCCGGGCTCGCAAGTAACATAATAGCCGCCTTGGGAATTATGATTGGAATATACAGATTAGATAGAAAAAATAAGGCTGAAATTAAGCCTACTGCCACTATTTGAGTTATCCACAGTTATATTGTTGACAGGTGAACGCTCGTTCACTTATACTATATACATGGTCACGTCGGACCATTTAGTAAAAATAATACGCTGATACCACTATTGATTGGTTAAGCGAAAAATATTATGAGTCAATCACAATATGTGCGAATGTTAGAGAAAGAAATCCAGAAGATTAACAAAGTAATCGACCGCAAGATCCTACGAGGCGAGCAGTACTGGAAGGAGGCTAGGGACCACCGCCTAGTGCTACGCAAAATCCGTTACCACAACAGGCAGAACATGTTCCGCAGATTTTTCCCTACCTTTGCGAATTTTCAATTCTAAAATATGCAAAATGTTTACAAAACTAAGGTAGAATCTTTCTACGAACGCGAGAAGCGCATGCCGACTTACAGCGAGATGATGAAGCTCTTCGGCTTCAAGTCTAAGAATGCTGTTTTCAAAGTGGTAGAAAAGATGCTGGACGCTGGAATAGTTGCCAAAGATCATTTAGGCAGGTTAATGCCGACACAAAGCTTTAATGAAGTACCAATGCTAGGCCTCGTAACTGCTGGGTTGCCCGCAACCGTAGATGAGGAAATGACGGACACAATTTCTTTAGATGAAATGCTGGTGGGTAAGAAAGAATTTACATACATGCTCGAAGTAGATGGGGACTCTATGATAGATGCGCATATAGAAAAAGGGGACAAGGTGCTCGTGGAGCGCGCCAATACTGCACGCGACGGGCAGATAGTAATAGCCGAGGTAGATGGCGAGTACACTATGAAATATTTTAAAAAGAAAGGTGAGAAGGCTTGGCTAGAGCCAGCGAATAAAAATTATAGTCCTATATATCCAGAGCACTCTTTAAATGTGATAGCAGTACTCAAGGCAGTAATAAGAAAATACTAAGTATTTTGATAAATTCGACAAACAAAAACCGCCATCAGGCGGTTTTTGTTTTTATCTCGAGATAAAATTTAAGCAACCATATCCTTCAAACCCTTTGCAGGTCGGAATTTTGGAACTTTCTTAGCTGCAACTTTGACTTGCTCTCCAGTCTTTGGATTGCGAGCCATGCGAGCCGCGCGAGCCTTAACGGAAAAGATTCCGAAGCCAGCGATAGAAACTTCACCGCCCTTTTTCAGGGTGTCGATGATGGCATTAAATAGTCCATCAACAACTTCCTCTGCTTGCACCTTAGTGCCGCCAAGCTTTCCATGTACCCATTCAGCTAATGCTTGTTTATTCATAGTTTTTTAGGTGATTTTTGTAATATTTCGACCAATTTGCTTATACAAATACTAACCCTTACTTCTAGGTCATTATATAACAAGGGTATTTTAAGGGCAATAGAGGGTCAATTTGACAAAAAAATAATATATCTTTTTATTTTAAGTAAAATTTAGTAATTAATATCGTAAATACACATGGTATCTCCGCTAGACATAATCTGACGCTTAGGGAATACTAAGCTATAGGCGCATTGAGCATCTCCATTTAGAAACCATGTTAATTGAATACCTTGGGATCCAGCTGAATTTGAATATAAAGCCTTATATTGCGATGTTGAGGCAATTTGAACATAATCTTTCATTGGATTCGTTGCGCCTCGTAAATATGGGTCCATAAGTGCAACAAAAGTAGCATTTGGCAGTGGTCCAGCAGGAGGTACTCCATTAACAAGCACACAGTTTTCTTGCCCTAGGCATATAGTACCACTACCTGACACAAAAAAAGATCCGTTATCGGTATAATAAAGATTAAGTGCATTAACCCATTCCTGCACCCCCTGATTTGTAGCTGCATTCTTTCCTTTAAACCGGGCCCCTGTCAGACTAGCTAAAACAACACTGGCAAGGATGCCAATTATGGCTACTACAACTAGAAGTTCTATAAGAGTGAAAGCTTTTTTATAATTCACTCTCTAATTGTAACATAGAGTTATCTCGCGTATTCGATAATTCGGGTCTCGCGGATCATGGTTACCTTAATTTCACCAGGATATTTGAGTTCTTGTTCTATTTTTGTAGCAACATCACGGGCCATGAGCTTAGCTTCAGCATCACTAATCTTTTCTGGAGTAACAAAGATGCGGATTTCACGCCCGGCCTGCAGGGCGTAGGACTTTTCAACTCCGGGGAAGGCATTTACTAGAGCTTCCAGCTCCTTTAGGCGTTTCAAATAATTCTCAACACTGTCACGGCGGGCTCCTGGGCGGCCACCGGAGATAGAGTCAGCAGTTTGGACGATGACGGACTCAATAGTTTCATAAGGGTAGTCCTCATGATGACTCTTCATTGCCGTAATTATTCTTTCATCGGCGCCAAATTTCTGGAGTATGCGCATACCTATCTCAATATGAGTACCTTGCACCTCGTGGTCGAGTGCTTTACCAATGTCGTGAACTAAGGCTCCAGCTTTAGCTATAGCCACATCTGCACCGAGCTCTTCGGCGAGCATGCCAGCGATGTGGGCCATTTCAATAGAGTGCTGGAGCACATTTTGCCCGTAACTGGTGCGGAAATATAGGCGGCCGATGATGGCGACGATGCGTGGGTCGAAGTTAAATATGCCACATTCGTAGACTGCTTGCTCACCCTTTTCTTTAATTATTTTATTTATTTCTTCTTTAGCTTTTTCAACTAATTCCTCGATCTTGGCTGGCTGAATACGGCCGTCAAGAATCAAGTTTTCAAGTGCTAAACGCGCCACTTGGCGGCGGATAGGGTCGAAAGAGGATATAACGATGGACCCTGGAGTATCATCCACAATGAGTTCCACCCCTGCTGCTCGCTCAAAAGCCCTTATGTTGCGCCCTTCTTTACCGATTATTTTACCCTTGATCTCGTTGTTAGGAATGGAGACTACGGTGGTCATGAGTTCGGATGCTGTTGAGGACGCTAAACGCTGGATAGTGGTAGCCAAAATATCTTTTGCTCTCCGGTCGAGCTTTTCCTCATTTGTATTTTCCAACTTCTGCATGCGAGTCATGAGGTCTTCCTCATACCTCTTTTCCACGTCTTTGAGGAGTTCATCCTTAGCTTCCTCTTGTGTTAATTTAGCCACTCGCTCGAGTTGGCCGGCCTTTTCTTCCTCAATTTTTACGACTCTCTCTTTGATATTTTTTATTTCTTCGACTTTGAGTTTGATATTTTCAACTTCTTTATCTATCTCTACCTGACGTGCATCAAGAAACTCGTCCTTTTTTATCAGGCGGTTTTCTTTTTCCTTAAATTCATGCTCCTTCTTATCTTCCTTGTCTTTAAGCTCTGCTAACTTTTCGTCCGATACTTTCTTAGCCTCGTCTGTTATTCTTTGCGCTTCTTCCTTGGCTCCTACCATCATCTGCTTGATGTCGATCTCGATAGATCGGCGTTTACCCAAAGCAACGATCTTGCGTAGGTAGTAACCAATTAGAACGCCTAATAGGAGCACTCCGCTCCCGATTAGAATTATTATTATTAATCCCATAAGCCTTTTACCAGCCAGGGGGAACAGCCACTATATTTGCGGTTCTAGGTCTTTTCTAGAAATAGTTGAGAAAGTTGTTAAATTTAGACTTAGATTGCCGATTAAACTCTTCATAATATATGGATATTCCCGAAAACCGATGTAATTAAACTAAAAAATTTGTAAATTTCAACAAACGCAGTATAACAAAGATTAAAAATTTTGTCTAGTAAAAACAACGATGCCGGGCGAGGGGTGATACCCCTGCCCGGCGGATGGTAGCTATGTGCTCTACTTTTCGCATCCCCTTGGGACCGATTCCACGTCGACGAGGTAGTAGTACCCTTCGCCGTCGAGCGGGCGCAGCGTGGTGAGGAAGTACGACTTGCCCTTGGCAGGCTGGCGTGTCAACGGTCCCCTCAAGTTGAGCGTGACCCGCTGCTTGCCATTCCTTGCGTACAGCGTGGTGAACGTGTCGAACTGCCTGTCGGAGCGCGATTGACGTACCTGGGGCACTGGCTCCGTTTCGATCTTCACGCACATCCTGACGTCACGGGACATCAGGTCATCGATGGCGGCCTGCGCTGCGGCACTCGGTGGCGGAACGCGGGATTGCAGCGTCTGTGCGTGGACATTCACGCCGACAACGCTGACGATGGCAATGACCAGCGCAGCGATGATGGCGCAGTTGACTTTGAAATGCATGGGGCCTCCGTTCGGGTTTACGACTTGGGCGATGTTTTGCTCCTCATATGGATTAGCATATCGGAGCTAAAAGGTCAAAGAATAGAAAAGGGCGAGGTCCTGTGACCTCGCCCCATGCGTGATGTTGCCTGCGCTCTACTTGTTGAAGCTGGCGAGCGCCTCGGCTTCGTCGTCGAAACTCTCGAAAATGCTGTCGAGCTTCGTGATAACGAAGAGATCCCTCACTGGCCGGGTCACGAACACGAACTTTATCTTACCGCCATGGCGGGTCAGTGCACTGTAGCTCCGCACGATTTCACCCAACCCAGCGGGGTCGACGTGGTGGCAGCTACCCATATCCAGCAGGACCTTTTTCTTCTCCTGGTAGAGCAGGCTGTTGATCTTGTCTTTCAAGAGCTCATCGCCTTCACCGAGAGTGATTCTGCCCTGAACGTCCAGGATGGTCACGTCGCCGACGGTGCGTTCATAAATGTGCATGTTGTCTCCCTTGCCCAGAATGGGCAGATACGTACAAACTCACAAAAAGCCTACAATTCAGTAAGGCCTTTGTCAATTAAGAATTATTATTTGGTTTAGAAGCAGGGGCTTTAGATTTAGTGACTATTTCATCAATAATTCCGTATTTTTTGGCTTCCTCTGCGTCCATGAAGAAGTCACGCTCAACGTCCTTTTCAATTTGAGCTACAGTCTTACCAGTATTCTTAGCTAAAAGTTTATTTAAATTGTCTCGAGTTTTTAAAATATGCTGTGCAGTTATAGCAATGTCTGTGGCCTGGCCCTCTACGCCGCCGAGGGGCTGGTGAATCATGACTTCAGCATTCGGTAGGATGTAACGCTTACTCTTTTTTCCAGCGGAAAGGATTATTGCAGCACCAGATGCTGCGAGGCCTACACAAAAAGTCGCAACGTCGGGGCGAACGTGATTCATAGTGTCCACTATGGCCATGGTGGAAGTAACAGAGCCACCAGGGGAATTTACATAAAGGAAAATATCTTTCTTTGGGTCTTCCGACTCGAGGAATAGTAATTGGGCAATAATTATATTGGCTGTATGGTCATCAATCGGGCCGCCAAGGAATATGATGCGCTCGCGCAAAAGGCGAGAGTAAATGTCATACGCCCGCTCGCCAAATTGTGATTTTTCAATAACTGTTGGGATTAACATACCTATATTATACTCATTTTCTATCCTTTTTCAAGCATGACTTTTGTGGTAGATTTGAGTTGGAGGTTCCCATGATCCGTCTGTTCCTCGTCGTGCTCGCATTCATTGGCTTCGTCGTCGCGCCTGTCGCTGCACAGAAAGCACCTCGTTCGGTACCGCGTTATGAGGTTTACGCCAGCGTCTATGATCCTATGCCTGTCGCGATTCCCGACTCACTTCCACCCGAAGTTCTGAAGGAGTCAAAGATCGTCTATCCGTATGAGGTGATCGTTGAGGGTGGCTTATACGACGACTTTCTCCTTGAAGTGGTCGTCAGTTACACAGGGAAGATACTTGCGATCAATCCCATTGGCTCAGGCTACCTGTCTAGCCCCTTTCTTCTTCGAGCGGCAAAGGAAGGATTGGGACGCTGGAAGTTCAAGCCGTTCTCGAACAACATGAACTGCTCAGACTGCCCCTACCAGGGCTACACTCGTAGCTTGCGGGTGCACGTGGAGTTCATCATGAACCGCTGACGATGGCAGGATCTAAACATGCAGCCCCGGGGTGCCTCTGGCGCTCCGGGCTGTTCGACTTTTAGGGGCTTGCGTTACTTTTCAAAAGTGCTACCATTATACGCAGTGTCTAACCTAAAATTTAAATACAAAAAGAAAAAATATACTCCGCTCCATCTCCATTTATATTTCTTTTCAAAACAGCCCCTGTCGAGGGGCTGTTTTTTTATTAGTTTATTAATTAACTCCGCCTAGGCGGACAAAAGTATGATAAATAATTATATAGGCGAGAAAGATGTGGTGAGTTTTAGTAAAGTTGGAAATATAATGAGGGAGTTTTGTTTGAAGAAAGGTTTCGTAGAAGTTAATACTCAAGATAGGCTAAGTATCTTGGCTGCCTGCGAGGACCCGACGACGGTTGCTACTTACAATTATGCTGGCGAGCTCTGGCCTCTGCCGCAAACTGGCCAGATGTGGCTCGAGTATGAGCTACTAACCCGGCCAGAATTACCCGGAGTTTTCTGTATGAGTACCAGCTTCCGCAATGAAAAGAATCCAATCCCAGGCCGGCATAGAATCGTATTTCCAATGTTTGAATTTGAACTAAAAGGCGATGTGAAAGATTTAGAAAAGTTCGAAACTGAACTCCTAGAGTATATGGGCTTCGGCGGGAGTGATGTGCACCATCATAAAAAGTATGATGAGCTCAAAAAATATTTCAAAGTTGAAGAATTAAAAAGCGAACATGAAAATAAAATGTTAAAAGATTTCGGCCCGGTAGTTTTCTGTAAAGAATTTCCTTCCTATACTTCACCCTTCTGGAACATGAAGAAAAAGGGGCAGAAACACTCCAACAAGATCGATGTAATCCTTTACGGCAATGAAACAATAGGCTCTGCTGAGAGGAGCACCAACAGGGAAGAGATGAAAAATGAATTCTATACCATCAGCGGCGGTAAATACGCCGGGCTCCTGTTTGATCTCTTCGGCAAGGAGAGGGTAGAGAAGGAACTCAACGAATTTCTCTCCCTGCCTTTCTTCCCACGAGTTGGTGGCGGCATAGGCATGACTCGGATGATCAATGCCTACAAACAAATGGAAGCGGCTGCCTAGTTTACTGGCTCTCTAGGAATTGGAAGATTTTTTCGTTGGTGAGGACGTTTTCGGCATGCATTTGGGCGCGAGTTGGGTCAGCATCTTTATAGTGCTCTAATATATGAGCGACTTCTTTAGCTACTTCTTCTTGGTTCGCTTCAATTTTTTCAGTTTTTGCAATTTCATTCATCACTAACCCCAATTTGGCTTTCTTTTCCGCATCACCACGGAATTCCTTCTTCAAGTCATCCTTGGTTTTATTCAAATGTTTCAAATACTCATCGAACTTGAGCCCCATCTGGGTAATGTCGGACTCCATACGGTATAAAATCTTTGTAAGCTCGGATTCTATTAATATTTCCGGTGTATCAATACTTGTTTCCTCAATTATTTTTTCAATAATCTTCAAGCGGGTTTTTTCCCTGACTTGATTTTGCTTTTCCAGCTTAATATTTTCCTTAAGTTTTGTTTTAAAATCCTCAATCCCAGTAAATGGTCCGAGGCCTTTTACAAATTCTTCAGTTAATTCCGGTAGCTCTTGAGGCATTTCATCTTTCTTTTCTTCACCTTCGGCCATATGCACCTTCGGCGCACGGGATTTACGGATATCCATGATGGTATCTTCAAGTTCTTTATCTGTTACTTCAGTACTCTTGTCGGCGTCCGTCAGGCCAGCAATTGTACTCTTCCCAATTTTTTTATAATCTGGAAGTTTGAATTCCGGTAGGACTGCAGTTTTAATTTTAAACCCGAGTGGGTTGTTGCGAGCGAGTTTAGTTATAGCAATTTCCGGCCGGCCCACCACATCGAGCTTATTTTCCTCAATTATCTTTGGATAATGTTCTCCGAGTGCAAGCTCCGCCAACTCTTCTAGTACATGCATTTCGCCTACTTTAGCTAGTACAACATTCTCTGGAGCTTTGCCTTTACGGAAACCCGCGAACTCTAAATGTTCACCGAGCTTTTTTAATGCAGTGGCGTAATAACCCTCAAAAATAGGGGCTTCTAGCTCACCTTCAATTTCTACCTCACTCTTCGGAAGTTTTTTAACAGTTATGTTCATTATACTGGATGGAGTTATATGCTTTGATCCACACTATCTAAATCCATACTGTTTGCATCTGCTTCTAGGCTGGCAGTGCCATCGTTAGAATTAGCTCCAATATTATTCATTTCCGGATTGGGTGTAGAATTTTTCATATTATTTTTCCAGATAAAAAATCCTCCAACGAGTAGGATAATGATAATTATTATTGATCCTATTAAGGCTCCGCTTGTCTTTTGTTCTGGTTGTGTTGTTGGTTCCATAATTTTTAATTAATTAGTAAATAATCTTACTGCTCATTTTCATTATTATCCTTATTGTCATCATTATTAGATTCGCCTTTGAGTGCTCTCACATCATGAATCGCTTGTACAAGATTACTTCGAGATTCCTTTAGCAAATCCTTGGCTTCTCGGGCAGTAAGTTTAATTTGCGCAAAAATTTCTGGAGTAATTTTACTGCCATCAGTTGGTAATAAACCTTTTATTACTACTAACTTGGCCTTGGCGTCGCTCAAATTTTGTTTCGATAAGTTTAAATCATCTTGCGCAGTAGTGACATCTTTGCCATCGCTAGAAAGTTGTGCAATTAGATCTGCAACTTTACCTTGAATTCTTTCTAAATTAGTAAAAGCCATTTGAAACCTCATATCTATCATTTCCTGCGCTTTACCTCTCCACGCTATCTTCTGTGCCTTAGTCGCTGATTTAAAATCCGCTTTCTTTTTTTCTATTTCTGCCTTGAAAGCCTCACGGTCAGCATCGATTTTAGCCTTGAACGCTTCACGATCAGCTTGTATCGACTGATTAAAAACAAATCTTGCACCTGCCCCATCGTGGTTGTTATCCTCAGCCTTAACGATAGTGCCGGAGAGAATTAAGCCCACGCCTAAAAGCAAAAACATAAATAATTTAGTATATTTTTTCATAAGATTGATTACCTCTAATTAAACTGATAAAACCCAACCTGTATAGATTATATCAAGAAAGCCACTAGGAGCAAAGCCACAATATTTAGGATTTTGATCATAGGGTTGATGGCTGGTCCAGCGGTATCTTTATAAGGGTCGCCAACAGTGTCTCCAGTAACAGCAGCCTTATGAGCCTCGCTGCCCTTACCACCATGGTTACCAAGTTCTATGTATTTCTTTGCATTGTCCCAGGCGCCACCACCACTTGTCATGGATATTGCTACGAAGAGCCCGGTAATAATCGAGCCCACAAGTAAGCCACCTAAAACTACAAAACCTTTATCTTTGCCGAAAATGAGTACAACTAAAATAGGAGCTAGTACCGGGATGAGTGCAGGCAAAATCATTTGCTTGATGGCTGCGCCAGTAATAATAGAAACAGCCTTAGCGTAGTCTGGTTTCGCAGTGCCTTCCATGATGCCTTTGATCTCGCGGAATTGTCTCCTGATTTCTTCGACAACCTTGCCGGCAGTTTTACCAACGGCTTCCATGCAAAGCGCACCGAAATAGTAGGGGAGGAGTCCGCCCAAGAAGAGGCCGATAATTACGTAAGGGTTACTTAAATCAAAAGATATACTTTTGCCAGATTTTATAATTTCCTCAGTGTAAGAAGCAAAGAGTACTAGCGCTGCGAGGCCTGCGGAACCTATGGCGTAACCTTTGGTAACAGCTTTAGTAGTGTTGCCGACAGCATCGAGGGGATCTGTAACATCACGGACCTCCTTCGGTAGCTCCGCCATTTCAGCGATACCTCCAGCGTTATCCGTAATAGGTCCATAAGCATCGATGGCTACAATAATACCAGTCATAGAAAGCATAGACATAGCGGCGATGGCAATACCGTAGAGCCCTGCGTAGTGATAACTAACCAAGATTCCTAAAACAATGGTGATGAGTGGCCCACCAGTAGACTTCATAGAAATTGCTAAACCTTGGATGACATTAGTACCATGGCCAGATACTGATGCGAGTGCGATAGATTTTACCGGGGCATACTTCGTAGAAGTAAAATATTCCGTAATGACTACCAAGGCTCCAGTAACTACTAGGCCCACGAGGGAGCAGAAAAATAAACTAATTACATCATACTTGCCGTTGCCGGACATAAGCATTTTCGTAATAGGGTAGAAGAGGGCAGCCGCGATAACTCCGGATGCAATGAGGCCTTTATATAGTGCACCCATTATATTATTACCTTTCCCAATGCGTACGAACCAAGTACCGATGATAGAAGCAAAGATCGAACCACCACCGAGGACAAGAGGGTATATAATTGCATTATTAAATCCTATAAAAAGAAGCGAACCTAAAAGCATCGTGGCTACAGATGTAACCGCATAAGTTTCGAAAAGGTCCGCGGCCATACCTGCACAGTCGCCCACGTTGTCACCCACATTGTCCGCAATAACTCCAGGATTTCTTGGGTCATCTTCTGGAATACCAGCCTCAAGTTTACCCACGAGGTCAGCGCCAACATCAGCGGCTTTAGTAAAAATTCCACCACCAAGTCGAGCGAAGACTGAAATAAGTGAAGCCCCGAAGCCGAGGCCAACTAGTGCAGTAACATCTTTGGTAATTGCATAAAAAGCAGTGACGCCTAGGAGCGCCAGCCCAACTACAAGGAGCCCAGTTACTGCACCACCGTTGAAGGCGAGTGATAATGCTGCGCTTATGCCACCCCGAGCAGCTTCGGCAGTGCGGACGTTGGCCCTCACAGAAACATTCATACCGATGTAGCCGGCGAGAGCGGAGAATATTGCGCCGACGATAAATCCGAAGGCCATTGTCCAGCCAAGCTTAGGTATGAAGCCAATAATTAGGAAAAGTACTACCGCGATCATGCCGATAGTTTTATATTGTTTATTTAAGTAAGCACTAGCGCCCTCTTGAATAGCTTTAGCAATTTCTTGCATGCGCGCGTTACCAGGACTTTTCTTTAAAATTAATTTAGCTAAAACTAAACCGTAAGCTATTGCGATTACTGCACTCCCACCTGCAAACAATAAAAATTTATTCATATGACTATTTATTACTATTTGTTTTACTTAAATTATAATTTTAAATTATTCCTCCTTTGTTTCTTTCTTCTCCTTCTTTTCTTCCTTGGTTTCCGCTACAGCTTTAGTGCCATCGCCTTTGATATCAATTCTCCAGCCGGTGAGCTTGGCAGCGAGGCGGACATTTTGTCCACTCTTACCAATAGCCAGCGATAGCTGATCATCAGCTACTTCCACAGTAGCCTTGTGTTCCGCTTCGTCCACAGTAATAGATATAACTTTAGCAGGGGAGAGGGAATTAGAAACAAATTGTTTCGGATCTGCGGACCATGGAATTATATCAATCTTTTCTCCACCGAGCTCGCTGGTGATGGTGTTTACGCGGGTACCTTTCTGGCCAACGCAGGAACCTACTGGGTCAATGTGTTCATCATTAGAAAAGACTGCAATCTTAGAGCGAGCGCCTGCTTCACGAGCAATAGCTTTAATTTCTACTACACCGCTTGCAATTTCCGGCGCTTCGATAGCAAAAAGTTTTTCTAAAAATTTAGGATGCGTGCGAGAAAGGCGTAGGTTAATACCCCTTGGGCTGTCTTCAACTTGGTATAAGTAACTGCGGATTCGTTGTCCACGTTCAAGATATTCTCCTGGGATTTGCTCCTCAGCTGGTAGGATACCGGTAGCACGATTGAAATCAATGTAAACATTTCCACGTTCCATCTTTTGCACCACGCCGGAAACGATTTCACCTTCCTTGGTACCGTATTCGTCGATGATGGAAGTACGTTCCGCTTCACGAATTTTTTGAATTATTACTTGTTTGGCAGTTTGAGCAGCGATGCGGCCATAATCCTCCTTTGGTTCGAGTGGAAAAATGACTTCATCATTAAGCTCTACACCCTTTTTTATTTTCTTAGCATCCTCGAGCATAATGTGGTGCTCGGAATTAAAACGCACGCGTTCATCCTCTGTCGCCAAAGCTATAGAGGAAGCATCACCATCTTCAGTATCGTCGTCGCCTATTTTAGCGATAGTTTCATCAACTACTATTTTTACTTGGTAGAAATTTGCCTTACCAGTATCGAGGTCGAACTTGGCGCGGATAATTTGGCCTTTCTTGCCGTAATCCTTCTTGTAAGCGGCGGCCATGGCTTGCTCGATGGCGTCTAATATTTTTTCCTTTGGAATTTTCCTCTCTTCTTCTAACTGCTCTAGGGCACTTTTGAATGTTTTTAGATCTAACATATCTTTAATTGTTATTAAGTTTTTAAAAAGAAAAGCCCTGTTGCTGCAGGACTCTACAGAGGGGAATATAGCACATCCACATATATAGTGCAATAGGGCTAATTTAGCCTTAATTTAATAGAATTTTAACAATTATCCACATTTTATGCACATTACTACTTTACAAAAAGTATTTTCGTAGTATAATACGATTCGAGCTTTGTCAAGACTCGGCCATGTCGGCCAGTCCCTCGACAAGTAGATATGAGGCATCATGGATCGCTTCCGATCGTTCGTGATGGCGATCCTCGTGATCGCTATCAGTGCATGCGGGCATTCGCCCACTGCGCCAAACCCAACGCCGACAACAACGCCCACGCCCACGCCGACTCCGACGCCTGGGAATGCCGTTACGCTCCGCCTTACGGATACGTTGACGGGATCGCCCGTTGTCGGGCCGACAATGACGGCGATGGGGTTGGCAGTTCAGGTTAACTCCGAGGGTAAGGCCACCTTCAACGGCCTCTCCATCGGACAAGTGGTTTCGGTTTCAGTTCCGGATGGAACAGGACACCGAAGCCGCCGGACTCTCTACTGCGGAGTAGCCGACATTGACCTCCAACCCAACGACCCCAACGGCGTCGATGAGCCCATCCTCCACGGAGTTGGATACTCCTGGCCACAGTTCGCCGCATTCGGGGATCAGATCTGGTACAGCACCAGCATTGGCTGGATGCCGTCGGACGAGATCAAGGCCAATCCTCAAGCTATGGCCAACATGGAAAGGGCGGCAGTTGCCATAACAAGCAAAAGTCGCGGAAAGATCCAGGTGAAGGTCGGCACTCCAGGTGCATGGACATACCCCTGGTCGATCGATCCGAACGCTCTTGCGGGTGCGGTCACAGCTCCAGGTCCAGGACCCAGTGCGTTCGTCGCGTTCCGGAACATGGATAATGTCACCCAGTATGCTGTGGTTCTCCGCGAAGGCTGGCGGACCACAGGGATGACTGGGACAAGTCCTTATCCCGGAATCTTTGGACCGTTTGCAACAGGCACCGAAATTACATCCCGCGAAGAGGGGACGATGCTTGTACGCCTCTCTCGTGCCATCGGCGCACTTTTCGCCGGCGATGATGATTCAATGATTCCGTGCGGAGCGCGGAATCAATAGTACCCAGGCCTGGCCTGGCTACTAGCGACAAGTTTTAGCGTGTCGCACCCCCACTGTTGTGGATTGGTGCCACACCAATCTCACTACAGTGGGGCGGAAGTAATACTTCCCCCCACTTTTTTTATTTCATTTTTTACAGTTATCCACATGATTTAGTATATATATTGTGGGTTGTAGTATAATTTACATAATTATGGATACAGTAAATAAGCATAAGTTTCTCCCTCTATCAATCGCAATAATAGTGCTGGTTATCGCAGGTTTGATTTATTTTATAAGTTTTAATAAAAAAGTACCTACTGTAGTAAATGATACCGCGGACTACTCTCCACTCAATACAAAAGTTTCTTTTGGCACAAATTTCCCCCCCGATTTTCCACCAGGAATAATTTTGGAGGGTAAGCCTCTAAACAGTTCAGGTCAAGTTCATACCACCACCAACAAAACACAAACAGCAGTATCATATTTTTCAGATAAAACTACTCCAGAACTTGCCGCCATGTATGAGCAAAATTTTATTAGCAATGGTTGGAATATCAAGAGTAAGAATATTTCCGCTGTACCCGCATTTTTTCTAGTGGAAAAAGCTGGGCAAGAATTGACCTTAAATTTTACTCCCACACCAACTAAAGTACTAGTTACATTTTCTTATGAAAAATAATAAATTTCTTGCCATTTTGTTTCTAATAGCTCTTGTGGGTGTAGCTTCCTTTAGTTTATTTTCACATACAGTGGTTGCAAACAATGCTAGCAGTTGTAATATGCCTTTACTTGACGGTAGTTCGCCCTTTGGGGCGGATGGTATTGTGGGCTATGTGGGTACTGCTTCAGGGTCATGGGGTATTACAGCCGTTGGTCCTTCTGGGACAATAATAATAACGAATCCCGACCAGTTCGCATCCCTAGCACCCGGCAGTTATTCCGGGACTTTTTATAATAATGATGCCAATTGTTCTGACCCAGTTTCATTTGACATATCAGGATCTTCAGTAAATGGTATCTGTGCGGCCACGCACTATAGCTGTACATCGGGGACGAGTGCCAACAACTTAAGTAACCTCAATAACTGGACATGGACCTGTCAGGGCACAGGGGGAAATAATAATGCCTCTTGTTCGGAAACAAAAACCTGCCAGGACCCGGCGGCACTAAACTATGGTGCCGCAGCAGCTTGTCAATATTCCAACCCAACTTGCCAAGACATAAATGCAAATAATTATAACCAACCTTTACCCTGTACCTATCCGGCACTTGGTACTGCACCTACAGTGACCGCGGTGCCACCAGCCTGCTCTAACACTAATTACACAGTAGCTCTTTATCCTAATGCTAATGGTAGCGGGCCTGTTTCTTGGCTGTATATTGGTGACCATCCCGACATGACTTTCAACTACTATCAGGCAATGGCAAACAATCCTGTTATTCCAACAAATTTTCCAGACGTGAATACTAATTGGATGTATTATGCCAGTACGGCATTTAACTTAGCTCCGAATACTACTTACTATGCAAATGATTATAGTAATGGTGGAGGTACGGGCCCAGTAACTTCCTGGAATGTGCCAAATTGCCCCCTTGTCCCGGACTTGAAGGTCAGTGCGCTTTCTTATGTAAATTCTGATGGACCTATTACTATTCCAAATGGCACATCATACACCCTTTCTTGGGCAGCAGTATCAACAGCAACTTCTTGTACCTTAGACGGTGCCCCAGCTTCAGTTAATGGTGGGTCTATAGGTACGTATGTTGCCAATAGTCCGTCCATTACGCATATACTTAGTTGTATGAATTCGCTTAACCAAACTGCATCTGATGCAGTTACCATTCTAAGCTCAATGTCGGGTTCTCTTGCGAGTCCTGGGTGCCAGATTGCATTGGGTGGAAGCAGTTGCAATACAAATATTACTTGGTCGGTTATAAATCATGAATCCACGAGTTCAGCCATAACTGCAGTCGGAATGGCTAACAGAAATTATTCCGGAGTATATTCAGGCATTGATTCCTTCGCAGTGCCGGGCGCCGGAAGAACATTTTTCCTTTACAATAATTCTAAATCACTTTATCCAACACCACCTAATGGTGCCGGTCTCACAATAGTACCTAGTTGTGCCTCGGGCTCGTGGAACGGAAGTACTTGTGCCCTAACTCCAGTGGCCGGTATTTGTGGAGCCACCAATAATTCCTGTAGCCAAGGTACATATCAAGATTTAGCAGACAATTCCACCACCTACCTCTGGAATTGTAATGGCATAAATGGCGGAGCTACTGATCACTGTTCCTTAGCTAAACCAACTGGTCCAGTTGTTAATAATGATTGTCCTGTCGGAATTTCATCAGGAAACTGCTGTAACGTAACAGCTGATTGTCCCGCTGGTACAACTAGTGCTACTTTTGATGGAGTGCCTATCAGTGCTCCATTCACCGGCATTACCAGGTCAGTTTGTGACACCGTCACCACTACCCACACTTTGTCTTGCACCACGCCTAGCGGAACAGGTAGTGGTAAAACTACAGTTACGGTTAAAAAACAGCCTTTCTTCCAAGAAAATTAACCTTAATTAAAGAATTACTCTCAAAAAATCCCTAACAATGTTTATTGAAGGGATTTTTTGATATACTATTAGTATGCAAATCAATGAGGATCAGTTGCAAAAGTTTCTTTTGGATTCTGGGTTGATAACTCGCGTAGACTTTGACACGATAGTAAAAAAAGCTAAAGACGACGGTCAAAAAATTGAAGACGCCCTACTTACTTCTGGAAAAATATCCGAAGCAGATCTAAAAAGAATGCAGGCTTTTGTGCTGGGCATTCCCTATGTTGATTTAAAGAAGCAAAAAATTGATATTGCGACGCTTTCTTTGATACCGGAGGCCATTGCTCGTAATTACAATATTATTGCATACAAAAAAAGTGACGAAGCCCTCGAAGTAGCGATGCTCGATGTGGACGACCTCACTGTAATTGACTTCATTAAGAAGCGTTCCGGGCTCAAAATACTTCCGCGTCTTACTGACCCGGAGTCCATTAAGGCAGTCCTGGTACAATATCGTAAAAGCTTGCAAGTAGAGTTCGATAATATAATCCAGAAGGAATCCACAAATATAAAATCTACTGGCGACGAAGGAGAGAAGTCGGAAAAAGAACTCAAAGATTTGGCCGAGGATTTGCCGGTAGTAAAAATAGTGGATTCTTTAATTTTTCATGCCACATTGCAAAATGCTTCCGACATTCATATTGAGCCAGGCGAAAAAGAACTCACTATTCGTTATCGTATCGACGGAATCTTGCACGATGCTATGGTGCTCGACAAAACTGCTGGCGCTGGCATCACTGCTCGTATTAAAGTATTGTCCAATTTAAAACTAGATGAGAAAAGATTGCCCCAGGACGGCAGATTTAAAATAGAACAAAATGGGGAGAAGATCTCCTTCCGTGTTTCTACGCTGCCAACATTCTTTGGCGAGAAAACTGTCATCCGTCTTCTTAAAGAAAATTCCCACGGATTTTCACTCGAGACTCTCGGTTTCCACGGTGATGCACTTGAAATAATCCATGAGTCTTTAAAATTAAAAACTGGGATGGTCTTGGCGACTGGTCCTACCGGGTCTGGTAAAACTACTACTTTGTATACTATGCTCGAGTTACTCAACAAGCCGGAAGTAAATATTTCTACTATTGAAGACCCTATTGAGTATCAGATGCCAAGGGTTAATCAAACCCAAGTGAAGCCGGAAATCGGGCTAACGTTTGCTAATGGGCTGCGCACTTTATTACGTCAGGACCCAGATATAATCATGGTGGGCGAGATCCGTGACGGCGAGACGGCGGGGCTTGCCGTCAACGCTGCCCTTACTGGCCACCTCGTGCTCTCCACTATCCATACTAACTCCGCTTCCGGAGCGATTCCTAGAATGATAGACATGGGAGTGGAAGCTTTTTTAATTACTTCCACAGTGAAGACTATCATTGCACAGAGGTTGGTGCGTCGTTTAGTTTCGAGTAAGGAAAAATATTTTCTATCTGAAGCTGAAATAAAAAATCTAGCTAAAATTGTTGATTTAGATCGGATGATGGTAATGCTGAAAAAAGAAAAAATGGTAGACCCGAAAGGGGATTGGGATAAAGTGCCTTTCTACAAAGCAGTAAAGAGTTCTGAATCTCCAGACGGATATTCTAACCGCGTGGGTATTCACGAAGTAATGAAAGTAACTCCAACTTTACGAGAGATGATCTTGAAAGGCAGCTCTCAGGATGACATAGAGCTCCAAGCCAAGAAGGAGGGTATGATGACCATGCTAGAAGATGGAGTTTTTCAAGCGGTGCTCGGAGTCACCACATTAGAAGAAGTATTTAGAGTTGTCTCGGAATAATAAATGTTATTCACTTATAAAGCAAAATCAAAAGAGGGTAATCTAGTTGAGGGTCTAATGGAAGCAGCAGACCGTTTTGCCCTTGCTAGGGATTTGCGGGGCAGTGGTAATGTGCCGCTCTCAATACGCGAGAAGAAAAATCTTTCCTTTGACCTGGCTGCTATGTTTGGTGACGTTTTGGGCCGAGTAAAGGTTGCGGAATTAATTATTTTAACGAAAAATTTAGGCGGCATGATTAGAGCTGGGCTTTCTTTAAGTCGTGCGTTATCCGTACTCCAAAAGCAGACAAAAAATAAAACCCTTAATAAAATATTAGTTTCAATTGGTAATAATATTAATGCCGGTGACACTCTCTCTACCGCCATATCAAAATTTCCAAATGTTTTTTCTAAACTTTTCATATCTATGACTAAAGCAGGGGAGGAATCTGGCAATCTAGCTGGCGCGCTTTCGGACATCGGAGCGAATTTGGAAAAGTCACATTCCTTAACCCGTAAAATTCGCGGTGCACTTATTTATCCCGGCGTTATCCTCTGTGCGATGATAGTCATAGGAATTCTAATGTTTGCTTTTGTGGTGCCGACTCTCGCAGGAACCTTTAAAGAGCTCGGAGTAAAGCTACCCTTTACAACTCAAATTATTGTTTGGATAGGGAGCTTCTTCTCTGAGCATCTTTTCTTGACCTTTCTGATTGTTATTTGTACTGCTTTCGGTTTATTCTCACTTTTCCGAGCCAAGTTTATGTCAAAATATATAGATTTTGCCGTCCTAAGGATTCCAGTTGTAGGCAATATTGCTAAAGAATTAAATACTGCTCGTACGGCCCGCACATTGTCCTCACTTTTAGTTGCTGGAGTTTCCATAACTCGTGCGGTAGAGATAACCGAAGACGTGGTCCAAAATATTTATTACAAAAAAGTACTAGGCGATGCGAGGGTTGTGCTGGAGAAAGGTGCACCATTTTCCGCAGTTTTCCAATCCAATCCTAATTTGTATCCTATTATGATGTCAGAAATGATCGAGGTGGGAGAGGAAACTGGCAAGCTCGCAGACATGCTTACCCAAGTAGCCATATTCTACGAAGATGAAATTGAAAATAAGACTAAAAATCTTTCCACAATCATTGAGCCAGTCCTCATGATTATTATCGGCTCTGGAGTAGGCTTTTTTGCCATTTCCATGATTTCACCTCTTTATTCAGTACTCGACAACATTAAATAACATGAAAAACTTTTATAAAAAAGGCATAAGTGCACTCGAGATAATGATAGTTCTCGGAATAATAGTAATTTTAGCTGCAATTATTATTCCTCAATTTTCAAGTACGAGACAAAATCAACTTCTTAAAAGCGCCACCACTGATATTCTCTCCGCGCTCGATAAAGCACGTTCCCAAACTTTGGCTTCAGTTAATTCCTCAGAGTATGGAGTGCATTTCCAATCCGACCGAGTTATAATTTTTGCAGGCACTACTTATTCTGCAGGAGCATCTGGTAACGAAACTATCACCATAATAACTCCAGCAAGTATTTCCAATGTGTCTTTAGGTGGAGTGAGCGGTTCATCTGGAGACATGTATTTCAACCGCCTTTCTGGGGCTCCAAATACGACTGGTACGGTAACTGTCTCTAACTCTTCTATGTCCAAAATCATCACGATTTCGGCAACCGGCGCAGCAAGCTTAAACTAAATCATGGCAAAAATTTTAAAAAACAAAGGATTTATGATGGTGGAGATATTAGTAGCAGCCTCGATTATTGCGGTAGCAGTTTTGGCGGTGATGGGGGTGGCGCAAAAGTCTATCTCAATTTCTCGTCAATCCTTACATAATACACAAGCGGGGTTCCTAATGGAAGAAGGTGCCGAAGCAGTGCGGACCTTGCGGGACGCTGCTTGGACTAATATTTCCTCCCTAACTCCAGGTACTAATTATTACCCAGTTTACACTTCTGCAAGTAATACTTGGAGTCTATCGACTACACCGAATACCGTGGGGATTTTTACTAGAAAAGTTACTATGGCAAGCGTTAATCGAGACAATTCGACGAGCGATATTTCAGCTGGCGGCTCTAATGACCCAGGTACTAAGCTTATGACAGTAACTGTTTCATGGTTAGAGGGTGGGACTACACTAACTAAAACTTTGACATTTTATATAACTGATCTATTTTCATGATATTTTTTAATATAAAAAGTAATAAAATGCACTCTCGCGGCTACACCCTCATAGAACTTCTTTTTTATGTAGCACTTTTTGCCGTGCTGACGTTAACGGTAATTAACGCTATGTACACTATGACCAAAGCCTTTAGGGAGACTTCCGTGCAACGAGAGCTCGCCAACAGCAGTACAATTATGGAAAGAATAACAAGAGAAATTCGGCAGGCAAACGCCGTTAACTCCATCAGTAGCACTGATTTAAAATTAGATACTACCGACGATGTGGGCACAGCTAAAAAAGTTGAGTTCCTGCTGTCGGGCACTAATTTACAACTTAAAGAAAACGATGTTTTGACTGGTAACCTGAATTCGCCCACCATCAGCGTGACGGCGGTTTCCTTTAGTCAAATTACTACTACGAAAGGAGTGGGTATTAAAATAACTTACACCGTCAAATCCAATAACGATGCCCTAGGGCGTACTGCGGACTTTTATGACAGTGTGGTACTGCGTGGATATTATTAATTCAAAGTATTTAATTTAAATGTTAAATAATTTTAAAAATAAATTACTTTCAGCAAACAAACAATCCGGTGCAGCTATGCTCATCTCAGTTGTATTTTTTATTTTTATTTCGTTAGCTATTATTTTAGGTCTAGTCTCACCATCAGTGCGAGAATTTAAAAATACCAATGTGGACTTAAGCTCCAAGCAATCCTACTTTCTTGCCGAGTCTGGCACTGAAGATGCCCTCTATCGCACTATCAGGAACATGCCGCTATCGAGCAGTGAAACTATAACTCTCAATGGTAACTCCGTCACTACTGATATTAATACTCTCTTTGTAAATGAAAAAGAAATAGTTTCCCAAGGAAACGTTGGCAGCTATCAGCGTAAAAGTAGGCTAACAATTCAAACTGGGGATGGCGCAGTATTCCAATATGGAACCCAAGCGGGCCAAGGCGGCTTCGTCTTCCATAACAACTCTCACGTTACTGGCAGTTTGTATTCCAATGGAAATATCGTGGGGTCAAATGGTGCCTATGTTACTGGTGCGGCTATTGCCGCGACCAGCACAGGCTCGATCTCTAATTTAAGTGTCGGCCAAGGCGGTATAGGGGATGCCTATGCACACAACGTTAATGGAACTACAGTAACGGGGAATATGTATTGCCAGAGTGGTTCCGGTAATAATAAACCTTGTGATACATCACGCACGGACCCGCCGCTTCAGAATTTACCAATACCTGATGCAAGTATTAGTAAATGGGAAAATGACGCGACGCTTGGCGGTACAACCAATGGAAGCGTTACTGTTTCATCTGCAACAACCATAGGCCCCAGGAAAATAGTGGGGAACTTGACTATAAATAGCACTTTGACTATGGCCGGCACTATATATGTGACAGGTAACATTACTTTCGGCATCGGTGGAGTATTGAAATTAGACTCATCTTATGGAGCAACATCAGGCATAATTATATCCGATGGCTACATAACCATCAGCAACAATACTCTTTTCCAGGACTCTGGCACAGCTGGCAGCTTCATTCTTCTTTTATCTAATAGCACTTGTGATGCAAGTGTTACCGGCAGCCCCTGTTTCAGTAACAATGCCATCGACGTCAGTAATAACTCAAATATTTCCATTGTTAATGCCCAGAAGGGTACAGTGTATTTCAGTAATAATGCTACAGTGAAGGAGTCAGTGGGGAATAAGATTGAATTGAAGAACAATGTGGGCATTAGTTACGGTAGCGGTATCATCAACATAGGCTTTACTAGCGGTCCCTCTGGATCATGGTTGATTAATGACTGGAAAGAAGTAAAATAAGATCATGAAAAAAAAGATAGTTATTGCCAATTGGAAGATGAATCCTGCTACGAGTATGGAGGCAAATAAAATTTTCGAAAGTGTTGCGAAGTCAGTTTCTAGAATCAAAAAAACAGAGGTAGTCATCTGCCCGCCTTATATATTTCTAGATAAATTAAGTAAAATTAGGACAAGTAAGGTAAAGCTAGGTTGCCAGGATGCCTTCTGGGGCGATGTGGGGCCATATACTGGGGAAGTCTCGGGCGAGATGCTCTATAATGTCGGGGTTGGTTATGCTATCTTGGGCCATTCCGAGCGACGTGCGCAAGGTGAAACTAATGACCAAATTAATAAAAAAGTTAAGGCAGCGATAGCGTCAGGCTTGGTGCCGATACTGTGTGTAGGCGAGCGTGAGCGAGATGAGAGCCATAAATATTTTGAAACGGTTAAAACACAAGTAAGAGAGTGTCTAAATGGAGTATCAAGAAGCTCATTATATAAAGTTATTATTGCCTATGAGCCAGTGTGGGCACTCTCGAGTACAGTAAACAGGCGAGATGCTACCCCGGTGGACGCGAGTGAAATGGCAATGTTTATTAGGAAAGTATTGTCTGATATAACCTCGCCTGATATTGCATCTGATGTACGAATTCTTTACGGCGGATCTGTAAATGAACGGGACGTGGAAGAGTTTTTTGTAAATGGCGGTGTGGATGGTGTATTGGTGGGCAAAGCAAGTTTGGACCCAAAAAAGTTTACTGAAATTATAAATATATGCGAAGCGTTAAAGAATTAAAAGACATAAATGGTAAAAAAGTATTGGTCCGGGTGGACTTTAATTTGCCAATTGAGAATGGCGTTATTTTAGATGATTTTAGAATAAAAAAAGCTCTACCTACCATAAAGTTATTAACTGATTTAGGGGCGAAGGTAATTTTGATAGCCCACTTGGGTAAAGGAGGAGAGAGCTTGGCACCTGTAGCCGCAGTTTTAAATAAATTTATTCCGTCCTCATTTGTGCCGGAGGTCGTTGGGGTTACTGTGGATGAAGCAATAGCTAAAATGCAGCCGGGTGAAGTGATTTTACTTGAGAATCTAAGGAATGAAAAAGGAGAGAAGGAGTGTAATGAAGAATTTGCAAAAAAGCTTGCAAAATATGGGGAAATTTACGTAAATGAATCCTTTCCAGTAGATCATCGCGAAGATGCTTCCATTGTTCTTTTGCCAAAACTTTTACCTGCGTATGTGGGCCTTCAACTGCAAAATGAAATAGATAACCTATCGGTTGCCTTCAAGAATCCAGAGCATCCATTCCTTTTTATTTTAGGCGGGGCAAAGTTTTCAACTAAAATGCCTTTAATAAATAAATATTTAGAATTAGCGGACCAAGTTTTTATTGGTGGCGCCCTGGCGAATAATTTTTTAAAAGAAAAAGGCTATGAAATAGGAGCCTCGTTAGTCGATGATGAAACCAATGAGATTAAAAAGATATTAGAAAACAAAAAATTAATGATACCTGTAGATGTAGTAACCCAATCCGGCAATAAACTTGTAAGCAAAAGCTTAGAAGAAATTAAAAGTGAAGATATTATCGTAGATATCGGCGAGATGACAATAAAAAATCTTGCTTCCCGAATTCAAAACGCAAAATTAATACTCTGGAATGGTCCACTTGGCAAATATGAAGAAGGTGGAGAGAAGGGTACTAAAGCTATACTTGAGTTAGTGGCCGAATCAAAAGCAAAAAGTATTATCGGTGGGGGTGATACAGTGGCCCTCATCTCCCAGATGGGCATGGAGGACAAATTTTCTTTCGTTTCTACTGGCGGCGGTGCAACATTGGACTTCCTCGCCAATGGCACCCTCCCAGGCATTAAAGCGCTTGAGTAATTTTTTCAGCTATCTTTTTTAAATTTTCATCATCCGCTCTTTTATAGTCGTGAGATGAAATATAGCCTTCATATTTTTCAAAATATTTTCCTATATTCGAATTCATGGGCTTCCATTCCATATCTTTCGTGCCATGCATAGGGAAAAGTTTTGAATGCACATGATCCACCCCGAATCCTTCAAAAATCATTCCTGTTCTGCCTACATCTTCAAGCCCCTTATCTAACACCTTCGCCACTTTTTTAGTCGCAATAATTAATTGTTCCAAAACTTCATCAGGTAAGGCAAATGCGTAACTGGGGTAGTGTTGTTTAGTTATTACCACACTGAATCCCTCTGTATTAGGAAATATTGATAAAAAAGCCAGATGTTCCTCATCTTCCCATATCTTATGACAGGGCGCCTCACCCCTGACCATTTTACAGAATACACAATCAGTCATGTTATGATTATACCATGCAAAAATATGGGGAACTGTTGAGGTCCCTCCTGGAGAAAAGAGGCATAACTGATGAGGCCCAAGCTGAGGTTTTTTTGAATCCGAGCTATGAGCGGGACTTTCACGACCCTTTCAAAATGCGCGATATGGAGAAGGCCTGCGTCAGGATCTTCGAGGCAGTAGATAATAATGAAAAAATTGTAATTTATGCAGATTATGACTGTGACGGTATCCCTGGGGCAGTTATTTTAGCTGACCTATTTAAGCTCATTAATTATAAAAATTACGAAGTGTATATTCCTCAACGTAATTCGGAGGGTTATGGCCTAAACTTAGAGGCTATAAAGCAATTTGCAAAGTCAAAGATAAAGCTAATCATAACCATCGACCTCGGTATTACTGCGGTAGCTGAAGTAGCTCAAGCTGAAGTGGACGGCATGGATGTCATTATTACTGACCACCATTTACTCCATGAAGTTTTACCTCGCGCTTATGCGATTTTAAACCCAAAGACTGATGAATATCCGGAAAAGATGCTTTGTGGTGCCGGTGTCGTCTTTAAATTAGCTCAAGGTTTTATAAAAAAATACAGTGAGTATTTCAAAGTAGGTGTGGGCGCCGAGAAATGGATGCTCGATATGGCGGGCTTGGCGACACTATCTGACATGGTGCCACTCTTAGGAGAGAATCGGGCAATCGCACACTTTGGAATGAAAGTTTTACGAAAGTCTCCGCGCCCAGGACTGCAAAAACTTCTTTCGAAGATGAAAATTGAGCAGAAATATTTGACGGAAGATGATGTGGGCTTTATGCTTACACCACGAATAAATGCGGCCTCTCGCATGGATGACCCAATGCGGGCTTTTGAGCTACTCTCAACTTATGATGTGCTGGAGGCTGGAACCTTAGCGGACCATCTATCTAAAATAAATGATGAACGTAAAACTATTGTAGTAAGTATTATGCGGGAAGTGAATAAAAAATTTGAAAAGCAAGGAGCGGAGACCTTGAAGGAAGTCATAGTCATAGGCAATCCAGCTTGGCGAGTAGGGGTCTTGGGTTTGGTGGCTGGGAAAATAACAGATACATATAAAAGGCCAGTTTTCGTCTGGGGCAAGGATGAAAATGATTTGATTAAAGGCTCCTGCCGATCAGATGGATCAGTTTCAGTTGTGGAACTCATGAATGCAACCAAGGAATATTTTATTGAATTTGGCGGACACGAGGGGGCAGGAGGTTTTACTGTGCCTGCAGATAAGGTTCATTTCCTTGAGGAAGCGCTATCAAAGAATTTTCATAAAGTTAAAAAAGATAAAGGCGTTGAGGAAGCTTTACACGATATCAAGTCGGGACTCGATATGGTTAACATCAAAAATTGGCGGGAGATAGATAAAATGTCACCCTTTGGCCTCGCCAATGAAAAGCCAATTTTCCTTTTCGAGAGCGCAAAAATAGAAAATATAAAAAAATTCGGGAAAAATGGTTCGGGCGAACATTTGGAAATAATCTTCGGTGATGGCTCGCGCAGAGCTAAAGCCATCTCCTTCTTTTCTAATAATGATTCCTTCAAAGTGCCGCTCGAGGAGGGTAGAAATGTAAATTTACTGGCTACTTTTGACCTATCTCGCTTCCGCGGACGGGAAGAGCTACGTTTACGAATAACTGATATAATTTAAATCCAATGACAAGTAAAATCACAATTTATACTGATGGTGCGGCGAAGGGGAACCCGGGTAAGGCTGGTTGGGGCGCTATTTTGATGAGTGGTAAAAAGGTCCACGAGCTTGGGGGTAGTACAGAGCATGCTACTAATAATATTATGGAGCTCACCGCGCCCATCGAAGCCTTGAAGCATTTAAAAGAAAATAAAATTGAAGGTGAAGTTGAAATTGTATCGGATTCCAAGTATGTGATTTTAGGTATAACAGAGTGGATAGGCAACTGGATGGCAAATGGTTGGCGCAATGCAGCTAAGAAGCCTGTGATTAATCGTGAGCTGTGGGAGGAGTTATATGAGTTAAATAAAGAATTTAAACCCAAGTGGACATATGTGAAAGGTCACAATGAGCATGAGCACAATGATCGTGCAGACCTGATAGCTACAAGCTTTGCTGAAGGTGAGCCAGTTAAATTAAGAATTTAATTCATGCAAGATAGGATTTTATACTCTTCTTGTTTCGGGTTTACACTGGGGATCCTCTTGCGATCTTTTATTTTTGTAAATTTTTATCTCACTTTATTTATTCTGGCGATATCTTTTATTTCAATTCTTTTTAGTCACTTTACTAAACTAAAATGGGGAGTAATTGCCGGAGTTTTTATTTTGATGTTCGCGCTCGGTGTTTTAAGGTTTCATATTGCGGACAAGCCCGCGCCGGATATGGTATCGGTAAATATGTCCGGAATTATCGTAGATGAACCGGACATCAGGGAAAACAGTCAAATGCTAACAGTCGAAACTAATAATACTAAAATTTTAATCACTACCGGCTTCGATCAAGAATTCAAATATGGCGATGAGATAGGATTTAGTGGTAAATTACAAAAGCCAGAAAATTTCATCACCGACCAAGGTAAGGAATTTGATTATGTAGATTATTTACGCAAAGATGGAATTTTTTATGTGATGAGTTACGCCAATATTGAAATCCTATCTCATGACAACGGCAATTTTATTAAAAGCGCACTGTTTTCTGTCAAAGAAAAATTCTTAGATAAAATGAATATGGCTATTCCCGCACCAGAGAATCTACTGATGGGTGGGCTAATTTTGGGGGAGAAGTCAGCCTTCGACCAATCCCTGCGGCAGAGCTTCGTAGATACTGGCACGATCCATATAGTTGCCTTATCTGGCTACAATGTGACGATACTAGCCAATTGGGTAATGCAGTTATTTAAATTTTTGCCGCAGGCACTAGGGATTAGTGCCGGGATCCTTACTATTTTACTTTTTGTAATCATGACCGGAGGAAGCTCTACTGCTATCCGGGCGGGGATAATGGCCACTCTTGCCCTCGTAGCCCGTGCCACTGGCCGCAATTACGACGTAGCGCGGGCGCTAATGCTCGCTGGGGTTATTATGATTCTGCTTAACCCCTTTGTGTTGGTCTTCGACGTGTCTTTCCAGTTGTCATTCATTGCTACTATTGCCGTGATATTCCTGCAGCCGAGGATTGAAAAATATTTCATGTGGGTTACGGATAAATTTGAACTGCGAAATATTATTTCCACAACCTGTGCGGCTTACGTCTTCGTCGCACCGTTTATCCTCTATGAGATGGGCAACTTCTCTCTCGTTGCTCTACCGGCGAACATTTTGATACTACCCTTTATCCCTTTTACTATGGGGCTAGGCTTTATTACTGGGTTTGCGGGCATGCTTTGGTACGGGCTAGCGATACCTTTAGGATTTGTTTCTTTTATTTTTCTTCATTACGAGCTTAGCGTGGTAGCCTTCTTCTCACACTTACCATTTGCCGCTATTTATTTTCCTAATTTTCCACTTATTCTCACAGTTTTAATTTACGCCTATTTTATATGGCGCCTTTACCGGAGAAGTATAAAAAAATTCTTTATTTTTGGTGATCTATAAGTTCAGCGTAGTATCCTTCCACCACTTCCCAGTTTAGGTTATCAAAAAATGCTTCTATGTATTTTTTCTTCTCTGAGGTTGGGTAATCATAAACGAATGCATGCTCCCACATATCTATCGCAAGTATCCAGCACACGCTATTTAATTGGCCCAAGTGTTGCTCATCCACCCAAATATGCACGAATTGCTGGGTGTCGAAATCCCAACCTATTACTGCCCAACCTACCCCGCGAGTAGTAGCGAGGAATTTAAATGCTGTAAGCCAGGCGTCAAATGATGGTGCTTGTTTCTCTAGCGCAGTTTTAAATTTAGAACTTGCTGGGAGCGGCTTAGCTCCACCTTCAAAATACGAAAAATAATATTCATGGTTGCGCATACCGTTGAATTCAAAGCTGTATCGTCGTTGAAGTTCACCTAATACAAATGCATTTTTCTCCGGGTCGGCCATTAATTCACCGATTTTATCCTGGATTAAGTTGGCATTCTTCACGTAGCCAGCATAGAGCTTCAAATGCTCCTCGATGTTTTTCTTCGAAATGCCTTTTAAATCCGGAATATTAAATTTCATTTCTTCAAATTTTTTCATGGTAGTATTATACCATGACGCTGCAGCGGAAAGGCCATTACAAATTACTGGTATTTGTCCTTATTCTTGTTGTTATTGCTGGCTATTTGCTTTACCTTGACTCTAAAAGTCAAAAACATGAACTTACTTTTGCCATGCTCGATATCGGGCAAGGGGATGCGCTTTTCATAGAGTCGCCAACGGGCACCCAAATTCTAGTGGACGGCGGGCCGCCCAGGAAAATTCTCGGCGAACTTGCTAAGGTTATGTCGCCATTTGATAAAACTATCGATGCAATTATCGTTACCAACCCCGATGCGGACCATATTAGTGGCTTCGGGGATGTGCTCAAAGCTTACAAGGTTGGCGCAGTATTTGAGCCGGGAACGGTGAATGATTCTAAAACTTATCAAAACCTCGAAACAGAGATAAAAAATAAAAATATTCCGGATATTTTAGTAAAGAAAGGTATGCGGCTGAATTTGGGCGGAGGAGCAGTGATAGATATTTTGTTTCCAGACAGAGATGTTTTCGATTGGTCCACGAATGACGGATCGATAGTGGCGAAGTTAACTTATGGTGAGGACTCCGTAATGCTCACTGGCGACGCCACAGCTAAAACTGAAGGCATTGTACTCCAAGATTTTTCCGCAAAAGATTTACACAGTACTGTGCTCAAAGTGGGTCATCATGGCTCTCGCACTTCAAGCTCTGAAGCTTTTGTTAAAGCTGTGGCCCCACAATACGCAGTAATTTCAGATGGCAAGGACAATAAATATGGGCATCCACACCAGGAAACCCTTGATACTCTCAATAATGTTCATGCACAGATTTTCCGTACCGATCTACTCGGCACCATTATTATGCAATCCGACGGCCACAATGTCTCCTTTTCCTTCAAAAAGTAATCATGATAGAATGACCATATGCGCGACAAACTAATTGCTAAAATGATCAAAGGGGAGGAAAAGAGGCAGAGGGAGGGTTTAGAGCTCATACCGTCGGAGAACTATGTATCCGCGGACGTTTTAGAGGCCAATGGCTCTGTTTTTACCAACAAATACTCTGAAGGTTACCCAGGCCGCCGTTACTACGGTGGGCAGGAGTGGACTGACCAAGTGGAACGCTTAGCCATAGAGCGTGCCTGTAAGCTTTTTAAATGTAAATTCGCCAATGTGCAGCCACACTCTGGGGCACCAGCGAATTTAGCTGTATATGCTGCGCTCCTACAACCAGGGGACACAGTTATGGGCATGGACCTCTCCCACGGTGGGCATCTGACTCACGGCCACCCGATGACTTTGCCTGCAAAAATCTATAAATTCGTAACTTATAAAATGAAAAATCCAGATACGGGTGAAATTGATTATGAAGATATGCGAAAAGTCGCACTCGAACACAAACCGAAGTTAATCATTGCTGGGTTCTCTGCGTATCCTCGCACCTTAAATTATAAAAAATTTGTTGAGATAGCACATGAGGTAGGTGCAGTAACGATGGCCGACATGGCGCATATCGCTGGGCTCATTGCTGCTGGAGTTTTACGCAATCCATTTGATGATGGTTTTGATATTATTACTTCAACTACTCACAAAACTATGCGTGGGCCTCGTGGCGGCATGATCCTGACACGCGAGAGTGAGGAAATAGCAAAGAAAATTGATAAATCAATTTTCCCCGGGATACAAGGTGGCCCGCACATGCATACCATTGCTGCTAAAGCAGTCGCCTTTGGTGAGGCGATGACCCCAGGCTTTAAAAAATATGCCACCCAAATCCTAAAAAATGCTAAGGCTATGGAAGCTGTATTTAAAAAGAACAAAGTGCGTATGATTGGTGGCGGTACCGATAATCACCTTATTTTAGCTGACGTTTTCGGCTCTTTAGGGGTTACCGGCAAGGAAGCGCAGACAGTACTAGATGAGGTAGGTATGACCTTAAATATGAATTCGATAGCAGGAGATACTAGAAAGCCCCTAGACCCATCCGGTATTCGTTTCGGCACGCCAGCCATTACCACTCGCGGATTTAAGGAAAAGGAATGTGCTATGGTGGCAGAGCTTATGATTGAAACGCTAAAAAATAAAGACAACCCAAAGAAAAAAGCCGAAATTCATAAAAAAGTAAAAGCCCTCGCCGCAAAATTCCCAATCTCTAAGAAGTTTGTGTAACCATGCCACATATTCATGACAAAATTGATTTCTGTGTAGAAGTTTTTATAGTCTATAAAAATAAGGTACTATTGCGAGTGCATGATAAATTCAAATTCTGGCTTTCTATTGGCGGGCATATTGAGCTTGATGAGGACCCAAATGAGGCAGCAATTCGTGAAGTTAAAGAGGAAGTAGGCTTGGATATAACAATAGTGGGGCACTCGAAGGGCCCAGAGAGTGGCGGGGAAGGGAATAGAAAGTACACTTATTTAATTCCACCACGATATATGGGCAGGCACCCAGTGGGTGAGACCCATGAACATGTTGCCCTGGTTTACTTTGCTACCTCAGGTACTGATGTTATTACGGACCCAAAAAGTGATCATGAGAAGGCTGAGACGAAATGGTTTACGCAGGAGGACTTAGAAAAAACTGAACTTGTACCGAATGTGAAATATTATGCACTCGAAGCATTAAAAGAATTAGGAGAATAATATGAAACGCGGGAAATTAATTGTAATAGATGGCACGGATGGCTCGGGGAAGGCTACGCAGGCCGGGCTACTAGTTAAGCATTTACACAAAGATGGGCGTAAAGTAAAAGTTATTGATTTTCCGCAATACTATTCAAATTTCTTTGGGAAATTCATAGGCCACTGCCTCTCCGAGCAGTATTATAATTTTATTAACATCCATCCTAAAATTGCGGCAGTCCTTTTTGCTGCGGACCGCTTTGAAACAAAAGATAAAATAGAAAAGTGGCTTAAAGATGGAAATATAGTAATTGCTAACAGGTACGCGAGCGCTGCCCAAATCCACCAAGGTGGAAAAATTAAAAACACTAAAAAACGTGAGGCATTTCTAAAATGGCTAGCAGAGATGGAATATGAAGTTTTTAAAATTCCTAGACCTAACGCAGTGTTCTACCTTGATGTACCGATTAAAATTACAGTGGAGTTAATGCGCCAGCGTGACCAAAAGACCAAAAGAACTTATTTAAAAAAGAAAAAAGATGTTTTTGAAAAGGATTTAAAGTTCCTTGAGAATTCCCGCCAGAGTGCACTCTGGCTGGCTAAAACCCAGAAGGGGTGGATTAAAATAGGGTGTGAAAAAGATGGTAAAATAGATACACGCGAAAATATTCACGCAAAGATTTATGAGAAAATCCAAAAAGTCCTCAAATAAAAAGCCAATAGTTGTATTTATATACGGCGCAATCGCGGTAGGCAAACTAACTATTGCTAAAATTGTGGCAAAGAAACTTGGTTACAAATTAGTTCATAATCACCACTTAAATGATTTTGTGTCGGAAGTTTTTGACCGGGGGTCATATTATGGCCAGGTGGTTAAAGATGACCTGCGTTATTACTTATTAGAGAGTACAGTGAAGGCTAAACTAAATATAGTGACAACTCACTGCTATAGAGATAATTTTATTTCAAGAGCTGGGCTTTCAGATCCGGTATATGTTAAAACTTTACAAAAGCGCCTAACTAAACTTGGTGCAAAATTTTACCCAGTTTTTTTAAAGGCAGATTACGAAGTGTTGCTTCAAAGACTGACCAAGAAAGATCGTAAGAATTTTAAAAAACTAACTGATAAAAAAATCTTTAAATCACTTGGATACCATTGGCACATATTTCCTAAGATAAAAAATAATCTTGTAATAGATAATACGCACCTCTCCCCACAAAAGGTTGCTAGTATGGTTATTAAACATTTTAAGTTAAAATAAACTGATGCAACTCAAAGTTAAAAAATTAAACAAGGATGCAAAGCTTCCTACTCACGGGCATCCAGGGGATGCAGGGGTGGACTTGTATGCGCTCGAAGATGTTATATTCCCGCCCGGGAAGCAAGAGCGGGTGCATACCGGCATAGCGCTTGAGATCCCGCAAGGGTGCGTGGGATTAATTTGGGATAAATCTAGAATTTCCTTTAATCTTGGGCTCAAGGTTATGGGCGGGGTAGTGGATGCAAGCTACCGTGGAGAAATTATTATGAATTTATTAAACACTTCAAATAAGGAGGTGCTTCTACCGAAGGATTACAAAGTGGCGCAGATGTTAGTTCAAAAGTTCGAGCATTGTGATATTCTGGAGGTAGACGAATTAACCGCAACGGTGCGGGGGGAAGGGCGAGAAGGCAGTACTGGGCATAAATGATACAAGACAAGATAAAAAATTGGATAAAGGAAACTTTAAAACTCGAAGGCGAGGCGGTTTTGATGCATCCGAAGGATATTAAAAATGGCGACTATGCTTTTGTTTCAATGCCTGAGCATATTGGGGCACAAGCCAAAAAATTAAAGGAGCATCAACTACCCGAGATAGAAACGATAGAAATCGCCGGCAGATTTATCAATTTTCATCTATCGCACCAATTTTTTAGCAGCAGTATTGAAGAAATTTTAAATAATAAAAATCTTGGTGGTAATAATTTGTTAGCGGACAAGAAAATAATGGTGGAATACACTCAACCGAATCCGTTTAAACCCTTTCATATTGGGCACTTGATGAGTAACGCTATCGGGGAGTCAATTTCCCGCCTGGTAGAAATTTCTGGCGCAGAAGTCTCCCGAGCTAATTATCAGGGTGATGTGGGCCTCCATGTGGCTAGAGCTATATGGGGCTTGATGAAGGATGTTAAGCTGCAAGAGCAGGTGGATTCTATAGCTATCCAGTCTCACAATATCGGGCTCGCCTATGCTGATGGTTCGGCAGCGTATGAAAATGACCCAAATTCTAAAAAAGAAATAGATGAAATAAATATGAAGGTTTATACACGCGAGAGTGACAAGATAAATGCCATATATGATTGGGGCTTCAAGGTTACCATGGAAGCCTTTGAGGATTTATATAAAAAGCTTGGCACTAAATTCGACTTTTACTTCATAGAGAGCGCGATGGCAGACATAGGGAGTGATATAGTTAATGATAACCTCGGTAAAATTTTCGAAAACTCTGACGGCGCAATAGTATTTAAAGCTGAAAAGTACAACATAGAAGGTCAGCCGAAACTTCACACTCGGGTATTCATTACTTCCAACAATTTGCCTACCTATGAAACCAAGGAGTTAGGGCTAACGATGGAAAAGTTTAAAACTATACCTGACATGGACCGCTCGATTGTTGTTACCGCTAAGGAGCAAATGGATTATATGCGGGTGGTAACCAAAGCTATTTCCCTTATTCATCCTGAATATGAAAAGAAGATGCTTCATATCACTCATGGCATGATGCGCTTTGCCGACGGCAAGATGAGCTCGAGGAAGGGGAATGTGATAACCGGCGAGTCATTAATTAGCGATACTGAGGCTCTAGTAACGGAGAAAATTAAAGAAAGAAGTTTTGATCAAATTACCAAAGATAAAATCATAAATGACGTAGCAGTAGCGGCAATAAAATATTCCATCCTAAAACAAAATACCGGCGGGGATATCGTGTATGATTTTGAGAATTCAATTTCATTCGAAGGGGATTCCGGACCATACCTACAATATTCCTACGCGCGGGCGAATTCAGTGTTAGAAAAAGCCAAAGCGGAAAATATTTTGCCAGATTTCAAGATTTTACCAGCTGAAATAACTGAGGTGGAGAAATTATTATATCGTTTCCCTGAAATTGTTGCTCGCTCTGCTGCCGAATACGAGCCGCATTATATTGCCAATTATCTTATCGAAGTTGCGCGGTCCTTTAATAGCTTCTACGGCAATAATCAAATAGTAAACAAGGACGACAAGGAGTCCTCATACAAAGTTGCGCTAACTTTCGCCTTTGCCTTTGTGCTCAAAAAAGGCTTGCATCTCCTTGGCATCTCAGCTCCAGAGAAAATGTAAAAAATTTTTATACTTGATAAAATTGCAAAAATCTCATAATATATTATTTGAAAGTTGGTGGCCAATGGGTAAAAAACCTCCGAAGCGATCGAAGCAGCCCGCGCCGCAAGTCACCAGAGGACACCGGCGCACAGTCATCGAGGACGAAGATCTGCTTGGTCCGATCGATGGTCAAGTTCCTCGTGAGGCGACCCTCGACGAGATCGAGGCAGAGCCTCTCATAAGGCATCCGTCCCCGCTCGATGACGAGGGGGCAGATGAATAGCAGTCGCAGCAACGGACCCTGGGGCAGAACATGCCCCTCGGTCCGTTCTCATTTATATATTTATTTTTTAGGAGTCTTGAATGATGTAACTGCTGTTACTGCAGTTGAGCCGTTGTCTGTACTGGTGGCGTTTATTTTGTAGTAATAAGTAGTAAGGCTAGTTAATCCAGTTAGTGTTGCAGTATGGGTTTTGCCCACAGTATTATCAGCTACAGTTGAAGTTAGCGCAGTTAATGTTTTACCATATGAAACTGTGCCCGTTGAATTTATATTTGTAGTCCAAGTGATCGTAGCTGTCGTGCCGGTTTTGCTTGGAACCTGATTACTTATTATGGTGACATTTGTTGCTCCGGCTGGGGTGGTCACGCTTACACTATGTGAAGGCACAGAAATATTTCCTGCTTGATCAACTGCTGTAACGTAGTAGGTATATGATGTTGAAGCTTTAACAGAGTTGTCAGTGTATAAAGTTCCACCGGTTGTAGTAATTTTAGTACCATTGCGGTAGATATTATATCCCGCTATTCCAACATTATCTATGGAAGCTGTCCAAGATAAGTTAATCGATGTAGCAGTTACAGTACCGATAGAGAGAGTTGGGGCACTAGGTGGAGTCGTGTCAGGAGGAGTACTTCCACCACCAGCAGCATTTAGTGCAGCTAGCATGTTAGGGGTGCCGGCACCAGTGTATATATCGTAACCGGGTGTATAAACATCATTCGTATTACTTTTTAAGATATTTACTACTTGGCTGGCTGTGAGTGATGGATTTTTTGAATAAATTAGTCCAGCAACACCCGCAACTGTGGGAGCTGCGAATGAAGTACCACAAACACTAACACTATATCCGCCACCGCTGTAAGTGCTAGATACACAACCAGCTGCAGCCAGGTCAACATCGGTGCCGTAAGTGGAGAATGCATACAAAACATCACTCGGGTCTATGGCGCTTACACTTATCATGTATGGGTCTTCTGGCATATTACTATTAACTCCATCATTACCCTCTGCGATTGTGACCACTCCACCTTTACTCATAAAGTATTGCGCAGCGCTGGATACTGTTCCACCAGGACCACCTAGTGGGCCGAAACTAATATTAGCAACCTTCGCGCCATGGTCTGCAGCGTACGTAAGAGCTTGTCCTATTGTATAAAGGCTGGAAGTATTGCTACCTCCACTTACTATTTTTATTGGCATTATTTTACAGTTGTAACATGGTGACGCTATGCCGAGTCCATTATCACCAATAGCAGCTGCAGTTCCTGCGGTCAAAGTTCCGTGACCATTTGTATCAGATGTGTCAGTGTTGTTGTCATATGCATTCCATCCTGGAACGCAGTGAGCAGCCAAATCTTCATGGGTACAGTCTGTTCCTGTGTCTAGCATGGCAATAATTACTGAAGGACTGCCAGTTGTTTGATCCCAAGCGGCTGGAGCAGACATTTTAGGCAGTTGCCAGTTGGCGCTATAGTTAGGGTCGTTAGGTATGTAATCCGCGGAAACAATTGCATCAACTTCAGCGAATTCAATACTGTCCTTGTCTTGTGCGTTTAAGCGGTCCACAACTTCTTCAGGAGTGTCATTTGGTGAAATCTTAACGAACTTTACTTTTATATCTGAAATTTCCGACTCTTCAGAAAGGCCGTGCTTTGCTAGAACTGCATCCTTTTTGGACTTAGTTGCACTATCTTTAAATTTAACCAAAATATGATCCTGGGAAAATCCACCCTTTCTTCTTAAAACATTTGCTGTGGGGTTACCATTAGAGTTAGAGTTGCCATTAGAAGCTAAACTCTGGTTGATTTGTATCTGAACCCCTGAATAGAAATTAACAAATAGGATAACTACTACAAAAAATGCTACCCAATGAAGGACTTGAGTGGCTTTAGCTTCGTGCCAACTCTTGTATAAAGGAGACTTCTGCACCAAACGTTCATGAATTTGATTCATCATTTTATTAGGTTAATTAATATGACAGTATTGTAGCACTCCTAGAACTAAGACAATGTGTATAACTACATTGGATACCTTCTCTTTTGGTTTTGACAATAAAACCGCTTTTTACTAGTGTAGAGGGTAGGAGGGCTCATGGAGTCCATTGTTTCGTTCGTTGGAAGGAATTTGCCGGCGGTTGTGATTGTTGTGGTCATTCTCGCTTTATTGACCAGCAGCATCGTAAGCGTTGTAAAAAAGCGGCGTAAGAAGGAGGCAGACGAGATCGCCGAGGCGGAAGTGCAAAAAGCCATTCGCTGGCGGATCGCTGATTGTTTTCTCTCACACGGTGTCCAGTTCGAGTGGACACCGGATCCGATGCGTTACTGCCACGTTGGCGTGGCCCACTCACCATGGGCACCGATTCTGGTAGTCCTGAGGCAGAAGTTTGAGAGTGACAAGATCAACATAACCCTCGCAATTCCTGACCATCCGAGGCAGAGCAGGGATCGCAGAGAGATCTTCGAGATGATCTCCTCGGCGGTCAGGAAGGACAAGCCGTTGCTGGGGGACCAGAGTGCAGCAATGCTATCAGAGATAGGGATTGGCACCGCTGTTGCGAGCTACGTTGCCATGCTCAAGAAGTACGAAGAAGTCTGGAATGGCGTGTGGGTCAAGGCGGGTGTTCGGGACAGTTTCGACGAAATTGATCGGGCTCACCTGTCACGAAGCAAAGAGATCATGCAGCAGGCAGAGCGCATGGTCGCCGGGTACTTTCCGCCGGAGCCGGCAGAAGCCAAGACGGCCTAGGGCGCAAGATCAGGGGCCTCCGCGCTACATGCGAGCGCGGAGGCCGAGCAATGCACCGACTTACTTTTAGTAAGCGGTGTGTTTTAAATTTAGGCTTCTTGTGCTATATTGTTTGTAAGGCGTTGAAGGGGTCATCACCCTGGAGCTAGGGGAGAAACTGTGAAAACAGCGTAGAACCCAGGTGTTATGAGAAGAAACCAAGGTGGTACCACGGTTCGACTGCGCTCACCGCGAGCGACAAGAGACTCGTCCT
>JAZKBO010000004.1:0-118930 GCA_040388575.1 Patescibacteria group bacterium | reverse complement strand
CCGTATGCGACACTTTTATGTTATCGGTCAGACGGGCACTGGTAAAACCAATATTATGCTCAACATGATCACGCAGGATATCCTAAATGGTGATGGCTGCTGCTACATCGACCCGCACGGTACTGATATCCAGACCATACTGTCGCGTATTCCAAAAGAGCGCATTGATGATGTCTTATATTTCGACCCCGCCTATACCGCACGGCCTATGGGCCTCAATATGTTGGAATATGATCCGAATTATCCGGAGCAGAAAACATTTGTGGTCAACGAGATGATGGGAATTTTCAATAAACTTTTTGATATGAAGATAGGAGGCGGCGCAATGTTCGAGCAATATTTCCGCAATTCTGCATTCCTAGTAATGGAGGACCCAGAGTCGGGCTCAACGTTGCTTGAAATTACCCGAGTCTTGGCAGATAAAGAATTCCGCGACATGAAGCTCGCGCGTTGCAAGAATCCAATCATTAAACAATTCTGGATTTCTGCGGAGCAGACTACTGGCGACCAATCCCTTGCAAACTTTGTGCCATATATATCTTCCAAATTCGATAACTTCATCAGTAACGACATCATGCGCCCGGTGGTTTTACAGCAAAATTCCGTCTTCAACTTCCGCAAAATAATGGATGAAAAGAAAATATTACTGGTGAACTTATCCAAGGGCCGCTTGGGGGATATCAATGCCAACCTTATCGGGCTGGTGCTCGTGGGTAAGATCCAGATGGCGGCACTCTCTCGTGTGGATATGTTCGGCAAGCCAATGAATGACTTTTACTTATATATCGACGAATTCCAAAATGTTACTACGGATTCCATTGCTTCCATACTTTCGGAGGCACGTAAATACCGCCTTTCACTTAACATCGCGCATCAATACATCAGCCAGCTGGAAGATAAAATTAAAAACGCAGTCTTCGGCAACGTAGGCTCTATGGCGGTATTCCGAGTGGGTACCGAAGATGCTACATTCCTAGAGCAGAAGTTCAAGCCACAATTCACTGCGCATGACATAACCAAGCTCGATAATTACAATGCCTATATGAGCATGCTGGTCAAAGGCCAGCCGGTAAAGCCATTTAACCTCACTACGCTGGCGCCTGAAAAGGGGAACCCAGACATCGTGGACTCCCTCAAAGAACTCTCCTACGTCAAATACGGCCGAGACCGCGGGGAAGTGGAGGCTGAAATTATGGGCAGGTATAAGTCGATGGAGTAAAATATGGAACCTACTAAACAAAGACTAAAGGCAATGTGTGTTTTTAATTATGAGGGCAAGACCCTTGCCTCCAGAGGGTATGATAAAAATAAAGACGAAACCTTTTATCGCCTAATTGGAGGAACTATACTTTTTCAAGAAAAAAGTGAAGATGGAGTTAGAAGGGAAATTATGGAAGAACTTAAGTGCGAAATAGATAGTCTTGAATTTATAAAAGTAGTTGAAAATATTTTTAGTTACATAGGTGAAAATCGTCACGAAATTGTGTTTCTATATAAGGGTGAATTATCCAATAAGGACTTATATAAACAAGAGAAAATCCATATCATAGAGCCAAATATTGAATTTGATGCAGAGTGGATCTCGGTTAAGGATGTCCTGGAAGGCAAAATTATCCTTTATCCAGATTTAGATTATTCTGGAATATTAAAATGAACCCATGGAAGAATTCGAGATAAAATTTTTAGAGGTAGATGTGCCGGAGCTGGAGAAGAAGTTGCTAGAAATCGGAGCTAAAAAAATTGGGGAATACAACTATCGTCGTGTTTTAATGGATTACCCTGATTTAAGGATGGAGAATAAACACTCCTGGCTAAGACTCCGCACCAATGGTGAAGAAACTACTCTTTCTTACAAAGAAAGAATAGGAATTAAAGAAAATGGTCAGGTTGGCTCGGATGATGGTATGAAAGAGATTGAGATTTCGGTAGACGATTATGATAAAACTTTTGAGCTCTTAAAATCCATCGGCCTAATAATTAAAAGGGAAGAAGAAAATAAAAGACTTAGATACACCAAAGGGGACGCAGTTTTTGATATTGATCTCTGGCCACAGATTCCTCCTTATGTTGAAGTAGAGTCCACAACATTAGAAAACGCCAAGAAAGCTGCGAGAGAAGCTGGCTTTGATCCAGAAGAAGGTTTGGTTTGCTCCGCAAAGCAGATTTATAAAAAATATGGGTATGATTTGAACGACTATATTACAATAACCTTTGATAAATTCATAAAAAAATAACTTTTGCAAAAAATCCTTTTTCTGCTAGTATGTACCTATGCTTGAAAAGGAATTACCACCTATGGGCAAATTAGGTGGAAGTAATGAAGAAAAGCGGGTGACAGACAATTTAATAGGCATAGCCCAGGAATTTCGTAGGCAAAACCCGCAAATACCCCCATTAGAATGTGCCAAAGTTCTGGGTGATTCTCTTGAAAAGGTTAAAGAAATTATAGGAAAGCATGAATCGATTCCATCAATGCTACAAGAGACATACGATAAAAAAATAAAAGAGGTTGAAGATGAATTAATGGCAAAATTAGAAGCATTAGTAAAATTAAATTAAACGTATGAACACACCAAATAAAGAAAAATCCCTAATAATTATTAAACCAGACGCGGTACAGCGCAACCTTGCGGGGGAGATAGTTAGTCGTATTGAAAGAAAGGGGCTGAAAATAATTGGTATGAAGATGATGACAATTGAGGATGCAACACTGGAGGAACATTATGCTCACATCAAAGACAAACCATTTTTCCCTGGCATCCGAGATTTTATGAAATTTTGTCCGGTTATAGTCATGGCAGTCGAGGGGATTAATGCTGTTTCTGCATTGCGCTTACTTGTAGGCCCGACTAAAGCATGGGAAGCAAACGCTGGCACTATCCGTGGGGACTTTTCATTATCTACTCAGTCAAACCTCGTGCACGCATCTGATTCCATAGAAAATGGTGAAGTTGAAGTATCTAGATTCTTCAAGAAGCATGAAATTTTTGAATACACTAAAGTAGATAATGATCTTATTTACGCTGAACATAAGAATTCTTAGATAGTTGTGAGTCAACTTAATTCACTTTGAATATGATTAAGGTAATTATTTTTGACGCTGATGGAGTTCTAATTCACAGCCAGAGAAGGTTCAGTGTTTTATTGGCTGAAAAATATAACATTTCTTTAGAAGAAACACTTCCATTTTTTTCTGGTCCTTTCCAAAAATGCTTGGTGGGCGGCGCAGATCTTAAAGAAGCTATTACTCCTTATTTAAAAGCTTGGGGTTGGGATAAAGGCGTGGATTCTTTCTTAGATGTTTGGTTTACCACGGAGCACATAATAAATGAAGAAATAATTAACTATATACAGGAATTAAGACAGAATGGCATTCTATGTTTTGTTGCAACAAATAATGAAAAGTATCGTTTTCAATATATGCTTCAACAAATGCATTTTACAAATTCTTTTGACAAGACGTATGCCTCAGCTCACCTAGGAAGTAAAAAGCCTGATCAAGAATTCTTTCAGAAAATATTTTCCGAATTACAAAATGTTAATAAAAATGAAATACTTTTTGTAGATGATGACGAAGAAAATATTGTCGGTGCAAAAGATTTTGGGATTCACGCAGAATTCTACACCAACTTCACTGATTTTAAAGAAAAAATTAAACAATATATCTAACTCAACTTGTTTTTTCTATAATCTGTGTCTTTTTTATTTATCCTCTTGCGCAGGTGTGGGAAGGGTATATACTTTAGGTAGGGTTATTTTCAATTATTACCTAGAACACTAATCAATGGGAGACTCGATCGTGTTAGGCCTTGGTCTCTCGCGTCTGTCACCCACCTAGCTTTGAGCTATGGTAATATATTGAAAATAGTCCTAAGAAGTAATCCGCCACTTGTGCTTTTGGGCGGATTTTTTCTTAGGAATCTGCTAAAATGTATAGATGCACCACAACAAACTGCTGAAACGCCTTTCTTTACTCGTTTTTTTCATCTTAATTGTTAATTATTTGGCCATCCAGTTCTACTGGTACTACATTATCTGGTGGTTCGATATGCCTATGCATTTCATGGGTGGCCTGTTTTTGGGGCTGGCCTTGCTTTGGATTTTCCGGGTTAAAATGCTCTCTTTAAAATCAGCTTTTTATATAATTGGAGGAGTTATTTTTATAGGGCTTCTATGGGAGGTTTATGAAGTTATTGTAAATAATTATTTTGCGCAGAATCCCTTCGACCTTATAGACACCCTTTCAGACCTCTTCTTCGATTCTTTTGGAGGCATTATGTCCCTCGTATACTTTTATTATAGGATTATGCCAGTTAAAGAAAATAATATAGAATAACAAGATGCCAAATACTGCAGAAAAAACAGCTAAGGTGACATTTTATAGTGGAGTAGACTCAGTAACCGGGGCAAATTTTTTGCTTGAGGCTGATGGCAAGAGGATCCTGGTGGACTGCGGATTAACTCAAGGCACCAAGCTGGCGGATGACGTCAACTGGGCGCCATTCCAATACGACCCTAAGAGTATTGATATTCTTTTTATCTCCCACGCCCACGTGGACCATATTGGCAGGATTCCTAAATTAATTGCCGATGGCTTCCGCGGTAAAATTTATTCCACGATGCCCACCAAAGCACTCTCGGCGCCAATGCTCGACGACACCATGGGTATACTTTCGAAGAACACCGCTTTTAAACTGGATGAAATTTATACACCTGAGAATATTAAAATAGCCTTCTCACTTTGGAGTGGATTTAATTATCATGAAAAAATAGAAATTACTCCTAACCTCGAAGCATCATTTAAAAATGCGGGGCATATCTTGGGCTCGGCGATGACAGAGTTCAAATATAACGGCAAGAAAATTGTTTTCACTGGGGATCTAGGCAACAGCCCATCAATGCTCCTACCAGATACCGAAAAACTTACAGACACGGATTATCTCATAATGGAGAGTGTTTATGGGGACAGGAATCATGAATCCCGTGATGACCGTCGTAAGTTCCTAGAAGAGGCGATTGAGGATAATTATAAAAGGAAAGGGACACTGATTATCCCAACATTTTCCTTAGAGCGCTCCCAAGAGCTCTTGTTCGAGTTAAACGCATTAGTGGAAGGGGATCGTATACCTGTAATGCCAATATTCCTCGACTCACCACTAGCAATCCGACTGACTGAAATTTTTAAACAATTTAAAGAATATTTCAATGACTCTGCCCAGAAAGCCCTGTCGGTAGACAAGCACCTATTCAATTTCCCAGGCCTGCATTCCACTCTTCACTCCGAGGAATCCAAGATGATCGTAAATGTGCCAAATCCTAAGATTGTTATTGCCGGTTCCGGGATGTCTTCTGGCGGCCGCATTGTGCATCACGAGCGGCATTACTTACCAGACCCTAACAACACCCTGCTCCTTACCGGCTACCAGGCTGTGGGCACCCCAGGGCGCTTAATCCAAGAGGGAGTCAAGACAGTAAAAATTTCTGGAGAATATATTGAAGTGCGGTCCCATGTAGTGACTATTTCTGGCTACTCCGGCCACAAGGATTCCGATGGGCTCCTTAACTTTGTGAGCGATATGCAGGACTCGGTGAAGAAAGTTTATGTGGTTATGGGCGAGCCTAAGAGCTCTATGTTTCTAGTGCAGAAGTTGCGCGACAATTTAGGTATAAATGTTTTTGCACCGGAGCCAGGGGACAGCGTGACGTTGGAATGTTAAATAATGTATAATCATGGATATGGAAATTAATTCATCCGCAAGTCCTTTTATTAAACATGGACACAATCAAATAAAAATCTGCGTCTCAGGTGCTGCAGAGACGGGTCACTGTGGGGTAGATGCCTTAGACAAAGCAAAAGAGCTTGGCCGCGAGATAGCGCGCCAAGGCGCGGTGCTGGTTACTGGGGCCACCACTGGCTTTCCACTATGGGTAGCTATGGGCACGAAGGAAGTGGGTGGAATTTCCATCGGCTTTTCACCAGCCGCATCAGAGAAGGAGCATGTGGAAGTTTACAAGCTGCCGCTGGATTATCTAGACCTAATTATTTACACCGGCTTTGGCTATCCTGGGCGTGACTTACTGCTCACCCGCTCATCCGATGCTGTCATCTGTGGTTGCGGTAGGGTAGGGACGATACATGAATTCACTATTGCCTTCGAGGAGGCTAAACCTATTGGTATTTTCGAAGGGCCGTGGGAGATGGGCGGCGAATTGGAAGAGATTATTGCTAAAAGCCATCGTGTTTTCGACAGAGTTGCGAAAGGTGACAACCCTAAAAAGCTAGTAGGGGAGGTGATCGCTCTAATTCAAAAATATAAAGCCGGCGAGCTAAAAATTACTAAATAAAGCTGGAGTTTATTGCAGGCTCTTTATAACTCGAGAGAAAGTTTCCGGATTATTTTCCGCTAGGTCAGCAAGGATTTTGCGATCTACTAGAATTTTCTTTTTATTTAGGGCGTCAATCAATTTGGAATAAGTCATTCCGAGCGCTCGAGATCCAGCGTTGATCTTGATATTCCAAAGTTTGCGATTGTGGGATTTCTTGTCTCTTCGGTGAGCAAAGGCGTAAGCTCCAGCATGGAGTATTGCTTCCTTTGCCTGGCGCTCCTTAGTAGAGCGGCCGTGCCTGTAACCCTTGGTCTGTTTTAGAACGCTTCTTCGTCTCTTTAATGCATGTACTCCCTTTTTTACTCTTGTCATGTTGGATTAGCTAAATGGTAATAGGTGGCTCATCGGCTTATTTTTAATTACGAAATCATTACCTTTACGGCCAGCGAGCTGCTTGGTGCGGGATTGCTTGGCATTGAAATGGTTGAAGCCTGCCTTGCGTGCCAAAACTTTACCGTTCTTGGTAACTTTTAATCTCTTACTAAATGATTTATTTGTTTTCATTCCCTTCATATATTTCTTTTGATAAAATTTTTGTATTATTTTGCTTTTTCTATTGTTATAAATAATCCTTTCGGACCTCTCTTGTACGGATCCGATACTTTGTAATCCTCAGTTATTAAATGCATGACTCTATCTAACCTCTCCCGTAAAAACTTTTCATCCATATACTTGGCGCGGCCGGAAAGGAAAAGTTCTATCTTGATGCGGTGCCCCTCCTTGAGCCACTTACTTGCTGTCTTGGCTTTGAGTTCGAGGTCATGGTCGCCAGTGCCTACCTTTACTTGGATGGACTTGGTTTCAGTCGTTTTGGAGCCAGCTCGAGCCTTTTTCAGCTTTTTGTTGGCTTCATACTGATACTTGCCGAAATTCATTATTTTGGCCACCGGTGGGTTGCCATTTGGTGATATTTCGATAAGGTCCAAATTCTGGTTTTGTGCCAGTTCCAGTGCGTCTTTAATGCTTAAAACACCAAGATTTTTGTTTTCACTGTCTAGTACCCGCAGTTCCTTTGCCCGTATTTGATTGTTAATTCGTTCACGCAAGATTGTCTAAATAAGCTTTGACCACAAGATAATAGCGTATTTACGGCTTAAAGTCAAATGGTAGTTAGAGTTAAGCAGCCTTCTCTGTTTTCTCTATATTTATAATTTCTTGCATTTCTTCAGCTAGTTGAGAAAAGCTCCCTTTTCCATAGGTCGCGTTCATTATTCTAGCCAAAGGCAAAAGTCTACCCTTTAGCGCAGCATTTACAAAAATCGCAAAAACTTCATCTTTATTTTTAAATTTATCTTTATTTTTAGTAAAAATATCATCTATCATTTGATGCAATTTAGCCCTTTCGCTTAAATATGAAGTTTCTCCCCCAAAACTTAGAGCACTTTCTGTAAAATTAGGATCGAGTCTTTCTAAAAGATCAATGTCTGCCTCCATACCACTGGTAGTCAATGATATTATTTTAGCGCCTGATTCTATAAGAGGACGGTAGGCTTCACGAGCTGCAGTAATTGAATCACTTGTATATTCTATTTTGTCAAAATATTCTACAGCAAATCTGATTGCTAATTCTTCAGTAATTGCTTCGTTTAGTTTTCGGAAATGCATAAACCCCCCGCTTTTGAGTTGTAGTCCTAACCTTCTACCTTGTGCACTACAATCGTCCCGATTAAAAGTTAAAGATTTAAAAGAATTAAAATGAATCATTTCATGGGCCATTCTTTTGGCCAATACAGTTTTAGGGTCTTGATCGCCTCCAAAGATAAGTATCCACTGGTTATCGGCTTCATATACACCACCCGCGTCCCCATATAATTTGCGCACAGTTTCCGGCAGATCTCTTTTTTCCATAAAATGAATCTGATCAGGTCGAATATCTAAAGCTCTTACACCGTATTTCTCTAAAAAGGGAAACATGTATCGAGAAATCGCTTCAGCCCCCCGAGTTTGTTCCGGACTTTTTTGTTTTTCACCCTTAATATTATAGTTGGTATCGAATATGTTTTTGAAACCTGCGAGCACATCTCGCTCTTCTTCTTCCGAAGCGCCTACTATTCGATCAAAACCTGATTCTCTCATAGGGACATAATATCATATATAACGTGATAATATACATATATGGCCCATTATACCGAAAATAGAAAAGCGCGGTTTAACTATGAAATCCTGGAAAAATACGAGGCGGGTATTGAGCTTGTTGGCGTGGAAGTTAAGTCCGTGCGCGGTGGTCGCATGTCGCTCGAAGGTGCCTTTGTTATCGTACGTGGGGGAGAGGCCTTCCTGATTAATGCTAACATTCCGCCTTACCAGCCCAAGAATGCACCGAAGGACTATGATCCGCTGCGCAATCGAAAAATTTTATTAACCAAAAAAGAAATTGCCGAGCTGGCTGGAAACGAGAAAAACAAGAGTTTGACAATTGTGCCTATTTCAGTGTATAATAAAAATAGGAAGATCAAGATAGAGGTAGCACTCGTCAAGGGTAAGAAGAAATTTGATAAACGTGAGAGTATCAAGAAGCGCGACACCGATCGCGAGCTCCGAAGAACATTGTCAGCCAGAGGCTGATCCGCCTTTGGCGGAAAAAGTTTGACAACAGAATACACATGGGGATGCAAGGCCTAGACAGTTGGCCCATAGTCCTAGATGCATACCGAGCATGAACATAACCTCGTTAAAATTTGTTCAATAGCTAATTGCAAAATCAGCTTCAAAGCAGTCTCCATACTTCGGTATGAAAGATTTCGCTCTAGCCTTCGCGTAAGCCTAAGCTAGTGTCTCATCCATAGACTTCCGATATATGGGTTGAGGCATAATATTATCGGGATAAGGAAGTGCCCGCTCGAGCATTTCACTAAAACTTAGAGATCGATTGAAAAATATTTGGCCCGTTTCTTAATTTTTCAATTTAAACTAAAAGCGTGCTAAGTATGTAGACTTCTTGGGCTAAACCATCTGCACCGGGGTTCAATTCCCCGCATCTCCACTCGACTCATTCCATCGTTGATGGAATTCGCTCGTGGCAAGCCACAGCAAAATAAAATACCACCTTAAAATAGGTGTTTTTTGAGGCGAGTGTCCTGAGCGACGAGTTGAGCGAGGAGTCGAATGGGCATATAATTCTATTATGTATTTGTATATGATAAAAAATGATTTTGGCAAGTTATATATTGGTATTACTGAAAATCTAAAAAACAGACTCATTTATCATAATTCAAAAATGGGTGCAGAATTTACAAAAGGTAGAGCGAATTTTCGCCTCGTTTTTTCTGAGGAATATAAAACATTAGCTGAGGCAAGAAAGAGAGAAGTCCAAATTAAAAAATGGCGCAGAGACAAGAAAGAGAAGTTAATAGATTTGTATCGTAAGCACATATCCACAAAATTATAAATGATATAATTCATCATATGGATAATAAAGCTTCTTTTTCGGACTATTTCGCTAAATATATTTCAATTATCACAAGTCCTTACATAATCGTGCCAGCTATTGGGCTTTGGGTAATATATATTAAAACCCAAAATATGGCCGATTTCATTTTATTTGGGCTTACATTTTTATTTTGCACAATTGCGCCAATATTACTCTACGTGTATTTTAAAATGCGATCTGGGGGCATAAGTGATATTCATATTTCAATAAAAGAACAACGCACAAAACCCTTTTTAATAAGTGTCGCGGGTTCTTTGGCATTATTAGGTCTCTATCATCTAGAACATGCACCAATAGTGCTTATGGCTTTGGCGTTTGTTCTTTTTGTCTCGGGTTTCGTTTTTATGTTGGCGACTTTATTCTCAAAAGTCAGTATCCATGTGGCGGGATATTTAGGTTCTATTTTTATTTTGTATCGATTAGTAGACGAAAGACTCATTTTACTTTCGTTAATTTTGCCTCTTGTTGTATGGGCTCGTAGCAAACGCGAACAGCACACTTTATTTCAATCTCTTGCTGCTGGTTTTATTGTATTAATTTGTGTATTTGCATCCTTAAAACTTTTTGGTTTTTAAAGGTTTCTATGCTAACATCAAAAGATGGATTTTAATTTTCTTGGACAAAATAATGATGGAGGTAAGGGCAAAAAAGGCCCAGCCGGAGGTAAATTTACTGGCAGTATTGCTGGAGCGATCCTTATTTTTATGCTCATCACTGGGCTTTATTTAGCGTTATCTGGATCAGCTAAGGTAGTGGAAGAAATTCCAATTTCTGATTTGGCTAAGAGCGTTAGTGCTGGTGAAGTAAAAAAGATTGAAGTTGCGGGGGAGAAGCTCACCATTACCTACAACGATGACAGTGTGAAGCAAGCCAAGAAAGAAGCTGGTGCAGCACTAACCCAAACTCTTTTTAATTACGGAGTAAAGCCGGAAGCGTTAGCAAAAACATCAATTGAAGTTAAAAATGAAAATGGCATAGGTTATTGGATAATAAATATACTCCCGTTCCTACTCCCGGTACTTTTTATCGTAATATTTTTCTGGTATCTATCCAGGCAAGTAAAGGGTGCCGGTGTTCAAGCCATGACCTTTGGCCAATCCAAGGCGCGCATAACTGACCCGAATGATAAAAATAACCGTGTAACATTTAAAGATGTGGCTGGATGCAAGGAAGCCAAGGAGGAACTGAAAGAAATTGTGGACTTCCTTAAAAGCCCAAAGAAATTTCTAGACATCGGCGCTAAGATTCCCAAAGGTGTTATGCTCACGGGTGCCCCTGGCACAGGTAAAACATTACTTGCTCGTGCAGTAGCGGGGGAGGCGGGCGTGCCATTTTTCCACTTATCCGGATCTGAATTCGTAGAAATGTTCGTAGGCGTAGGTGCTTCCCGAGTACGTGATTTATTTAAAATGGCTAAAAAAGCTGCGCCGGCAATAATCTTCGTAGATGAAATTGATGCCATTGGCCGCACACGTGGAGGCGGTTATGGTGGCGGTAACGATGAACGAGAACAAACTCTAAACCAGATCCTTGTGGAGATGGATGGATTCGAACCTAATGACAAGGTTATCGTTATGGCAGCAACTAACCGCGCCGATGTGCTGGACCCAGCCCTTGTGCGCCCAGGACGCTTCGACCGTAAAGTCATACTAGATTTACCAGATCGTGCGGACCGTGAAGAGATTCTAAAAATTCACGCACTCAAAAAGCCTCTCGCGGAGGATATTAATTTAACATTAGTGGCAGAGAGGACCCCAGGCTTCTCGGGTGCGGACTTATATTCTTTAATGAATGAAGGTGCTATTCTTGCTGCCCGTGAGAATCGTAAAAAAGTTTTCCAGTTTGACCTAATTCGTGCAATTGAAAAGGTAATGCTTGGGCCTGAGCGCAAGAGCCACTTGCTCTCCAAGAAAGAAAAAGAAATTACTGCTTACCATGAAGCGGGGCATGCTCTTGTTGCTTCCGTACTGCCTTACGCTGATCCAGTACATAAAGTTTCCATCATTGCTCGCGGATCAGCTGGTGGTTATACCTTGAAACTTCCGCTTGAAGAGCGTCGCCTGCAATCCAAGAAAGAATTTATTGATGATATCGCGATGTCACTCGGTGGCTATGTAGCCGAACAGATGATATTTGGTGATATTACTACTGGACCATCGAGCGATTTACAAGTAGCCACGAACTTAGCTAAAGCCATGGTTACTCGCTTCGGAATGTCAGATGTCATCGGGCCAATTGCCCTTACGAGCTCGGGCGCGCGCTCAATATTTAATGAGGAAGTTGAAAAAGATCACTCCGAAAAAGTAGCTGCAGTTATCGACTCCGAAGTTTCCAGAATAATAAACGATGGGCTAAAGACTGCGGAGAAGGTGTTGAAGGAACACCGCAAGGCCCTGGATGCTATTGCTAAGAAATTGATTGAGGTAGAAACACTCGAACAAGCAGATTACGACAAAGTCATAATAGCTCACGGTATAATACCTAAGAAGCGTGAAGAAAAAGCTACACTCGAAGTTGCAAACTAACTCTCCAAATCTTTGCGCAAAGCCGCATAATTTTGTAGTATTAAATTTACTAGCCATCCGTCCTTAGCTCAGTTGGTTAGAGCACAGAGCTTATACCTCTGGGGTCCTTGGTTCGAATCCAAGAGGACGGACACGAAAATTATGCGTGACGGACATGCTATAATCATTTTATGCAAGAAAATATAGAACAAAAATTGTGGAATAAGAAATTAGCCGAAGAAGGTATGCCCGAAGAGCTACCGGATGCAGGTACGGCTTTGCAACAACAAGGTGAAGCGAGGCAGTTATTGCTTCAATTTGATCCGGATCTAGAAAAACCAATGAATAAGCTCGCCGACTTATCTGAAGAAATGCAAGATAATATTTTTGCTTATATCCTTCATGAGAGAAACGATGGTATGTCAAAGGAAGAAGCCGCAAAACTTTTGGATTTTTTGATAAATAAAACTTTCGAGATGCTAGATATGAGTGAAGGTCAGTCAGATAAAAGTCCAAAGCCAGTTCCATCAAATCTTGAACCAGAATTGCAAAAACGAGCGGAGAAATTAGTTGAAAGAACAATAAAGGAAGCCCACGCGACAATAGTTCGTGACAGTTTTCGACCCAAGGGAGATATAAGTAAATATAAGCACTAATTATTCAAAATGAAACTCACCAGCTTTTTCACCTACTTTTTGTTTAAGTAGGGGGTAGTGTGAAAGCTCCGGATCTTCTTCGATTAGCGTTACTGCTTCAGTGCGCGCAGCCTCTACCATTTTGATATTTTTTATGGCTTCCATACCAAGGTCGGTGATGCCCCATTGCTTGGTGCCACCAAGCTCACCAGCACCGCGCAGAGTGAGGTCAAGCTCAGCTAATTCAAAACCATTCTTGGCAGTTTTAAGTGCTTTAAGGCGTTCAATAGTTTTATCACTTTTAGCGTCTGCAAAAACATAGCAGTATGCCTGATGAGTGCTACGAATTACTCGGCCGCGCAGTTGGTGCAGCTGGGCGAGGCCGAAGCGCTCAGCACCCTCGATAATTATTACTGTTGCATTAGGTACGTTAACGCCGACTTCCACCACCGATGTGGCACAGAGGATGTGAATTTTACCTTCTGTAAATTCCTGCATGACCTCTTCCTTTTTTTCTTTGCTCATCTTGGAGTGCAACACTCCAATTTCATATTCCTGAAAAACTTCTTTTTTAAGAATCTTGGCTTCCGCCACAGCGCTTTTCACATTCAGTGCCATCTCCTTCTCTGGATCTGGTTCAAAAATTCGCGGACATATTACATATAGCTGCCTACCTGCCTTTAATTCTCCCCTAATTTTTTCATAAGTTGCAGTGCGTTTATCTGGAGTAATAATTTCAGTAATTATTTGCTTGCGGCCGGCAGGCATTTCATCCAGGAGTGATAAATCCAAGTCGCCATAGATAGTGAGCGCTAGGGTACGGGGGATGGGGGTGGCGGTCATGGAAAGGAGATGTGGGGCGAGGCCATCCTTCCTAACAAGTTTGCGACGCTGGGCTGTACCGAAGCGGTGTTGCTCATCGATAACCACTAAGGCTAAGTTTTTAAATTTCACTGACTTTTGAATAAGAGCATGAGTGCCGATTAATATCGGTATTTCACCATTAGCTACCCATTTAAGGAGTTGGGCTCTGGAAATAGTAGTCCAGGATCCAGGGTTGGACTTGGAAGGGAATTTACGACAGCCACTGCCGGTGATGAGCGCCACATTTATCGGCATATGTTTGAAATATTTTATAAAGGATTCGAAGTGCTGCGTTGCTAATATTTCCGTAGGAGCCATATAGGCAACTTGTAAATTTCCGAAACTTTTTCCATTGGGCTTTTGCCTCACGGTAGCATACGAAGCCGTCGCAGCCACGGCAGTTTTACCTGAGCCGACATCTCCCTCGAGCAAGCGTGACATTGGGAAGTCTCTAGCCATATCATCCAATATTGTATTCATGGAATTTACTTGGGCCGTGGTAGCCTCAAAAGGAAAGCGATCTAAAAACTCTTGTAAATCCTTTTCATCCGGGATAATTTTAAATGATTTATTTTTCCTATATTCATGTTTGTCATGCTGGCGCTCGAGCTGAATACAAAATACTTCCTCAAAGGCGAAGCGCTTACGTGCGCTTTCTGCATCCTTAGGATTTTTAGGTTTGTGAATCCAAAACAGTGCCGTCTTTAAAGTTGGTAAGTGATATTTTTCTAGTATATCTGCTGGGATATAATCTACAATATTATCCAAGGTTTTATCCTTAAATATTTTATCAACTGCGTGATAAAACCACTTAGAAGTTATGCCGCGAGTCTCCACATAAATAGGGTAGGAAAAGCCAGTATTATCGCTGCCGCCTTCTTTAAACAATGTATCGTGGGAGTCAATTGCCATGTCAGGCATCTTTTCAAATTCTGGGTTCGCAAGATAAATACCATATTTACCTTTTGTTACTTTACCCGTGAGCTTTACACTTTCACCTTCATGGATCATCTTAGCTAGGTAGGCTTGATTGAACCAGGTGATTTTAATTTTACCTGACACATCTTCAACCTCGCCCTCGGCCATGGGGATTTTAGAACGGAAACCTTTCTTGGTTTTGAGTTTTGAAACTTTGCCATATACCGTCGCTACTTCACCTGGGATTAAATCTGCAATTTTCATTACGGTGCTAATGTCACTATAGCGGACAGGGAAGTGGAACAACAAATCCGCCACTGAAAAAATCTTCATCCGATGCAGGGCGCGCTTTTGATTTATATCCAGGCGAAACTTTAATTCTAATTTGTCTTGGAGTTCCATTTTAGTAACTTTATCATAAAAACGAGCGAGCCTCGAGCTACCCATAGGGCGCCCGAGGCGGTGTGTGATTTTTTTATTTCCCGCAATGGAAGGGTGCGGTGTAGGTGTAGTGGGCTGGCACCACGATGATGAGCCAGCTCGCTATCACCCATGTTTCGAGTACGGCTCTCTCTGGTACCCATACGCCGTTAACCAGCTTTTGGTCAATGTGAAGGGTTCCACTTAACACCGTCACGGTGACGGGGATGGGGATGCCGAGAGTTCTCATTGTCCCAGAAAAAAGCATCGCACTCTTGAGCGCGGCATCTAGGTGAATGAGCGCCCCGGTGGCCCTCTCGAGCTGTAGGTCGCCAGACATGTTGTTCATGGCACGATTGATGCGTTCATCTTCACCCGTCTGCACGACGGGCTGGATGCTGGGTGCAGGCTCGAAGTGGATGGTCCAGACCGGACGACCGGCGTAGGTGCCAATTGCCGGGGTGCTGTAAACGTAGCGGCCACTGCGCAGCAAGATGGGGAGTGAGATTTTTGACTTCATCTCGTTCTCCCCCTTGCTCAAGTTTGCCGCTTTCGACTTGCCACCCTTTGCTTCCTCGGCGGCGCTGACGTCGTAACTGCATGGCACGACCAAGGAAACGGCTTTTGTAACGAGGTCGGCCGGGTCGGGGGTCTTTGGAGCCTGGGGGACACCCAGGCCCAGCAAGTAGAACATACTTACCAGCAGGGCTATCCGCATGGGCTAAATCTCCTATAAAGGACGGGTTTACGATCTCGCCCTCACTATACCCTAAATTTAAAAAAATGCATCAATCTGCGGAGGCGGTGAGATTCGAACTCACGGTCCGGTAAGGGACGGCGGTTTAGTAAACCGCTGATTTAAACCACTCATCCACGCCTCCAAAATACAAAGTTGAGTATACCAAAACAGGCGTAATATGCTAGAGTAATTAAGTTCAAGGAGCCGTGTCAGAGCGGTCTAACGTACCTCTTTGCTAAAGAGGCAGGGGCTTCAAAACCCCTCGGCGGTTCGAATCCGCCCGGCTCCGCCATAATATAACTTTACTTTATTTTCCTTTCAGCTGATTTTTTACAGCTTCCTTGGATGCTTTTGAGATATGGCTCCAGTCTTTCTTTAGTGCTGTGGCTAGGGCTTTAACTTCTTGCGATGTAGCACCCTTTTCTACATAGGGCTTTAGCACATCGTCCACAATATTTTCATAAATATTTTTAGTAATAGTTTTACTGCGTTTAAGCTCACCAACAATCTTTTTCTTAGCATCCATGGCCCATTTTTTAGCACCTTCTTTCTGTTTTTTGGCTTTAGGTCCTAGGAAATAATATGCAGCCGCCCCTAGCGCCACCGCTCCTGCGCCGATTGAAACCATTTTACCAGCAGACATTCCCTTACTTTGAGTTTTTTTCATATTTTTATTTTTTAATCTGTTAATCTTTATGATGTTTTTTCTTCCTACCAATAAGGAGACGGAATACAGTGCTATCCCTTACATCTTCCACCATATCTTTTGCAGTGTCACTAATGGCACCAATATTGTTTTCAAGTTTGCTCAATATTCTATCCCAGGTTTTAAAGGCTCGGATAGCATAGAAGAGCACAATGGCGAGCAATAAAAACAAGATAATAAAGCCGAGGGAGGAGATAAAGAAGAATATGTTGGATTGCATAATATTGGTCATGTTTTCATTATACACTAACCCCCTTTACATAAAAGGTGGGCTATGTGTTATAATTAAGCGGTCGCCATTATTAATCTTTCACTCTAGAATTATATTATGAGAGGAGGACACTAAGATGTTAGCAATGTTGAATAGGTTTTAAGAGAGGCAGCTTGCAAGCTGTCTCTTTGTATTTATACTGTATCTATGGATTCCAGCCCTGAGCCTCGTCATGTAATTAGCGCCTGCATTTATTGTGGGGATGCACCCATTCCCCACAAGCTCTTTTACGTTGTTAGTTTATTTGGCACTCGTTTGGATAGCCATATCCTTAAGGTCACGAAGCATGCGCCTGGCTTCCTGAAAGATTTTGTAGATTTCCTGCTCAATTCCTTTTTTAATATTCTTATATTTTTTAAATTAGCACGACTCTCCGACGACATCGATAAAGTTAAAACTTTCCGCTCCCGCGTAATTTGGGAGGAGGCTAGGAAGCGGGGGATAGACATGCGGCAAGTCATAATGTTCGGCCGGCCGGTGGATCAGTACCATGTGAAGATAAGTGGCAAGAATGAATATTTCAATAGTTTGCCGATACCTCAGAGGTTGCTGCGTATAAAAAAGAATTGGGATGACAAGTTCGTGTTAAAAGAGGAGCTAGCTCGGGCAGGAGTGCCAGTGCCGGCTTATGTTCAATTTCCCGTTTTCTTGCCACACAATATTGATAAAATATTTTCAAAATTAAATAAGCCCTTGATAGTTAAACCTCGGGTGGGTTCCCGTGGTAGACATACAACGACAAACATTCATACCAAGGAAGAGTTAGGGGCAGGAATTGATGTAGCAAAACAAATCTGCGCTTTCTTGGTGGTAGAGGAGCACCTAGTGGGGGATGTTTGCCGAGCAACTTTTGTGAACGGTGAGCTAATGGGTTTTTATCGCGGAGGTGCGCCGTTCGTGATAGGCGATGGCAAACAAACTGTGAGGCAACTTATCATGGAGAAGGATATAAATCGTCCCGCTCGAGTTGAAAAAGTTTCCATGGGAAAGGAAATAGAAGATCATGTTAAACGTTCAGGCTATGGCCTGGATGAAATTTTGCCTTTTCACATTCGTTTACCGCTGACATATCGAACTGGGAGATTTTATGGAGGGGAGACAAAAGAAATGCTAGATGAATTGCACCCAAGTTATATTCCAATTTTAAAACGCGCAGCCGCAGTGGTGGATTTGCCGGTGATTGGTTTTGATGTAATAGTTCCTGACCCTAGAGCGGATGCTGATACCCAAAAATGGGGGATCATAGAATGCAACACCTTACCATTCATCGACCTTCATTATTATGCCTTGGAAGGTAAGCCGAAAAATATTGCCGGAGCCATTTGGGATTTGTGGGATGTAAATTAAGGCACTGGCTCTTCTTTGTGAAACAAATTCCAGTCTTTTTTAAATAAGAATATACAAATATGAAGTATGCTGTAAGTAATGAAGAAAGCTGAAAATACGTCTATAGAATAATGTAAATGGCCCAGAAGGACTACTGTAGCAAAAAAGGCAGAAAAGCCTAAAAAAATGTAGCGCAATTTCCTATCCTTCCAAAATATTAAAGCCAGCATGAATGGCAAACCAGTATGTCCAGAGAAAAACAACCCACCACCGGTAAAAATTCCACGAAAAAGGGTTTCCTGAAAAAAGGCAGACTCAATGGATACATGTAGTGGAAATTTATTTATATGCGTTAAGGTAATAAAAATAGCTCTGATTAAAGTGAAAATCGCAATGCTTTTTACAATAAACGGTATACATCTTGGTTTAGATAAACAGACATATACCACGAATGCAAATGCTAGCAAGGTGCCATAGATAAAGAAATTATCAACGTCATATACTCTGGTGTTAGAGAGAATTATGTCAGTGACGGATCCACTAACTGAGCGATTAGCATAACCGCTGGCAAAAAATTGCGCCGTGAGGCTCAAAAGTAGGAGCGCTACACCAACAAGAAAAGAATTTCGGAAGCTTCGGTCAGAAAAATAATGTTTTAAGGATTGCATAGGACCTAGTATGTTATCATGATAGAGTAATATTATTATACACCCGATAGAGACTTTTACTATCTATGAAAACAATCATCTGCATTCCTGGCCTTGGTGGCAGAGCCAACCTTTTCAATAAATACAAGGGTTCTTTTCCGGGTTTTAATATTAAAACTCTAGATGTAATTGCTTGGCAAGAAGCACAAGCAAAAGTTGACCAGATGCTCGCTGATGAAACTGAAGGCGTAATCTTTTTTTGCAGTTGTTACGGGGCGCAATTTGCTTTACGAGCTATGGAAAAGTATCCAGTAAAAACTGAAGCTCTTATAGTAGTCGAGCCATTTTTCATGGAATTTGTTTGGTGGAGGAAAATAGGTTATTTTTTAAACAATTTAGTATTATTGATAATAAGGGGTACACATGCAATCGGCCTCGGCCGGAGTAAATTTAAAGAAGTGGATTATAATATGGTAGAGAAACAGCCGCTATTTTTCCAACCCTTTTATGATATATCACACCAAGGTTCCAAGGATTATTTTGAAAAACTCAAAGATATCGCTACATTTAAACTACCGCCTAAAGTTGAAACAAAAACTCTATTTATTTTCTCGCCGCGTGGATTTATGCGCGGTTTAAAGAAGCGCGCTCGACTTCAAAAGATTTTTATAAATGGAGATTATATAGAGCTCGGGCCCAACAGTCATACTATCGTCACCCTTGCATTTCAAGATATTACTACAGCAATAAAAAAATGGATTGGAGAGAATCTAAAATGAGTAAAATTTCTTGTATAATTTGCGCCTTTAATGAAGAACCGCGGATAAATACGGTCCTTTCAGCCATAAACGGCCACCCCCTAATAGATGAAGTTATTGTAATAGATGATGGCTCTACTGACGGCACAGATAATGTTGTAAGAAAGCATGAATGGGCCAAGCTAATAGTTCATGAAAAAAATATGGGTAAAAGTCAGGCAATGTGCACGGGGATACTGGCTGCCCAGAATTCCCAGATCATGTTTTTGGATGCAGATTTGATCGGCATTACTAAAGAAAATATTACTAGCTTGGCTATGCCAGTCGTCGAGGGTAAAAGTGACATTACTATTTCACTTCGTCAAAATAGTTTATGGATTTACAGATTTATCGGCCTGGATTTTGTATCCGGCGAAAGGGTTATGGATAGAAAATATATAATGGAAAATATGGAGGAGATAAAAAAGCTTCCTGGATATGGTATTGAAGTATTTATGAACAGGCTAATGATTAATCACAAATTAAGAATAAGTATTGTGGATTGGAATAACGTCAGGTTAGCCACTAAGCAACAAAAGCTTGGATTCTGGAAAGGCACTGTGGGCGAAATTAAAATGTTAAGACAAATTATGAAAGTTGTCTCACTTAAGGAAGTTTTTTATCAAAACTACAAACTGCTAAAGCTTCGCGTGCGATAAAACTTCCATAAATTTTTGCGTGACGATGTCCCATGAATACTGCAGGGCCTTACTTCGACAGGCATTCCTAGAAAGACTCAAGCATTGGAAAGCTGCCTTTTCTAAATTCTCATCCAAAATTCCATCAACTCCGTCAGAAATTATATCTATCGGGCCGGTCACCGCGTGTGCAGCCACCGGCACCCCGCAGGCTAGAGCCTCTATGATAGTTAAGCCAAAGGTGTCAGTGTGGGAAGGGAAGACCAGGACATCTGCCGAAGATAGTATACCGGCTAATTCTTCGCCCTTTTTATAACCCAAGAAGGTAGCAGTATTTTTATATCTTTGCTCTAGGGTTTTTCGCAGTGGGCCGTCCCCAACCACGACTTTCGTACCAGTAAGTGAACATTTTAAAAATTCTTCAATATTTTTCTCTACCGCCAAGCGCCCTAAATATAAAAATATAGGTCTCGGAAATTGGAGTAAAACATCTTCGCTTCTAATTCTAAAAAGGTCCAAATCTACTCCATTAGGGCAGATAGATAAATTTTTAAAACCTAATTTTTCTAATTTAATTTTTAGGCTATTGGTGGGGACAGTAACATTTACTGCCGCACCATGAAACCAACGCAAATATTCATATACTATTTTTGAAATTAACTTAATATTGAGTCCCAAATAAAGTGGTAGGTATAAAGCAAATTCCGTATGAAAAGAAGTGGTAAATTTTAACTTATTTTTTTTACATACCGACCGCGCCTGAAAACCCAAAACACCCTCGGTGAGAATGTGGATGTAGTCTGGATTCTCCTTGTGAATCATAGCGTAAACCTTACTTTGGGTCGCCAGAGGGATTTTAATCTCAGGATATAATGGAAAAGGAAAATTTTTAAACATTCCAGGGTGGATAATTTTTATTTCAAACCCATTTTTCTCCAAGATCCGGATTAGATTGTTAAATATAATTAACACCCCATTTACTTGTGGATGCCAGACGTCAGTAATGATTAGGAGCTTCTTCATTATTTATGGTCAGTATTAAAGGTGCTCTTTTTAATACGTTTTTTTACATAATAATATCCGCCAATTAAAAGCACCGAGAGTAAAAGCCAAACTAAAGAAAAATAATCAATATATTTACTGGAGGTGGAATATGTCTTACCGAAATAAAAACCAATAGTCATGAATAAGATTGTTTTTGGGATAGTGCCGAGGATATTAAAAAAAATAAATCGGCCGAATTTTATTTTAACTGCTCCGGCCACAAAGAGTATGGCCGATCCTATGGCCTGGGTCTTACCGAATAATAAAATTTTCCAGTCATGCTTGTGAAAATTCTCCTCTAAGAAGGCTATTCGCTCCGGTGTTGCTCCGATGTGCCTGCCAATCTTATTCAAGAACCATGCACCACCATAGCGGCCGAGTAAGTAATAAATGGTATCGCCGACAGCGTCTCCCAGAACTAGGAGGGAAAATACTACGTAAGGATTAAAAATTTTTAGTGATACAAAAAATCCAGAAATTGTAGAAATAGTCGGTCCTTCCACGATAGAAATAGGGAATACAATGGAATAGCCATAATGAGTGAAAAGTTGGACGATGGTATCGAAGCTCATAGATTAAATTATTATACCAGGTTTAGTGTGCGACGGTGAATGCGATAACTTTCCTGGCGCCATACTGTTTTAAAATCTTTTTGGCTTCAGAAAGTGTGGCACCAGTGGTAATGACGTCATCTATCAGGATTATGTTTTTACCTTTTATTTGTTCCTCATTCTTGATACTGAAGGACCCGACGATGTTTTTCAGGCGTTTCGAGCGGTTTTCAATATGGGCCTGATGCACTGTGTTAATTGGTTTAGATAAAACATTATTTATTAATTTAAAATTTTGGTCGTTGTCTACTCTAATTAGTGCCTTGCAGATTAATTCGGCCTGGTTATAGCCGCGTTCAAGGTAGCGGCCGGGGGACAGTGGAACGGGGATCAGCATAGGCTCCCGAAAATTTTCAAGAACGTGGAGGTCAGCCAACTCCTCCAAGATTCTGCCATATAGTGCTTCAGCGAAGATATTTGCGAGGTTTTTCTTGCCTTTATATTTAAGGAGCCAAACAGCTCTTTTAACTGGTGGATGGCGATAATCGTAAAGAGGAAAGATCCATTTAGCACATTCCCGCTCTGCAGTGGGTGAGTCCAGTAAACAGCCTTCGCATAGGTCGGTGCCGCTTTGCCCACATGATAGGCACTGTGTTGGAAAAACGATATCCAGTAAGCTATTTTTGATAGCGCCTAAAAACCGCATTGTGCTATAATATTAACATACAAAAGCTATGTATAATCCGTTAAAAAAGATATTTGGGAATTTAAATATGTTAGGGAGTAATGAAGACGAACACAGTGCGGTTGGTATTGATATTGGTACGTCAGCCATTAAAGTAGTTGAATTAAAAAGAAAAAAGGGCAAGGCGGTGCTAGAAACCTATGGAGCAATTGCCTTGGGTCCTTATGCAGACCAAGAGATAGGACGGGTAACCAATCTGCCTATGGAAAAGGTGGCCACTGCTCTACAAGAAGTACTCAAACAGTCTGGAATTACGGCTGGTGCTCCGGCTCTAGCAGTGCCGGTGCAGTCAAGTTTGATTTTTACTATTGAGTTACCTTCAAATATTAAAGATAGCGAGATGGCTGCAATTATCGCTACCGAGTCACGTAAATATATTCCTGTGCCCATTGCTGAAGTTTCATTGGATTATTTTGTTTTACCTAAAAAGGAGGAGTCATTTGAAGAGATGAATAGCGCGCCAGCTGGAGTGCCCCCAGCTGATAAGGTCAGGATACTAGTCGTGGCCACCCAAAATGATGCAGTTGCTAAGTTGCGCTCGGTGGTATCACAATGCTCACTCTCGGCCTCATTTTTTGAAATTGAAATATTTTCTTCCGTGCGGTCAAATTTTGAACATGAGCTCTCTCCAGTACTCCTCATGGACTTCGGAGCTTCTCGCACCAAGCTCTCCATCATTGAATTCGGTATGGTAAAAAGTTACCACACGATTGAACGTGGTGGCGCTGACATAACCCAGTCCATTGCCCAGTCACTCGGAGCCCCATTTAATGAAGCGGAGAAAATGAAGAAAGAATTCGGACTTTTTGGCAATCCGGCTGAAAAAACCCTCTCGGATATCATAAAACTCCATACCGACTATATCTTTTCAGAAACCAATAATGTATTATTAGGATATGAAAAGAAGAATGGCCGCACTATCAGTAAGGTAATACTTACCGGTGGCGGTGCACTACTCAAAGGACTTCCTGAAGTGGCTTCTAATAATTTCCGGGCAGCTATCGAGGTGGGGCGTCCCTTTTCGAAAGTCGGTGCCCCAGCATTTCTAGCAAAAGTATTGGAAACAATGGGTCCAGAGTTCGCTGTAGCGGTAGGACTCGCTTTACGAAAATTACAATAGGTGCGATAATATAGTAAGAAGATGGAGCCAAATTTTCAAACATCATTTATACCTAAAAAACCGATGATCGAAGAGCGGGTTAAAGTATCGCACCCGATCGGTATTTTTATGATTGCCGCACTGTTTTTATTGGTCGCTATGATCATAGCGACCGGCGGACTTTATTTTTATAAAGGAGTTTTATCTAAAGCTATTGAACAAAATAAAGCAGATCTAAATCTGGCTAAAGGCCAATTTGAACCTGCTAAAATTGCTGAATTACAAGTCTTAGATAAGCGCTTGCGTGCCGCAAATGAAATTCTATCCCACCATGTTGCCATCTCTCCTATATTTAAAGCTTTAGAAGACGTCACTCTTAAAACTGTACGTTACACCAAATTTAGCTTTGATGATGTAACCGATGGCAAGATACATGTATCTATTCAGGGTACCGCTGTAGGCTACCGATCAATTGCTTTACAGTCAGATCTTTTTACAAAAAACAAAAATTTAATTGACCCAGTGTTTTCAAATTTAGTGTTGGACGATAAAGGTAATGTAGTTTTTAACTTAGATTTTACCCTGGACCCAACTTTTGTAGATTATAAGCACACAATCTCGGTTGAGCCGGCAACATAAATTATATGACAAGATTTATTTTACCCACAATTTTAGTTGCCATTACGATCGCCCTGTTTTTCACCTTTACCCAACGTTTCTATGGCGACATAACGACTCTACGAGCCGAGCAAGCTTCCTACAATGAGGCCCTTGATAATTCTAAAGCACTTCAAAGCGAGCGGGATAAACTTACTCAGAAATACAATAATATTGGCGTTGATAATTTAGATAAACTAAAAAAGCTTTTACCAGAAAATGTGGACAATATCCGTTTGATTCTTGAAATTGAAAAGATCGGAATGCCATACGGCATGATCTTAAAAGATGTGAAGTATAACACCGCTACTGCAAGTGCCGATGCGCAAGCCAACCAAATCCAAGGGGGCTATATTGCGACAGAAGTGAAGGATTATGGAACTTGGGATCTAGAATTCTCTACTGCAGGTACGTATAGTAACTTACTCAATTTTATTAATGACCTAGAACACAACTTAAGGATTGTTGATATTTCCTCAATTGATTTTTCTTCAGATGCAGGGGCTGGGTCAAAGGATACTGGAGTTTATACATATAAATTCAAAATTAAAACTTATTGGTTAAAGAATTAATAATAAAAATGCCAAACCTTAAGAACATAATAATATTCATAGCTATCGGTGCAGCCCTAGTTTTAGGCTATGTATTCTTTATCCGTAAGCCTCCAGAAGACAGCAATTTGCTTACTACCACAACTAGTGCAACTCCAATCGACGCATCTATCCCCGGCGCTAGCCCAGACCTTACTGTGGGCCAAGACTTTTTAAACCTACTACTTAATGTTAAAAATATAAAATTAGATGAATCACTTTTTGCTGATCCAGCCTTTGCCACACTAAGGGATTCAAGCATTGTTTTAGTGCAAGAAGGCAATGAAGGCCGAGCCAACCCATTTGCTCCAATCGGGTCTGATCCTACAGCTCCTGCTACGCCTACCACACCGATTCCAATGCCATCTGGAGCTCCAGGAATGCCAAATTAATTATGAGTTTTTTAGAAGAGTTAGCTAAAAAGGGCTTAATTCAAAAGAGCCAGATAGGTGAAGTAAAAAGCCGTGCCACTGAGAAATTTGAAGGAGATGTCGATCAAGCTTTAATTGAAAAAGGAATCTCTGAAGATACTATCCTCGCAGCCAAGGGAGAGTATTTTGCCATGCCGGTCAAAAAAGTTAATTTGGAGAAAATGTCTTTCGATGTCCTTAAATATATTCCAGAGGACTCTGCCACGAATTATCATTTCGCGCCTTTTGCTATTGAGGGTGGAGTATTAGAAGTGGGAGTCACTGATCCGGAAAATATTCAGGCTATGGATGCGCTTCAATTCATATCCTCGAAGATGGGTATGCCTTTCAAGATCTTTCTTATTGGAAAGAGTGATTACGATAAGATCATGGAAAAATATAAGGGCATCACCAATCAAGTGGAGGAAGCCTTGGATCAATTAGATAAAGAAGAAACTATCGACACTAAAGGCGTCAGTGAGGAGACCTTGAACAAAGAAATTAAGGATATTAAACTTGGTAATGAAGCTAAAATAGTAGAGGATGCACCAGTGATAAAAATTGTGGCGGTTATTTTGCGTAATGCGATAGAGGCCAATGCCTCCGACATTCACATTGAACATTCCGGTGACAAGGTCAAAGTGCGCTTTCGTGTCGACGGCTCACTGCATACCACTCTAATGTTGCCGACTAATGTTTATAGTGGGATCGTGGCGCGTATAAAAATTCTCTCCAAGCTTCGTTTGGACGAAAAACGTAAACCTCAGGACGGATCCTTCAGTACTAACATGGATGGCCGCAAAATTGATTTCCGTGTTTCTACTATGCCGGCCTTTTATGGTGAAAAAGTTGTGATGCGTATTCTAGACTCCGAAAGGGGAGTTAAACCACTCGACCAGCTAGGTTTATCTAAAACCAATATGGATCTAGTACGTGATGCCCTGAAAAAGCCCTACGGAATTATTTTGATTACTGGTCCGACTGGTTCCGGAAAATCCACCACACTATATTCCATGATGAACGAGCTAGATAAAGAAAAGAGTAATATCGTATCCCTCGAGGACCCAGTGGAGTATCACATGCCTGATATTAACCAATCCCAAATGATGCCCGAGATAGGCTACACCTTTGCTTCCGGACTCCGCTCTATCCTGCGTCAGGACCCGGACATAATAATGGTGGGAGAAATCCGCGATAAAGAGACAGCCCAGCTGGCTATTCAGGCAGCACTGACGGGGCACCTGGTGCTCTCGACACTCCACACCAACAACGCCATCGGAGCTATTCCTCGTTTGGTGGACATGGGCGTGGATCCATACTTGATTGCGCCGACTCTGATACTCTCGGTGGCACAGCGTTTGGCGCGCCTAACCTGTGCCTCTTCTCGTAAAGAAGTGCCGATGGATGAAAGTATAAAGATGCAGATCACGGAGCAAATGAAGGATCTACCACCGGAGTTCAAGAAAGATATTGTTATTAAAGACAAAATGCTCGAAACTGTACCTTCGAGCGACTGTCCATCCGGTACTCGTGGCCGTATTGCAGTATTTGAAATGTTCAAGGTGGATAAGGAACTACAAGAAGTTATCCTAAAAAATCCAGTGAATTCAGCAATTTACGCAGTCGCTCGTAAAAATGGTATGCTTATGATGAGGGAAGATGCCATGCTTAAATCCATTAATGGCATTATTCCATATACTGAAGTTTACAATTTCGTTAATGAAAATGAATAAAGTTGTAGTATAATATATTAACCTGACATATATGGAAAATGTTAAAAGTAAAATCTTGATTGTGGACGACGACAGCTTTCTACTGGATATGTATGCGCTGAAATTCAGTCAAAATAAATTTGAGGTTTATACTGCAGTAGATGGTGCTCAGGCTATAGAAAAATTAAAGGGCGGTCTAGTTCCGGATATTATTCTCCTTGATATAATCATGCCCAACATGGACGGTTTTGAAATGTTAGAAAAAATAAAACAAGAAAGCCTAGTGCCAAACACAACAAAAATAATATTATCCAATAAAAGTGAGCAAGCAGACGTGGATCGTGGTAATGCACTCGGAGTATCCGGCTACATAGTCAAAGCTAACTCTACCCCAGCGGAAGTCATTGACCAAGTTACAAGTATAATGGCAAAGAAGCTTAATAAATAAAAATGAATTATAAAAAAGAGTTAGAGGATCTTATTTTGACAGTTATCAGGGAAGGTGGCTCAGACCTCCACCTTGGTGCCGGCCGAGTACCAGCTATCCGCGTATCCGGAGAGCTTATTTTTTTAGTAAAAAATCCAGTTACCCAGCAGGAGGATATGATCGGCTTTCTAAACGAAATTTTAGATAAGAAAAAAGTAGATAAATTCATGGAAAATCAAGAAATTGATTTCTCCTACGATTTTCGTGGCGAAGCGCGGCTGCGTGGTAATGCTTTCTTTCAAAAAAGTTTAATTTGTTTAGTCTTCCGCTTGGTGCCGAAAGTTAAGACCATATCTGAACTTCACTTGCCACCAATTCTCGCCGACTTAGCGCGCAAGAAGCAAGGATTCTTTCTAGTCGTTGGCCCTGTGGGTCAGGGTAAATCCACCACCCTCTCGGCTATGATAAACCTCATCAACAACGAGCAAGCGCGTAATATTGTTACTATTGAAGACCCTATTGAGCACGCGTATGTTCCCAATAAATCAATTGTGAATCAGCGTGAGGTCGGGATTGATACCAGCGATTTTCATACTGCTCTAAAATCAGTCTTCCGTGAAGACGTGAACGTAATCATGATCGGGGAAATGCGTACCCCCGAGACTATCTCCACCGCTGTAACTGCAGCGGAAACTGGCCATCTAGTCTTGTCTACTCTACACACCAACAACGCTTCCCAGACTATTGACCGTATCATTGACTCCTTCCCAGGTTACCAGCAAGATCAGATCCGTTCCCAGTTGGCGTCTTCAATGTTAGGTATTTTTTCCCAGCGTTTGATCCCTAGAATTGCTGGCGGCTTAGTTCCAGCGTTTGAGCTCTTGTTAAATAATAATGCCGTAGCTAACTTAATCCGTGAAAAGCGAACTCATGAAATAGATGTGGTTATCGAGACTGGCTCCGAGTCAGGCATGGTGGATTTGAACCACTCTCTGATCGAGCTAGTACGTGCTGGGGAAATTTCCATTGAAAATGCTTACTTGTACTCTCTTAATCCTAAGGGTCTGGAGCGAATGATATAAATATGCTATTCAAATACAAAGCAGTAGATGAGGGTGGCGCAAATAAAGAAGGTGAGATAGATGCACCAAACAAAGACATGGCTATTTCGGGCCTGCAGCACCGTGGTTTTGTGGTTATTTCAATTAAGGAAGAAGGGGAGGGCAAGCCTTTCTGGAAGTCATCATTGTTCGAACACGTTTCCAATAAAGATGTTGTCATCCTCTCTCGCCAAATCGCAACCCTTTTCGATGCTCAAGTTTCTGCGCTCAAGGCTTTCACTATGCTTGCTACTAATACTGAAAATAAACTTCTGGGCCGCAAGCTTACTCAAGTCTGCGATGACCTCCAGGCCGGTGTGTCTATATCAGGATCCTTAGCCAAACATCCAGAAGTCTTTTCCGACTTTTATGTAAACATGGTCAAGGTGGGTGAAGAGACAGGAAAACTAAACCAAACCTTTGCACACCTGGCAGAATATTTAGATCGCCAATACGCTCTCACTTCCAAAACGCGCAATGCGCTTATTTATCCGGTCTTCGTTATAGTTACTTTCTTTGTAGTTATGACTTTGATGTTTGTGGTGGTTATTCCAAAACTATCTGCTATTATTCTGGATTCCGGCCAAGTGGTGCCTTTTTATACTAAGATAATCATCGGTATTTCAGACTTATTCGTTAATTACGGCTTTATCATCCTTATCTTCTTAATTTTACTAGCTATTTGGCTGTGGCGTCTTTCCCGCACAGAATCCGGCAAGGCATATCTTGATGGAGTACGCCTTTCTACCCCAGCTATTGGTAATTTGTATAAAAAACTCTTTCTTTCCCGTATTACAGATAACCTAGATACAATGCTTTCCTCGGGTGTGCCGATAATTCGTGCTATTGATATTACCGCAAACGTCGTAAGCAGTCGCATTTACAAAGCCATTCTAAGTGATGTGGCCGATGGAGTGAAGTCGGGCCTCGCACTCTCGGCAGCTTTTGAGAAACATAAATTGGAGATTCCGAATATCATGATCCAAATGATTAAAGTGGGGGAGGAGACGGGCTCCTTGGGCAACATCCTAAAAACTCTTACTGAATTTTATAGACGTGAAGTGGATGGTGCGGTAGATACCTTGGTGGGCCTCATCGAACCAGTGATGATAGTGGTCCTCGGCTTCGGCGTGGGTATACTTCTTGTTTCTGTTCTTGTGCCGATATATAACCTTGCCGGATCAATAAGCTAACGGGTGTGGATAACTTATTTGCATTGTCCATCTTTTAGAATGTTATAATAAGGGAACTGAAAATTAAGTCGAAATCTGCGAAAGCAGGTAAATTATAAGTTTAATATTAATAATTAAGTAAATATATTATGAAAATGAATTTCAAGAAGGGTTTCACTTTGATCGAACTTCTAGTGGTCGTGGCCATCATCGGTATTTTGGCTTCCGTGGTTTTGGCGTCTCTCAACACCGCTCGAAGTAAGGGTGCTGATGCAGCGATCAAGTCCAACTTGGCTAACGCTCGTGCACAGGCGGAGCTATTCTACGATGTTGCTGGTAATACTTATCTTAACGTTTGTGGTGCTGCTGCTGTCGGAGGTGTCAAGAGTATCAATGGAAGTGTTGCTGCCGCTAATACTGCAGGTGGTTTCGGTCAGCCGCTTAACATCACAGCTGGTACAGCTGGAGCTTGGAACGTGGCAACTTGTCACGATAGTGCAGGTGCATGGGCAGCCGAGGCTCCCCTTAAGGCTAGCGTAGTTGGTACTCCTGCTATGTATTGTGTTGATAGTACTGGAGCTTCCAAGCAAGAAGCTGCAGCACTTGGAGCAAGTATCTACGTTTGTTCTTAATCTGGTCTAGTTGCTTAAAAACAAAAACCGCCCGTGGTTCTCCACAGGGCGGTTTTTGTTTTGTAGGGATATGATATAATATTCAGGTCTATATTATAAACAAAATAATCTAAATTCTATGAACAAGAGTCTAAAGAAGGGTTTCACTTTGATAGAACTATTGGTGGTCGTGGCCATCATAGGTATCTTGGCTTCAGTGGTCCTAGCTTCACTTAATACTGCTCGAAGCAAGGCAGCTGATGCAGCAATAAAGTCGGCGATGGCCAATGCTCGTGCACAAGCAGCTTTGTATTATGAAGCTGGCCAGTCATTTGATACTGTTTGTACCGATACTGGGGGTATTGGGCTGATAGTATTAAATGCAGCGGAAAAGGTAACAGCTACTGCAAGTGCTACTGTCGGTATTGATACGGACGACTATGTTTACGATGTAGCGGGGCTGAATCCACCACATTACTCGGTTTGTCACGATGAACAAACAGCCTGGGCTGCAATAACTTCGTTGAAAAATCCACAGGAGTCTGGAACTGGCGGTTGGTGTGTTGACTCTACTGGAGCGTCTAAGGAAGCTAATACTCTAGCTGCTAATGTAACTGCTTGTCCGTAATCAATGATAAAGTTATCCAGTTAGAAAATGACAAAAGTAAATTTTACAAGAGGCTTTACCTTGATTGAACTTTTAGTGGTGGTGGCCATCATTGGTGTTTTGGCTGCTGTGGTGTTGGCAGCGTTAAATGGTGCGCGTGGTAAGGGTGCGGATTCGGCAATTAAAGCTAACCTAGCAGCAGCCCGTAGCCAAGCCCAGCTTGTATATGAATCCAATGGTACGGTTTTTACAGGAGTTTGCACTAACGGTGTGGTGGGGGCAACTGGGGTGCAGGGGATTGGTGCCTTGGTAGCCGCGGCAGCTAAAACATCCAATAGTTCATACACCGCCCCGTACTATTTTACCTGGGCAGCAGCTCACGGCCTTGCTCCTTATACTGCGGTCTGTCAGGACAGTAATACAGCTTGGGCAGCGGAAGTGCCACTTAAAACAGCTGGTCAGTTCTGGTGTGTGGACAGCGATGGCACTTCGAGACAAACAACAGCTGTGGCAGGTAATGGGCTAAGCGCAGCCAACGACTTTTCTTGTTTCTAATACTGGCTGATATTGTGTTATAATAAACCCGTGATCCTATTGATTACCTTAATTTTCTTTATCTTTGGACTTATCATTGGTAGCTTCCTGAATGTAGTAATACTGCGTTATAATACTTCGCGCTCTTTTGGTGGCCGGAGTGCCTGCATGTCCTGTCAGAACACCCTAGTTTGGTACGAACTCGTGCCACTTTTTAGCTTCATTGTCCTCCAGGGTAGATGCAGGAATTGTCAGACCAAGATCTCAATGCAATATCCGCTCGTTGAGCTGGCCGCTGGATTAATTTTCGCTCTTCTTTTCATAAAGTTTCAGCATATTTTCTGGGGAGATACCTTAACTTTCGTTGTTACCTATGCTTATTATGCAGTGATGTTTTCACTCCTAATAGTTATTTCAGTTTATGATTTGAAACATAAAATTATCCCAGACCTACTCTCATTCCTTCTGGGGTTACTAGGTTTTGTTGGAATTTTTTTCTTCGATAGTAGTGGTTTCCATCTTCATATGCCAGCATTGTGGGAATTTTTGGCAGGTCCAGTCATTGCTCTACCTTTTGCACTTATATGGTTACTTTCACGCGGCACCTGGATGGGGCTAGGGGATGCCAAGCTTGCTATCGGGCTCGGCTGGCTCCTTGGAATTTCCCGGGCACTTTCAGGAATAGTGGTCGCATTTTGGTCAGGCGCAATAATTGGCATTGCGCTAATTGCGTTGACTAAAAAATACGGCATGAAAAGCGAGATTCCCTTCGCCCCCTTTTTAGTACTCGGAGCAGTTATTGCATTTTTATTTGAGCTACACCTTTTTCCAATTATTAGATAAAATTAACCAAACCCATAAGATGAATAAATTCTACAGAAGCAAGAAACTCAATAAAGCGATGACCTACATAGAGCTCGTGGTTGTCCTGGGGATTTTCTCTATGATGGCCGGCATCACTACATATAATTATGGTGTATTTCAAACCAGAGTTGATTTACAAAATCTCTCCAGTGATATTGCTCTAAAGGCATCTCAAGCAGAAAAGGATTCTTCTTCCGGTAGAATTCCGCCACTAGCGGTAGGGCGAGATCCAGTTCCAACCTGGAAGCCATCCTACGGCCTATATTTCAATCAAAGCAGCAGCATTGCTAATCCGGGCAAATCCTTTATTTATTATGTTGATGTTAATAACGATCACATATATAACGGGCCGGATGTAGTTTATTTCCAGCAAAACCCTGGATTTCCTTGCACTGGGGAATGTCTAGAAGTAATAAATATTACAAAAGGCAATTATATCTCTGAAATTATGGCTATAGGCACAAACGGTAGTCAGACACTCCTCAGTGGTCTTTCAGCACTTTCTTTTACCAGGCCATCCACTCTACTTACTGTCTCTGACGCGTTCAATCATGTTTTGCCAAATATTGATTACGTGCGAATTACAATTAGTACACCTAAAGGGGCCAATTCAGTTTCTAGAATAGTCAAATTATACTCTTCTGGTAGACTACAGATTAATTAAAAATGAAGGAAACTTTTAAGAAAACTCGTAGACTCAATCAAGGAATGACTTATATTGAAATCATAGTTGTTTTGAGCATTTTCTCAATACTGACTGCTATATCTATGTATAACTATGGAGCCTTCCAGGGTAAGGTTGATGTTAAAAATTTAGCTAATGATATTGCGCTAAAATTAGTTCAGGCCCAGAAAGATGCCACGGGTGGTAAAATCCCGGCCCGAATTATTGCCCAAAACTGGAAGCCAGCCTATGGTGTTGTTTTCAATAGAGATACTGCAGGGTTGGGCGATACAGCCTTTTTATATTTTACTGATCTTGATAGTAATAAATCCTTCGACTACAACTCTTTCAATGGCACAGATTGTACTGGGGTGGGTGAGTGTCTGGAAAAAATAAATATTACTAAAGGCAATACTATTACAAAGATAGAATCGCTCGGTACTGGTAGCTGTGGTGAAGTTAGAGCCATGAGCGCTACATGGAGCAGGCCAAATCTTACCCCCACTTTATTTACTGTTCCAGCCCTGGCTTGTGTTATATCTGCAGTTAAGATTTCCGTACAATCTCCAAAAGGTAACATTGGTTATATAACCATATATAATTCAGGCAGGGTTCAGATTGATTAATTAAATGTTAGAGGACAAATTAAAAAACCAAACGGGCTTTACGATTATCGAAACCATGGTGGCGATATCGGTTTTTTTGGTAGTAGTCATGTTTGGGATGACGGCGCTCCTCAATGCTAATTTGGTTCATAAAAAATCTCAGGATATGCGCTCCATTATAGACAACTTAAGCTTTGTTCTTGAAGACATGTCTAGAAATTTGCGTACAGGTTACAGTTATCATTGTGGAGACTTTTCTAATATAGAAATTCCTAAAAGCTGTGCACTCGGTGGCAATGTCTTTTTTGAAGCGACAAACGGAGCCTTGGGAGATTATACAGATCAATGGGGCTATAAATTTGCATCTACTCGCAATGCCGCAGACGGCAGCCCCATATTTGATGTAAGTAAAACAGTTAATGGTGGAACAAATTGGGTCCAATTAAATCCTGACGAAGTTGCCCTGACTTCATTTTCTGGTTTTTCCGTTTTAGGGGCGCCGGGTCCGGCTACCGACTCTCAACAACCTTTTATAACTATCAAGCTTGTGGGCACCATAACGTATAAAAATATTATAACGCCATTTTCCTTACAGACTTCCGTGTCCCAAAGGCTAATTGATATCGGCACGAACGTCGGGTCTTCGGGATCGCCTCCACCACCCCCACCTCCTCCTCCACCACCCCCACCACCATCCAATTACACTCTTACCGTAAACAAGAACGGTACGGGAAGCGGTACAGTCTCCGGCAACGGCATTAGTTGCGGCTCTACTTGTAGTGCTTCTGTGGCTGATAGCACAACAGTTTCATTGACTGCCACTCCATCGGGCACCGATATATTTACTGGTTGGTCTGGAGCTTGTTCGGGCGCAGGTTCTTGTAGTTTCGTTATGTCTTCGAATAATTCAGTTACGGCAACTTTTGCTACGGCGGGGTCTGTATCGCCAGATTGTACAGAAGCGACAACCATAAATACTGCCAGTGGCGACGTTTGGACCATCGGCGGGGGAAGTCAAACATTAAAGAATGGAGTTCAAGCTGGTGGTGGTCTCGGAACTATATATTTCTACAGTGGTGGAATTGTGTTTGTTAAGGGTACTGACAATAACTGGTATCAATGGGGTGGATCTTCCTGGTCTTTCGTTGGAGCTCATCCGGGTTGCAGTAGTTCTCCACCTCCACCCCCACCGCCTCCACCACCATCTGGGTCTGCAGTTTTTATAGCAACGGACACTACCACCCAAGGAAGTTGGACTTCAAGCTACGGTGCTAATGGCTACAATGTTGTGGCTGGTACTCAAGCATATCCTTCTTATGCCACAGTGACTCCAAATAATAATATAGCTTTCACATGGGTTGCCCCTACTTCGGATGTTCGGGGGCTTTACAAGAGTGTCAGCGATACCACTAGAACCGCTTCTACATGGTATAACAGTGGAAGTTGGACTGTGGACGTTAATATTAGCGATGGCAATACTCACCAAGTAGCACTTTACTTCCTCGATTGGGATAGCGCTGGAAGAGCGGAAACAGTGGACGTATTGGACGCAGGTAATAACAATGTATTAGACACCCGCACTGTTTCTAGCTTCTCTAATGGAAAATATCTATCCTGGACCCTGGGAGGGCACGTGTACTTTAGGTTTACTGGAACTGGTGGACCTAACTCTGTGATGAGTGGCATCTTCTTTGGCGGGGCAGCATCTGCATCACCCCCACCCCCTCCTCCACCACCCCCACCACCATCTCCGCCACCAGTTACAATTGCTACTGATGATTTCAATCGAGCAAATAATGCTAGCCTAGGTTCAAACTGGACAGAGCAACTCCCTGGAAGCAATCAAGTCCTATCCAATAAAGCTGCGGGCAGTACTGGCGCAGGTGCGTACGAGTATTGGAATGCTGGTACATTTAGTAATGATCAATATTCTCAACTTGTAATTACAAGCCTTGGTTCCACTTCTCAATATAGTGAAGGTTACACCTCAGTTCATGTAAGAGCTAGTGGTGCAAATTCTACTCTGGCAGATTATGAATTAAACTTCCTAACAAACAAGCAGGAGCTATATAGAGTGGTAAATGGTGCCGGTACTTTACTCGGTAGTTGGACACAAACTGTAAATAACGGAGATACTGTCAAGCTTTCAGTTGCAGGCAGTACCCTAAGCGGTTGGATTAACGGAACTAAGTTTACCGGCAATGTTGTCGATGGTGGTATTGCGAGTGGCGCACCTGGCTTTGGCTCCTACGCTGGGGGTGGTCACTCACTAGGTTATATGACTTTTGATAATTGGGAAGGTGGCAATGGAGGTGGTGGAAGTTCTCCACCGCCAGCGCCTTCGAATGTGGCGGCGTCTTCTGCGGGCGCTACTTATGCTGCTTCGTCAACTTATAGTTCTGTCTACGATGGAGCCTTTGCAATTGATGGAAATAGGAAGGGTGATGTCTGGGGTACCAATGGCGGCTGGAATGATGGTACATTCAATGCATTCCCTGATTGGTATGAAGTTGATTTCAGTGGCTCCAAAACTATCAATGAAGTAGATGTGTTCTCTGTACAAGATAATTATGGAGCACCTTCAGCACCAACTCCATCAATGACCTTTAGTAGTTACGGTGTGGTTGATTTTCAAGTACAATATTGGAATGGCAGCAGCTGGCAGACAGTAACAGGCGGAAATATTACTGGAAATAATCTAGTTTGGCGTCAAGTTACATTTTCACCGCTTACTACGACCAAGATAAGGATCAATGTAACTGCGGCTGTGGATGCATGGAGCCGCCTTACCGAAGTTGAAGCCTGGGGTAATTAATATATGTATAATTTTAGAAAAACAAAGAAAAATAACAAGGAAAATAATCAGGGCTTCACTCTAGTAGAGTCATTGGTAGCTATCTCTATCTTCACGCTGGCGCTTGTCGGTATGATGGTGTCCCTCGGTGAGGGTCTTGCTGACACTGGTTATGCTAAGGAAAAGTTAATTGCGGAATATTTAGCTCAAGAAAATATCGAATACATACGCAATATGCGCGACACTTACTTACTTTATTCAGCAAGCCCATCCGCCGGCTGGACTTCGTTTTTGACCAAAGTATCTCCTTGTACTTCCACTGACCGTTCCAAGAGTTGCTATTTTGATGATCAGGGGTTGGACTTCGGTAGCTCCGCAGTAATGCCTATGACAAATCTCACCCTTACTGCGTGTTCCGGAGCTTGTCCCTATCTTAAGTATAATAATACAACAGGGAAATATGGTTATGATGCCTCTGGTGTATTAACTGGGCTTAAAAGATGGTTCATAATTACTCAAACACCTGGAGATGAAACTATGCGAGTTTACTCTTTTGTTTCTTGGCCGCAGAACTCCGCAACTCATACAGTAACTTTTTCCGAAGATTTACGTAGTTGGGGAGAATAAATAAAATTATGAAAATTAAATTAAAATTAAAATCAACAAAGAGGGGATTCGTACTGCTTTTCGCTATTACACTTGCTAGTATGCTTTTAGCTATTGCCCTTGGTGTTTCGAGTATTGCCCTTAAAGAACTTAATTTCAGTACTTCCGCACGGGATAGTAACGAAGCTCTCTTTGCTGCAGATACAGGCGTGGAATGTGCGTTATTTAATGACAAAACTGCGCAAAATAAATTTCCACTCGCTGGGCCGGCATCTGCTATAAATTGTACAAGCATCACACCTACATATGCTGTTTCCGGTACACCAGGGTCTGGTAATGGTGTTGGATCTTATAATTTTATTATTACCTCATTAGGTGAAGCCAATAAAAGTTGCGCTTTAGTTAATGTAACTAAAACTGAAATCGGCACTTCTTCAGTTGTGAGTACTGTGGTCACCGCCAGGGGGTATTACCCAGACTCTACTGCTAACTGTAACTCCTCCTCCGGTAATCGTATCCAGCGTGAACTAGATGTTAGGTATGGTACACGTCGCAATCTAGCATTGGGTAAGCCGGTAACCCAATTGCTGCCTGACCCCAATGTTGTTCCGCCTACTTATCCTGCATCGAACTTAACTGACGGCGTTAGTGACGCTACTCACCAGGCCTATCCTAATTCCACAAGCTTTACTTATGAAGTGGATTTAGGTAGCAGTGTAAGCGTATCTCAAATACGGTTCACTTTGTGTCCTGCTGGAGCTCAAGCAGGCGATAACGGCTGCTACGGTTTCAACAATGGAGATGGAACACCCTACATCAACAGCTGGCAGATATATGGAGATGGAGGCCTTCTAGCACAGAGCTCAGCTTCACCAAACGGTGTTCCTAATACGGCAAACTTGGTAATATCACCGGGTACTACTATGAGGAAAATAAAAATCTCTGCTCAAAGTACCGCAAATAGTATCGGTGTCTATGAACTTGAAGCTTACTAAGCTTTCCTGCTATCATTGTTAAATATGGTAGATTCGGGGTCGGTGCAAAAAAGAATACAAAAATTGCGTAGCGAAATCGCAAGGTTGCGCACTGCATACCATGTAGAAAATGCGCCCGGCGTTACGGACGATGTGTACGACTCTTTAACTCGGGAACTACACGCACTTATCAAAGAGTACCCGGAATTAGACGACCCCAATGCGCCCGAACATCGTGTGGCCGGTAAACCGCTCGATAAATTTGTTAAGGTCAAGCATTCCACCAGGATGCTCTCGCTCAACGATGCTTTTTCATTCGAGGAGTTAGAAGATTGGCAAAAGCGAATCAGCAAGCTATTGCCAGCAAATACTAAATTTAATTATTTCTGCGAAGTTAAGTTCGATGGCTTGGCCGTATCTTTAATTTATGAGGATGGTAAATTTGTTCGTGGGGCTACTCGGGGCGATGGCTTTGTGGGGGAGGACATTACCCAGAATCTTAAAACCATTAGCTCCATTCCGCTTGCTTTGAATAAACCCTTCCCGCCATACATAGAAGTCCGTGGTGAAGCGGTTATGTCGAAAAAAACTTTAATCGCTCTCAATAAAGTTCAGGAAGAACAAGGCAAGGCACTTTTTGCTAATACTAGAAATGCCGCCGCCGGAGGATTACGGCAGCTAGACCCGAACCTCTCTCGCTCGCGCCACCTCGACTTTTTTGCTTATGATATAGCTACGTCTGGTGTTTCCAGCACGCATTCAGAAAAACATAAATATCTTCATGAACTTGGCTTCCCAGTAGATACCCATGATGCAGTTTGTAAAAATTTAGGGGAAGTTGAAGAATTTATAAAAAAGTTCGAAAAGATTCGCCCTAATTTTCCATACGGTACGGATGGGGTGGTGGTGTCGGTGGATGAATTAAAGTTGCAAGAAACCTTGGGCGTGGTGGGTAAGGCTCCACGATATGTTGTGGCTTTTAAATATCCCGCCGAGCGTGCTACTACGATAGTGAAAGATGTAAAAATAAATGTAGGCCGCACTGGTGTGCTTACACCGCTTGCGATATTCGAGCCCACCTTGGTGGCAGGCTCGACCGTTTCCAAAGCAACGCTGCATAACATGGACCAAATTGAACGGTTGGACCTAAAAATAGGGGATACCGTAGTGATAGAAAAAGCTGGGGATGTTATCCCAAAAGTTGTGGAGGTATTAGTTAAAATGCGTACTGGTAAAGAGAAGAAAGTGAAAATTCCAGAAGCCTGCCCAACCTGCGGCGGTAAAGTTGAAAGGAAGTCCTTAGCTGCGCTTTCAGTAGCATACTTCTGCATTAATCCTAAATGTCCTGCTAAGAATGAGCGATATTTAGAGCATTTTGTTTCAGTATTCGAAATTTATGAACTTGGGCCAAAGATTTTACGCAGATTTAAAGATGAGGGGTTAATAACCGATGCCGCGGATATTTTTACACTAGAGAAGGAAGATATAGAGAATCTGGAGCGCTTTGGGGAGAAGTCCGCAGAGAATATTGTAGCGGAAATAAAAAGTAAAAGAAAAATTTCACTTAGTAAATTCCTTTGGGCACTCGGGATACTGCATGTGGGGGAGGAGACTGCGCGGGATTTAGCAATATATTTCGGCACTTTAGATAAAGTAATTAATGCCAAGCAAGAAGATATAGATAATATTGAAAATATTGGCCCCGCAGTGTCCAAAAGCCTGCATAATTTCTTTATCGACAAAAATAATTTAAATTTTATTAAGAAATTAGAAAAAAATGGGGTAATTATTGAAAAGGCCCAAAAGAATAAAAAAGGTAAATTCACCGGCTTTACCTTTGTGCTTACAGGTACTCTTGTGGGGATGTCCCGTGAGATTGCCAAGGAGCGGATACTATCCTCGGGTGGTAAAGTTGCGGGCTCGGTGTCTAAAAATACTTCCTATGTGGTAGCGGGTGAGGAAGCGGGCTCTAAATTATCTACGGCTCAAAAGCTTGGAGTTAAAATTTTAGATGAAGCTGCATTTTTAAAAATGCTCTCTTAAAACCAAAAAACATCTGGTCGTCACAGATGCCCTTTGGCAAACATGGAATGTTTAATTGAGAGGTCATTATTTATTGTTGTCTTGGTTGTCACCCCGGTCACTGGAGCTATTGTTAGATCGATTGTCATTGTCTTGACCAGAAGTGTTACTATTGTGGTTTCTATTGTTATTTTTCTTGTCGTTTTGCATATATATTTTATATTTATTAATAATATTGAAGTTATTAACCAATAAAATTATTCATAAAGGTATATGAATTATATGATCGACCTCATACGTAAATGTATGACGTGCGATTTCGATACCGCTTTCAAATTTACTAATTAGACTTTAAATTTTATTTTTTATCAAGCGGAGGCGGAGAGATTCGGTCAGGCATACTTCTCTACTGAGAAGTTGCACGACCCTGCCTCGCCTCGCCAGGCTCCGGCTTTCTCATCCTCCTTCCTCACGCAATGATAATTTACTCGAATGTCATTTAGACATTCTTGTAAATCATTGCGGAGGCGGAGAGATTCGGTCAGGCATACTTCTCTACTGAGAAGTTGCACGACCCTGCCTCGCCTCGCCAGGCTCCGGCTTTCTCATCCTCCTTCCTCACGCAATGATAATTTACTCGAATGTCATTTAGACATTCTTGTAAATCATTGCGGAGGCGGAGAGATTCGAACTCTCGATACCTTTCGGTATGCTACCTTTCCAAGGTAGTGGAATAAACCGCTATCCGACGCCTCCGTACAATACAATTTACACTATTTAGATGAAAAGGGAAGTGTACGCCACATACTTATTGACAATTTGTCAAAGATATGCTAGGGTGCATAACGGACTCCCGGCCGTAACACCTCCGGGAAAATGCACACTACAACAAGGAGACAGAACCATGAGAACCAAGATGGCCACGCTTTGCGCGGCGGCAATGCTGATGGTGGGCCTGCGGCCCGCCCCGGCTTCGGCGAGTCCGATCACGTACAACATGAACATCAATGGCTGCAGCGGCAGTGGCGGCTGCGGCACCATGCCGGCGGCGCAGGTTACCCTGAACGACTTCGGCCTCACCGGCGACGTGCAGGTGACGGTGTCGCCGTTCAACGGCAACAAGTTCGTGAACACGGGGCTCGACTCGACGTTCGACTTCAACCTCATCGGCAACCCTGTCATCACAGTGACGGGCCTGACTGCAGGATTCTCGCTCGTGAGTACGACCGCCGGGAGCCACATGATGTCCGCCTTCAAGGACTTCGAGTACGCGATCCAGTGGAACACCTCGGGCGGTGGGAACGGGACGGCGGGGCCACTCACGTTCCATGTTCTGGCCTTGGGCGTCACCAGTGCCTCCTTCGCGGAGGCATCCTCGGGGACTGGTGGTGAGCACGTCTTCTTCGCAGCAGACATCTTCTCTGGCCAGACCGGCAACACTGGGGGAGTAGGCGGGTCGGATCCGTGCACGATGAACTGCCCGAGCACCAACCAGGTGACGCCCGAGCCGTTGTCCGCGGTGCTCCTCGGCAGCGGTCTCGTCCTCGCCGCGCGCAAGATTCGCCGGAAGCGCGCCAGCTAGTCGTCTCACTCGTTCGCATCGTTCGCAATCAACAGGGCCAGTCTTCCTTCAGGGAGATGGCCCTGCTATCGTTTCTGGGGCAGTAATTGACAAAAAAGCCTTGCTGTGATAGGGTTTTTCTGGGCTCGGCAACCGTCGAGATGCCAATCAACAGGCAACTTCAACTCGGAGAGATGACTATGAAGAGACTCTGGATCGTTCTTTCGATTATCGCAAGCATCACATTCGTGGGCGCCAAGCCGGCGTCGGCGAACTCGGTCACGCTCTACAACTTCATGCCCAACCCCGTGCCTGGCAACGTCGTGTCCGAGGGATACGAGTGCTGCCAGATCTACGAGTTCGGGCAGGCGATGAACTTGGCCGCTTCGGGCAGCCTCAACAACGTGAACCTCTCGGTCCTCTTGTCGAACTGGGCGCTTGCGTCGACGTACGGACAGTTCGGAATCACGACCGGCTTCGACGTCTCGATGACGGCGAACATCTACGCGCTCAACCCGGGTAACACCGTCGGCGGCGTGATTGGCTCTGTCACCACGACGCAGCACATCCTGTGGCGGCCGGAGTCGGACACAACCTGCACGGGATCATCGAATCCGTCTGGCGGATGGCGCGACATCAACGGCAACTGCTGGTCGGGAATCGCGGAAATGGTGAACTTCAACTTCGGCAGTCTGACCTTGCCGGGAAGCGTCGCGGTAGGCATCGCCTACAACACGTTCTCCCAGGGATACCATCCGACAGGCGTTCACACCGGAGCCGACAGCCTTAACGTAGGTCTCAACAACGGTGGTGCGCCGATGGTCGGTTCGAATGTCGCAATCGATAGCGTGTATTTGGCCGGACCGGGTATGGCGTTTGGACAGCAGTTAGACTGGGGTACGTACTCACCAACGTTCACGCTCACAGCTGACAGCAACGTTGCGACGCCGGAGCCTGCGAGCATGGTGCTCCTCGGTTCGGGGCTCGTCGTCCTGGCAGCCAGGTTTCGTCGTCGCAAGGCGTAGTCGTCGGCGCAATTCGTAGTTCTTCGTTCGCAGTAATACAGGGCCAGTCTTCCTTCGGGGAGCTGGCCCTGCTATCGTTTCTGGAGCGGTCATTGACATAAAGCCCAGCAAATGCTATGTTTTACACGAACTCGGCCAAGTGCTGGGGGCCAATTCTACTCGTTTCGTTAACTTCGCTAAATGGAGCTCACAGACATGAGACGGATTTTGCTTGCATCGGTTCTTTCAAGTTTCGTTTTCGCAGCCATAGCCACGCCGGCGCAGGCCAGTGGCATTCAGTTCAACCTGAATTGCACGCTGTCACTCACCGCCTGCACAGCCAGCGGATCGAACGGCACGGTGACGCTGATCGACAACGGGAACTTCATCGACATCACGGTGTTCCTCGCGGACGGCAACTCGGTGAACGCGCTGTCCCTCAACTGGGACTCGGTGACCGGTGGCGCGTTGCCCTCGGCAGCGAATCTGCTCGCGTTTGGTGGCAACATCGGCGCGAATACGATCACTGCGACGAACAACGGGACTGGGTCATTCGGATTCTTTGACATCAACGTCAACCCGTCCGGCACGCCCGGCAATCCGCTGACCTTCACGTTGGGGTACTACACGGACGCCACGCACACCACGTCGGTCAATCTCGATGCGTTGTTCTTCAACATCCAGACGGCCAACACTGCGCACACGTACACATCGGTGACTCAGCTTCCGGATAACACTGGACTTGCTGCATTCGGTTCGACTTCCGAGTCAGCCGTTCCGGAGCCGGCGACGCTCGGAATGCTCGGTGTCGGTCTCGTCGGCCTCGCGGCCAGGGTCAAGCGTCTGCGTCGCAAGTCGTAGTCGGCCTCGCATCTATCGTTCGCATCGTTCGCAATGGGCTGGTTCACTTCGGTGGCCAGCCCTTTCTTTATTTTTAGTGCTATATTGTTAATGTTGAAAAAAATTATTCAAAAATTTATTCTTGTAAATAAAAAAGAAGGCGAGACGCCGCTAGAGTGCCTCACGGATTTTCGCAATAAAAATAAGGCGTATAAGGATATAAAGATGACCTATGCTGGCCGGCTGGACCCGATGGCTTCTGGGTTATTGCTTATCGTGGCAGGGGAAGAAATTAAGAATAAAGAAAAGTATTTAAAACTCGATAAAGCATATGAATTCGAGGTGCATTTTGGTTTTGCTACAGAGACCTATGACATAATGGGGAAGGTGGTAGGGAGCAGGGTGTCAGGCGTCAGGGAGGAGGAGATAAAAAAATTAATAAAAACAAATCTAAAACATTTCACTGGTAAATTTAAACAAGCATACCCGCTATATTCTTCAGTAAATATTAAAAAAGTAAGAGCGGGGCAAGACGTAGAATCCACTTCTAATATAGTTAATGTCAAAAGTTTAAAATTAATAAAAATAAAAACAATAAATAACAAGAAGCTCTTGAAAGATATTGAAAAAAGATTAGGAAAAGTGAAGGGGGACTTCAGACAAGAGGAAATCCTTAAAATTTGGCGCAAGAAACTTTCAAATAATTCAGGGGTCTATACCATTGCCAGCTTTAGAATTGAGTGTAGCAGTGGCACTTATGTGCGTGCTATCGCAAATTCACTAGGCGAGCGCATGAAAACACCAGCACTAGCTTTTAAGATCAAAAGGACAAAAGTGGGCAAATGGGGTAAAATGTAGGAATGATAATTTCTGCTCTCTTAACCATATTAGGCCTGTCTTTATTTGAGACGGTTTCCTCGATAGATAACGCTATAATCAATGCTGAAGTACTCCACACCATGGAGCCGAAGGCAAGGCGCTGGTTCCTGACCTGGGGGTTCCTGTTCTCTGTATTTATTGCTCGTGGGCTCCTGCCACTCATTATAATCTCGATTTTCAAATCGCAAACGGCTCTTTATATTTTCGCCGGGCTTTTCCTCGTGTTACTTTTTTTGCAATGGTTTTTCGACAAAGAGGAGAGTATTCTTCTAAAGTTTATTGAAAAATTCTTCATGAAGCGCGGATTTAGTTCTGACACAAGTAAAATAATATTTCTAGAAGTAATCGATTTCGTTTTTTCAGTTGATGGGGTGATAGGAGCCTTTGCTTTCACTCTTTCCATACCGCTCATTTTAATAGGTAATGGGCTAGGTGCTTTTTTTGTACGCAGGCTGACGGTGGGTAATATTGCGCGGATTAAAAAATATGTATATTTAAAAAATGGCGCCATGTATTCCATCCTCGTTTTAGGAATTATTATGATTCTGCAAAGTTTCCATTATGATATCCCAGAGTATGTATCACCATCTGCCACTTTCATAATCATTGGATTCTTCTTTTTGAAATCTAAATTGGGGCTAAGCACTAATAAAATTTATGGGCACAAAGTTCCAAGGCGAATATAACAAGCTCAATAGTGCACAAAAAGAGGCGGTGGATAATCTCTCCGGGCCGATAATGGTGGTAGCTGGCCCGGGCACTGGTAAAACCCAGGTGCTCGCCATGCGCATTGCTAATATATTGAACAAGACAGACATCAAGGCAGACGGTGTCCTATGTTTAACTTTTACAAATTCGGCAGTAGCGGCAATGAAGACTAGACTGAAAGATTACTTGGGGGAGGCGGGTGAGCAGGTGAATGTTTCTACTTTCCATAGTTTCGGCATGAAAATAATAGAGAGCTATTTCCATGTGCTGGGTCTTGAAAGTGTTCCTAAGCTTCTAGATGATGCCGATACGGTAGTGCTTTTTGACGAAGTATTAAGCCAAAATGAATGGGAGTATTTGCGGCCACGAGCGGATCATTCAAGATACTTTAGTGATTTGCGCTCCCTAGCTTCACTTTTTAAACGCGAGCGCATAACCTCGAAGCTGTTTTTAAAGGAAATTGAAAAGGATATAAAAATGCTCGAAAATGATCCGGATAATATTTCTAGCCGGGGGGAGAGTAAGGGTCAATTAAAAAAAGAAGTACAAAGCAAGATGGAGGGCCTGAAACGCAGCCGCGAAGTGGCCAAGTTTTTTGATCTATACGAAGAGGCTAAGAAAGCTAAAAACGTGCTGGACTACGATGATGTGCTGGAGGATTTGGTAAAAATAGTAGAAAAGTCAAAAGATGCGGTGGCAGATATCCGTGAAAAGTATTTATACGTGTTAGTGGACGAGCATCAGGATTCCAGCCGAGTGCAGAATGAATTTCTAAAGGCTGTCTGGGCGGATGTAGAAAGCCCAGAGATCTTCGTAGTGGGGGATGACCGGCAGCTCATCTACGGCTTTTCTGGTGCCTCCATTGATCACTTTCAAGGTTTCAAAAAAACTTTCAAGGGCGCTAAGCTGATAACCCTGGTGGATAACTACCGTTCTACGCAAGTTATCCTAGATGCTTCCCATGCGCTCCTTCAAAGTGTAATGACTGACAAAAAATTAGTGAGTCAAAGTAAAGAAAGTCAGCCTATAAGACTTTTTGAGGCGCAGTCACCGCAAGAGGAAATTATTGCAGTAGCGCAAGACATAAAAGAAAAAAAGATAAAACCCAGTGAATGCGCCATATTAGTACCAAAGAATGTGCAGGTGCGTGAAGCAATGAAGATACTTCATGAGCATGGCTTGCCAGTTTCAGCAGGAGAGTCCTTAAATTTATTTGACCAAGCTGATGCTCAAGCTTTTATTCGAGTTCTAAAAATAATTAGTGACCCTACTGACATGGTATCTTTGGCTGCATCTTTTTTCGATAAACTTTCCGGCATTGCACCACTAGAAGCGCATAAATATTTAGCTGCGCAAAATATGCGGAATTTTTCTTTCCCAGTTCCCGGACTTTTTAATGAGGATTCAGTTTCTATTTGGCTTGCCGCGATTTCTAGATGGCGAAAAGTTGCAGAAGGTAAAGATTTACTCCAAATTATTGAACTTGTTGGCGAAGAAGTTTTACCAGAGAATGGCGCGAGCTTAGTAACCAGCAAAGAAATTTTAGAGACCATCCTTGCTCTTGCAGCCAAAGAAATTGAAAAGAATAAAAATATTTCTTTAAAGGAATTTATATCCTTGATAGAACGGCTGGAATCCTACAATCAAGAAATACCACTTATTACCCAAGGCAAAGACGGGGTAAATGTTATGACCCTACACTCCTCTAAGGGCCTAGAGTTTGATTATGTGTGGATTGCACATATGGATGAGGGCGGGCTAAATGGTGGCAAAAAGGCAGGATTCGTATTGCCGGAAGCTATCGCGGATAAGGTGTTGGAGAGGGATGTGGATCGCGTGAAGCGCAAGCTATATGTGGCGATAACCAGAGCCAAAAGGTTCTGCACTCTTTCATATTCAATATATTCTAAAAAGGAGTCCGAGCTTGAGGTGGCGAGGGTCATTGCGGATTTACCAGAAGAGGTTTTTACAAGGGAAGAGGTAACAGTAAGAACAGGTAAGAGAGAGAAAGAAAAAAAGGATGATATAAAAGAACTTACGAAATTAGTAGCGGAGAAATATAAAAGCAGAAATGTTTCCGTATCGCTCCTCAATAACTTCTTTGAGTGTCCATGGAAGTGGTATTTCCGTAATTTGCTTCAGTTGCCGGAGGAAAAGTCGGAGAGCCTAGAGTTTGGTAGTGCGGTGCATGAAGCCATCGACCAGATTTTAAAATCAGGGAAAATTACTCTTCCAGAAGATGAAGAAGTAGCTAGGATAGTCTCTCGCTGGGCACAAAGTAGGCTTAAAGAGATAGAAAAAAGGCGTGATACCGAAAAAAGTATTTCTATGAAAGATAGTAAATTTCCTGGCCTCAATATTTACGGCAAAATTGACCTAGTGGAATATTTACCCGGAGGGGATTTGCGAGTAACGGATTTTAAAACTGGTAGTGTTAGGAAAAAATCTGATATAGAAAAATTAGATGATGAAGGGCGTATGAGCGGCAACCTCCGCCAATTGGCTATGTATTCATACCTCTTAGAAAATTCTATTAAAGCAAAAGTGCAGGAAAGTAGGCTAGAATTTTTAGAAGCAAGAAATTCTAAGGAGTCCATTTATGACAGAGTAATAACTAAAGATGAAATTGAACTACTAGTGAAAGATATTAAAGATTATGATAGTCTTGTAAAAACAGGGCAGTGGGGAGAGCGACCTTGTAATTACAATTCCTATGGTAAAAATACCGAGTGCGAGTATTGTGCGTTAGCGGAAGTTTTTAAATAATATATGGAACACCAAATAATCCTTTTTTATAAATACGTTCACATTGATAAGCCCGAAGAGGTGAAGGCTTGGCATGAGGAGGTGTGCACCAAGCTCGGGCTTACAGGCCGCTGTATTATTGCGAGCGAGGGGATAAATGCTACTTTTGAGGGCACATCCGAAAATATAAAAAAATATTTACACGAACTAGAAAGATTTCAGGGGACCTGTCCCGTTAAAGATCGCGAGGGCTCGCAGCGTGAGCCCATCTTTAATGGGATTCATTATAAATACAGTGCTGGCACAGGTAATGCATTTCCGAAGCTTTGTATTAAAGTGCGGAAGGAAATTGTCTCGCTTCATTTGGCGTGCGATATTGACCCCAATCAAGTTACAGGTATTCATTTGCCGCCGGAGGAATTGCACGAGTGGATCGCAAATAAAAAAGAATTTTATATCGTGGACATGCGTAATGTCTACGAGCACAAAGTTGGCCACTTTGCAGGCTCGATACTCCCACCGATTGAAAACTTCCGGGATTTACCGAAGGTGGTAGAGCAAATTAAACATTTGAAAAATAAAACTGTGCTCACCGTTTGCACCGGGGGAGTAAGGTGTGAAAAGGCTTCCGGGTTTTTAATTACCCAGGGCTTTACCGATGTGTACCAGCTCGACGGCGGTATCGTGAGCTACATGGAGAAGTACCCGAATGAAGATTTCAAAGGTAAATTATATGTTTTCGATAAACGTATCACTATGGGCTTCTATACCGATGATACTAAGCATGAGGTAGTGGGTAAGTGCGATGAATGCGGTGAAAATTCTGAAAACTTCGTGAATTGTAATAACCCTGTGTGCCACCGGCACTTCCTCAATTGCCACAAGTGCATTGAAAAAAATAGTGGTAAATCCTTCTGTCCCGGCGGCTGCGTGCTATCCCGCCACGGGCGTAAAATTAGCCCAGTAGAAGCAGCTAGCGTATAACTCCGCTGAAGGTTTCAGTGGTTAGCTTTTCTATTTTTTTGTGTAGTGCCTCGACTTCCTCCGAAGTTAGGGTTTTATCTAATGAGCGGTAGGTGATGCGGTAAGCATAGCTGATTTTATCCGCGCCGAATTTTGCTGCATTTTCATATTTATCTAGGAGTTCTACTTGCTCTACTAGCCCTGGGGCTGTTTCGCGCACGAAGTCAAAGTAATCATTCGGCACGAAGTCATTTTTAACTACAAATGAAATATCCCGTACTGCTGATGGATATTTACTTACTTCTGTAAATTTTTGCCCGAGTTTTAATTGTTTAGTTACACGTGGATCTTCTGACCAAAGTAGGCGGATGTCAGGAAGCTCCATGGAGGCTATCGCAAGGCGTTCAAGCCCGAAGCCGAAGGCCCAGCCGTGGTAGCCTTCGAGCCCAAGAGTTGAGAGTACACTTTTGCGTACCATACCACAGCCCACCATTTCTACCCATTTGCCGCCTATTTCAGCTTCCATCTCAAAACTTGGATCCGTGTAAGGAAAGTTGTGATCATAGAAGCGAAAGTTAATATTACCGAAGACGCTGGTGGCAATTTCCGAGAGTGCTTTTTTTAAATCTTCCGGAGTAATCGTCTTTTTGTCATCGGGCGCAATATACCAGCCCCCAAACTGATGGAATACGTTCATGTGGCGGGCATCTATTTCATCCTTGCGGTAAACTTTACCATAACAAACTGCGCCGAGAGTTTCCTTATTCGCAATCTTCTTCTTTATTTCCGGATCATTTAAATAGTAGTACCAGAAGACTGTGTCGTGAGTTCGTAGTACATGAGTTTCATCCACGTAGTAAGTGTCGGACTTGCTGCGGGCAGGGTGGCCCTCGGGCATATTAAACAAGTCGAACATGATATCAATAGGGATAATTTCCGGAACTTTTATGTCGTCAAAGCCGGCAAGTGAAGAAACGCTTTTTGCTTTCCTAACAACTTCAGCAAGCGGGCTGCCTGGGGTACGAGATAAATCAGGCATAGCCAAGTAGCGCTTCAAGCGCTCGGAATATACGTCATTTTTAGCCTCCAATTCTTTCTTTAATTTAGCTTCCTCCGGAGAGGTTATTAAAATATCTGACATTTTCTAATAGGCCGCCTTACTTTCTTTTCTTAGACTCATAGTATTGCTCAACAAGATCCCGAACATGCATGTCTGTTAATTTATCAAACTCTTTTTCAAACAGAGAATGGTCTTTAACCATTTCTTCTAAACTTTCCTTGAAAGCGTCCCAAGAATCGAATTCTTGCATTCTTTGCACTAAAAATTGAGCAGTGTCTGCGGGGTCGCCGCCAACACCTATACCCATAACTGATCTTTCAAAAGCATCTTGAATGATAGATTCGGGCGGTTTTTCTCTTGGCATTTGATCGGGTTTCATAATCTAACTATAGGATAAGAGTGTTTAAAAGTAAAGGTTTTTTAGGTAAAAAGTGCTGGCATTTGGTATCTCAATTTGCTATAATATAGCTATATATGGCAGAGGATAAAAAGGCAAAAGCGGCTCATGTATATGATGCCTCGGATATCTCCGTTCTAGAGGGCCTAGAACCCGTCAGGAAGCGCCCTGGGATGTACATAGGTACAACTGGGCCAGATGGCTTACACCACCTAGTATGGGAGATTTTCGACAACTCTCGCGATGAAGCGATGGGTGGTTTTGCCAATGATATTGAAGTAGTCCTCCTGCCGGGCAACCGTGTACGAGTAACAGACAACGGCCGTGGTATTCCGATAGACATGCATAAGAAGACGAAAGTCTCCGCACTTGAAACAGTTATGACCACCCTCCATGCTGGAGGTAAATTCGGTGGGGAAGGGTACAAAGTTTCCGGCGGGCTCCACGGTGTGGGTGCATCCGTAGTGAATGCGCTTTCTATTTATTGTCGAGCAGAGGTGCATCGCGATGGCGGAAAATATGCGCAAGAATACTCCCAAGGTAAAAAGAAGGGTGCAGTTAAAAAGATAGGCGCTTCGAAGCTCCACGGCACGATCATTACTTTCGAACCAGATAAAGAAATCTTCGGCGATATTAAATTTGATTTAAATACAGTGGTTTCTCATATTCGTCAGCAAGCTTATCTAGTTAAGAAGTTAAAAATTTTAATTATTGATGCACGCGAGTGGGACAACAAGAAGGGCTTGGACGAGACGGATGTATTTTATTTTAGAGATTTAGGATTGGAACTACCATCAACCTCATTCTACTTTGAAGGTGGACTCATCTCACTCGTAAAGTATTACAACAAATTCCAGAAGCCAATCCAGAGCAATATTTTCTATGTAGATAAGGAGCAGGATGGTGTGGGGGTGGAAGTGGCGCTGCAGTATGTGGATGACATTGCGGACAGAATTTTTCCATTTGCGAATAATATTTACACTGGCGAGGGTGGCACACATGTTACAGGTTTCAAAACCGCACTCACCCGCACACTAAATACATACTGCAAGAAGAATGAAATGATGAAGGAGTCCGAAGGCGGCTTCACTGGCGAGGATGTACTAGAGGGCCTCACTGCAGTCGTTTCCGTAAAACTCCGTGAGATCCAATTCGAAGGCCAGACTAAGGCCAAGCTTGGCTCAATGGAGGCCCAGGGAGCAGTGGCCACAGTATTCGGCGAGGCATTTGCCGCATTTCTAGAGGAGAACCCAGATGACGCCAAGACCATAATAAATAAGTCCATTTTGGCCCTTAAGGCCCGTAAGGCGGCCAAAGCTGCGAAGGATTCCATCTTGCGCAAGGGTGCTCTTGAAGGCATGACCTTGCCGGGTAAACTTGCGGACTGCCAAAGTAAAGATGCCTCTGAATCTGAACTCTTCCTAGTGGAGGGAGATTCTGCAGGAGGCTCTGCTAAACAAGGCCGCGACCGCAGAACTCAAGCAATATTGCCGCTGCGTGGAAAAATATTAAACGTGGAGCGCGCTCGCATAGATAAAATGCTGGCTTCGAAGGAAGTGAAGTCGCTAGTTATCGCGCTCGGTACTTCCATTGGGGACACTTTTGACCTAACAAAAATCCGCTACCATAAAATAATTATTGCTACCGATGCCGACGTGGACGGCTCCCATATCCGTACACTCCTCCTGACACTTTTCTATCGCTACTTCCGCCATGTTATCGAAGCCGGTTATATTTATATTGCCCAGCCACCACTATATAAAATAAAAAGAGGTAAAGAAATTTCCTACGCTTACACTGATGACGATAAAATTAAAATTATCGGTAAAAATGCGGATGTAAGTGAAATACAGGAAGTTGAAACTGATGTAAATACTGAAGAAACTGAGGAGGAGGAAAAAGAAGCAGAGAAAAAGAAATCCAGCAAGTTCCACATCCAGCGCTTTAAAGGTCTCGGTGAAATGAACCCGGAAGAGCTCTGGGAAACTACCATGGACCCTGCGAACCGCGTGCTCAAGCGGGTGGACATCGAGGATGCTGAAGAAGCTAATAAAGTTTTCGACATCCTCATGGGCTCCGAAGTGCCTCCACGCAAATCCTTCATCCAATCCAACGCTAAGTTGGCGGAGATTGATATCTAATGAAGCCGAAACTTTTTATTGTTACAGGTAGTGACTTTAAATTCCATGATCTATCTTACAAACTTAAAGATTTTTTCGACTGCGAGCAGAGGCCTTGGGATGAACACGAGATACAGGGTGAGCCGGGGGAGATAATTACTGACAAAGTTAAAAAGGCTTACAAAAAGTTTGGCGGCGCAGTATTAGTAGATGATGTCTCAGTGTATTTTGAATTCTTAAATGGTTTCCCGGGGCCATATATGAAGGACTTTTTCAATGTTATGACTCCATACGAAATGGGTCATAAATTTTCGGGTACTAGGATAAAAGCTGTTTGTCGGCTAGCTTTATGCCGCGGGGAGGATGATATCATTATGGGTGTGGGGGAGTTTAATGGCGTGATTGTAGCTCCGAAAGAAAAGGATCATAAAGGCCGATGGTTTGAGCTCTTCGTAAAATTAGACGGTACTGACAAAATAATGCTGGAGCTTACCGACGAAGAGCGCAATAAACACTCCCACCGCGGTAAAGCCATGGAGAATCTTCTAGAGTTGTTAAAGAAAGAAAATCATGGATCTAAATCATAGTACCCGAGAATATTGGACGGAGGAAGACATTCTTTTGCTCGAGCAAGCTGAAAGTATAGATACAATGAGGGACATAGCTTTTAATGTTTTACGCCGCATGCCTGCACCAATAGGCCAAGTATGTGGGCCCATAAGTACTGGCGGAAGAGGAACAATTTTAGAAAATCTCATAGCTTTTAATGAAACGATAGTATTTTTGCAAGCGGAAGGTAAAATAATTTTCGATCAGATGCCCTTCGAGGCACCGATGCAAAGAATAAAAACCACTTTACCCGCCGGGCAGTACGCTACAGCTCTACTAACTGATTTCTACCTTCCAATATTCACTTCTGGCTTAATTAAAAAGTTATATTTTATGCCAGACTGGGAATCTTCAAAGGGTGCACGGTGGGAACATGACCAAGCGAAGCAATTGGGTATAGAAATAGAATATATAAAAATTTAGTACATTATGAAAATCGACTCCAAATTTTTAGCAACAGTTGAGCGATTAGAAAAATTGGACAAGGAGTTTTTAGTTGAGGATGTCTCTGACGAAAATAATGGTAAGGACGGACATTGGTCTCATAATAATAAAATAAAGTTGTGGTCAGTGGGTAGGGCAACAGGGGAGCTATTGCGAGAAACTGTGCTTATTAAAAAACCACAAGTTGTCTTAGAATTGGGCACATCCGCTGGCTACTCCAGTATCTGGATAGCATCTGCTTTACCAGAAGGTGGCAAACTTTTTACAGTTGAGATATCACCGCAAAAAATAGAAATGGCGCAGCAATCTTTCGCAGAAGCTGGCCTGACTGAATCGATTGTCCAGATAAAAGGTAATATCCTTGATGTTTTAGAAAGTTGGGATAAGATGGTGGATATGGTATTTATAGATGCTGATAAACATGAGTACCTTGAATATCTAAGGAAAATTGAGCCACATTTAAATCACGGAGCTGTTATTATTGCGGATAATATGACTAATTTTGCTGAGTATGTTAATGATTACCGGGAATATTTATCTAATAATAAAGATTACTCGAACGAATTTTTAGAGATTGAGGACGGTTTATTAATAAGCACATATAAATAATATTATATGAAAAATGGCAACTTTAATTCTAAACTAAAACATAGCCAGAGGAATGGTTCTTTAATTAATAGATTGGGAAAGTTGGGGGACAGCAAGAACCCAATTTTTGATTTTAAAAATATACCTAAAATTGAAGTTCGCTGGATTCGACTCAAGAAGGGAGATACAAAAACAGTGCCACATAAACATAAAGTAATTCAAACACTGATAATACTAGTTCGTGGGCATCACGAAGTAACTATAAATAAATCTAAAATGGTTCCACTTAAAAAAGAAGGAGACTTCATTTTTATTGAACCCAATGATTTGCATACCTGGGTAACTAAAAAAGATACTTTACTTATGGTTTTAAGGTGGAAGATATAAAATAACTAACCTTTTTCTCCTTTTAGAATTATTCGCTTAGTGAAGCCGCCTTTGGTGGCGAGCTTTATTTTTCTTATTTCATCCACTTTAGAAAATTCCGGTAATTCTTTTAATGCTTCAATGACTTCGATGATGTCAGCCAGCTCTTCTGGACTGTGAGCTTCTTCGAATTCTGCCACCTCTTCGGGAAGCTTTTTTAATAACTCAGCTCTATATTCTTCAGGAGTTGCAACCCTTTTTTCATAAGGCACACCTTTTTCATCCAAATGTTTTGGAATATTATCTCGAACTAACTTATGATATCCTTCAGGCATTTTATTTCTTATCCTTAATTTCTTTGAGTAGTTTTGAAACCAAATCTTCCTTTGCCATTTGCCCTAGGTTGCCAGAGTCGCGGCTCTCGAGGGTAAGTTTATCAGCTTCAACTTCCTTGTCACCCACCACTATCCAGTAGGGGAGCTTGTTATTTTTGGCATCGCGGACTTTGGTGCCTAGGTTTTCATCCTTATTATCAAATTCTGCGCGGATATTATTTTCTTTCAATAATTCTGCAACCTTCTTGGCATATTCATTATGATTCTCCCGCACTGGAATAACCTTCACCTGAACGGGCGCGAGCCAGAGAGGGAAGTTGCCTGCAGTATGCTCAATAAGTATGCCGATGAATCGCTCGAGCGAGCCATAAATAACGCGGTGGATTACTACAGGTGTTTTCTTCTTGCCATCACGGTCAGTATATTCCAGTTCAAAGCGGCGAGGCTGTTGGAAGTCGAGCTGGATAGTACCCATCTGCCAGTCCCGGCCGATGGCGTCCTTCATTATTATGTCTATCTTGGGTCCATAAAATGCACCGTCACCCTCGGCTACGGAATATTTTTTATCAGATTTTTTAAGCACATTATGCAGCGCCTTTTCAGCTTTATCCCAGGTTTCTACATCACCCATAAATTCCTTAGGCCTGGTGCCGAGGCGGAAGGAATATTCTAAGTTAAAAATTCCATAAAATTCTTTACAAATATCCATGATCTTATGATATTCATCTTCGATCATATCCTCGGTTATGTAGTTGTGGGAGTCATCTTGCTGGAAGGAGCGGCAGCGGAGGAGCCCATTTAAAACTCCCGAGCGTTCATAGCGATGCAGGCGGTCGGTATCGGAAAGGCGTAGTGGTAAATCCTTGTAGCTAACTTGCATGGATTTGAAAACAATCATGGCATTCGGGCAGTTCATCGGCTTGATGCCATACACTTCATTTTCACCCATGTTGGCGATGAACATGTCGTCTTGGTAGTGGTCCCAATGTCCGGAAATTTTCCAGAGCTCGGCTTTATTTACGAGCGGGCTCGCGATTTCTTGATAATCAAGTTCCGCGTGCCTTTTGCGCCAATAATTTTCAAGTTCTTTGTATAAAATTAATCCTTTTGGTAGCCAGTAGGGCATACCTGGGGCAGTTTCATGGAACATGAGGAGTCCCAACTCCCGACCCAACTTTTTATGGTCTCTTTTTTCAGCTTCCTCACGCTGCATTAGGTACGCATCCAAATCTTTTTTACTTTCAAATGCGAGCCCGTAAATACGAGTGAGCATTTTATTCTTTTCATCGCCGCGCCAGTAAGCACCCGCAACGCGGTCAAGCATAAAAGATTCTGGGTCAATTTCCTTTGCAGGATTTTCAACATGGCCGCCGCGGCACAGGTCCGAGAATTTACCACAAGTATAAATAGTTATTTCTTCGCCACGGTCAGCTATTTCCTTGATGAGCTCAGCTTTGTATTCGTTATTTTTGAAAGTCTCGAGCGCTTCCTCCTTGCTCACCACTTTATGCTCCCATTTATCCCAGCTGGGGAGCCTTTTCTTCATTGTTTTTTCAATCTTTTTTAAATCCTCGTCGCTTATCTTTTCACCCAAGAAATCAATATCGTAATAAAAGCCATTTTCTATGGCTGGGCCAAGGGTTAGGCGGACATTGTCGAATTTATATATTTCACCGACTGCGGCGGCTAGTAAATGGGCCAAAGTGTGGCGGGTATGGGCTAGCTTGTCTTCTGATTGTTGGCTTTGGGCCATAGATTCATATAATATCACATTTTTCTTTGCATTTCAGCCTTTATATGCTAGGATATAGCACATTATGGTAGTAAGAATGAGAAGCACAAAATCGCATACAGGTAACAGGCGTTCCCACCATGCATTGGTGAGCACGAACTTTATCAAGTGCGAAAACTGCAAGGAGCTGAAAAAGAGCCACACGATGTGCGCTAATTGCGGCTTTTACGGTGGCAGGAAGGTAGTGGACTTGATTAAAAAGACTGAAAAGAGGCAAAAGAGGGAAAAGGCCAAAGCAGCAGCCAATTAGTTAGTTGTAGTTAATTGTAAGCGTTAGTAATTTCCGTCGGTGGCGGATTAAGTTTTTTAAAAAATGGCAAATAGGCATCTTTCCAGATCAATAGTACTTCAGACCCTTTTTGAGTGGGACTTCTTGTCTCAATCAAAACCTGCCGACCACACTCCCGAGAAAGTAAAAGAAATTTTAGATCGCAACCTCAAGGAATTCGCTCCCGGCATGGAGGAGGACAACTTCGTCTTCATGCTTACCGACCAAATAATTGTAAAACAAACGGTGATCGATGAGATCATCGAAAAAGCTGCGCCTGACTGGCCGATAGATAAGATTTCCATCATTGATAGAAATATTTTACGCATTGGGCTCACCGAGCTCCTCTTTGGCGATCGTGGTCAAGTGCCACCGAAGGTGGCCATCAATGAAGCAATAGAACTCGCGAAGACTTTCGGCGGTGAAAATTCCGGTAAATTCGTCAACGGTGTGCTCGGGGCGGTGTATAAGGAAATAGGCGAGCCAGGTAAGGATGAAGTCAGTAAAAAGAAAAAGGAAATTCATAAAAACGACACCCCAATAGACAGGAGCAAATTACCCGTGGAGCGCAAGGGTGGGGCTGTGGTGTATGCCAAGGAAGGCAAAGATATTTACTTTGCCATGGTGCACGACGTTTTCGGCTACTGGACACTCACCAAGGGCGGCATTGAAAGCGCAGGGGATGAAAAGGAAGCTACTGCTAAAAAGATCAAGGAGGAGATAGGTATAGATGTGAATATTACTGAAAAATTGGGGGAGAATGAGTATGTAGCCTCGCACCCAGAGAAGGGTAAAATTTTAAAGAAAGTTATCTACTTTTTAGCCGAATCCAAATATGAACCCTTGACCCTTGAAGTTACAGGGGGCCTAGACGAAGCGCGTTGGTTTAAATTGAAAGAAATTCCCGACCTCCATATTTACAACGACATAATTCCGCTGATTACTAAGGCTATAGAAATAATTACAAAGAAATGATTAAGCAAATAATTATTAGTATAGTTGTGGTCGGAGTACTTTTTGGTGGTATTTTTCTTTTGCAAAAAAACAAAAATTCAGTTCAAGCTCCCGCAAAACAAGAATCAACTGCAAATTGGAAAACATATACCAATGATCAGTATGGATTTGAGATAAAAACTCCGTACCAGTTAACCACACTAACCCCTAAAGATACGGGTTCATTTTTGTACAATGGGACGAAATACCCGACTGTTCAGCTGACAATCGGGGAAGGTCCAATAATTACGATTATGAAAGGTTGGACCAAGACAAACATTGATCCCAATCCTTATGATAAATCTATTACTCCGACTTCGAATAATATTGCAGGCGTAACTTGGTATGGATTTTATGATCCAGAAGACGGCACACCTAAGTGTGCTACATCAAATTTCCAAACTTCAACAAAAGACGGAAAGGACACAATAGCGATTTCCTATCGAGATCCTTTAAATTGTTGGGGTGACTTAAATCAAGAACAACAAATTCTTTCCACTTTTAAATTTACGAATACGGTCCAAGCTTCCACTGGCACCCTCAAAGGCCATGTGGATATTGGGCCCGTCTGTCCGGTGGAGCAAATTGGACACCCGTGCACTCCATCACCAGAGACAAATATGGCACGTCAAGTTGGAGTGTTTACACAATCCGGAGTTTTGGTTTCCAGCCAGCACTTAGATGCCAATGGCAATTATCAATTTACATTGGCCCCAGGCACGTATACGATAAAAGCAAGCGGAATGATGGTTGATGAACTCAGTGAAAATAAGGGCACAGTAACTGTAAAAAGTGGTCAAACAACCACGTTGAATTTTAATATTGATACAGGTATTAGATAATTAATTTATATATATGATTAATTTTGCAGATTTTGAGAAAAAGACAAAGATAGTTTTCAAAGAAAAGAATTTGCTCAAGCAGGCATTTATTCACCGTTCTTACATTAATGAAAATCCTTCCGCAGGACTCTCACACAACGAGCGCCTGGAATTCCTCGGTGATGCAGTGCTTGAACTTATTGTCACGGACTATTTATACAAAAAATATCCCGCTTATAATGAGGGGGAGTTAACTGCAGTGCGCTCGGCATTAGTGAATGCCGTAATTATTTCCGAAATTGCCTCCGCTGTGGGTATGAATGACTATCTATTACTCTCGAAAGGGGAATCTAAGGATAACGGCAAGGCGCGGCAATATATACTCGCTAATACTTATGAGGCCTATGTGGGCGCAGTTTATTTAGATCAAGGCTACGAAGTGACTGATAAATTTGTGTCGGAATCCCTTCTACCTAAAACTGATGAAATAGTTAAAAATAAATTATGGCGGGATGCTAAGAGTTTGGTGCAGGAAAAGGCACAGGAGTTTGCATCGGTTACGCCGGCTTACCGGGTCCTTAGTGAGTCAGGCCCAGACCATGACAAACATTTTACTGTGGGCATAAATTTCGGCGGGGTTTTGATCGCCGAAGGTAAAGGTAAAAGTAAGCAGGAAGCCGAGCAGAAGGCGGCAGAGGCGGCATTAAAAGTAAAAAATTGGCTGGAGTAAATACAGAATAAAGAAATGCGACTTAGGAGTTTAGAATTAAATGGCTTTAAATCTTTTGCTAAAAAAACAGTTTTAGAGTTTTCGAGCCCGATTACTTCAGTCGTCGGCCCTAATGGTTCCGGTAAATCCAACGTGGTGGAAGCCATTCGCTACGTCCTCGGTGAGCAGTCCATGAAGTCCATGCGCGGTAAGGCCGGCGCGGACATGATCTTTAAAGGTTCCAAGCAATTGCCTAAGGGTAACCGAGCGTCAGTTACCATATATTTTGATAATAAAGATAAAATTTTCAAACTCGCAAATGATGTGGGAGAGAATATGAATTTAAATTACGATACTATCTCCATCGGGCGTGAGGTTTATACCGATGGCCTTAATAAATATATTTTAAATGGTTCTGAGGTGCGTTTAAAAGACATCAATAATTTACTCGCATCAGTCAATATTGGCTCCTCTGGACACCACATAATCTCCCAGGGTGAAGCGGACAGAATTTTAAATGCGAGCCCGAAGGATAGGAAGGAAATGGTGGAGGACGCACTCGGCCTTAAAATTTACCAATACAAAATCCGTGAAAGCGAGCGCAAACTAGAACGCACTGAGGAGAATATGAAGGAGGTCACCATGCTCCGTCGGGAGAGTGCCCCGCATTTGAACTTCCTCAAGAAGCAGGTTGAAAAATTCGAAAAAGCTAAGGAGATGCAAGGTGAACTTGCAACCCTGTACCGAGAATATTTAAAAAAGGAAAGTGTTTTCCTAGAGAATGAAAAGAATTCTCTTTCAAAAGAGAAAAGTAAAATTCAAGGCGAACTCCAGACTGTCCTCCATAAAATTTCCGATATTCCCGAGGAAACTTCCAAAGCTGGCAATAAAAAGATTGAGGAGTTGCGGGCGGTAGAGGAAAAAATAAATGAAATAAGGAACCTTAAGAACGAGCTAGAGCGCAAACTCGGCCGTATTGAAGGCATGCTCGAGGCTAAAGAGAATAAGGTTAAAATAGCTGGCCGTTGTCCACTATGCGGTAATGAAATCCGTGAGATGCACGCCGAGCAAATACAAAAGAGGGAAAATGAGGAAGGGGAATTGGCGGAACTTAAAGCCTCCCAGGTAAGTACAGTGGCCGAGATTGAGAAGTTGAAAAAGGACGAACAAACTCATGCACAATCTATTGAAGGACTAAAGCAAGCAATAAATAAGGAAATGGAATCCCTGCGGGACATGGAGCGCGAGAAGTTTACGCATAAAGTTAAACACCAGGAACTTTCATCCGCGCTTGAGCTCATAAACATTAAACTCGCAAATATTTTCAAAGGGGAGGGTATGTTAGAAAATGAAATTAAGGAGGGTCAGGCCTTGATCGGCATGGAAATACTTTCCTATAAAAACTTCCAAATAGAAGGTGGCATCGATGCGCAAGCCCAAGAGGAATTGCGGAAGAAAATTGAAAGGATAAAAATAAAATTAGAGGACGCTGGCCTTGGCGGCGGTACGGAAATAATGAAAGAATTTGAGGAAGTATCACAGCGGGACCAATTCCTAGAGAAGGAGATGGCGGACTTAGCTGAGAGTATAAAGTCGCTCCAGGGTATTATGGTGGACCTAAAAGAAAAAATCGATGTGGAATTCAAGGAAGGTATAAAGAAAATCAATGTTGAATTTAAAGAATTTTTCACTCTTATGTTCGGTGGTGGCTCGGGGTCGCTTTCCATAGTGATACCAGAAAAGAGGAAGAAAAAGGCTGAGAAAGGTGAAGACGAGGATTATGAAGAAGAGGTAGTGATAGATGAGGAAGATGAAATACCCGAGCAAGGCATTGAGATAGATGTGTCATTGCCACATAAAAAAGTAAAAGAATTGCAGGCGCTCTCTGGTGGGGAACGCTCGCTGACATCCATTGCACTCCTTTTTGCTATGTCACAAGTTAATCCGCCACCATTCCTGGTGCTGGATGAAACAGATGCGGCGCTGGATGAAGCTAACTCTAGGAAGTATGGAGACATGCTGGAAAAACTCTCCAAACATTCCCAGCTTATCGTTGTGACCCACAACCGCGAGACGATGTCGCGCGCTGGCATGCTCTATGGTGTTACCATTGGCTCGGACTCCGCCTCCAAACTCCTCTCCGTTAAATTTGACGAAGCGGTGGCAATAGCTAAATAAATTTTAATTTAAATGAGTTTGCGGCCGGGGATCGAGAGATCGCCGGCCGCGTGTTCTGGGGATGTCCCCCGAAACTCAATTTATTCACTTCCTCGGGGAGTCCATGTGCCCAGCTAGGCTCATGGATATTGAGAATGGCCGCTGGATTTCCACGTAAACCGGTACGTAATTCTTTCCGTACCAGGAGCAACCCCAACGTCGAGGGTCAACCTGACATGGATGAGTGAGTTTGCGCAGCTTCACTGCATTCATCACCATGTCCGGATAGAACTTCTCGAAATATTCGTGGAGACCCATGTCGACGTAGGCTGCCTCCGTGAAATACATGGTGTTAAGCGGAGCAGCGGCATCTTTCCAGGATTGGAGCTGCTCCTCCATCGCCATGTTCTCCACCTTGAGCTCAACGAAGGCGAGCATCAGCATGGCCTCGCGACTCTCTGCCTGGCGAAGTGCGAGATCATTCTCGACAGGTGAAGTTGCTTTGCCGGCTGCTACGCCAGCAAGAAACACCACCGCTACGACGACTACGAAAGCCAGACGATTCATAGACCCTCCAGTCTTAAGCGCCCAGGAACAGCATACTCACTAATTATACACCCACAAACGATTTTGCCGGCGACCCAAGGGGCCGCCGGCATGCGTTACTTTCCGAACTTCCACCGGATGAGGAAGGCGAGGGCACCGAGCGGGAGGCCCTCAACTAATAACAGTAGACCAATCAGTTTGGCCCACGCCCACAGGCTGTCTTCTTCCTTCATCGTGCACCTAGTGCGTGCAGCCCTGGCAGGGGAAGGTGAAGCCGTAAGGCGTCGTCACCTTCTTACTATCGACGATAGTGAGCACCGCCAAGATTACGAGGATGAACAAGATCATGGGCACGAGTTTGGTATTCTGTCCGTTCGCCAAGGGACCTCCTTGATGGTGAACTAGAGTGGCAGGTATTCAGTTAGAGCATATCACTTTTTAATTTGGAATCAATACACTATCAAACTTAATCTTTTCTTCCTTTCCAGCCACTACAGTGTCCGGCTGGAAGGCGTCGTTTAACCTGACAGTATTTTTTGTCACTGCTAGGCTGCCATCGTGGCCGAGCTTAATGTTAAGCAGCATGCCTTTCATAGTTTCTGCACTAAATATCTGGTCAAATATAAAGTTTCCAAGTGAATAAGCGATGTAACCATTCTTATAAGTTTCAGTATCTTCCATCACATGTGGGTGGGTGCCGATAATTATTTTTGCGCCATCATCTATGGCTTTGTGCGCTAATTCTTCCTGCCTAGCATTATGCTGCGTTTGATATTCAACACCCCAGTGGAAGGAGACGATAAGGTCATCCACCTGGCTGGCAGCATTTTTAATTATTTGATCAAAGCGTGGGTTACTAGCTAGTAATAATCCAGCAGTGTCCTCCTTCGCATTCATCCAGTCTGGGCCAACGTCCGAGAAGCCAAGAAATCCTAACTTGATGCCATATTTTTCCATTACCGCTGGCTGCTCGGCTTCCTCACTATTCATACCGCCACCAGTATAAGTAATTTCATTTTCCCGCAAGCGCGAAAGTGTATCAATGTATGACTCCCGTCCAAAGTCGCCAACGTGATTGTTAGCCACAGAGAGGATGCTTACTCCCGCACCACGTAGTGCTGGTATAATCGTCGGGTCCATTTGGAAGGAATACAAATTTCCTTGATCTTCCCCCTTGTCCGATGCGGTGCCTTCCAAATTTGCAAAGACCACATCTGAATCTTTCAAGGTTCCCATTTTATCAAATAATGCGGAGTAGTCGCCGCCGAAGTTATTCATCACGGAATTTTTTACCCCGCGGTCCACCATAATATCACCGACGAAGGAGAGGGTAACAAAGTCCGGATCCTTAATTTCTGGGATGCCGTCTTTTTGTTTGACCCAAGCGATGTTAGCATCCGCTTCACCACCATAATATATATTTTTCTTTAGATAGCTGACAATATTATCTACATCCTTATGTCTATCATTGCTTCCTAGTAGGGTGATGGCAATATTACGTTCACCGCCTGGCGGCAGCGGTACAGAGAAGATCGAAATAACAGTTTGTTTGGCAGGGTCAGTGAAGCCACTTTTGCCACCTTCATAACCAGCCTCGCGCAGGAATTGGTTGTTGCTGGACCAGTTATGTTTGTCATTGGTGTAGCTACGTTTCGTAGTGATGTCCAATATGTTTTGCTTTTGTTTACTTAAAAATCCTGCGAGTTTAAAAAGGTCCGATACGGTAGACTTGTTATTAGGGGAGAGGCCGCTCGGGTCATCATAGGTGGTGGAGGACATCTGCAGGATTTGCGCTTCCTGATTCATTTTAGAAAGGAAAGTATCGCGTCCGAAATATTCCGCCAGGATCTCGGCGGCGTCGTTACTGGATTCTAAGAGGAGCGGATAGAAAAGCTCGTTGACTTTAATTTTCTCTCCCAAGTGGAAGGCACCGTTGCCACCGTAGGTAGCCAAGGCTTTTTTACTGACTTGGGCCTCTCCCTCTTCATTTTTTTCTCCTCCCAGCTCATTGGCCACTAACGCCGTCATCAATTTTGAGACTGAAGCAATAGGAAGCTGGGTGTCTTGATTTTTCTCCATAATTACTTCACCCGTATCAAGGTCACCCACCAGGAATGCAGTGGCAGAAACCTTCGGGAGTAGTGCCGCTTCTTTATTGAAATAGAAATATTTAGGCCCCGTGTCAGTACTGGCTAGAACCGGGGCGGCGGAAACATCCGCTAATTGGTTCGCTTCTTTATATATAAGATTCTTTAAATAATATGAAGTCGTGCCCAAAAAGGCCACCATTGCCAGGGTTAAAAGCAATAACCATCTTATTTTTCCCTGTTTCGTATTCATACTAGAATATAATCAATTGTTTTGCGCTCCAAATCAACCGCTTTAACTTTTATTTTAACACGATCCCCGAGGCGGTAGCGCTTTTTCTTCTTCTGGCCGACTAATTCCAACTTTTTTTCATTGTATATATAGTAATCATCCGCCATGTCACGCACGCGCACCAAACCCTCACACTTTGTTTCAAGCTCTTCCACATACATACCCCACTCGGTTATGCCGCTGATGACGCCATCGAAAGCTTTGCCGATCCGGAGTGACATGTACTCCACTTGTTTGTACTTAATCGATGCTCGTTCCGCATCCGAGGCTCTCTTTTCTTGCTCGGAAGCAATCCTCGACATGTCTTCAAATACATGGAGCTTATCGGGATTTATTTTAATACCTTCTAGGTGGTCCTCAAGTAGGCGATGCACAATGATGTCTGGGTAGCGGCGGATCGGGGAGGTGAAGTGAGTATAGTATTCAAATGCAAGGCCATAGTGGCCGATATTTTTGGTAGAGTAAATTGCCTTGGCCATGGAGCGGATGACAGCGCGATGCACGGTGTCGGCCTCACTTTTACCTTTCAAGCTCTCCAGTAACTTATTAATTTCAAAAGTTGGTATCAGCCCGTCACGTAATGTTATTTTGTGCCCGAGGCTGCGCAGGAAGAAAGCGAGATCTGCCATCTTTTCCTTACTCGGCAGGTCATGCACGCGGTAAATGGAAATACTGTGGTCTTTTTGACCCTTGGTCTTAGAATTAGATGAGGAAATAATTTGGGCAACTTTTTTATTTGCCAAGAGCATAAATTCCTCGATCAATCTATTAGAGTCGCCGCGCTCCTTTTTAATTACTTTGATCGGCACACCTTTATCATCTAGGACAAACTTAACTTCCTCTTGATCGAGTGATATTGCGCCCTTACTGAACCTCTCCTTGGTTAACTTTTTTGCTAAACCATTCAATATTGCAAGCTCCTTATGTAGTGGTGCAGAGGATTTCTTTATCGATTCCTCGGCCTCTTCATAAGTGAAGCGCCTTTGGGAATGGATAACTGTGCGGCCGAACCATTCACCAGCAACCTTGGCATTTTTATCTATAACAAAAACAGCACTCATGGTCAGGCGATCTTGATTCGGCACCAAGGAGCACAAGTCATTAGAAAGTACTTCTGGCAACATCGGGATGGTACGGTCCACGAGGTATACCGATGTGCCGCGCTCCCTGGCCTCCTTATCTATTGCGCTGCCGATTTGCACATAATGTGATACATCAGCTATATGAATACCCACCTCGTATTTATCTTTATCTATTTCTTTGAATGATATTGCATCATCGAAGTCCTTAGCAGTGTCCGGGTCGATAGTGAAGGTGAGAGTGTTGCGGAAATCCCGACGATCTTGATAATCAGATTCTTTTATGCCCGCGTGCTTTATCCTTTCCGCTTCGGCTTCAACATCTGTAGGTAAACTTGCAGCGAAGCCTTTTTCCATCGCGATGGCCTCCATCTCGACATTATTATCACCTGGCTTACCTAAGACCTTTTCTACTTTACCTTCTGGTTCTTTACGAGGGTCATTCCAAGAAACGATTTTGACGAAAACTTTCTCCCCAGCCTTAGCGCCATTTAACATACTTTGAGGAACGATGATATCCGTATACATTTTAGGATCATCTGGCTTTAAAAAAAATAAGCCATTCTGTTCCTCTATGACGCCCATGAAGCCAGTTTTGGCTCGGGTTATTACGCGGGTAACTTCCGCAGTCTGGCGATTCTTGCTCTTAGGATGGAGTACAATCTCCACCCTGTCGCCATGAAGGGCAGTGTTTAAATGCTTAGAATCTATTTCCGGATCCTGGCCTTTATTTTTAGTTTCCCCTACAGCCACATAGCCTATGCCTTTGGCAGAGATGGAGATAGTGCCTTCCAGGCGGTTTGTGCCCCCTTTTTTCTTCGATTGCGACATTACCTTTAAATATAACACAGAATATTGCTTTTTTAAATTTCTATGTTAGACTCAAACAATGTTAAAAATACGTTTACAGCGAATAGGCCGCAAGAATGACCCTTCCTTCAGGGCAGTTTTAACCGACTCCAAGAACTCCACCAAGAGCGGCAGGTTTTTAGAAATTCTAGGCACTTATAACCCGAAAGCAGGGGAGGCTAAATTTGAAACCGAGAGGATGAAGCACTGGATTAGTAAGGGCGCCCAGCTCTCTCCAACTATGCACAACTTCCTGGTGCTCCAGAAGGCGATAGAAGGTAAGAAAATAAACGTTCTTCCAAAGAAAAAGCCAACTGTAAAAAGAAAGGAACTCAAAGCGAAAAAATAATTTGCTTTAGACTCTCATTTTGATATAATTAAATAAGCAGTCCGTCGTATACTGCCACTCTCAGTAAGAGAATTTAGAAGCTTAAATAGATAAGATATTATGCAAGACGCAGACAAAGTATTTCTAGAATATGTAGTTAAGGCTCTCGTTGACAATCCAAATGATGTAAAGATCGATAGGACAGTCGACGAAATGGGCGTACTTATAACCCTGACAGTTAACCCAGCAGACATGGGTAAAATCATCGGCCGCATGGGCAACACTGCTAAAGCTATCCGCACATTGCTCCGCATCATAGGTATGAAGAATAATGCTCGCGTGAACTTGAAGATTAACGAGCCTGAAGGCGGTACCGGAGGCCATGGCGGCGACCGAGGCATGGATGGGGGAATGGGCACAACCAGTGACATCCCACCTCGAGCTCCAGGAGAGAGATCCCCAGGCGCAGCACCTTCTTCACTTAAAACTGTGGATGAAGCAATGGAGGACCTTAAGGGTATTTAGTTTCTAGAAAAATATAAAAACAAAGAGCTCCGACCCAGGTCGGAGTTTTTTGTTTGACTTTTTATACAAAAGTGATATAATATAGTAGTAAGTATCTCGATTAAGGCGCTTGGATGCGCAGACAGGAGTAATATGTTTCGAAGAGGGATTGGCTTGTTTAACGTTTTCATGGTGGGGGCTTTGGTGGGTCTGGGCATCGGCCTCATGAAAGGGAAGCCGTGCTCGACCACTGTCGCTCCCGCCGTAACGGAGGTGCCGGTAAGACCGGTCCCGCCTGCCAGGAACCCCGACCTCCAGCGGCATGGCCGGATGACGGCCAAGCTCGGGGCGGTCACGCTCGATATGGACCGCTACTCATTGCTCAATGACAAGGGTGAGGAATGGGGAGCAATGGGCTGCCTGGCCGCACAAGTGGGCATGGAAGTCGGCGGCAAGTGGAAGAAGGATCAGTGGTGGGTCGAAGTGCACGACGCGACTCATCAGTTCCCAGCGTACATCCAGCTGCCGGTGCAAATCGTGCAGTAAGAGCCATAAGGCTCAAGCAACGTGGCCGGACTTATCGAAAGATGAGGCCGGCCATAACTATTTTAATAAAGAATTTTGTTTGACTTTTTATATAAAAGTGACATAATAGTATTGAGGGTACCTAACATGACGAAGGCTCTTTACGAAGTGTGGATGCACAATAGAGATATCCGAATCCTGGGCGACGCGGGACCGCAACCCCAAATGGTGGAGGAGCTCAAGGCGTTTCTTGCCGAGGCCGGTGTAATGCCGGACAGCGAACTGCCAGCCCAAGTCGATAGCTGGGCTGCGACGCGTGGGCTCCGTGCCATCCAATGGAACAGCATCTACCACTACAGACTGCACGCACGCTGAAGCATCGTGAACAGGCCGGCAACCAGAAGGTTGCCGGCCGTCACTACTTTTAATGAATTTGTGATATAAATACAAAGTAAAACAAGAATGAATTTTCACATAATTACAATTTTTCCGGACATGTTCGACTCATATTTAAATGAGTCTATTATTGGCCGGGCGATAAAGAATAAGCATATTGATATTAAATTTTATAATCCACGGGACTTCATTAAAGCACCCAAGAATAATTACAGGCCAGTGGACGACAAGCCTTATGGCGGCGGGCCTGGTATGGTAATGAGGGCGGAGCCCGTAGCCGCAGCAGTGGCGAAGGCCCTGAGTAAATCGAAGGGAAAAGTTCTGGTAATAAATTTTATTCCAACTGCAGAAAAGTTTACCACCGGTGAAGCAAAAAAGTTATCTAAAAATTACAAAGATATTATTTTAATTTGTGGCAGGTACGAAGGCATTGATGCACGCGTGGATAAAATTTTTAAGACCAAGAAATACTCCATAGGGGACTATGTAGTAACTGGCGGGGAGCTGCCAGCCATGATCCTGATCGACTCCATTTCCCGCCAAATCCCTGGCGTTCTGGGTAAATACGAATCGCTCGAAGAAGAACGAGTTTCCTCTAGTGAAGTTTACACTCGCCCTGAAATCCTTAAACATAAGGGTAAAAACTACCGTGTGCCTAAAGTTTTGCTTTCTGGAAATCACGCCAAGATAGAGGAGTGGAAGAAGAGGAAATAAATAGTTTGACAACAACTTTACAGATAGTAGGCTAATAAATGGAGGAGGTTCCCATGTTGCCAGTTTATCCTAATAAGGAAGCTGTCAAAACGATGGAATCGATGTTGAAGGCTGAACTGCGAGAATGTGGGGAGCAGCGTTTGGGCGATTTGGTGAGCTTTTACCTTGCTCTTCATAAAGCCATAGTCGACTCTATTTTTGATGAAGTTCCGGAAGATGACATGCGAGCACTACTGTCAGCAGTGATTCGGGTGTCGACTCACCGGACCGACCTCATCGCCCCAGAGAAAGACAAACTCACGCACGCAGTTTTTCGAATCGCCCTGACACTGCGGGACGAATGCGTGAAGGCAGAAAAGAGAGAGTCCAAGTAAGTAGTCGAGTACGACCACAGAGTCGCGCTCGACTTTGTGTTTTTATGCACATTTGACAAAAAAACTAATCCGAGTATACTGGTAATACCGATTGAGTAATGACGTTTCTCCATTATTAGGCCCTTAAAAAAGGCGTTTTTTAATTTATAGGAAGTAAGTAAAGCAAAAGCCTTTTCTCTCTTTTGTTTTGTTTATTTCTTACCCCGCACAGCGGGGAGAGAAAACTATTATGCAAACAGATCTCAAGCGTCCGAAGAAGTATTTTGGTAGGTACAAGAAGCCGTTGGTCGAATTCCCAAATTTGATCGAAGCTCAACTCAAATCCTACAAGTGGCTGGTGGAACAGGGGATCAAAGAAGTTTTCAAAGAATTCTCACCAATATCGGACTACTCCGGTAAAAAGTTCCAATTGGAATTTTCTTCCTTCTCGCTCGGCGAGCCGAAGACAGATGAGAATGATACAAAAGTAAATAAACTCTCTTACCAGGGAGCGCTGAAAGTGCGCGTGAAGCTCACTAATAAAATCCTAGGCACTGTAAAGGAGCAAGAGATATTCATGTCCGACCTCCCAGTAATGACTCCACACGGAACCTTCATCATCAACGGCGTAGAGCGAGTTATCGTGCCGCAGCTTGCCAGAAGCTTCGGTGTTTTCTTCACTCAAAGCGAGAGTAAGGGTAAAACATACTTCGGAGCCAAGATTATCCCAGCTCGCGGAGTCTGGATTGAAATAGAGTCTGAAGCTGACGGCGCAATTTACATAAGAATAGACAAAAAGAGGAAGTTCCCAGCTACTGCACTCCTACGGGCAATGGGCTATGAGACGAGTGAAGCTATCACTAAAGCTTTTGCTAAGAATCCAGTAACCGAGGAAGCTATTAAGGCATGTCTAGCTAAGGATGGCGTAAAAACTTTAAGTGAATCCTATATTGAAATCTACAAGCGCCTACGCGATGGTGACATGGCTACTGCGGAAAATGCTAAAGAATTTATAAATTCATTATTTACTTCTGAGCGTTATGACCTCTCCCCAGTTGGACGTTTCCGTTTCAATCAGCGCTTCAATAAGAGTATGGATGAGGCTGAAATGGCTCGCCGCACAATTTCCAAAGAAGATTTACTCACAGTAATTACCCATATTATTGTTCTTAACAATACCCCGGGAGCAAAGAGTGACGACATCGACCACCTCGGTCAACGTCGTGTGCGCTTCGTCGGTGAAATTCTACAGCAAAAGATCCGCACCGGTATGATGCAGATCAAGCGCAACATTCAGGACCGCATGTCTATCATCGATGTGCAGACAGCGATGCCTATCCAGATCATTAACCAGCGCCCACTACAGGCTCGTATTAAAGAATTTTTCACTACCAACCAGCTCTCTCAATTCATGAGTCAGGAAAATGTGCTTGCGGAAATGGAGCACCTACGCTTACTTTCAGCTCTTGGTCCAGGAGGCTTAACTCGCGAGCGAGCGGGCCTCGAAGTGCGTGACGTGCACCCATCCCACTACGGCCGCGTTTGTCCTATTCATACTCCTGAAGGTCCGAACATCGGTCTTATCGTGCACCTTTCAACATATGCCAAAATAAATGAATTCGGTATAATCGAAACCCCATATATCAAAGTTAAGAATGGTAAGATCACTGGCGAGATGGTTTACCTCAATGCACTCGATGAAGAAAAGTACAACATTGCGCACGCTGGTATTCCGTATGACGAAGAAACAGGTAAAATCACTGAAGAAAAAGTTGAGGCGAGAGTAAAAACAGAGCCAGGAACTATTGCTCGCGAAGCAGTGGACTTTATTGACGTTGCTGCCAACCAAGCATTCTCACTTGCTACTTCTATGATTCCATTCCTCGAACACAACGACGCTAACCGTGCGCTGATGGGCTCGAACATGCAAAAGCAGGCAGTACCATGCGTACTACCAGAAGTGCCACTAGTTGCAACTGGTATTGAAGAGTTAGCATCCCGCGATGGTGGCCGTCTTGTCCTCGCCGAAGAGGAAGGAGTAGTTTCATACTTAGATTCGAAGAAAGTAGTAGTAAAAGGCAAGAGCGAAAAGACTTATCCATTAGTTAATTTCCTGCGCAACAACAACTTCTCTGTATTCCACCAGCGCTCTGCAGTATCAGTAGGAGATAAGGTAAAGAAGGGTGGAGTTCTTGCCGACACTTCGAGCACTGTAGGTGGGCAGATTTCTATCGGGCAGAATATTCTAGTTGCTTTCCTTTCTTGGTCAGGTTCAACATACGAAGACGCTATAATTATTTCTGAACGCCTAGTAAAGAAAAGTAAATTTACATCTGTATATGTTGAGGAATTTATTTGTACTGTTCGCGATACTAAGCTTGGGCCGGAAATTACTACTCGCGATATCCCGAATGTGGGTGAGCTTAAACTTAAGGACCTAGATGAGGACGGCATTGTCCGTATCGGAGCTGAAGTTCGCGAAAATGATATTTTAGTTGGTAAAATTACCCCAAAGGGTGAGACGGAACTTACTCCAGAGGAGAGATTGCTCCGCTCTATCTTTGCGGAAAAGGCTCGTGATGTTAAAGACACATCGCTGCGTATGGAACACGGCAAGCGTGGGCGCATAATCGGAGTTAAAATTTTCTCTCGCGACCTTGGCCATACACTAGAAGCTGGCATCATCAAGAAAATTGTTATCGAAGTTGCCCAGATCCGAAACATTTCAGTTGGAGACAAGCTCTCGGGCCGCCACGGTAACAAGGGTGTTATTTCAACAGTTCTACCAGAGGAAGATATGCCATACATGGAAGATGGTACTCCAGTTGATATCATCCTCTCACCACTCGGCGTGCCATCACGTATGAACTTGGGTCAAATTCTAGAAATTCACCTAGGTATGGCTGCTAACACTTTAGGCTATCAGGCAATTGTGCCTCCATTCCTAGGAGCTCGTCATGAAGAGATAAAGGCAGAATTAAAAGCAGCGGGATTGCCAGAGAGCGGCAAAATGAAGCTATTTGACGGCCGCACAGGCGAGGCTTTCCAGCAAGACGTAGCAGTAGGATATATGTATATGCTCAAGCTGCACCATATGGTGGAAGACAAGATCCATATGCGTTCCATTGGTCCCTACTCGCTCATCACCCAACAGCCACTCGGCGGTAAAGCTCAAGGCGGCGGACAGAGATTCGGAGAAATGGAAGTCTGGGCACTCGAAGGCTACGGCGCTGCATACACACTACGTGAAATGCTCACCATCAAGTCCGACGATATCCTCGGCCGCTCTGCTACCTTCGACTCTATTATCAAGAATGAAAAGATTCGCTCCCCGAACTCACCAGCGTCATTCAATGTGCTCTTAAATTACTTAAGAGGTCTAGCACTTGATGTAAATCTTAAAAAATACTCCCCGAAAGAAATTCAGGAGAAATTAGAGGAATAAAATAACAAAAAAATTATATGAAAACTTTAAATTTAACTGAATTTGATTACATCACACTACGTCTCGCATCACCGGAGCAGATCAAGGAATGGTCCTACGGGGAAGTCACCAAGCCTGAGACGATAAATTATCGAACTGGCCGCTCTGAGCGTGGAGGCCTTTTCGACGAGAAGATTTTCGGACCGGAGAAGGATTATGAATGTTACTGTGGAAAGTACCGCCGCATAAGGTATAAGGACATTATCTGCGAGAAGTGTGGCGTGGAAGTTACCCGCTCTATCGTTCGTCGTGAACGCATGGGCCATATTGAGCTCTCTACTCCAGTTTCCCACATCTGGTTCCTACGTGGCGTACCATCCCGCATGAGTATCCTCCTTAATATTTCTGTCTCTGACCTAGAGAAGGTTATTTACTTTGCCGGCTACATCATTACCAAGGTGCATGAGGAAGAAAAAGCTACTCTTATCAGCGGCCTGGATAAAGAGTACAAGACAAAGGTTAAAAGTATTCCAGACGAGGAAACTCGCGAGAAGTTGAAGACTTTACTTTCAGTTACCAAAAAAGAAATCGGTGAAATATACGAGGGTAAGGTGCTCAATGAAATTTCTTTCCATCATTATTCCTTAAAATATGGAACTTGCTTTGAAGCCAACATTGGGGCGGAGGCAATATATTCCATATTTAAAAATCTAGACTTAAATAAACTAAAGACTCTTACTGAGGCAATGGTAGTAAAGGCCAGCGCAGTGGAGAAGGAAAAGTTACAAAAGAGGCTCTCCCTTATCCGCGCTATGACTTATGCCTCTATCCGTCCAGAGTGGATGTTCTTAACAGTTATTCCAGTTATTCCACCAGTGCTCCGCCCTATGGTGGCGCTCGATGGTGGCCGTCATGCAACAAGCGACCTTAACGACCTATACCGCCGCGTGATCAACCGCAATAACCGCTTGAAAAAGCTTAAGGAAATTAATGCTCCTGACGTTATTCTTCGAAATGAAAAAAGAATAATTCAGGAAGCAGTAGATGCGTTGATAGATAACTCTATTGCTAAGCAAAATGACTCTGCAGCTATGAGCCAATCCCAGAAGCGCCCGCTTAAATCCCTATCTGACAATCTAAAATCAAAACAAGGTCTCTTCCGTCAGAACTTGCTCGGTAAGCGTGTAGACTACTCCGGCCGTTCCGTTATCGTAGTCGGTCCGCAATTGAAATTAAATCAGTGTGGTTTGCCAAAGCATATGGCGCTCGAACTCTTCCGCCCATTCGTCATTTCTAAAATTCTTCAAGCTGAACTTGCGTTCAATATTCGCGGTGCCAATAAACTCATCGAAGAGCGAACTGCTGAAGTTTGGGCCATGCTCGAAGAAGTTATTGAAGGCAAGTATGTGCTCCTAAACCGCGCGCCGACACTGCACCGCCTCGGTATTCAGGCTTTCAACCCAATACTTATCGAAGGTAATGCTATCCAAGTGCACCCACTCGTGTGTGCCGCCTTTAACGCAGACTTCGACGGTGACCAGATGGCTGTGTACGTACCACTTCTAGAAGAAGCTCAAGCAGAAGCCAAAGAATTAATGGCTTCCAACAAGAACCTACTTAAGCCTCAAAATGGTGACCCAATCGTGAACCCAAGTAAGGACATTGTGCTCGGATCTTTCTGGATGACTAAGTTTGTAGATAATGAGTTAGGCGAAGGCAAATACTTCCCTAATCCAAATACTGCTATTACTGCCTTCGACTACGGAGTTGTTTCTCTGCGAGCCAAGATAAAAGTTCTAGCTACTGATACACCTAAGTACAAGAAATTTGAAGGCAAAGTATTCGATACTTCTGTTGGTAAATTACTTTTCAATAGTATTTTGCCAAATGATTTCTCATACGTTAATGACGAGATGACCCAGAAGAGAATGTCTTCCTTAGTTGACGAATTAATTCTCTCCTATGGCGTGGATCAAACTCCGCCAATACTGGACAAGATAAAAGAGTTCGGATTCAAATACTCCACAATTTCTGGTATTACCTGGGGCTTGGATAACGTTAGCGTGCCAGTGGAGAAGCCGAAGATAATCGCTGAAGGCAGGAAATTAGAGGAGCAAGTAATATCTGAATGGAAAGAAGGTCTTCTATCCCTAGAAGAGCGATACCAGAAAATTATTGAAATTTGGACTCAAGCCAAGAAAGACTTGGAAAAAGTATTGCCAGGGTCACTCGATAAGAATGGTTCTACTTACGATATATTTACTTCTGGTGCCAGAGGTTCTATGGGTCAGCTTACTCAAATGAGTGGAATGAAAGGACTCATCCAAAACAACCAAGGTAAGACTCTAGAGTTTCCAATCATACCTTCATATCAAGAAGGGCTCTCACCGATTGAATATTTCGTTACGACGCACGGTGCACGTAAGGGAGCATCCGACACCGCGCTAAACACTGCTAAGGCTGGATACCTAACCCGCAGACTCGTGGATGTAGCTCAGGATGTAGTTGTTACGGAGGAAGATTGCGGTACTAAGGAAGGAAAAGTAGTTACCAAAGAAAATATTTCTGGTATTGAAATCCCACTATCTAAGAATATTCGTGGCCGAGTATTGGCCGGCGACCTGAAGGATAAAGATGGCAAGGTGGCTTACAAGAGAGGCTTCCTGATTACTAAGGAAGAAGCAATTACGATAGAAAAGGCCGGATTCACTGAAGTATTCGTCCGCTCACCGCTAACATGTAAAACAGTACACGGCATTTGCGTTATGTGCTATGGACTAGACTTGGGACGCAACCACATAGTCAAGCAAGGTGAAGCAGTTGGTATTATTGCCGCTCAAGCCATCGGTGAGCCAGGAACTCAGCTAACGCTGCGAACTTTCCACGCTGGAGGTGTGGCAGGTACTGACATCACTACTGGTTTACCTCGTATTGAAGAAATCTTTGAACGCCGAATTCCTAAAAATCCAGCTATCATTTCCGAGAGTGATGGGGAAGTAATTGAGATAAAGGATAAAGAAGGTAAAGAGAAGTTAATTAAAGTCCTCTCTGATACCAAACTCGATGGCAAGCCGAATGAGATTGAATACCTGGTGCCTTTCCGCAGAATGCCGATAATAAAAACAGGGGACAGAGTGAAATCCGGCCAACTACTTACAGACGGATCAGCGGACATCGCAGCGATATTTAAATTCGGTGGCAAAGAACAAGTAGAGGAATACATAATTACCGAAATCAATAAAGTTTACGAACTACAAAGTGCCTCTATCTCTAGAAAGCATACGGAAATTATCGTGCGCCAAATGTTCTCTCGCCGCAAGATCAAAGATGCTGGGGAAACTAACTTCTCTATCGGCGATATTGTTGAAAACACTGCCTTTATTGAGGAAAATGTTCGCATTACTAAAGAAGGTGGCAAGGAAGCCAAAGCTGAAATTGTTGTTCTAGGTATTACTGAAGTATCACTGCGAACTAAGAGTTGGCTCTCCGCAGCATCCTTCCAGAATACGAACCGTATCTTAATCGAAAATGCTATCAAGGGCGGCGTAGATTCCCTTCGTGGACTAAAAGAGAACGTAATCATCGGCCGACTCATTCCAGCAGGAACTGGGTTCAAAAATAAAGTTACTCCTGAGGTGTTGGAATAAAAAATATGAACTCTCCCGTTACACAAATCAAGGAGAGGCTGTCAATTGAAGAAGTAGTCTCTTCCTATATCAAACTTGAGCGTTCAGGGGTTAACCTGAGGGCTCGGTGTCCATTCCATAATGAAAAGACCCCCTCCTTCTTTGTCTCGCCTGCGCGGGAGAGCTACTACTGCTTTGGCTGCGGTGCTGGCGGGGACATTTTTTCCTTTGTGGAAGAATTCGAAGGGCTTGATTTTAAAGGGGCGCTCAAGTTGCTCGCTGCTAAAGCCGGAGTAATTTTGGAATACCAAGACCGAGGTAAGGAAGACGAGAAGGAAAGACTCTATAAAGCGATGGAGGAGGCAGCATCATTTTACTCTCGAAACTTAAAAGAGAATAAATCAGCGCTAGAGTACTTAAAATCTCGTGGTTTAGAGGATTCTACTGTAGAGAATTTCCGGCTCGGCTTCATTAAGGATGATTGGCGGCAAGTATATGATCACTTAAGACAAAAGGGATTTAGTGACGTCGAGATGGAAAAAGCCGGACTAGTAAAGAAAACTGAAAAAGGCTATTACGATAGATTTCGTGGGCGAATCATGTTCCCCATAGCTGACTCCAGTGGGCGCATTATTGCATTCTCGGGCAGAATATTTGTAGATGATGAAAAGTCAGCAAAGTACCTAAATAGCCCGGAAACACCCATCTTCAGTAAGTCCGCAGTCCTATACGGACTCGACCGTGCTAAAGATTCTATCCGTAAAAATAACTTCTCGATATTAGTTGAGGGCCAAATGGATCTAATACTTTCCCACCAAGCTGGATATAGAAATACTGTGGCTACTTCAGGTACTGCATTAACCGATGCAACAGAGAATAAAGAGCATGTTGTAAGTAATCTGGGGCTAATACGGCGTCTTTCAGAGAACATAGTTCTTGCCTTCGATGGTGATAAAGCCGGCTTTAATGCTTCTGTCAGGGCTGGCAAGATAGCATTATCCTTAGGTATGGATGTCAAAGTGGCTGATATGCCCTCTGGAGTAGACCCAGCGGACTTAATAGCAAAGCAGGGCCCTAGCGCGTGGAAGGAATCAATACGGAACTCTAAGCACATTATTGAATTCCTTCTAGCTAAAGTCCTACAAAGTGCTGGAGGCGATGCGCGCAAGGCAGGCAGAGAAATAAAAGAGAAAGTTTTACCTTACGTAGATGCGTTAGGTAGCTCAATAGAGAAAAGTCATTTCTTGAAGAAAATCAGCCAGCTCTCTGGGATTGCTGAGGCTGCAATTGCAGATGACTTAAAGAAAGTTGAACAAGAATTTAAATATGAAAAGAAAGAAATAGAAGTTACTGCAGAACGTGAGAATACTATGCGTCGCATGGACTATATCGAGCGGAGATTGGCAGGAATTGCATTTTGGAAAAAGGATAAAGAATTAAAAGGGGAGTTAAAAGAAATTTTAGATAAATATAAAGATAGCAAAGAAGATTTAATTTATGAAGCGGAAGTTTTTTATGGAGAAGGCGAAATAAAGAAAGACGTCGATGAATTACTGCAGAATTTAAAGGAAGAAAATTTGAAAGAAAGGTTGAGCACAAAGATGCGGGAACTGTATGAAGCGGAAGAAAAAAAGGAAAGTTCAAAGGCACCAGCGATTTTAAAAGAAATAAAAGAAATCAACGATCAGATACAAAATATTAAAAATAGCCGGGCAAAATAAATATATGACAAAAAAATTAAAAAAAGCAAAAAAATTAAATAATAAACACAAAGCTCAAAGAAAGGCGCGAATAAAAAGTGCTCTAAAAAAATCCTTAAAGCTTAAGAAAAAGAGCGCCAAGAAAGATGCTAAGAAAGACTCTAAGCGCGAGAGCTTCGATAAGCTTGCCCAAATCCTGATCGAGAAGGGCCGCAAGCGCAGGTTCATAACCTACGATGAAATTTTAAAAACTTTTCCAAATGTTGAAAACAACGTCCTATTCTTAGATGAGCTTTATGAAAAATTAGCAGTCGCGGGCATTGATGTACTTGAAGGCGGCAACCTACTTGACCTTGATGTAGACTCCGCGGACAAGGACCTGAACAAGTCCGGAATGTATGACTCCATTCAAATGTACCTCAAAGAGATAGGCCAATACCCCTTGATCCATGCCTCAGAAGAGAAGGACCTTGCTAAGCGTATCGAGAAGGGCGACCTTGAGGCTAAAAACCTCCTAGCCAGGGCGAACCTGCGCCTTGTGGTGTCCATTGCTAAGAAATATGTGGGCCGTAGCGCTAACCTGACCCTGCTAGACCTAATTCAGGAAGGTAACTTAGGCTTGTTCAAAGCAGTGGAAAAGTTCGACTGGAATAAGGGTTTTAAATTCTCAACCTATGCTACTTGGTGGATTAGGCAGTCCATAACTCGTGCCTTGGCGGACCAGAGCCGCACCATCCGCATACCGGTGCACATGGTAGAGACAATTTCCAAGTATAAGCAGACTCACCGCAAGCTCTCACAGGATTTAGGCCGTGAGCCATTGGCAGAAGAAATTGCCACCGAGATGGGTATACCAGTAGAGAAAATTCATACTATCGAAAATATTTCCCAAGAGACAGTGTCACTCGAGCAGCCAGTAGGGGATGATGATGATAAATCAACACTTGAGAACTTTATTCCGGATGATAAAATTCTGCGCCCGGATCAAGAATCTTCCCGCCGCATACTCTCGGATCAAATTCGGGAAGTATTAGACGAGCTTAATCCTAAGGAACGCAAAATTCTAGAAATGCGTTATGGCTTACTCGATGGCATCCAGCACACCCTAGAGCGGGTAGGTGAAGAGTTCGGTGTTACTCGTGAGCGTATCCGCCAAATTGAAGCTAAAGTGCATGACAAGCTCCGCAGCCATGACAAAATCTCACGTTTGAAAAACTACTTCGATTAAATTATTTGAGTTTTAGAGTTCCCGCAAAAGACTTCAAGTTTGTATCCGAAAAGGCTCCTTGGTTTTCACCCATTTGGTGGGAGTACAGGTAGTCATGATATTCCCAGAATTTGCCTTGCTCATTAGCGCAAGATGCAGCTTCAGCGGATTTGTATGATTCAGCGCCTAGGAAAGGGAAGTCTCGGTACACAAATTGCACCGTACCGTCCTTAACATAAATACTTCGGATACTTTTTTCAGAATCCTGGAAAAATCGGCCACAGAATGGGCACTGGAAGTCCTCATACATAATAATTGTAACTGCAGCTTGTGGGTTACCCACAGCAAAGTCTTTATTCGTTACTGCATCCAGTTTAATATTATTTTGTGGTATGCCCTTACCTGCGATAGCATCATCAATTTTTTTCTTCACATCGTTAAATGGCTCCGCACCGTCGATAGTGCTGACAACTTTTCCAGCACTAACAATGTAACCCTTCGGTGTGCCGGTTACTCCTACTGTGCTTCCTGCGGCCTTGGCATCAGTTATCGCAGAGGTGTATTTACCGGAATCTAGGCAGGCATTGAAGAGGGGGGAGGCTTTTGACAGATCTTTTGGCGCTATCAGCCCCGAACCACCCTTTAATAATATAGCCCCGGCAATAATCAGCCCAGCCAAGACTATGGCACCCGCTATTTGAGATTGGTTGTTGTTTTTAGTGACAATATTAGCTACAGGCGTTGCCATTTCAGGCATACTTTCTTGTGTATTTTCTTGCATGTTGGGTATTATATCATTTTTATTTATGATACAATAGGGCTATTATAATTAATTTCCGGTAGTAAACCGGAGAAAAAAATATGCACTTATTATACAAGATTGCGAAGTGGCTTCTAATTATCGGCGGTATTAACTGGGGTTTGGTCGGCTTGGGATGGCTCCTCGGCGGTAAAGATTGGAATGTGGTCCACATGATATTTGGATCAATGCAAACCGTTGAGGCCTTGGTTTATCTTTTGGTTGGCGTCTCTGCCATACTTAAGATCTTCCACTGCAAGTGTGGCGCCTGTAAGAATTGCAATTGTGCAACTTGTGGCACAGCTCCTGCAACTGGAAGCGGAATGTAAATTGGTGCAGTTTCTGTAATTGATTTGAGTCAGCCTCGTCCTAAAGAATATGGGCGGGGCTGATTGCTTTTTTGCTCATTAATGTTATAGTAAAAAGATATGGCACTTGTTTCCGAAACAGTATTTTATCTGTTTGTTTTCCTGTCGATCTACGTGCAGGTTTTTTTCTTTGTAACCTTCCTGGAAAACAGGAAGAAAATTGTTATTAGAGATAAGGCAATAAAGCTCGATAACTATCCAGGAGTCACCCTTATTGTGCCTTCCCTTAACGAAGAAACCACAGTTTTTAAAACTATCCAATCACTCCTCAGTCTTAATTATCCAAAAGATAAACTAAAAATCTTTCTTATAGACGACGGTTCTACTGACGGCACTTGGAGCGTGTTTAAAAAGTTTGAAAATTATCCCTATATAAAAATTTTTAAACGAGAAAAAAATGCTGGCAAACACATGGCGTTAAATCTTGGCCTTGAAAATACTGAAACTGAATTTGTCGGCTGCCTGGACGCGGACTCCTTAGTAGATTCGGAAGCCCTAGTGAGGATTATGAGTTATTTTGAACGCGATAGTACCGTGATGGCAGTGGCGCCTGCGGTGGTGGTCAATAACCCTCGAGGTTTTATTCAAAATGCGCAGAAGATCGAATATCACACCGGAATTTATTTCAAAAAAATGCTCGGCTTCCTGGGCGCTATTAATGTGACTCCTGGGCCCTTCACAATCTTTAAAAAGAAGGTTTTCGATGACCTAGGCCCATATCGCTATGCGCACAATACAGAAGACATGGAGATAGCCTACAGGATGCAAAAGAATCATTACAAAATAGACCATTGTAATGATGCTTACGTGTATACCAACACTCCTTATACCGTACGCAAGCTCTTTACCCAGCGTCTGCGCTGGATTTATGGCTTTATAAATAACACGATAGATTATCGCGGGGTATTGTTTAATAAAAAATATGGTAATTTCTCGACTTTTACTCTCCCTATGGGTGTGGTTACGATACTATCCGTTGGGTACGTATTTATGAAATTCTTCTATGGTATTGGTCAATTCATTTTTAATAAAATCGTAGAAGTACAAGCAGTAGGTTTGCCTGCCTGGTCCAATAGCCTAGACCCCTTCTTTATCAATACCAGGTTATCTGTTTTTATTACTGTAATAATTTACTCGCTACTACTATTTTCTATCATCATCGGCTCGGTAATGACTAGGGGTACAAAAGAGAGGAGGGGATTTCCTTATGAAATAGCTTTCTACCTTGTGATTTTCGGCTTCTTAGCCCCTTTTTGGATAATGAAGGCAGTTTACAATACGATAATTTCTAAAGCTCCGGCTTGGCGCTAAAAAATGGAAAACAACATTGATTGGAAAAAATACATAATTGTTTTTATTATAACTTTAGCGCTATTTGTCTCGGCTAGTGCTGTGTCGAATTACTTCGGTAATAAAAAAATAGATGAGCTCAAACAAATCCAAGATAAAATATCCATAGACATCCTTTCTTCTGAAACACAATTCTCACTCCTCTCTGACTTATCCTGCAAAAATATTTCCGATTCGACGCTATCAGGGGAGCTAGGGGAGCTTGGCCAAAAGCTGGAATGGAGCCAGCAGAATTTGGGCTCTACTGATGAAGTTTCCTATTTAAGGAAATACTACTCACTCCTTCAGATCAAAGACTATTTATTAATGAAGAAAATAGCAGAGCGCTGCAAGGTTAAATCTGCCTTTATTCTTTATTTTTACACCACAGCGGAGTATTGCACCGAGTGTCAGAAAGAAAGCCTGGTGCTTTCAACCTTGCGAGCTAAATATCCGGAGTTACGAGTCTATTCCTTCGATTACAGTACCGACCTCTCTGCAGTTAAGGCCATGCTCCAAATATATAAAATCAAAGACACAGTGCTGCCAGCATTGGTCATAGACGATGAGGTGCTAACTGGCTTCCAGGGCATAGAGGACCTTGAAACACGTATTAACGAGTCCTTTAAGCTTCAAGAGCCTAAAACTACAACCAAAACGAGTCAATAATCCGGGAGCCGCCTCTCGGGCTTGAACCGAGGACCCACGCTTTACAAAAGCGTTGCTCTACCAACTGAGCTAAGGCGGCATCTAAAACACATTAACATATTTACATTTTATTTTCCTCCTCGTGAATTCGGCGCTTGATCGTGCGGATTTTGTGCTTGTAGTCCGATACCATTTTCAAAAACTTCGAAGCATCTGTATTTATCGGTTCACCATTCTTGATTTTATTCCTATTTTTTAACTCTGTTAATTTATTAACTGATTTTCGATACTGACTTTTAAGTAAGTTTAAAGTTTTAACATAGGAGCGCAGAAGTGTGACCAGGGCTACATGTTCCACCCTTCTAGCATTAGCAACTGTAAAATGTTTTAACTTCTGCACATCCGGTACGAAAGGGTGGGGGTGTAGTGGCTGTGGCACCCAGCCATTTTTGACCATAGCCATTTTGCGCCTAACCATAAAGACGATAGAAGTAAAAGATAAGACAAATAAAACTAAAAATACGTACATAGTTTAATTATACTATATTGAGTAACGTTTGACCTCAACGATCTTGGCTTTGTTTTTCTCGAGCAATTGCGCTACCGTCTCATCACCATTTTTAATAAATGGCTGCTCAAGAAGAGTCTTTTCTTTAAAATAAGTGTTGATTTTACCTCCTAGCATTTTTTTCTTTATTTCCGCTGGCTTATCAACATTCGCAACTTCCTTTTCAAAAACTTCCATCATCGTTTTCTTTGCTTCATCAGTGATTTCAGTACTGGACATATACTCTGGGCGCATAGCAGTGATGTGCATCGCTATGTCGCGAGCAAGCTCTTCGGATCCACCCTCGAGCGAGACAACTACAGCTGATTTATTGTTATGAACGTAATTACCCAAAACATTACCGCCAATTTCATATACCTCACCGAGCTCAATCTTTTCACCAGTCTTTTGGATTACTTCATCGATCAATTCCTTAGCACCAGCTTTCATTTTATCAGCTCCATCTTTTAGAGCTATATCACTTAACTTATTTAGTAGTGCCAGGAAATCCGCATTTCTAGCTACGAAGTCTGTTTCACAGTGGAGCGACACAATCACTGATTTCTTACCGTCACTTTTTATTGATACTGCTCCATCTTTAGCCACTCTATCAGCCTTTTTAAGAGCAATGTCAGAACTTGTCTTTTTTAGAATGGCTAGTGCCTTCTTCATATCGCCGCCGGCCTCCTCTAGGGCGCGTCTACATTGCATAACAGAGATGCCAGTGGCATCCCTAAGTTCCTTCACCTGCTCGGTTGTAATAGCGGAAGACATATTAAGTTTTAGGCTACTGGTTTAGGAGGGATAGAACTCTGGCCCTCTTTGTAAGCAGCAACTATTGCATTAGTGAATAGGTTAATGGATGGGATAGAAGCATCGTTTCCTAAGATAGGGTAGTCGATACCTTTAATATTAGAATCGGAATTTACAAGGGATACTACGGTTACATCACCTTTCATAGCTTCTGTGGCGGCGATGTGCTCACTCTTGGCATCGATTATAAATAATGCATCTGGAGTCTTTTTTAGGCCAATCAAGCCGCCGTAATATTTAGCGAGCTTTTCCATTTTCTTAGCCATAACTACGCGCTCTTTCTTGGTATATTTTTCCAGGGTGCCTTCTGCATTTTCCTTACGATAAGTTTCGAGCTCGTTGATGCGTCTTTTTATTTCAGTAAAATTTGAAATTGTGCCACCGATCCAGCGCTCCACTGTGTAAGGCATGCCGATAGCTTCTGCGCCCTTTTGCACTGCCATCTTAGCTTCTGGCTTGGTACCAACAAAGAGGATAGTCTTACCTTTAGCGCCGAGGCCCTTAACATATTCCTTAGCAGCGTCGAGCATAGTGCTGGTTTTTTCAAGGTCGATAATATCGCCCTTGTTTTTGGTTGCGTATATAAAAGGAGAAACCGAAGGGTGCCTGCGGGTCTTAGAATAGCCGTAATGGGTGCCGGCCTTGAACATATCTTCTATAAGGGTATCTGCCCCTTTGGTATCGTTTTTCGCTTTTTGCATAAGGGTTATATTAGCAGAAAGACCATTGCTTTGCAAGCATTTATTAGTTAATATGGACTCATGAAACAATCGCAACTTTTTACTCGAACCAAGAAGGAGGCGCCGGCGGACGAGGTGTCAAAAAACGCTGAATTTCTAACCCGTGGGGGCTTTATTTATAAGGAGATGGCTGGGGTATATTCCTACCTACCGCTGGGTTTGCGAGTCCTAAAAAAGATTGAAAATATCATCAGAGAGGAAATGAATATGGCCGGGGGCACTGAAATGAAGACTTCTATTTTGCAAAGCAAGGAAGTTTGGGAAAAAACTAATCGCTGGAGTGATGCGGAAGTGGACATTTGGTTTAAAACGAAACTAAAAAGTGGTACTGAGGTCGGCTTGTCTTGGAGTAATGAAGAAGATTTTGCTAATATCCTAACCCAATATGTCAGTTCCCATAAAGATTTACCAATTCATCTTTATGATTTTAAAGATATTCTCCGCAACGAAATTCGTAGCAAGTCGGGCATTCTTCGAGGCCGAGAATTTTTCTGGAAAGCATTATATTCCTTTTCCAAGGATGAAGCGGAGCATAACGTTTTTTATGAAAAGATGAAAACGGCTTATTTAAATATTTTTAAGCGTGTTGGTATTGGTCATGTGACATATCTGACTTTTGCTTCCGGCGGGGCCTTCTCAAAATACTCACACGAATTTCAAACCATAACTTCCGCTGGTGAAGACACTATATATTTGAGCGAAGATAAAGCCTTAGCAATAAACAAGGAAGTCTTGGAGGACGAGGTGCTCAAAACTCTAGGATTAGAAAAGGATAAACTGAAAGAGCAAAAGGCAATTGAGGTAGGAAATATTTTTACTTTAGGCACTGGTAAATCAGAAGCTATTGGGCTGTTCTACACAGACAAAAATGGGGAAAGAAAGCCAGTTTTTATGGGTTCCTATGGTATTGGTCTCGGGCGCCTTATGGGTACGATAGTTGAGGCCTTGGCGGATGATAAAGGCATAATCTGGCCAGACTCTATTGCCCCATTTGCTGTACATTTACTTCAATTAGGCGAGACTGAGGCGGTGGCAGAGGAGGCCAATAAAATTTACGATGCACTTACTAAAGCTGGAGTTGAGGTTTTGTTCGATGATAGAGCTGAGGTAATGGCAGGGGAGAAATTTGCCGATTCGGATTTGATAGGCATACCACTACGTGCGGTGGTTTCAGCTCGTAGTATCAAAGAAGGCGGGATAGAAATTAAAAAACGCACGGAAGAAAAAGGTAAAATAGTAACTCTGGATGAATTAATTAAAGTATTAAGTAAATAATCAGTTAAGTATGTTTGAAAAATTCTACAAATTAATTTCAAATGACATCGGGATCGACCTGGGCACTTCTAACACCCTGGTATATTTGAAAGGCCACGGCATAGTCATCAACGAGCCATCCGTGGTAGCGGTGAATATCAAAACCAACCAGGTGCTCGCGGTGGGCATGCAGGCCAAGGAAATGCTCGGCCGCACTCCGGGCCACATTCGGGCTATTCGCCCACTGGTAGATGGAGTTATTTCTGATTTTGAAGTTACAGAAGAAATGCTTTCATACCTTATTGGCAAAGCAGACAAAGTTTCTAAAAAATTCGGTAAACCTCGGGTAGTAGTAGGCGTGCCTTCCGGCACGACTAACGTGGAGACTCGCGCAGTGTATGATGCAGCACGTTCTGCGGGTGCTAGAGAAGTCTTCTTAGTAGAGGAGCCCATGGCCGCGGCCATCGGGGTGCGGCTACCGATCAAAGAGCCGGTCGGCTCCATGATCATAGATATCGGTGGAGGGACCACGGACATCGCGGTCATTTCTTTAGGTGGGATAGTAAAGTCCAAAAATTTAAAAATCGCGGGCGACAGGCTAAACAACGACATCATCTCCTACATGCGAGATGAATTTAAAATTCTTATCGGCGAGCGCACGGCGGAAGCTGTTAAGATTGCTATCGGTTCGGTTTTGCCAGGCGAGTATATGGAAACGGAAGTGCAAGGGCGGGATCTCTTAACCGGGCTACCTCGCGAAGTAGTGGTGACGGATTCAGATGTGCGGGAAGCCATTTCCTCTTCCATCCGCGAGCTCGTAAATGGAGTCAAAGATATGCTCGAGACTACGCCGCCGGAAATACTGTCGGACATAATGCATCGCGGCATCACGCTCTCTGGTGGCGGTGCGCTTTTGCCAGGGCTGGATCAATTATTCCAGCGAGTGCTCAAAATTCCGGTGTACGTGGTAGATGATCCGCTTTCAGCGGTGGCTCGCGGCACTGGGGTGATACTGGATGACCTTGAGGCTTATCGGGATGTTCTAATTAGGAATCAAGATGAGTTACCTCCAAGATAAAAAAACAAAAAACAAAAAAACATGGGTAGCTGTGGGAGCCTTCCTATTTTTAGTTATTATTTTTTATTTTCGAAGCAGTGTATTCGGTGGGCTTTCCTATGTATCCAACGCAATTTTCCACCCAGTAATAGTTATGGGCAATAATACTGGTAGTAAATTTTCAAATATATTTTCCTTTTTCACTTCTAAAAATTCTCTCATTAATGAAAATAATACCTTGAAGCAAGAATTGGGGGAGAAGGATGCTACGATGGCAAATTATAACGCGCTACTTGATGAGAATAATCAATTGAAAGATGTTCTTGGTAGGAAAAAGGAACAAGCCAATTTAGTTCTAGCTGCAATATTAGCTAAACCTAATCAAAGCCCATATGACACGCTAGTAATCGATGCAGGTAAAAATCAAAACCTCTCCGTGGGGAATTTGGTTTTAGCCCTAGGTAATGTGCCTATTGGCCGAGTGAGTGAGGTGGATGCAACAACTTCAAAAGTAGTTTTATTTTCAAATCCTGGCGAGAAAACTGAAATTGTAATCGAAGGCCGGAGCGTATTTATGTCGATTGTCGGTCGGGGTGGTGGGAATTTTGAAATGGTGGTGCCACGCGACTTTTCCATCGACAAAGGTGCCAATGTTGTTCTGCCCGGAATATCTCCAAACGTAGTAGGGACAGTTAGTACAATAATTACCGACCCGCGGGACGCCTTTACCAAAGCACTCCTGGTGAGCCCCGTAAATATTTTCGAACTAAAGTTTGTGGAAGTACAAAGGTAATGGAATTTAAGATTGAGAAAAAATTAAAAGGAGCGCTCGGAAGAGCGGGGGTTATCCAAACGGCACACGGCGTTATTCATACTCCCGCTTTTGTGCCAGTGGGGACGAAGGCCACTGTAAAGTCACTCACGCCAGATATGGTGGCTGAAGTGGGTGCAGAGGTGGTGCTGGGGAATACTTACCATTTATATTTACAGCCTGGGGATGAGTTGGTGGCGAGAGCTGGAGGTATGGGTAAGTTTATGGGGTGGCATGGACCAACCATAACGGATTCGGGTGGATTCCAAGTATTCTCGCTCGGTGCTGCATATGGCAAAGACATTTCGAAAATTGTAAAAATTACTGATCCATCGCTCATGATTCCGGAGCGATTTGATGATGCATTAGCACCACGGCTGGCCAAGATAGGGCAGGATGGGGTTTCATTCAAGTCGCACCTGGATGGTTCGATCCATTACATTACTCCGGAGAAGTCTATTCAGATACAGCATAACTTAGGCGCGGATATTATTTTTGCTTTTGATGAGTGCACTTCACCAGCAGAGGACTTGAAATATCAAGATGAAGCTTTGGAGCGTACTCATTTGTGGGCCAAACGAAGCTTAGAAGAACATCAGAGATTACTCGCTGCAGAAAATACCTTTTCTCAAAGCTCCTTAACCCCATCGCTTCGCGATGGCACGCCCCCACCCGTCGCTTCTCAAAAAGTATTTTCTTCCGCTCTCTTCGGTATCGTGCAAGGTGGGCGAGATGAAGGACTTAGAAAAAAGTCAGCGGAGTTTTTAAAAGGTTTGGATTTTGATGGCTACGGAATCGGCGGCTCATTCGCGAAGGAAGATATGTCTAGCGCTGTAAAATGGGTGAATGAAATTCTACCGGAGGGCAAGCCGCGGCACTTGCTCGGGATAGGGGAGCCAGAGGATTTATTTGAGGGGGTGGAGAATGGTGTGGACCTATTTGACTGTGTGGCACCAACACGCCTAGGCAGGAATGGCACTATATATACTAAGGAAGGGAAGATAATAATAATGAACAAAGCATTCCGCGAGGACTTTAACCCGATCGAAAAAGATTGCGGCTGTTATGCATGTAAAAATTATACTCGTGCCTACATAGCGCATTTATTTCACGGCAAAGAAATGCTCGCAGGCACACTGGCCTCGACCCACAATCTATACTTCATAGTTAACCTAGTTAAAAAAATCCGACAATCAATTCTTGACGATAACTTTTTTGAATTTAAGGAAACCTTTCTAAAAGAGTATCTTAATCTTGACAAAAATCTAAGTTAGGTGTATAATACTAGAGTAAAGTATTTACATTGCAAAAGGCTGGGGGTATACTAATTTAACCTGATTACGGTGAAGAAAAATAGAAAAACTAAAAAGCAAAAGAAATTTGCAAAGAACTGGAGGAGATTTTGGAAACTAGGAATAGAGGAATTCAACACTCAGTTTTTCGGCGTGAATAAAGATGGCGAGCTTACAGCTAATGAAGGCCATCATATTTATAATTTAAATGATTTGGCGGCCAAGTACGGCACGCCACTACAGATAACCTTTCCATTCATTATTGAAGACTTGCTCAAGGACTTGATCGGGTATTTTCAAGCATACATGAAGATCTATGGCTATAAGGGCAAATTCTTCTATCACTATCCAATGAAAGTGAACCAGAATAAAGAATTCCTGCTTCCACTGCTCTCTGAAGGTGCCAATCTTGAAGTTACTTCAGCAAATGAGCTCTGGATAGTGAAGAAGCTTTGGGAGGGTGAGAGATTCCATACTAAAATTCGTGTGCTTTGTAATGGCCCGAAGACTGACCAATACCTAGACTTGATTGAAGAGCTGCGCGCTAAGGGCATGAACATTGTTCCGATTATTGAATCCCTCGAAGAAGTAGAAAGAGTTTCAAAGCATAAAGGCGACATTGGCCTGCGAGTGAATTTAACCGTTAAAACTGACACCCACTGGGACAAAAAGTTCGACCTCTTCGGGCTTTCAGAAAAAGATGCACTCGATTTGAGTAAAATGAAGAATCTAAAAATAATGCACTACCATGTAGGTAGCCAAATCAAAACCCAAAAAAGTATTATTGATGCCATTAAGCATGCCTTCGGGATTTATGTAGAATTACAAAAAACTCACCCATCGCTCGACACTCTAGACATCGGCGGCGGCTTTGGCATTCCATATGAGAGGAAGAAATTCTACACTGCTAAAGGCGTGTCTAGTAAAATAGTAAAAGTTCTAAAGAATTTAGCTGATAAAGCCGGTGTTAAGCACCCGAACCTAGCAGTAGAGTGGGGGCGTTATATCGCGGCTCCGGCGCAGGTAACTCTATATAAAGTAATTTCGGAAAAGAATATCCCGACAGCTAATGCCAAGGCTTGGTATGTGGTGGACGGTAGCTTTATGAATGACTTGAAAGACACTTGGGCGATACACCAGAAGTGGCATATCATTCCAGCGAATAATATGCACTCACCACTGAAAACTACTTGGCTTGCGGGCAGTACTTGTGACTCTGATGATAAATACACCGACGGCGGTAACTACGTCCTCTTGCCTAAGCTGCATGAAGATCAAGATCAATTTGTGGCGGTACTCGACACTGGCGCGTACCAGGAAGGCTTGTCCTCACATCATTGCTTGCTGTCACTGCCCATGAAAATAAGCGCGCAGAATGGTACTATTCAAATTATCCGCAAGCGTGAGTCCGCGGAAACTATTGGTAAAATGTTCGGCTGGACTAATGGCGACCATAAATAGTTATGAATAAAAAAATTGGAACGAGTATTGCCCTAATTTTTATTTTTTTTGTCACTATATTTTTTCTAGTTAATTATTCCCCAAAAAACTCTGGCGTGCCGGAAATTAAATCGGTTAATATCGGCGGTGTTAAGGTAAGTGTTGATTTAGCACAGACGAGCGCCGAGCAAGAGCTAGGGCTCGGTGGCAGGAGCAGCCTCGCCAATGATGCCGGGATGCTTTTTATCTTCAACCGCCCTGGTAAATATTACTTCTGGATGAAGGGCATGAATTTTCCACTCGATATGATCTGGCTTAGTGAAGACCTCCATGTAATTTACATAAAAAAGAATGCACAACCCTCGGGAGTATTAGAGAGTTTTGGTACCGATGAAAATTCTAAATACGTCCTCGAAGTTAATGCTGGATTTACCGATGCACATAATATAAAAGTAGGGGATGAAGTGCTGTTCGGCTATTAGGCTAAAAAGAGAAAACTCCGCCTTTGGGGCGGAGCTCTCATTTTCTTGTAGGTGTTTATAAGCCGAATTCTGTGGTTCACCTTGCGGTGGACGGTAACAATTTATCTAGGCCAGCCATTACTGACAGGCTCAAGCGATTCTCCCCAACTTGCGCTAGGGCACGATCTTGCACACGCGTAAGGATTTTGCCGTTTCACCCGAACTAAATCGGTTCGTCACTGTTCGCACCTCGAGCATTGCTGCCGGCGGGCGTTACCCGCTACGTTTGCCTATTAAAAGGCTGTGTGTTCGGACTTTCCTCTCCGACCTGGGTCGGAGTAATTACCCAACACCTACCCTAGTATTATTGCATATATTCCCCTTGCTTGCAATTTTTTTAAAAGTATGCTATACTCTAATTGTGAGGGTGAGGTTAACTCATCTTTATCGAAACTTCATATGTGCCGCAAAGGCCCCCGCAAGGGGGCCTTTGTTTTTTACTATTTACTTACTTTATTTTTAGGAATTTTACCTTCCAGAAAGTCGATAACGTTTTCCGCTACAACTTTAGACATTTCTTCACGAGAGTCATTTTGAGCGGAGGCAATGTGAGGAGTTAGTACAGTGTTGGGGAGTTGCGCTAGACCTTCAGCAAGCTTTGGCTCAAATTCATACACATCTAATCCTGCACCGCGTATTGTGCCGTTCTTTAGTGCCTCTACCAGCGCTACTTCATCTACTACCGGTCCACGAGAGGTGTTAATAAGGTAAGCAGTTGGCTTCATCTTCTTCAAGTTTTCTTTATTGATCAGGTGTTGGGTGGTGGGCAGTAGCGGCACATGAATACTGACAACATCAGCCTTTGCTAAGGCGTCATCTACAGAAGGTACAAATTCCGCACCACACTCCTTTTCGATATTTTCATTTTTTGTTACATCGTAATAAATTATTTTCACACCAAAGCCACCATGGAGCATCTTAGCTACATCACCGCCGATCCTACCTGTACCGATTATGGCTACAGTTTTACCTTCCAGCTTGTCACCAATAAAAATCATTGGATCCCAGCCGGTATATTTACCAGCGCGCATGAAAGCATCGGCTTCATTTAGGCGCGCCATTAATGCAAGAAGGAGAGCTATGGCGTGTTGGGCAATGCCGTCAGTATAGTTACCCGGAGCATTGGTGATGGTTATGCTAGCGGCAGCGGCTGCATCTAAATCAATATTGTCGTAACCAATTGCGTAGTTGGCAAATATTTTAGTGGTAGGGGAGGCAGCGAATACTTGTGTATCTATTTTGTCTGTCAGGAGGGTAATGACAGCATCATAATTTTTACCCTTTAATTCTTCAATTATTTTCTCTTGAGTCGGTGGAATTTTATATTTACCCACAGTGACGCTATAACCCTTGTCCTCGAGCATTTTTATGCCACTACCAGGAATTTGTCTTGTTATAAAAATATTCTTCATTATTATATTCTACTAGAAACGCTTATAAAAAGATATAACAAAAAGACAAAAAACCTTTGTCTTAATACAATTACTACTTACTATATGAAGCTACTAATACTTACCAAGCAATAAAAGGATACCGATAACGATAGCTGCGATTGCGGCTATTTCCCTTGAGTATTTAAAAGGAAAGAAACTACTGATACCGAAAACCAAGAAGAAAACAATTTCTGCGATAGACATTAAAGATAGAGACATAAAATAAATAATTAAGATTAGTAACAATTAATCGACCTCAGTAATTATAACATAAAAACGACGAAACCCGCGAGGAGCAAGCTCCGTCGCGGGTTTTTTTTCATTGTTCTTATTTCAAAAGAGTGAACGATAGGCCCACTATCACCGTCCCGGTCTCAACTCCGTGTTTTCGAGCCTTAGCCTCGTTGGCATCGAGGAGGGCCGCGACTGTGAAGTATGTCGGCAACGAATATCGGCCGATGGGTATGCTTCGAATGTGCACATCGGCACCTTCAGTCATTTTCATGACTATGGTCCCGTTCCATTCCCGAAAGAAAATGACCCCGGGCACACCCCAGATCCCGTAACGGCCGGCCTTGGCTAGTTCCAAGTGAGTCCCAGCGAAGGCAAATTGAATGGAACCATCCCATAGCACTCCATCAACGTGAAGATGGCTGAAGAGGTACTCGATGAACCCATTACCCTCGCCAATTTTGAGCGGCACGCGGGTGGTGTAGGTTTTGCTCGACCAAGTGTTGTCGAGGTGCTCGACGAAGTCGTATCTCAGTGCCTCGTCATATGCCTGACACATCGGCGACTTGATCTGATAACTCATCTCGGGTAAACAACGCGGCCCGAGCCACAGTGGAATGGACGGTCGCCTCACCGGCACCGGTGAATTGAGCCATCTGAGTTTTTCGCGGCGGATGAGCTTCTCGTTCGGAGAGTTGGGAATGTATATCATGCGCCATTCCATATCTCCCGCGAACCACGCGTCGTACTCGACCTGACACGCCAAGCTGATTACTTCTTGGCAGGCGTCTGCGGGCTGAGGTACGACCTTGTCTTTGTGTGTGAGCTGAGCCGCTGAAATGTTCGGCACCATCGCCACCAGCACCATGGAGAGAAGCACGTACTTGAGTGTGGTCACAAAGCCTCCTTGAAAGGAACCTGAAATTCGAGTTTATCCTACTACGTAATTAAATTAAGTCAATGTCAATAGTTCCCAGCCAAAATGCCTTGATTGTAAAGTTTTTTTAATATCCTCGGGCAATATTCTCGGGTAATTTTAACTTCGCTCTTAACTCCCGGATATTGGGAGCAAGCTTTTTTAGTAGCGCAGTACCATCTGCGACGCCAGGAAATTTATCGGGGTTGTCTTTTACTATTCTATCTAATTCCGGAATAGTAATATTGTAAAATTTGTCTCTACTCTTTATCTTCACTATTGCTTCCAACGCTTTAAAAGCATCAGTCATGTTTTCTGGCGTATTAATATGTTGCGATCGCAATGAGTTAAATCTTTCGTTGTTCATATATGAATCATATCAAATCTATATAATATTTACAAAAACTAATCTGGCTTCGAACTTGAGATAAAATTCCATAATTTCTATACAGAAATTTCTTATATAAAAAGAATATCGCCCCGACCGGAAGTCGAAGCGACTTCTTTTGATCGAGGCGATGATGTTCCGTTTGTTTCTACTCTTCAGCGAGAACGAGTGGCACCAAGTCCGCACTGGCCGAGGAGGGCGATTCGCCGATACCACATTGCTTCTGTGGTTTTGTCTTCAGCCCCTATTGTCTTCACGTAACGGGACATTACCCAATCCGTGGCACGGGCGCCGTAGCAGGCGCCTTGAGCGATAGATTCTGCAGCCAAACTATCAGCTGCGAATTCGACCTCAATACCACCCATCATCGCGAAGTCTGGATGGCGCAGCCGAATGTGTGCGGCTTCGTGACCCAGCACGAATGCGACTGCGCCTGGGTCGAGCCCCGCGGTGAGTATGTCATCGCTCACAATGACGACACACCCGAGCTTCAGGTCCGAACAGTCCAGTGTTGCCACGTTGGACTGTTTCCGCACTACCACCCCGAACTTGGCCACGTCTGTACCAAGCTGGTCGAAGCACTGATGGAATGTGGCGTTGAGGTACGGCTCCCAAGCCGCCCGCGTCAATTCCTTCGGTAGGTCTGCCGGTTTACACCCGGAGCCGCTGTTCATAACGGCGGTCAAGGCAAATGCAGCAAAGAGCATCATACAGTTCTCCCTTCTGTCTACAATTGATAGTTCTTATTCAGAATAGGCGCCTCCAAGGGCTTTGTCAACGACTCAAAAAATTTATTTCTTTAATCCAAATTAGCGTTGTTTTTTATTAGATTTCTGTTAATATGATAAGGTTCTTTAGAGATAAACCCATTCCGGGGTAGCTCAGCGGTAGAGCGGTCGCCTGTTAAGCGATTGGTCGTAGGTTCGATCCCTACCCCCGGAGCCCCCAGAGGATGAAAATAATCTGGGCCCTTAGCTCATCTGGTAGAGCGCCTCTTTTGCAAAGAGGAGGTAAGGAGTTCGAGTCTCCTAGGGTCCACATATGTTAAAAGAATTCAAACAATTTTTACTTAGGGGAAATGTGGTGGATTTGGCTGTGGGTGTAGTTATTGGTGGGGCTTTCGGCACCATTGTTACCGCATTGGTAGCTGATATTATTTCACCGCTTATTTCCGCCATCATTAAAGTTCCTGACATGAGCGGACTTACTTTTACCATTCACGGCAGCACATTTATGTACGGGCATTTTATTAATGCAATAATCTCCTTTATTCTCGTAGCGGCTTCCATTTTCTTTTTCATAATTAAGCCCATGAATCTACTCATCTCTCGCTCGCGCAAACAGCCCCCAGCTGACCCGACAACTAAAAAGTGTCCGGAATGCTTAAGTGAAATAAACATTGCAGCTAAACGCTGCGCCTTTTGTACCTCTGTCCTCCCACTTTAAGATTGTTTAAAAATTCAAAATTTGGTATAGTAATCCCATGGCAAAAAGAGGAACAACATTGAGCCCTAAGAAGAAGTCCCGCCGTTCACACAAGACCAAGAAGCGCTTGGCTATCAAACACGCGTTACTTAACTCTATTAAAGCTCGCCGCAAGAGCCGATAATTGAGAATTTCTCAATAGGTTTCATTCATGCTAACATAAATACTTATGAGGATTTTTTATCATTATTTAAGAAAATATTGGGGTCTGTGCGTCTTGACGCTTTTTCTGGCGGCAATTAATCAAATCTTTTCCTTATTGGATCCACTAATTTTCCGTCATGTTATTGATGACTATGCCACAAAGTTCGACTCCTACACATTAAGGCAGTTTCTAGGAGGCATCTCATATCTTTTAGCATTGGCGGTGGGGGTAGCTTTTGTTTCTAGAGTGGCGAAGAATTTTCAAGATTATTATCTAAATACGGTCACCCAGAGGTTAGGGGCTAAAATTTACAATGATGGTATCGAGCATTCCTTGGCTTTACCATATGCTGTTTTTGAGGATCAGCGCAGCGGCGAGACATTAGGAATTTTGCAAAACGTTCGTACTACTAGCGAAGTATTCATAACTTCCTTCATTAATATACTTTTCATTTCTTTAATCGGTTTCATCTTCGTTGCCATCTATGCCATTCGGATATATTGGGGAGTAGCGCTCGTTTTTGCCCTGACCATACCCGTAATCGGCAGTATAAGCTACATACTTACTGCAAAGGTTAAAAAAATTCAGAAAATAATTTTAGCGGAAACCACTGCGCTCGCTGGCTCCACTACGGAGTCTTTGCGCAATATTGAATTAGTGAAAAGTCTGGGCTTAGTGGATCAGGAAATTTTGCGTTTAAATACCACTACCAATAAAATTCTTAAACTCGAGCTGAAGAAATTGCGCTATATCCGTAGTATTGCGTTTGTGCAGGGGACACTTATTAATTTCCTGCGCACCAGTATATTGGCATTTCTTCTATACTTGGTTTTTATTCGCACAGTCACCTTCGGTGAATTTTTCTCGCTCTACATTTACTCCTTTTTTATTTTTGGCCCGCTGCAGGACTTGGGTACAGTTATTAATAATTTCCGTGATGCCCAGGTGGCGCTTGTAAAATTTAAAGCCATTATGGATACGCCCGTAGAGCCAGTGCCTACGAATGCTAAAGAAATAGGTAAAATAACTTCACTTACCTTTAATGACGTTACCTTCGGGTATGCTAGTGCTACTAAGGAGGCCCTGCAAAATATTTCCTTCCAAGTACGCTCGGGGGAGACTATCGCTTTTGTCGGTCCATCTGGTGCAGGCAAGACAAGCTTAGTGAAGCTTCTGGTTGGCTTGTATGAACCGAAGGGGGGAGCAGTAGAATACAATGGTATTAATAATAAAGATTTGAATTTAAATAAATTACGCACCCAGTTTGGATTTGTTACTCAGGATACCCAGCTTTTTGCCGGATCCATCAGGGAGAATTTACTTTTCGTAAATCCGAATGCCACTGAAGCGGAATGTTTAGATGCACTTCAAAAAAGTGCTGCCAACTCTCTTCTAGAGAGAGCAGATAAAGGTATCGATACTGTTATTGGCGAGGGTGGAGTTAAGGTTTCTGGTGGCGAGAAACAGCGCCTCTCTATCGCTCGGGCATTACTTCGTAAACCTTCCATCTTGATTTTCGATGAAGCAACTTCCTCACTAGATTCGCTAACTGAAGAAGAGATAAGTAAGACTATCAGAAGTATTTCGAAAGAAGATTCCCATATAACCATATTGATCGCGCACCGACTTTCTACCATAATGCACGCGGACCGAATATATGTCTTAGAAAAAGGATTAATCACTGAGTCCGGGCCACATCAAGAACTACTCGATAAGAAAGGATTGTATTTTGCAATGTGGCGCCAGCAAATAGGGGAGAGAACAGGTAGATAGAAAACTCCAATCCTGGTATAATATTGTGAGTATATGCGTGCTTATCATCATTTTCCTCTCAATCGCTCCGTCAAGCATCTCGTTGCCGGTTTTTCGATAATTCTTATCCCGCTCATTGGCCTCTTTGCCTTCTCTCTGGTTAGTGGTATCGATCTGTCGACTGTCCTATATGACCTCGGAGTTTCAGCTGGTCGGCTCTTCGTGGCTTTTATTATCTCAATGATTTTGGCCTGGCTCCTAGTAGTGTGCTTTGTGCGAGGTAAAACCAGCACCCCAACGCTAGCAGCCCTGGATGTCCTGCAGAGTGTACCAACCTTCGCGCTGCTACCCGTAGCCGTACATTTATGGGGTCCTTCGACTTGGACGATAATTTTCCTACTTATTATTACAGTTATTTGGCCAATCATTTTTTCGATCGTTTCTGCGCTAAAGCAAGTAAACAAAAGCAGGGAGGAGGCAGTCATAGTTTCTCGGATTCATGGCCTCGATTACATTAGATACTACCTTTTACCACTAACTTTTCCGGGCATTATTACTGGAGCTATTATTGGGCTAGGCGAGGGCTGGGAAGCAATAATTGGTACGGAAATTATATTGAATACTCCGCATGGGCTGGGTGCCTTTTTCCAAAGTTTTTCTGGTAGCTCATCCATGACACTTTTCGGCGTGCTGATATTCCTCACTATAATTTACGCAGTGAATAAATTTATCTGGCTACCATTACTTGAAAGGAGTCACGAACTTATTGAAGAATAAGAACCATGCCTACACCCTTTATTACAATTAAAAACCTGACCAAAATATTTCCTAGGAAAGAAGGTAGAAGAGCCCTACACATTTTAAATGACGTTAACCTGACAATACATAAGGGGGAGTTTGTAGTACTCCTCGGGCCATCCGGGTGCGGTAAATCCACATTACTTCGGCTCATCACAGGCCTTGAAGAAAAAAGCCATGGGGAAATAATTTTCCATGAAAAATTTAATCTAGATAAAGTTGGATTTGTTTTCCAGGACTTCGGACTTCTTTCCTGGCTTACAGTTGAAGAAAATGTGGAGCTTGGGCTTATCGGTAGGAATATACCTGTCTCCATGCGAAAACAAAAAGTGGAAAAAATTCTAGAGCATTTCGGCTTGAAGCAATTTGCCAAACATCGCCCTTTCGAGCTTTCAGGTGGCATGAAGCAGAGAGTTGGGCTGGCTCGAGCCTTTGTTACCGAGCCGGATATTATTTTCCTTGATGAACCTTTTTCAGAACTCGATTTCTTTACCGCGGAGTCCTTGCGTAAGGCCTTGCTAGATTTGTGGCAGCTGCGCGGAGCAACCATAGTGATGGTCTCGCATTACATTGATGAGGCGGTAGAGCTGGCGGATCGTATCGCAGTATTTTCTGATCGACCGGGGACAATTTTGGAAATTGTAAAAAATGAATTACCTCGCCCGCGCGATGCACGCAGCGCGCCATTTTTTGCACTTGAAGATGAAGTATTATCAAAATTTAAAAAAGATTTATGAATTCAAAATCATTAATTTGGCTTTTTATGGGCATAGGTTCCACCTTGGGGAGTTATATTCCTACATTATGGGGGGCCGGCTTCCTATCCATGTCTTCTGTTATTTTATCTGCAGTAGGCGGGATAGCTGGGATATGGCTCGGCTATAAGCTCAGCAACTAGCAGGCCAACAATGTAATATTAAGCGCGGCCCACCGTCAAATATAACGGGGTCGTTTGCTGTCTTTATATTATAAGATTAATCATTAATTTATGACCAAAAAACTCGCATTTTCAGTTCTAATAGTTATGTTCATAGTTGTAGGGGTAACCACAGGCGTGGCGCAAGCTCAAACAGCCTCATTTCCTTCTGGCTGTGCTTCTGGGCTAGGATACAGCGCTACCACAGGAAATCCTTGTAATGGCACCAATACCGCTACAAATAGATATATGCCCGGTTGTAGTAGTTCGGCTCTTGGCTATAGCGCTACCACAGGCGAGCCATGCAGTGGTGGAAGCGTTGCAATACAATGGTTGGCCGGTTGTACCTCAACTGTAGGCTTTAGCTCTATTGATGGGTCGCCTTGTAATGGTACAGCGAGAGTAACACCAGTAGTATTAGGTACTAGTAATCCAGGGTTACCTACCACCGGGGCTGGAGGCAATGCGTCCATGAATATAATCCTTTTGCTAGCTTCAGCAGGTGTGGCAGCGTTTGGCGCAATCTATCTCTCAAGGGGTTCTAAAGCTTCAGTGAAATAAAATACCATCGTCTGGTATAATTAAGTTATGAATGCGCAGTTGATGGATAAAATCATAGCTTTTTTGAATCCTAAAAGGCATAAAGGTGAGCAGAGTTATATTGGCGACATATTAACGGAATACAAAAACAAGCGCCCAAATTATGAAGATTTCAGGGTAGCTGCACATAAAGCCCTGGAGGCGTTGCTAGAAGAAGAGGGCTACAAGTACCAAATTGTTTCGAGGACCAAAACCCCAGAGAGGCTGGAGGAGAAGCTCCTACGTAAAAAAAGGGAGGGTATTTTGTATCACTCTGTCGAGGAAGTTGAGGACCTGGTTGGTATAAGAATAATTTTCTACACGGAAAGAGATAAAGATAGATTTACTAAAAGAATCAAAAATGAAATTGGTGGGTTTATGAAAGTAGAGGAGAGGAATAAGCAAAATGGTTACCGTGCCACTCACATAGTGATGTCTTTCGGACCTAAGCGCCTCAAATTAAGCGAGTACAAGCATCTACGTGGATTAAAAAGTGAAATTCAACTTACTTCAATACTCCATCATGCTTGGGCGGAGATTGAACACGACTTGATTTATAAAGATATAAATAATTTGAAAGATCAGGATCCAGAAAAATTTGAACTCATGAAAGAAAAAATAAATCAGTTACAAGAAAAATATATTAAAAAGGCTGCAGCCGAGCTGGAAGATATAATTGAAAAAAGCTCTACGTAATGTATACTTAATTTATGAAATTTAGCCCCGGTCTTAAAATGGGAATTATTGTACTCCTGGTTGCGGGGGCCAGTTTTGGTTTTTTTAGATACTATAAAACTTCCGGAAAGAGTGGAAATTCCGACCGAATAGTTTTCCAGCCTGATAGCCAAGTATTAAATAGTGCAGTCAACCCAGAAGGCGTGGTAGCAGATAAGAACATTGATTTATCGAATTATGATTCCAAAGTTTGCGCTGGTGCACCATTTACCTATAACTGCTTTTCTGAGTATTATAAAAATTTAGTAAAAACTTCTGGAGTTACTTTAGCTACTGCGGACATGAAGAAGCGTGCTGCTGAAAACCCCAGCGTTCTGTCGCAATGCCATCCGCTTATGCATGTGATAGGCCGCGCAGCGGTGGGGAATTATAAAACCATCTCGGAGGCTTTTGCGAATGGGGACTCATATTGCTGGAGCGGCTACTTCCACGGCGTGATGGAGGGTATGGTAGCAAAAATTGGCCTATCGAATTTACCCAAAGAGTTAAATAACATCTGCGCGGACATTCCAGGTAAAGCCAATTACACCTTCGATTATTTTAATTGCGTGCACGGGCTTGGCCACGGAGTAATGGCGCTCCTAGAGGATGATGTTTTCGATTCATTAAAAATGTGTGACAACCTGTCTGGCAATTGGGAAGAGGAGTCCTGTTACGGTGGAGTATTTATGCAAAATATTATTGATAGCACCAATGTGGCCGATACGGATAATATAGTGAAAGATTTAAAACCAAAGGAACCCCTTTACCCTTGTACTGCGGTGGACACCAAATATAAAGGCCAATGTTACCTGGGCCAGACATCCTATGCATTGCAAGTGACAGGCTATGATTATAAAAAAGTTTTTGCTTTATGCACTACAGTGGAAGCGCCGTATCGCGATATATGTAACCAAAGCATGGGGCGCGATGTGGCCAATCAAGCCATGCATGAAAAAATGCGCACGAAGGAATTATGTTCTATTGCTAAAGACCCGAACGATTTCAATAATTGCGTTATCGGTGCGGTGAAGGAAATAATTTCCTACTATCATTCCGACAAACAAGCTCTAGAATTCTGTAGCGTCCTTACCGGAGAGGGAGAGCGTATTTGCACCGATACGGCAAATGCATATTATCGTAATTTTTAAGACTATGTTATATTTAAGCCATGCGAAGCGGAGTTTCTAAATTAGAACAACATATCACAGCTTTTTTGAGCCATCGGCCGAAGCTGTATGCTTTCGTTGTGGGAGTAGGGGTAGTGCTTTTCTGGCGCGGAATTTGGCACACTGCGGATCAAATCCACTCCTGCTTTTTTATAGGCTATGCAGGCTGCTCAACTACCGATGCTTTTACCTCGCCTTGGTGGGACGGGCCGGCGTCATTCGTTATTGGTGTTTTTATTTTATATTTCACGGGTGCCTTTATCTCTAGCTTTATCGGTAACGAGCTTATCCTATCCGGACTCCGTGGTGAAAAGAGGCTAAGTCAAAAAACGGAAGGGGAAGTTGAAAATGAGGTCAGCGCTATTTCTGAAATTCAAGAAGCGCTGGAAGGGATAGAGGGTAAAATAAAAGAATTAGAAAATAAGTTAAAGGCACATTAAATACAACTAATATGAACAATAATGAAAAATTGATGGCGTGGTTAAACACCAAAGTAGTTTTAGGTCTATGTATCATCATTGCTGCATCCATCGGCGCCTATGTATTTTACCAGGCTAGAGGTTTTGAAAATTCTCTCTCAGTTACTGGTAGCGCTACAAAGAACGTGACTTCTGACCACGTCAAATGGGTAGGAGTTATTACCAGGACTACCAAGGTGCCTACTCTAAAAACCGGCTACGCTGCCTTAGCTAGCGACCTTACTATCGTACAAGAATTTCTAAAAAGTAATGGTATTACGGACGCCGAGATAGACATCTCCCCAGTTACAATGGAGCCTGATTGGGATTTGAATCAGCAAAATGTAAGTGCGAATGACAAATCATACAATTTAAAGCAAACAATTGAAATAAATTCAGTCAATGTCGATGCTATAACCAATTTGTCTAAACACACCAGCCCCCTAATTGATAAAGGAGTAGTATTTTCTACCCAGTCTCTAGAATACACTTACACCAAGCTCGCGGACGAGCGTATCGCACTCCTTAAAGATGCTATGGCAGATGCTAAAGCACGAGCCTCAATGCTGGCGGAATCCACTGGTAAAAAAGTTGGCCAATTAAAATCAGCATCTTCCGGAGTAGTTCAAGTGCTTTCCGAAAATTCTTTAAATGTTTCTGACTATGGCAGCTACGATACATCCAAAGTTAACAAGACTATCATGATCACCGTGAAGGCTGCTTTTACTCTAAAATAAATTGAGTTTTTGGTGGCTCCTCGATAAGGTTGCTATTTTGAGCAATTAGCTTCCATTCGTCTTTTTTAAACCAATGCGGAGTGTATTGCACTATTGTCAGCCCGGCATTATCTATGGGGTTAAAATAACTTACTTTATTAAAAATTTTAGCATCAAGAGTTTCGTCTAGGAACATGTATGCCAGGATCATTTTCAAGAATGCTCGATGAGTAACCATAATTATCCTACTCTCTGGTCTTGATTTAATGAGCTGCAGTAATTTTTTTGCTCTATCTCTTAAATCTACGAAATTCTCCTCATCTGAATATCGAAAGTTGTCATCATGAAAGCTTTTTTCAATCCGGTCTACAATGGCCTCTACCTCTCTGTCTTTAGTAGAGCGGCCAATTACCTCTGAAGGATTTCTTCTTTCTGCTAAAAGATCAGTGTACTCAATATTGAGCTTCAGTTGATTTGCGATTATTTCAGATGTTTCTCTGGTCCTCGGATAAGGGCTCGAAATTATTATTTGTGGGCTACCTTGATGCCGGGGAAACTTTTGGGCCGTATCTGCTGCCTGAGCCCTGCCCCTAGCGCTTAAGGCACCCTCTACACCCTGCTTAATACCCTTAGCATTAAGCTCGGTTTCACCATGGCGGACAAAGTAAATTAGCTTTTTTGACATATGACAATTTTAGCACAAATTGATATACTTAAGGCAAGATTACATGACGGCAAAAAATAAACAAAAAACAAAGGCACATAAAACAGTTGCTGTGAGCGGTGGCTTTGATCCAGTGCACATAGGCCATGTGAGGATGTTTAAAGAGGCTAAAAGATTAGGGGATAGGCTGGTGGTAATTCTAAATAATGACCATTGGCTACGCTTCAAGAAAGGCTTTGCCTTTATGCCGGAGGGCGACCGCAAGGAAATTATCGAATCCTTCGAATCAGTAGATGAAGTTTTAATTACAACCCATGAGATAAACACCAAGGATATATCAATTTGCCGAGAGCTTGAAATTGTTATGCCGGATATTTTTGCTAACGGTGGAGATAGAAAGCATGACAATATACCAGAGTATAAACTTTGCAAGCGTTTAGGCATAGAAATGGTTTTTAACATCGGTGAGGGCGGCAAAGTGCGCAGCTCGTCAGAATTAGTGGAAAAAGCTAAACTAGCAATTAAAAAATAAAATGTTGCCAAACAAAAAGGTTATTTCTTTTGATCTTGACGGCACGCTCGCTGTCAGCAAGTCTCCAATTACCCCAGAAATGGGAGAATTAGTAAAGCAATTAATAAAAAAAATTATTGTAGTTGTTACTAGTGGTGGAAGTCTTAAGCAATTTCAAACACAATTTTTACCGCCATTTTTAAATGACAATTCTTTTCTCCCTTATATTCATAATTTAATTTTATTACCGACTAGCGCAACCCAACAGTATGAATACGATAAAGTAAAAAAAGATTGGCAAATCACAGATAAGGAACTTTTAGATGAAAATATAAAAACTAAGATTAAAAAATTCCTAAAAGAAATAATCGATTCCGGTTTATATGAAATACCACCTAATCCAGCTGGCGAAATTGTAGAAGATAGAGACACGCAAATAACTTTTTCTGGCTGTGGACAACTTGCGAATATTGAAGCAAAGAGGGCCTGGGATCCAGACAAACGAAAAAGACAAAAAATAGTTTCAATACTAGAACCGCTGTTGCCAGAGGTTAGCTTTTTAATTAACGCATACTCTAGCATTGATATTGTTCCGAAGGGTTATAACAAAGGTGTTGGGCTCACGAAATTGTTGAATAAGCTCGGATTTCAAAAATCCGATATGGTCTTTGTAGGGGATGGCCTTTTTCCAGGAGGAAATGACTACTCTGTTAAGGAGGCAGGGTTCGAGACCATAGCTGTGAAGGGCCCCGAAGAAACAGCTAAATTTATACAAGGCTGGATTGGCTAAAAGAACGATAAGTTATATAATTAAAAGATGTCAGATTTCACACCTTTTACTATAGAGCGTCCTTGGGGATCTTTTCGCCAGCTTACTTTAAATAGCCCATCAACCGTTAAAGTTCATAAAGTTAAACCTAATGAAGAGACAAGCTGGCAGAGCCACACCAAACGTTCTGAATTTTGGTATTTTATCGAGGGCGATGGTGAAGTTCATATTGATGACAAAATATTTAAAATTTCACCTGGCGCTGAATACACGGCACCGGTCGGTGCCAAGCATCGCTGGATAGCAGGGCCATCCGGAATGTTATTAGTTGAAGTCGCTACTGGCGAGTTCGACGAAGAAGACATTACTCGCTATGAGGACAAATATGGCCGAGCTTAAAAAGAAAAAAGTAATAGCAAAAAAGACAAAGAAAGTTACAGTCAAAAAAGTTACTCCTAAAAAGAGCCGGGTAAAGGTTACAGCCAAAAAAACAACAAAGAAAATAGTAAAGAAGATAGTAAAGAAAACACACCCAGTTCTTATTAAGAAATTTATCGGTAATCCAATAATGGAACCATCCCCTCATTCACCTTGGGAGTCGGAAGCAGTCTTTAACCCAGCAGCAGTAGTGCATGATGGACGCATCCATTTATTTTATCGCGCACTTGGACATGACGGAATGTCACGAATTGGTTACGCTTCAAGTTCGGATGGAATTAATTTTTATGAAAGGCTTCCTCACCCAGTTTATGTTGCGGAGGAAATAAATGATGCCATGGCGCATTACCCGTATACTTCACCTGCTCGGCTCGTTTACGATCCAGTACTTTATGCATCTGGCGGGGGGTGGGGTGGTTGTGAGGACCCCCGAGCAGTAAAAATTGATGGTCAGATTTACCTTACTTTTAATATGTTCAACGGCTGGGAGTCTATGCGTGTTGGCGTTACTTCAATCTCTGGAGAGAGTTTGTCAGCCAAAAAGTGGAATTGGAGTAAATTTACTTACTTATCCCGTCCTGGTGATAGGCAAAAAAATTGGGTCCTCTTTCCTGAGAAAATTAATGGCAAATTCGCACTTTTCCATAATCTGGACCTAGGTGATGCTTCACGTGTCCACATAGCGTATTTAGATGATCTTAATATGTATAAAACACCCACCCAGGCCGAAGCTCCGGATGTACACACCCTCCCGGACCATATTGTTGCTTGGCATAACCGTACTCGTAGTGCTGCGGCACCACCAATAAAAACTAAGGAGGGGTGGTTGTTGTTTTACCATGCCATGGATAAAGATGACCCCAACCGATACAAAGTCGGTGCTCTTCTGCTTGATTTAAAGGACCCGACACGCGTTCTATATCGCGCCAACCATCCAATACTCGAACCAGACATGTGGTATGAAAATGATTGGAAGCCAGGTATTATATATGCGAGCGGGGCAGTAGTGAAAGACGGTACATTGTTTATTTATTATGGTGGGGGTGATAAACGTATTGCGGTAGCTCATACCAACCTGGAGGAATTTTTAAAAAAATTAAAAACAGGGAAAAATATAGTTTTTTCAAAAAAATCTATTAAAAATTTGTAATTTATGTTTGTTGCACGCAGATCACATCACAATCCAATACTGGTACCAGACAGAGACCATTACTGGGAAGCCTTCGCCACTTTTAACATGAGTGTGGTAAAGAAGGGGGGCAAATTTTATGGGCTCTATCGAGCCATCTCCCTGAAAGATATGTTGAGGAAGCCAGAACAGACTTCCACAATCGGGATTGTTGAGAGCAAAGACGGTATTGATTTTGATAATAGGTTGCCATTTATCATAGCCGAAGAGGAATGGGAAAAGTTTGGTTGCGAGGATCCACGAATAACTTTTTTTGAAGGCAATTATTATACTTTTTACACCGCACTTTCAAAGTATCCTTATGAAGCCTCAGGCATTAAGGTGGCGGTGGCTATATCAAAGAATTTAAAAAAGGTAGATAAGAAGCATCTCGTTACGCCATTTAATGCCAAAGCCATGACTCTTTTTCCAGAGAGAATAAATGGTAAAATCACTGTTATTTTTTCGGCTCACACCGACTCACCGCCAACCAAAATGGCTATTGCGCAAGTCGACCATATGGAAGAGTTGTGGTCACCTTCATTTTGGCAAAAATGGCAGAATGAGATTGATGAGCATACTATAAATCCAAAACGGGCAGAGGCGGACCATGTGGAGGTAGGAGCGACGCCTATAAAAACTAAGGATGGCTGGCTACTTATTTATTCTTATATACAAAACTATTTTAATACCAATAATGGTAAAAGAATATTTGGAATTGAAGCCCTCCTCTTGGACTTAAATGACCCTAGGAAAATTATCGGCCGGACCGAAGGCCCCATCCTTGTGCCGGAGGAAGCTTACGAACTTACTGGCTATGTGGGTAATATTGTCTTTCCATCTGGCGCAGTACTTATTAAGGATACACTTACTATTTATTATGGCGCGGCTGATACTACAGTATGTGCAGTGCATGTAAATATTAATGACATAGTTGGCACCATGCGTGGCCATGTAGTAGACGAGTTCCATTTTAAACGCTTTGCCGGCAATCCCATCCTCTTACCACGGCCCGAAAATGCTTGGGAAGCTCAAGCAGTATTTAACCCTGCGGCGATACAAATCAAAGATAAAACCCATATTGTCTATCGGGCCATGTCCAACGATAATACATCTGCCTTCGGTTATGCGCTATCGCTGGACGGTCTAAATATTACTGAGCGCCTGGTAGAACCAATCTATGTACCACGTGAAGATTTTGAAAATAAGAAAATTGCTGGTGGTAACTCTGGCTGTGAAGATCCACGTCTGACTAAGATTGGTAAAAATATTTACATTTGCTATACCGCATTTGATGGTGTCGGACCACCCAGAGTAGCGGTGTCATCAATTACTGAAAAAGATTTCCTCGCTCGTAAGTGGAAATGGGAAAAGCCATTTTTAATTACGCCGCAGGACTTCGATGATAAAGACACTTGTATTTTCCCAGAGAAGTTTCCGGATGGATATTTGATTTTACATCGCGTGGGACATGAAATTTGTGGGGATTATCTACCAACACTTAACTTTAAAAACGAAACAGTTAAAAAGTGCATCCGAATTATTGGCCCGCGAATAAATACTTGGGACAGTGAAAAGGTAGGAATCACTGCTCCGCCTATTAAAACCAAGTATGGCTGGCTACTTTTATATCACGGCATATCCCATAACCACCATACTTACCGAGTGGGGGCATTACTCCTTGACCTTAAAGACCCAGCCCTGGTATTGGCCCGCAGTGCCGACCCTATTTTTAGCCCAGAAGAGAAGTATGAAAAGGAAGGAGTAGTTAATAATGTTGTTTTTCCATGCGGCATGGTGGTAAAAGACAAACTGCTTTATATATACTATGGTGGTGCGGATAAAGTGGTAGGGGTGGCAACGATGAAAATTGACATAATTACTCAAGCACTACGTCATGGAATAAGGGTGCGTTAGGTGTGTTACAATAAATATATGAAAATAAACTTAAAGGCCACCAATATGGAGTTGACCCCTCCCATACATGATTATGTAGAAAAGAGAGTTACCAATCTAGAAAAGCTTTTAAAGAACATTGAAGAGGGAGGTGGGGAAGTAATGGTGAATTTCGAAGTTGCTAAAAGCACCAATCATCATAAAACAGGGGAGATCTTTCATGCTGACTGTTTGATTAATATCAAAGGGGAAGAGTTCTATGCTAGTGCTGACGAAGTGGATCTGTATGCCGCGGTGGACCAAATAAAAGAGACTCTTTATAACGAAATAAATAAAAGCAAAGGCCGCCGCCAGACCCTACTCCTCCGCGGCGCTCGCAGTGTCAAAAAAATGATGAAAGGGCTCTCAAAGAGGAATCCTTTTACTTCGAAATACTAATTATTAACAATAAATATATGAATTTTGATCAAGCCCCAGGCAGTAAACCAGTTAGTCCTGAAAATAAAGTTGCAGCTGCAGGTAATTTTAAAACTCTAGCAGACATACAGACAGCTTTCCCAAATGCGCAGTTCTCTCTTTACAATGAGGGTACATATACTCAATATACAGTAGATAGGTGTGCAGGCGCATTGGCAAAAATAAAAGGTTTGATAAATGCTGAAAAATTTGCTCAACTAAGAATTATTTTTCGAAATATGGGGGATGGGGTTAAGGTTGAAAGTAATGGCGAAATCATAGTAGGCATGGGTGTTCAGGAAGATGACATCGTAAAACAGGTTATCGAAAAAGCAGATGAAGCCATAAAAGTTAAAGAAATTTCGGGTCAGCAGGTTGAAATTGAAAATAGAAATTCGGATTTGTTCCGGGATTTTGTAAATACATACGAAAAAAATGGTTCAACTATAAACTTAGGAATAATGAAAGAACCAGGAAAATTTGCAGAAAGATTGGGTGTTTTAAAAGAAATTTTTGAAGAGATAGTTGCTAGTGGTGAGGGAGATCGTCTCAAACAAGCTTATGCTATATCGGATTGTGGAAAAATGGGGGACACATATGGGAAAATGCTTGATATATCTCAAGACAGAGAGACAATTAAAAAAACTGCATTAAAAGGACCTCGTGAATTTTAGTTAATAGTTTTGCTCTTTACCCCCTTCGGGAATAACTTTTTTGATTACGAATTTGCCGTCTTCGAGCGCGGCGGCAGTGATTATTATGCGCTTGCCGTCTTTGAAGAAAAAAGTACGCGGCCAGGTGGCGTAGGCACGGAATTTGTTGTAATTTTTTGCACCGTTGTCTTGTAAATCAATCAACCCATCTTCCTTTTTTATTTTTTTACAAAATGTGGCTTGGGTTTCGTCTTGCGGAATTTCTTTGAGTTTACCCTCAACAAATTGGGGCAGAGTTTTAACCAAGAGCTCACCACCTTGTTTTATTAATCTTTTGCGGAGTTCTGGCGCAGTTTCTTCAGCGTTAATCACAGTTTTTTCTTGAGCTACGATGTTACCCGCATCTAACTCATAAACCATCTTTTGAATTGTTACACCTGTTTCTGCATCCCCATTTAATATTGCACTTTCCACAGGGGAGGCGCCGCGGTACTTAGGAAGTAGGGAATAGTGGATATTAAGAGAGCCCAATTTCGGAGTGTTTATAATTTTTTCAGATAATATTTTACCAAAAGCAACCACCACAAACAAATCTGCATCCGGAATATTTTCAAGATTTTTATAGCAAGTTATTTTATTTTCTTCTGCAAATTTTGCCGCGGGAGTTGCTTGCATATGCATTCCTCTGCCTGCTCGAGAATCTGGTGAGGTCACAATAACCGAAGGCAAAAGACCTGCTTGCTTCAATATCTCTAATGTCTCAGCGGCCACATCCGGCGTACCGAAGAATGTAAAATTTAATTTCTCGTTTTTCTCGTGCATTTTATTTTATTGGTTTTTCTTCCTTTACTTCCTTAGCGTGATCGATGAAGAGGATGCCATTTAGGTGGTCTGTTTCATGCTGGAAAATTTGCGCCAGGAGGCCTGCGGCGCCGCGGGTGAACTTCTTACCAGTTTCGTCATAGCCGGTAATTAATGCTTTTTTGGAGCGGAAAGTCTTGCCGTAGAGCCAGCGCACGGATAGGCAGCCCTCAGGCACCCATTCCTTTTCCCGCGAGAGTTTGGAAATTTTAGGATTTATGAAAACTAAATCCTTTGGGGTATCTTCAATTTTATCTTTCCCATCTATTTCCCTATCTCTTTTATCTAAAAAATCTTTCCTAAATATTTTACCGGAAACAACAAAAATCCGAAGCGAGTAACCTATCTGTGGCGCCGCTATGGCTACACCGTCATCCTGGCTCTTGAGAGCTAGAGACATTTCCTTCAAAATTTTCTTAATTTTAGGAGTTTTTATGTCGGCAATGGGTAGTTCTTTCGCTACTTGCCTCAAGACTTTTTCTTTCTGTTGAAGAATTTTCTTCATTCCGTTTACTTCAAGTCTTTTAGATATTCAACTAGCTTAGAAATCTTTACCGTATCTTGAGAGCGGTTGGACATATCGCGCACTATTACAGAGTTTTCAATTGCTTCCTTAACGCCGAAGATGAGTGCGTAGGGGATGGCAAGCTTTTCAGCAATAGAGAGCTGGGAGCCAAGGCTGTCTTTAGATATAGATTGTGCGATTGGGATATGAGCCTTGCGTAGTGCTTCTATTATGTTTAAACTCTTTAGCTTCGCTTCTGCACCAAGCTGAATGAAATAAATTTTTGGTTTCTTTAAAATACGAGGAGAAAGCTTTTTATACCACGGGGAGCCTACTACACGGTCTACACCCATAGAAAATCCTACTGCTGGTACATCGCGCTTGCCGCCAAGTTGGCGCGCTAGGTAATCATATCTACCGCCAGATGCTACTTGTACTGGAGCTCCACCTTCTTCAGTGCTGGGGGTGTAAACTTCAAAAACAGTGCGAGTATAATATGAAAGCCCTCGAACCAGGTTCTTGTTAATAGTGTAATCGATCCCCAGCTCCTCTAGGTACTCAAGCACTTCTTTGAAATGTTTTTTACACGAAACGCACAAGAAGGATACGCAGTCAGGAGCACCAACATTTATTTCTTTAGTTTTTTCTTCTTTGGAGTCGAGGATTCGGAGGGGATTGGTCTTCAGGCGTTCCCGATCAATGGGAGCCAAGTCACTAATGTGCTTCCTGTAATAGCTTGTAAGCTCTTTTAAATAGCCACTGCGGCATTCCTTGTCTCCAATTGAGTTAATATCTATTGAGAGGTTCTCTGCGCCTGCCTCTTCTAAGATGCTCATTCCAGCCTTGATAACCAGGGCGTCCATAATACTTTTCTCACTCCCTAGGGAATCAAGATCAAATTGCCAAAACTGCCTATAACGTCCTTTTTGAGGCTTGTCGTGGCGGAAGACGGGACCATATTGGTAGAACATAACCGGCTGTGGTTGCGATTGCATACCATGCTCGATATAGGCGCGCATAAGGGGAGCTGTATGCTCAGGTCGTAGCGCCAGGTGGTCACCACCCTTAGTTTTAAGAGTGTACATCTCTTTATCCACAATGTCAGTGCCTTCACCAATTGTGCTGGTGAAAACATCCTCATGCTCAAGTATCGGAGTATCTACCGGCTTGAAGCCGTAGTAGACAGCCACCTCCTGAGCCTTTTCAAAAAATCCTTGAAAAGCATAATACTCTTCGTTCATGATGTCTCGCATACCCTTCGGCGCGGCGAGGTCTTGGTTTTTATTTTCTTTCATATTTTTCTTACTCTGCTTGGACATATTTACCCGGCAGGATATCAATACCGGAGACGGGCCATAGGCGGACGAAGGCCCTGCCAATTATTAGTTTCTTTGGAACGGCACCCCAGTAGCGGGAGTCAGAGCTGGCATTGCGGTTGTCGCCCATCACGAAATACTCATCATCTTTTAATTCAAAATGAGTTTTATTTTCAGAGTTGTTTAATACATAGGGCTGATCCAATACAAATCCTTCGGGGTGTGCCTTGTTTGTAATAGTTACAGCGCTACCCTTGATGTCCACAGTTTCATTTGGTAAACCGATGACTCTTTTTATGAAAAATTTAGTAGTGTCGTTAGGGTAGCGGAAGATTATTACATCATCACGCGCTGGGTCATGCAGGCGGTATGATATTTCATCCACTATCAAGTAGTTGCGGTCCTGAAAAGTAGGGAACATGGAGGAACCCGAAACGACGAACGGTTGAGCGACGAACACGCGGAGTAGAATTGCAAGAATGAGTGCGATGACCCCGAAGCGTACGAGCTCCCAGCCGGACTTATCTTTGCCTGATTCTTCAATTTTCTCCGTTTCCATGGCTATAATATAGCATACAATAGAATTGACAGTAAGGGTAAATTTGTTCTACAATAAAAATATGAAACTTATTGTCGGACTCGGTAACCCAGGACCCGAGTATAAAAACACCAGACACAACACCGGCAGGATTATTGTCGGCCTAATTGAGAGCAAACTTGAAAAAGTTAAAGCTAAGTTCCTGTTGCCAGATACTTTTATGAATAAGTCTGGTAAGCAAGTTGCACCATTTATAAAAACAAAAAAGGATTTGAAAGATTTGATAGTGATATATGACGATATTGATTTACCGCTAGGTAAAATGAAGATATCATTTAACCGCTCTAGCGGCGGGCACAATGGCCTAGGCTCAATAATTAAGACATTAAAGAGTGAGGAGTTCCTACGTATAAGAATAGGCATCACGCCAGCAACACCGACAGGTAAACTAAAGAAGCCGCACGGCGAGAAGCAAGTAATTAATTTTATCTTAGGTGAATTTAAAAAACCGGAGCTAGAAATACTCAAAAAGCTTTCTAAGAAAGTAGCCGAAGCAGTAGAAACTATCTATGGCGAGAGTAAAGAAAAGGCTATGAGTTTGTATAACTAAACCTCTTTAACCCCTTCAATAATTATACTTTTCTCTCCCGAGCGCAAAGATATTTTGCCAGATAAGGCAATACATTTTTCGGGCACCAATATATCCATTGATTCTTTAAATATGGAAGGGAAGGCCACAGCTTCAATAGAGCCAGTGAAGTCGGAAATCTTTAGGAAGGCCATGCGCTCATTATTCTTTGTAATTACCTGCCTCGAGGTTTCAATAATCCCAGCAATAGTTACCGACATGCCGTTACCAACATTTATTTCTTGACCTTCCTTTATTTTCTTAATATTTATGTCACGTTTTTCTAATTTCTCCCGAATTCTATCTAGCGGGTGGCCAGAGATATATAAACCAAGGAGCTCCTTTTCCCAAAGCAATTTTTCCGCTTGGGTGGCGACGCCTTCATTTTTAAATTTAAATTCCGGAGCTTTGACAGTGCTCGCACCGAAGAGCGATGTTTGGTTTTTACTGAGGCTGCCACCCGCGTGATTGTAAGCGAGCATGTCCTCTGTGTTTGCCAGTAGTAGCCCTCGTTCCGCCAGTTCATCAAAGCTGCCAGATTTGGTTAGGGCTTCCAGAGACTTTTTATTTAAATTTTTGTGTTTAATACGGTCCAGGAAGTCAGTGATGGATTTGAAGGCTCCTCTTTGCACGCGCTCGGCAATGATGGCGTCCGCAATATCAGTGCCTAAATTTTTTATTGTATATAGCCCAAATCTTATCTTATTTTTTTCTATGACAGTAAAGCCACCAAAGCTTTCATTAATATTTGGTGGAAGCACTGGAATTTTCATATTTTTACACTCATTTATTATTTCAGAAATTTTTTCCACATCCCCAGATTCCGCAGTAAGTATCGCGGACATATATTCCACTGGGTAGTGAGCCTTCATATATGCTGTCTGATAGGCGACTTTGCCATATGAAGCTGCGTGGGCTTTGTTGAACCCGTATGCCTGGAAAGGTTCGAAAAGTTTCCAGAGTTTTTCCGCAAAGGCTGGAGTTTGGCCGTTAGCAATAATTCCTTGTGTGAACTTCTCTCTTTGCGCGGCCATTTCTGCAGGAATTTTTTTACCCACCGCCTTACGGAATTTATCCGCCTCCTCCCAGTTGTAGCCAGCTAGCTCAAGTGCACAAAAGAGTAAGTCATCCTGATAGACTATCAACCCATACGATTCACCTAAGAATTTTTTCATTCGAGGGTCCATGTAGGTAACAAGAGCGGGATTATGTTTACGCTTAATATATTCCGGAATTGTTTCCATTGGTCCTGGGCGGTACAGCGCAACCATGGCATTAATGTCATGGATTGATGTTGGTTTCAATTCCTTCAGATACCGAGTCATACCCGCGCCGTTTAATTGGAAAAGACCTTCCGTCTGCCCTTTAGCCAGGAGAGCGAAAGTTTTTTTATCATCAAGTGGAACTTTTTCAATGTCTATATCAATGTTGTAGAATTTTTTTACTAAACTCACGGCGTCGGCCAAGATCGATAAGTTCCTTATACCGAGAAAGTCGAATTTTAATAGCCCCGCATCTTCAGCGCTATACATATCATATTGAGTAATTATTTTGCCCCCTTTTGGGTCGAGCTGAGTAGGCATGTAGTCCGATATTGGGCCTGGTGCAATGACCACACCAGCTGCGTGTACGGAAATGTGGCGGACGCAACCCTCGAGCTTTTTAGCCAAATCAATTATTTCCTTGGTATCCTTTTCCTTTTTATATGCTTCCGCAAGTTCAGGTACTATTTCCATCGCATGATCTATAGTCATCGGCATACCTTGTGACCCCATCGGTATCATTTTAGAAAGTCTATCGCCAATTGCGTACGGGTAGGCTAGGGCACGAGCTACATCTCGCACTGCACCACGGGCCATCATAGTACCGAATGTTCCTATTTGAGCTACTCTATCCTCACCGTACTTTTTCTTTGCATACTCGATCATTTCATCTCGGCGGTTGTCGGCAAAGTCCATGTCGATATCTGGCGCAGAAGGGCGGAATGGGTTGAGGAATCGTTCAAAGGGAAGTTTGTATTCAAGCGGATCAACATTAGTGATGCCCAAGAGGTAAGTAACCATCGAGCCTGCAACCGAACCACGGATGGTGGTTAAAATACCGTTTTCTTTTGCGTACCTTAGCAAGTCACCCACCACAAGGAAATAAGGGGAGTAACCTTTATCAAAAATAATTTTAAGTTCGTATTCGACACGTTCTTTTATTTCTTTAGTTTCTTTTATGCCCAAGCGTTCAAAGCCGGCGTAAGCTAGCTGGCGCATTTTTTGGTCCGGAGTTTTACCCCCTTCAATTTTAAAATCAGGGAATACCCATTTGCCGAGTTCGAGCTCGAGGCTGCACATATCTGCCACTTTCATCGTATTGGACACTGCTCCACAACTTTCTTCAGCATCTTTAAAAACTTCCAACGCTTGTTTGGTGCTCATGAACGAGAAGTCATCATCAGAGAATTCAAACTTAGCGCCGTCTTTACCGTCACCCTGGGTATTTATTTGAAGCAGGGTATGATGCGCTTTGTGGTCATCCGTACAGGGGTAGTGTGAGTCCTGGGTAGCCAATACATCAACTTTGTGTTTTTTAGCTAGAGTAATTAAAGCCTCCCGCACTTGCTTGTCATTTTCTACAGTGTGATGGTTTTGTATCTCAATAAAATAATTTTCTTTCCCAAAAATATCTTGGTACTCGGATACTAGCTCGTCAGCTTTTTTTAAATCGCCGCGTAAAATAGTTTGTGAAAGTTCCCCCCCCAGGCAGCCAGAAAGCGCGATGATGCCACCCGAATACATCCGTAGAATTTCCTTATCCATGCGCGGCTTGTAATAGTAACCTTCAAGGTTAGCAATGGTGACTAACTTTATTAAATTTTTATAGCCTTGTAGATTTTTTGCTAGGAGAGTGAGGTGGTAATATCTTTTTGTTCCATTTGCCTCCGTACTTTTTTCTAAACGCGAACCGGCTGTCATGTAAGCTTCCACGCCGATGATGGGTTTTACGCCTACCTTCTTTGCTAACTTATAAAATTCAATAGCGCCATACATATTACCGTGGTCCGTGATGGCCATGGCTGGCATCTTGAAATCTTTAGCCAAATCTACCAAATCCTCAAGCTTAGATAGCCCGTCAAGGAGGGAATAGTGGGAGTGGGTATGCAGATGTATGAAGATTTTTTGACCCTTTTCCATTATTTTTGATTATACACTTTTTATTTATTTTGGTATAATTCCTTTATGAAAACAATCAGAGTATCGATTAATGGTTTCGGCAGGATCGGGCGAGCGTTTTTAAAGGTGAGTTGGGATAGACCAGAAATAGAAATAGTTGCGGTGAATGATTTAGGCAACATTGATAATATGGCGTATTTGCTTAAATACGATACAGTTTACAAGCATTGGAATCATGATATTAAAGTAGAAGGCGACTGCTTGGTAATAGATGGCAAGAAAGTAAAAGTCCTCGCCGAAAAGGATACCACCAAGCTCCCTTGGAAGGATTTGAATATCGATGTGGTAGTAGAGTCCACTGGGTTATTTACTTCATACGAAAAAGCGCAGTTCCATATTACTCAAGGCGCTAAGAAGGTCGTCATCTCTGCGCCATCTAAGGGCAGCGACGGCACTGTAAAAGGTGAGACGATACTACTTGGAGTGAATGAAGAAAAATTCGGCAATTGTGAGATAACCTCCAATGCTTCTTGCACTACCAACGCTGCCTCACCACTTATCGCTATCATGCATGAAGCTCTAGGAATTGAAAAAGCTATTTTAAATACAGTACATGGCTACACTGCATCCCAAGCCCTAGTGGACGGCCCAAGTAAAAAGGATATGCGTGAGGGCCGGGCAGCAGCGCAGAATATTGTGCCATCTTCGACTGGCGCTGCTATAGCGGTAACGGAAGCTTTCCCAGAACTTAAAAATCTATTTGACGGTATTTCCATCCGCGTGCCAGTACCAGCGGGCTCTATTGTGGATGTTACATTTATTTCTAAAAAATCAACGACCGCACCAGAAGTAAATGAAATTCTAAAAAAGGCGGCGCTGGACCCTCGCTGGCAAAAAGTTTTTGCAGTTACGGAGGAACCTCTAGTGTCTAGCGACATTCTAGGAAACCCGCATGCGTCCATTGCTGACCTTGCTATGACTCGGGTGGTGGGAGGCAACCTGGTAAAAGTCATGGGCTGGTATGACAATGAAATGGGGTATACCCATACATTGGTGGAACATGTCATCAAGACCGGCCAGTACATAAAGTAGGCCATCATATAAAACTCTAATAAAGAAAAGCCCTGTTAAAAGCAGGGCTTTTTTGCTACCTGCTAACGCTCACCCAAAGGTCGAACATTATCAACCAAGGTGAGAGCGAAGTCTCAACATTGTCCCGAAAGGGATCGACCCGACGGGGTCAGATGCTAGCAATGAAAAACAAACTTAAAGGCACACGTGCCGTGACTTACCGGAGATATGGCATACCCGCCTTGATCCTCGAAGGTAAGTGGCTCACGGAAAAATATCAACTAAGGATAGGTGATGTGGTTGATATCGATTATCAGCTCAAAGAGATTTGCCTGAAAAAGAATACTCCTTTCAGTAAAGAGCGACAGAAAAAGCTCAAGGAAAAAGAGGAACTTCGACAACAGCGAGTCAAAGAATTCACACATGACAAAAATGAGATTACTAGCAAGGGAGGCGTTGAAGCTAACGAAGGGTAGGGCTCCGGCAATTGTCGACGAAAGAATCCTTCCTCCGGTGTTCGATGAGATTGCCCATTATGTGGGCGAACTTATGGGAAAGCTAACAAATCTCCCTCCGGAAAACGAAGTCGCTATAGAGATGGTCCACGGAATAATTCGCGACAGATTGATCGTGGAAATCATCGAACAGCTCAATAAAGACATGCACAACAGTGCAACAAAAAGACTGAAGACATTCAGCAAATTATCAGAGAAAAAATAAAAGACCCCCCGAAGGGAGCCTTTCACTAACAGATACATTGTATCAAAGACCCCTTCGTCGAGTCAAGCAATAAACATTATGCAAACACAAGAACGAAGTGTCTCCCCCACCTCTGAAGATACATTCTTCACAGCTATCGGGAATACAAAGCCTTACTTCAAAGCGGCATTTGAAGGGGAGCCGGGAACCGGCAAAAGTTGGACTGCCGCATTAGTAGCGATTGGTCTTCATAAGAAGATCAACAGCAAGAAGCCGATTGTGCTTATCGATACCGAGAAAGCGTCGAAATTCTTGGTCCCATTGTTCAAAGAACATGGAATCGAAGCGATGGTGCGCGAAACGCACTCACTCGCTGACTTAGTCAAAGCAATGAAGCTCTGCTCAGATGGATACTCCGACATTATGGTGATCGACAGTATCACTCACATCTGGATGGACTTCCAAGAGGCATACAAGCGAAAGCTGAATCGACAAGTGTTCCAGATCCAAGATTGGATGTCGATCAAAAGCGAGTGGAATAAATACTTCTCAATCCCACTCGTGCAATCGCCCCTGCACATCCTAGCAACTGGCCGTGTGTCAGATCGGATGGAGCAAGAAGTGGACGAGGATGGCCGAAAAGAGTTCACCAAGACTGGAGTGAAGATGCAAGCGGAAAAGAACGCAGCATATGAATTCGATGTCTTGGTACTCATGGAACGCCACGAGCTCATCCAAAGAAAGAAGCGTGAAGTATGGCGACAGTCTGTAGTCCTCAAAGGACGAGGCAATCTCCTCGATGGTGCGGTATTTAAAAACCCAACCTACGACGACTTTGCCCCTGCGATTGAAGCGATCATCAAAGATCCAATCGCGGCACGGTTCAGTTATGCCGAGCAAGATGCAGGCGAGCTGATTAAAACCGAACAGGACAAGCGCCAATGGATCAATGCCAAGAAGCGATGGTTAGAAGAAATCGAGGGATACCTCGTATCGATCTGGCCAAGTACGAGTGCTGCGGAAAAGAAAAACAAAACCGACGCGCTCGAACACGCCTTCAATACTCGAAGTTGGTCCGCCATCGAAATGATGTCACCGGAACTCCTCGAGGATGGCTACGCTCGGGTCCGAGAATTTGCTCAAGCAAAGATTGCTGAAGCAAAAGGCGAACTTCCACCGGAAGCAACTCCGGCAGAAAAGTTTGATAAAGACCTGCGA
>JAZKBO010000003.1:0-52714 GCA_040388575.1 Patescibacteria group bacterium | reverse complement strand
GGATTCCCCCCGGCCATTCATGTCCTGGGGTACTCAAGAATAACAATAAAAGAGACAAATTATTTTCGCTCACGGGACTATCACCTTCTATGGTGCTGCTTTCCAGCAACTTAAGCTAATAATTTGTTTTTTGACTCCTCTCTAATTAAATAAACATTGTTACCTTACAACCCCGAAGTATTGCTACTTCGGTTTGGGCTTCTTCCTTTTCGCTCGCCGCTACTTAGGAAATACATATTTGTTTCTATTCCTCCTGGTACTGAGATGTTTCACTTCCCAGGGTATGCTCCTTTTACTTGCGTAAAAGATTGTTGAGGTTTACTCAACAGGGTTTCCCCATTCGGAAATCTTCGGATCAAAGGTTGCTACACACCTCCCCGAAGCTTATCGCAGCTATGCTACGTCCTTCATCGCCACTTTTAGTCTAGGCATCCACCGTACGCCCTTAAATTTCCTGTTAAGAAATTTGAAAACCACATTCACAAAACAAAGCTCAATAAATACTATATCCCCACCGCTGGAGACTCAAATACTTACCAAGCTTACTCCTGTCTGGGCGGAAAAGACCCTCTCTATAATGCCCGACAGATTTAAGTTTTCAAATTACGTAGTATGATTTTCAACAAAAAAACCGCCTTTCGGGCGGCCTACAGACAAAAGAAAGTCTGCTAAGGTAGCCGCCTTTTTTGCTTGTTTCTGTTAATAATCATACTGATTAAACCATACTATACTAAAGCAAAATAGATGTCAAATCCTTTAAAAACAAGGCTTTGTTCATATCCTGGGGACAACAAAAAGGCAAAGAAAAAGCCCCACTTTAGGGGGCTTTTTCTAGAAACTTAAAAGTCTATTTAGTGATGATGAACTTCATCGCTCAACTTGTTCAGGAACCGGGCAGCCACTTCCTTGCCACCTAGGCCGAAGGCCAAAGCGCCAGCAAGTGATATCATAGCGATTATTCCAGTGAAAAGAGTGCTCATATAATCCTGAAGGCCAAGTTTGCCTAGAGCGATTATGAAAGCAAATATCCAAACAGCATATTTAGCAACTGTGCCAAACATATTTGCTGAAGATACGCCCATACCCTTAGCTCCAGCTGAAACTGCGGCAGAAATACCGTCAGAAACAATGGCAGCAATGATTAGGACAAGAGCAGCAACGATAACCTTAGGCAAGAAGCCAAGTACGTCGAATCGAAGGAAATCCCCTACTTCACTGAGCCCTACTAGGGAGAGTGATGGTAGTAAGAAAACAATGATTACGAACCACTTAACCAATTGTCCGACAAAATAGCCGGAATTAAGGGTGATGCCAGCCTTTCTTAGCATATTGTCTGCACCAATTGACTGGAAAAGCTTGTCCACCTTAAGGGCGGTCAAAACTTGTTCGAAAGCCTTAGCAACCAAGTTGCCTAGTACCCAGCCGATTATGAACAGGACGATAGCTACGATGAGCTTAGGAGTAAATTGAACGAACCCCCACCACAAATTCTGAAGTGAAGCATTGAAAACATCACCCCATGAGACCCAAATATTATTCATAGTAAATTAAAAAACGGTTAATTAATAATAACTTTTTAAGTTTCGACCTTATAAAGTGCTATGGGAGTATTATACCAATTTCTAGGCTTTTTTGAGGGTTTGTGTGGATAACTCTTTACCCTGGATAAGTACCTCATGAGGGAAGTCCAAAATATCTCGAACTAGTTTGTCGTACATATTTAGACGATACAGGAACTCTTTTGTTTCAAAAATAGCATAAACCAGCTCTGCACCTATCTCAGCTTCTAGCTTGCGTATAGATTCCTCTATTTTACCCTTCTTCATTTGATCCCCTACTACTAAGAGATCTATCCTGCTATCCTTATTTTTCATGAAAATTCCAGAAACTAGCACTAATTTGATCTTACCAGAACTTTTGAAGGTATTTACAATACCTTCCGTGTCGATGGTGTCGGTATTGATGAGTAGATCTTCAATTTCCCTACTATATTTAAATATTGGGTTAAAGTGCCAGTCCTCCGACTTTTTCTTAGCAAAGCTAGCAGCTGCCAGCTGCTTGAGTTCCCGGCGGACAGTCTCCGGCGATACCCTGCTCCTTTTAGCTATTTCCGCAACTTTAAAGCCTTTGCTTTTATTGAGCAAAAAAAGGCGCATTATTTTGACTTTGGCCTCGCTGCCCAATATTTTCCCGAGAATTTGCATAGGCTTTATTCTAGCCCTTTTTCAGGAAAAGACAAGCGTACGGAGTTGATTTTTATTGGTTTAGAATCGCGCGAGTTGAGCTTCCCACAATCCCATCTGCCCAAAGATTCATAGATGTTTGGAAATCTACTACTGCCCTCTTTAATGTAGGCCCAAAGATTCCATCAACCGGTCCAGCACTGTATCCATGACTTTGTAAATATTTCTGAAGCTCGGTTACTTCGGTGTTTGTATCTCCAAACTTTAACTGTAGGGTAAAATTATACGTATGAGCGCCTAAAACTTTACTTGCTGTAGGAACTGAAGTCGAAGGAGCAGTAGTGATGCATGGCTCACCAGTTAGGAAGTTGTATAAAGCCATTGGTGGACAGCCTGGGACATAAGCAAAAGAAACAGCTGGAACCAGCGCGCTTAGTGCTAATAGCCCTAAAATGATGTATTTTTTCATATGGTATATTGTACCACATCCTAAAAATATTGCAAGCGATAGTTTTGCACAGGGCTAGTGCTGATAAAAGCCCCGAGCTTCAGTGTCGGGTAGCATTATTAGGTTTACACCTTTAGATTTACAAAGTTCAACAATTTTTTCATCATTAACTGAGCCAGAGGTTGAAAAAATTGTTTTAATTCCCCTATCGATAAGTACTTGCGGTGCGTCAGGGAATGGAAAGAAGCTGTCCGAGTAAGCAGTAGCATCAGCTAAATTAGCTTCCTCAACATTCGGATTTGCAAATTTTGCTGCATCGTCGGCACGAAAGATAGCGAGCTTAGCTGCACCTACCCTATCCTGCTGGCCCACACCATTGCCCACTAGCCGGCCATCTTTTACCAAAGTAACAGTATTACTGTTAGAGGTTGCTCCTATCGCCCAGGCCAGAATCACGTCCTTGTTATTTATTTCTGGTACAAAAGTATAATTTGGCTGTTGTAAAAATCCGCCCCGCACATAACGGAAGCGGGGCTCGACATCAAGTGATGCTACCCCAGCTTTTTTAATTGCGGGGTTGGTTAAGAGTCGACATTTACCTTTTTTACGGGAAAGTATTTCAATGGCTTCGGTGGAAAACGCAGGAGCTGCAACAATATCAAGCAAACGCCTCCCCTCGCCTGCATACCTATGTATTAATTCTTCCGCTAGTTTTTCATCCACTTCAAAATTTAGCATAACCGAGCCGCCGAAAATCGCGCGCAGGTCACCTTGTAGCATTTTATCTATTGCATCAATTGCGGGCTCGCTTACTCCTACGCCACAGGCATTGCCATGCTTGGCGCCAATAGCTATTGAAGGGATATTGCCGAAATTTTTCTCAAATCCAGCCCCGATGTGGGTCATGGTCTGGATCATACGGTCTACATCGCAAATATTGTTGTAGGAAAGTGGGCTGCCGGCTACTAATTTCCAATTTGGAATTCCTAGGATATCGCCATGAGCATTAGTAAATAGCCCCGCTGGTTTTTGGTATGCATTTTCACCATAGGCAGCTTCGATAACTTGCTCGCCGAAAATACTTTTATCTTTGCCATCGCTATGATAGTAGGCAGAGGTAGCCACATAACGCGCAATATAAAATTCTGCTTTCGCGGCTAAATTATTTAAAAATTCTTCTCTATCTTGCTGATTCTCGTTGCCACTTTTTAACCATTCAATAACTTTTGCTCTATCCTCAACATTGCAGATGGTGATACGTCGCCCTTTTTGAGCAGAGCGGATCATAGTGGGGCCACCAATATCTGTTTTTTCTATAACACTCTCACGTGTGGCATTAGGATTAAGTACTTCCTCTTGCAGTGGGTACAAGTCACAACAAACCATGTCTATCCACGGAATTCCATATTTTTCCATTTCCGCTAAATGCTCGGGAGTATCGAGAGCCATAAGTCCACCATGAATTTTATGATGCAGAGTTACAACTCGGTGGCCGAGGATTGCCGGCATACCGGTAATTTCCGCCACGTCCGTAACTGGAACCCCAGCAGAGGCTAGGTGCTTGGCGGTACCGCCGGAAGAAATTATCTTCCAACCTAAATCGGATAGCTCCTTGGCAAATTCAGTTATGCCTTCTTTGTTATATACGGAAATTAGAGCTGTTTTTTGTCTCATAAAAAGTAAAAGCATCCTTTGCTTTCGCTCGGGATGCTTTTACTATACTCTCTTGAGAATATTATTTCAATTCCACTTTACCACCTACAGCTTCGATTTTCTTCTTAACATCTTCAGCTTCAGCTTTCTTCATGCCATCTTTTAAGGTTGAAGGAGCCGCGTCTACGAGGTCCTTAGCCTCTTTCAATCCCAGACCTAGAACTTCCTTAACGATCTTCATAACAGCTATCTTCTGCTCACCGGCTGATGCAAGGACTACAGTAAATGCATCCTTCTCTTCAGCAGCAGGAGCACCAGCGGCACCGCCGGCAGGAGCTGCCATAGCAGCCGCAGAAACTCCGAACTTCTCTTCAATTGCCTTTACAACTTCATTGAGTTCAAGAGTTGTTGCCTTGTCTAACCATTCTAACAATGTATCTTTGTTTATCATTTTATAATTTAGTTAATAATTAATAATTTAAGCTTTCTTCTTTGACACCTCACTAAGTGCTATAGCAAAACGCTGCATAGGACTCTTGAACAAGAATGCCAGTTTTCCGAGCAAGACTTCCTTACTTGGAATTGTCGCGATTTCAGTCATGTAAGCGCCATCTACAAATTTCCCTGCAAAGATTCCACCTAGAATGCTAAGTAAATCTTTATGAGTCTTTTGGAAATTGTAAATTTCACGAGCGGATGCAGTCTCGTCTGGTGAAAAGGCTACCGCTACCTCACCTGTTAGCTCTGGTATGGTGCCCTCAGCCTTCCCTGTAAGTACGCGCTTGAGCAAAGTCTTACGGAATACTTTGTAAGTTACTCCTTGGTTGCGTAGGTCTCGGCGGAGTGCAGTCTCGTCCGATACTTTCATTCCATGGAAATTAACGAATACAACTGAAGAAGCATCTTTCATAGCTCCCTCTAGCTCCTTCATCATTTCATTTTTTCTTGGTTTTTGTAACATATTTTTCGTCTACTTTCTTGGTTTTGCCAATAAAAAAACGGCAAAACCGCCGAATCGACCCACTGGGCAGGGCTTATTTGTTGGCCTGCTTTCTTTGCGGTATCAATACTTTAGCACAATACTTTTATTTAGCAAGTCCTTATTTTATGTGTGAAATAAGGCTTAGAGCTAGTTCCCTAGTCGCAGCAGTTACTATGGGCAACTTATCTTCTTGACCAAATTCAAGATATTTTTTATCTCCTATAGTTTCACCGCTAAGATCAACAATCACTCCACCTGCCTCGGATATAAGCCCATATGCAACAGCAATTTCTAGATTATTTTTACGAGTGCATTCTAGGGCTAAATCAGCTCTTCCACAGGCTACATCTGCATAATATATACAAGACGCCCCGCCGAAGTTTGTTTGTATTCCTTTTAACTTTTCTGAAAATACTCTTCTGTTTATTTCAAAGTATTCATCAATACCTGCTCTAGTTTCCGCACCAACTGTCTTTTTTCCTGAAGAATGAATGGGCACAGTTTTGCCAGCTTCCTTAATAAAAGCTCCGCCACCCTTTGTCGCAAAAAACAATCTTTTACTAGTGTGTTCCATAATTCCGCTAGTTGCATAGTCACCGTAAACAGGATTGGTATTGCTGAAAATAGCGAACATAGTTCCGTATCGCCCCACACCACGTTCTTTTTTATAAACGCCTGAACCATCTAAGCCATCAAGAATCCCTAAATAGCGAGGATTGGATGAAATATCTACGGTTCCATGCTCTTCAGATATAACCCGAATTGGAAAATTTTTTTCTTTTAAAAAATTAAGGACAGCCTCTTCGCATTCAACATCTACCCTCAGTGCAGTATCCCCAAATTGGTTTTTCTCCACCGTCTCTTCACCAGAGACACCCAAGTTGTCATGAATCCCCAGGGCTCTTTCTAGGGCAGCGATAACAAGACCTTCTAGGTATTCTTTAGATTCTAAGTTATTTGGGATACCCTTTGGGTTTTCTATATTATCCATCTATTTTCCAAGACCAAAGCTACTCCAAATCTGAAACTTCTCTCCCCCATTTCTATCCATATATTTAAGTAGTATTACCCCAGCCAAACCCAAAATTATCATTATTGAAAATACAACCACTGTCTTTAGGAAATGCCCGGTCATGGATATAATTATATCACAAAGTAAATTACCCGTATTGGATGAAAACTAGCACAATGAGTAGAATAATGAGGAAGAAAAGGTAGTAGTGAAGTAAAGTAAAATCTATTCCCCTCTTTGCTAGAAATTTCTTCAGTTTATGAAACCCTTCCATAAAGATAAGGTAAGGGAGAATCGCAACCATAAACCAAAGATTGAACAGTAAATCCCCCATGTTAGTCAAATATATTTACTAAATATGTATCTATGATGCGTTGATCCATTCCGTAAAAATATGTGTTATCTTCATGGAGCCTCTTAGCAAGTTTTACTCCCACATAACGCCAATGCCAAGGCTCAAATTTGTAGTAGGTATTATTGGCTGGGTAGGATATGACAAATCCATATTTATATGCATTTTCTAGTAGCCATGCATATTCCGGCGTCTTGTCGAAACCTTCTAAATTACCTCCGAGCTTTTCAGTTGTAAAATCAAGTGTAGTCCCCAGCTGGTGTTCGGAATAGCCTTGATCTGCAGAGAATTGGTTGGCCGTACCCGCACCATAAGTAACTTTATAAGTTGCTTTTAAAACGGATTGCGCGGCAAAGGATCGATATGCAGATTGCGCTAAGAGGGTCATACCGTCATCTTGTGCGGCATTAAACAAATCTTCTAGGTGAGGCAACGCGTCGGAGTGAAATTGAAAGTTGGTGCTACTCTGGCTTCGATATTTTTTATCTATATCAGTGAGAGACACCGGCACATAGTGCTCATTTAGAAAATAAACTTTGGAGTATTTTTTAAGAAGTTCTGGGTCGGTGGTGCTTAATTTTTCCAGCGCTCCTACTGTATTAGTGATCTCACCAAGCTGGTCTTTTAAGTAGCTATTTTTTTGCTGTTCATCACTTAGGTTGCCGGACAATATCTCGGCAATGCTTTTTATCTTATCATCCGAGGCTTGCAGTAATGTCGCCAGAGAATCATTGGTATTTTTTATCTCTTGGGCAAGCAAATTCGTACGATAATTGATGTATAAATATATACCTGCCAATCCAAGGAGCACCACTACCGCAGTAATTATTAGATTTTTAGACAGTAAATTTTTCTCCCCATGGCCTTTGGTCTTATCCATAAACCCATACTACGCAAAAAGGCTACATTCCGCAACTTGTTTAATTATCCCTAAAACCTTATAGTAATAGAATGAAAAACGGGCCAAGAATTCTACTTTTACTCCTTGGAGATGTACTGATGCTGGGAGTGTCTTTCTATGCAATGATACATATAGCATTTTACGGCCAGGTCACTAGTCGAATTATAGGTATTCATGCCTTGCCATTTACTATCCTTAGTCTTACTTGGATTACAATATTTTTTATATTTAATTTATATGACCCTCAAGCTACTCGACCTACAATCCCGCATTTGCGAAGAATATTTTTTGCTTTTATTGTGGCAGCGGCGACAGGCGCAATTTTCTTTTATACTATTCCCTTTTTTGGCATAACTCCTAAAACAAATTTACTAATATTTTCTTTAGGGGGAATAATATTTTTTATTGTATGGCGAAGGATTTTTTATAGTATTTTTTCTTTTTATTTTAGAAAAAGGGTTGCTTTTCTGGTAAGTGCTTCCAGTACCTTACCCCAAATAAACGAGTTGGCTAACTATATGCAAAATTTTCCACAATCTGGATTTATTGTTGATGGTATTTACAGCTCGCTACCGGAATTAGACTCTCTACATAAAAAGGAATTGCCTGCGGTGTATATTGTTTCTAAAGAAATCTGGCGAAAAGAAGAAAGCTTCCGAAAACTGCATGAGATAGAAGGTGAAGTATTAGATCTTGCATATGCTTATGAGGATATATTGAGCAAGATTCCCATAGAGGCGATCGATGAAGGGTGGTTTATGCACAATATCCGCTCCCAAGATAAAAATGCCTCCGATCAAATCAAAAAGGTGTTCGGGGCTCTTGTCGCGATAATTCTTGTAATTATCACTTCCCCACTCTTCCTTCTGATAGCCATTGCTATTAAAATCTCAGGTGGCGGCCCCATTCTATATTCCCAAACAAGAGTAGGTAAAAATGACAAGACTTTCAGACTTCATAAATTTCGTTCAATGATTCCTAATGCGGAAAAAAATGGACCAGAATGGTCAGCTAAGAATGATCCGCGCGTTACGCCTGTCGGAAGAGTAATGAGGAAACTTCATGTAGATGAGCTTCCGCAGCTATTCAATATTATTAAAGGGGATATAGCGTTAGTAGGCCCTCGTCCAGAGCGCCCAGAATTTGTGGAAAAGTTAGAAAAAGAAATCCCCTATTACCACCTAAGGCATACTATTGCTCCGGGTTTTACGGGATGGGCACAAATTAAATTCCGTTATGCTGGGAATGTTATGGATTCCAAAGAAAAATTCGAATATGACCTTTATTATCTAAAAAATCGTAACATATTTATGGATCTTGGTATTTTCCTCAGGACGTTGCAGATAATTTTTACTCACTAATATGGACCGTATTAAAAATTTTCTTTTAGTTAACACGAACTCGAAACAAACGATTGCTAAAAATACTATTTGGTTAGTTGTGGGTGAACTGGTTTCACGCTTTCTTAGATTTTTCGTGGTTGTGTATGCGGCACGTGTATTGGGTGCGGAAGGTTGGGGAGTATTTTCATATGCACTGGGTATCGGCGGACTCTTGATGATTTTTTCCGATTTTGGTTTGAGCGCATATATTACCCGGGAACTTACTCAAGGCAAAGAAAACCATCAGCAATTAGTCTCCACTGCTTTTTTTATTAAAATTAGCGTCCTCACTCTAAGCACAATTGGGGTAATAATTTTTGGTCCGTTGATTGCAACCGTCAAGGATGCTCCCCCGATACTTTATTTAATAGCTTTTATTTTATTCTTCGACTCTTTGCGTGAATTTGGCCTAGCCTTTAACCGCGCCTTTGAAAAAATGGAATGGGAAGCATTTGCAAAAATTATAACAAGTCTTGTTATTTTGATTGCTGGCCTAATATTAATCAGTCATCACCCGGAGCCAAAATCCTTGGCTATTACTTATTTCTTGGGTAGTTTTGTTGGCTGTATCATACTTTTTATCTTTATAAGAAAAAGAATTTTATTTGAGGCAAAGTATTTTCAATGGAATCTTGTTGGTTACATATCCGCCGTAACATTTTCTTTTGCCTTTACTAGCCTAATAGGAAGCATAATGGCTAATACTGACGTATATATGCTGGGGCTTTGGCGTACACCGGAAGAAATCGGATTCTATGCAGCAGGACAACGTTTATACCAATTTATACTTGTAGTTCCCTCTATAATATCTATGGCCATATTCCCGGCCCTCGCGAGGCTAGGAGCCGATAGAGATAAATTTGCATCCCTATTACAAAAAGCTATCGTAACAGCATTTATTATTGGTATACCCATAGCTTTTGGTGGTATTGTTTTTGCAAAAGATATAATCTTACTGATATTAGGCCAAGAATACTTTCCTGCCATAAAAATATTTCAGATATTTAATTTAATGATTTTGGTTGCATTTCCATCCATGATCCTTTCGAACGCTATCTTTGCGCGCAATGAGCAAAAAGTCCTAGTGAAAGCATCCGGCATCGGGGCATGTATCAATATTGTCCTAAATATTTTCTTGATTCGCATGTTTGGCGCTCTTGGTTCAGCTATTGCGACTCTTATTTCACTTTGTTTTGTGACACTCTTAATCGGGTTTCGAATAAAAAAAGTGAGTGGATTTACTATAGGAGGTACATTAAAAAAACCTTTTCTAGCGGGCTTTCTAATGTTTTTAGTATGCCTTCTGGGAAATGCACTGCATGTATATTTTATATATACAGTACTATTCGCTGCCATATTTTATTTTTTAACTTTACTGGCACTAAGGGATTCAACTTTATATGAAATCAAGGGCATATTTTTTGCAGAAAATAAATAGTATGAATACTGGAAAACTCAAACCGCTCGTATCTATTATATTGCCAACCCATAATCGCTCTTTATTTTTAATTAAAACAATAGCTAGCATTACTTCGCAAACATATACCAACTTTGAATTAATAATAATTAATGACTGCTCGAGAGATGATACGGCCCAGGTACTTTTAGATGCTTCCATGAAAGAACCCCGCATTAAAATAATCAATCACTCAGAAAACTTAAAAATTATTCGTTCGCTTAATGAGGGAACACAGGTAGCTTCTGGGGTGTACATAGCCCGTGCTGATGATGATGACCCTTGGCAAGACTCCACTAAACTAGAAAAGCAAATTAATTTTCTTGAGTCCAACCCAGAATATATGCTTGTGGGAACGGGTGCCACCTTAGTTGATGAAAACGGGCATGAAATATTTAGATATCGAACCCCAGAGTCCGATAAATCTATCCGAGCTAGGATGCTATTTGGCAACCCTTTTATCCATCCTAGTGTTGTTTTTCGGAAGTCCGTATTGGATAAGACTGGCTCCTATGATGTACTACTTAAGGATGCAGAAGACTGGGATCTATGGATGCGCATGGGGCAGTATGGCAAATTGCGTAACCTGCCCTCGTTTAGTGTTGCAAGATTTTACGGTGCACGTGGTCTTTCAATAAAAAATCGTGTGAATATTAGCCAAACCCGTCTAGAACTTATTAAAAAGTACCGTAAATTCTATCCCAATTTTATTCTTGCGCTTATTTTTAATTACCTACAAAGAATTTATATATATTTGCCCTACACGCAGAGACTAGATATTTTGCTATTTAAAGCTAAAAGAGTCTCGCTTGCTAAGAAAGGCAACTAAACTCCATGTATCAACTGCTTAGCCGTTAAGGCACAAGCCTCCGTGGCAGTATATTTGGGTTTATAGCCCAATGATCGAATCTTTGAGTCATCGAATACATAGGTTGCTACGTCCCCCGGCCACGCTGGCTCGCCAGTATAATTTATTTTTATATTAGAAATTTTTTTTTCTTTAAGAATAAACTCCAAAATTTCATTAACAGAAACAATAGGTTGATTACCAATATTGTATAAGTTGACGCGCTCCTTGCCCCCCTGCCACCCCAGCATAATGGCATCCACTAAATCTAAGACATAGACATAAGGTTTAGCTTGTTTGCCGTTTTGTGCTACTGTAATTTGAGTAGGGTCTTCTTTAAGAAACTTAATAAAATTAAAGAAAACTCCGTGGGTAGACCTGGGTCCACATACATTTGCAAACCTAAAAATACATGCCTGGATACCATCTACATTCGCCCGGGATGCAATGAATGCCTCCGAAGCTAATTTACCAGCACCATAGTTAGATTCCGGTAAAAGTGGGCCACTTGATTCAGATAATTTTCCAGAAAGTGAGCCATAAATGGCAGAGGTAGATGCAAAAACTAATTTCTTTACGCCTGTCACCCTCATACCTTCTAACACGGCAATGGTAGTACCAAACGTTCTTTTTAGATCCACGGACATATCATAAGCCCCCGCCCCAATGTCAGAATTGGCCGCCAAGTGAAAAATGCATTCGGGTTTAAAATCATTAAAAATTTTATTTAAATTTTCTTGCTCGGTAATATCAGTTTTTATAAAACTGAAGGATTTATTTTCAGCATTATGGGAGATATTTTCTTCTTTTCCAAGATATAAATCATCAAGCACGAGTACTTCATGCCCATCTGTCAAAAGCCGGTCCACTACGTGTGAGCCAATGAATCCCGCTCCTCCTGTAACAATAATTTTCATAGAGACACTATACCAAAAATATACACAAAAATCGAATAGAAATGAGTATGGGGCTGCGAAATTCCTCTCGCAGCCCCACTTAATGAACCCCTTTTATTTGGGGTCGCTAACGTATGTCAATTTGCGACCGCAGCAGAGACACAGAGCGATGATGAGGAGAACTTTGTCTTGAGCTCTCCCGCACTTCTTGCACCGCTGAGTTTGAAACACCAGGTACCGCGCCATCGCTTTACCGCAGCATCTCCGCATCCAATACGTTTTCTTGCCGAAGATTCCTGGATTTGGTTCGCGTTGTGCTTCACCGATGTTCTCCCACTCGGGTCCGTGGTCAAGGCACATGCCGTGCTCACACTGACTGTGGGTACACTTCTTCTCCCACGTAAGGTTGCTATGGTCCATAGCAATCCCCTTTCTGGCCACCGTTTTCTTAGGTGCCGTCGTAATTATACATGAAAACCACAAAAAGTCAAGAAGGTTGACTCACTGGTTGCGGAGGAAAGCTTCAACTTCCTTGTATCGTTCAATAGTTCCAATATCCTTCATGTATTCTTGCAATTCATAACCATAGACTTTTTCTCCAGCTTTTAATAAATTAGGTAAAAGTTCATGATCTATCTCTGAATAAATACCTTTTGGGATAAATTTAAAAATCTTTGGGCTAAAGATGAAGCCCGCTTTCAGTGATTTATATTGTAGCGGTAGCACGGAATGTGGTTTGGGGTATAGTTTTATAAATTTTCCATTATCACCCATTTCGACAAGGTCTGAATCTTTTGGGTGATCAGTATCCCCTACTACGCTCACTGCAATTGCATCCTTTTTTGTAAAAAAATAATTTGCCATTTTAGAATAATCTAGCAGACTAAACACATCGCCATAAACAACAAAAAAGTTATCTTGGATTTTTTCCTCAAAGCTTTTGATTCCTCCCGCAGTGCCTAAAATTATTGGTGTTTCAAGTTTATAAGTAATATTAACTCCAAACTTAGACCCGTCCCCAAAGTAATCAGTAATGACATCCGGTAAGTAATGGAGATTAATGAATATATCGGTTACTCGATGTTTTTTGAGCTGCTCAATATGATGCAGGAGTAATGGCTTACCTAAAATAGGAACCATAACTTTCGGAATACCCTCCGTAAGGGGTCGAAGCCTAGTCCCTAATCCTGCGGATAGAATAATTGCTTTTGTAATTTTAGCTGAATTCATATTTTTTAAAAAATTTAAAAACCTCTCTAAAATTATTTGCTTGGCGGTGTGGTTTTACCTTATATTTTCCATCTTTACCACCATGTCCTTTTAAAAATAAAATGGTTTTTGTTTTAGCACGCTTCCCTGCCAGAATATCTTGGGTCATGTCACCAATGGTAAAACTTTTTTTAAAATCAATTGAAAAATCGCGGGCAACCTGTTTGTACATACCAATTTTTGGTTTTCGGCAATCGCATTTCTTGCGATATTTAGGCAGTGTGGCATTAGGGTGGTGGGGGCAAAAATAAAACCTATCGATATATGCTCCCCGCTGTTTTAAACGCTTTTGTAAAATTTCATGTAATTCTTTAACTCCTCTTTCAGTAATTAACCCTCGCGCCACCACAGGCTGGTTGGTTATAACAATAACTAGAATATTATTCTTATTTAGGAATTTTATAAAATCAACAACCCCATCCTGAAGTTCTAGTTGTGATTTTTTCCAAGTGAGTTCGGCTCTTTTTATTAGAACTCCATCTCGATCCAGAAATACTACTGGAGTTTTTATGGATTTTTTCATGAGTCTACTTACGGGAAATCTTTGTGGCTAAATGATTAAAGTAATCCTGGAAGTATTTAGTCATTAAATGGAGTACCACTGCGTGAGCAGGCTCTACTAGGTCGTACCGTCCTTTTTTAGTTTTAACCACAATCTTTGCATCGGCAAGTTCTGCAAGCTTCCCTCCATCAAAACCTGATAACCCGATAACAGGAATATGCCTTTTCTTTGCTAATTCAACTGCTTTAATAATATTGTTAGAATTACCCGAACTACTAATAGCAATAACACAATCATTATCTGAAAGATAATTTTGAAGAGGTCCAGCAAATACCATGTCGTATCCTATATCATTAGCCCATGCGGTTAACTCTGCCTCCGTGGATGGGACTCTGACTGCTTGAAATCTTTTAATAGGCCGGTCTAAATCTTGACTAAAGACGGTTTTATTAAAATCACTGACCCAATGTGTAGCAAGCGCAAGCGAACCACCATTTCCAAAAATATAAATTCGCCCATCTCGCTCATATGTAGCTTGAATAATTTTTAAAGCTTTAGCTATCTCTTCGGAATTTAAACCCGAGATTACTTCATTGGTTTCATCTAGAAATTCGGTGGTGTAAGTCTTCATAAGACGGTATGATTATCGTTGAATAAAACTTCTGCGCCGCTTTGGACAAACTTAACAGGAATTTCCTGGAAATCTTTTAGCTTGTTTTTCTTGGCCAGTGCAACCATTTTAGCACGAATTGCTTTATGCTTTTTTGTGGGAGCAATCAGCATTAAACAGCCTCCCGCCCCAGCACCTAGGATTTTACCGCCCCATGCTCCTGCTTTTAGGCTTGACTGGTATAGATTGTCTATTAAAGGATTTGAAATGCCCGCTGACAAACTCTTCTTTTTCAGCCATCCCTGGTGTAGCAACTTTGCCAAATTCTTCATATTTCCGGCAAGTAGTTCCTTTTCAAAAATAGGAACCATTTCGGTCATTTCTTGATAGTCTTTTATCTTTTTTTTAATGCTCATTCGTTGTTTACCTAATACTTTTGAGGCCGAACGCGTGATGCCAGTATAAAACAAAAGCATATGATCCTCTAAAAGAGAGTTGGCTTTATACCCTAAAAGTACTGGCTTAATATCTACACTTTCATCAGGGTTAAATTGAAAAATATTAAACCCTCCGTGCGCAGCTGCATATTGGTCTTGTTTGCCAATTGGTTCACCCAATAAATCTATTTCTAGTCGGCATGCTGCCTCAGCTGTCTCGCCCGGAGAAAGCTTTTTATTATTTTTATGTAAATTGAGTGCTTTCATTAAAGCTACTGAAAAGCTGGATGATGACCCTAAGCCAGTCCTCGCAGGAATAGAAGCAAAGGATCCTATTTCTATATTACTCATTATACCTAGTTCCTTGAGGGCAGCTTTTATTCTTGTGTGTTTAAGTTTGTTGGGATGATCAACAGTTTCTGACAAAACATAGCGCGCGGACACCTTACTTACCATAGGAGTAGGATTAATAACTATGTATATATATTGGTTAATTGTAGCTGAGATAACTCGTCCGGGATGCTTGTGGTAAAAATCTGGTAGGTCTGTCCCCCCTCCTACGAAACTTATTCGAAATGGTGCTCGTACTACAATCATGTGCTTTCTAATATAGCCTTAGCCCTTTAAGGGCTAAATTATACCCTATTTGTATGGTTTAATCCAGAGCATCATGTTAGACTGTGCTCTATACATTAAGATTCATGGAACTCATTATTGGGCAGAAAAAAATAAATAATATAATTCAATCACTCATCTTACTAGCGGATGTTGGTTTAATTATTAAAATTGGAATTATAAAGCCTTACACTTTGCAGCCGTTTGAATTCTTTACCTTGCTCGCTTTTGGCTTAATATTATTTTGTTCTTTTTTCTTGGGTATTGATCCTAAATTTATCCAACTATTTAAAAAATATGGAAAAGTCTTTTTGATAATGTTGGCTTTCCTTATTATCGGTACCCTTATGGGTATATTAGAATATAGTAGAAGTAGTGTAGGCGCACTAGCCATCATTAAAGATTTTATTTTGCTTATAATTGTTTTTCTAGGGACTATTGCTCATATATATTTTAGTGGAGAGCCTTTATTTCGAAAAAAAGTATTATTAAGTATGTGTCCTATTATTGTTTTTAGCATTTTTTTATTCATTCCTGAGGTGGCTTTCCGGCTAGGACTTATGGGGAATAATAATTCTTTAATTGCTTTACAAGGAAACCAAAATGTCCTAGCAACCTTTTTATTAATCCCATCCATATATTTTAGTAATCTTGCATTTTCTTTACCTAAATCCTGGAAAAAATTATTGGCTATTATTCTTGCTGTGCTTTCTTTTTCATTATTACTCTGGACTGGTTCCCGTGGTGGTTGGATTGCATTTGTTATATCTCTAGGTTTAATGTTTTTTCTGCAAACTATACATATAAAGCCCCTCTTCTCCAGAATTAAAAAATTATTATTTTTCATAGTTATTGCTTTATTTGGAATGGGTATTGCCTTTGTTATTCTTCCTCACAATGCTAAAGTGATGGTTCTAGATAGGGTCTTCCCTGCGGTAATACCGAGCGCGCCAGATCCCCGGCGATTAGATGAGATAAAATTAAAAGACGCTATTAAAATTGCTATAGTAGAGTCACCTTCCATTCTGGCTCATCAAAATCGTCAGAATATGTGGCCTCGAGCCCTTATGCTTTCGATCCGTAATCCACTGGGGCTGGGCCCAGAATATGCTACTACCACGAACGCAATCATGGAGGCTGACGGCAGGTCTGCGGCAGCTCATAATTCTTTCCTGCAAGCAGCCTTAAGCGGGGGTTGGTTACTACTGCTTCTTTTTATTTGTATAATTTTTTTTGTTAGTAAATTTCTTTACAGGGAAGAAAAAACAGAAGAAAATATATTGTTGGCGAGCCTATGGCTTGGCCTACTTGTAGGAATTTGTTTCAATGATTATTTATTTTATCTTCCTTGGGTGTGGATAGTTGCTGGGATCATTATAGGTAAAAAGGAGGCAGGCTTAGTTACCACTAGTAACTAATAGTAGGAAATTCTCTACCTCACTGTTATGGATTGACTTAAAATGAGTTTTAAACTTTAATCCTTTTAATAATTTATATAATCTATCGATAAATTTATTACCTTTTCTTAAATGGGCCAAAGCCAATCTAGTTTTTGCTTTTTTAATTTGAGCTGTAATTATGGAATTGTACTCTTCGTTACCTTTTCGATTCAGTTGTTTTTCGAAAACCTCTAAAGTTGTTTGGTAAACCGGAATACTGTCTGCGGAAATGCTGTCCTTACGCAATCTGTATAGAGTAAGATATTCGGGTTGATAAAGGAAACCTACTTTGTTGTAAGCCAAGGTAAGCCAATAATCCAAATCCTCGGTTCGACGCATGCCTTCTTCAAAACCGCCAAGTTTTTCATATAATTTTTTTCTAAAGAAAACTGTATTTGGATTAATAAAAGTACCATACTCTAAGATTTCTTGATATATTTGCCCAGAGGGATGTGGCATTGAATATAGATATATGCCATCTTTTTTATCCACAAAATAATATAGATTGGAATAAGTTATGTCGTATTCTGGATGGGATTCTAGCCAGGCATATTGTGAAGCTATTTTATTTGGAAGCATTAAGTCGTCCGAATCTATTATAGCGATATACTCCCCCTTGGCCTGTGCCATGCCGGTATTGCGAGCCCCAGAGAGCCCTTTATTTACTTGATTGATTAAATTTATACGGGAATCTTTATCTGCAAAAGCTTTTATGATATCTGCCGAATTATCAATAGAGCCGTCATTTACCACCAATACTTCAAAGTTTTTATATGTTTGCCTCACAATTGAATGGAGGGTTTCTCCTATATATTTTTCAGCATTATAAACTGGCACAACTATTGATATAAGTTTTTCCATAAAAATTATATTTTTTTAAACCAAAAGCATCCGCAACCTAGGTGATCGTTACCGATGACTCCAGGTGTAGTATGCCAGAGCATATCACCATTTATTTCCCGCTCTGGTATATAACTAAAATCCACTAATTCAAATTCTGTAAAATAACTAATGAATTTATTGTATTCGTAAATACGATGACCGTTAAATTCCGTCATTTGCTCTTTGCCCATGGGCACGGCCAACAGGAGTGAGCCCCCTTTTTGGACAACCCTCTTTAATTCATTAATTGCTGTCAAATCACCTTCCGGCTCGATGGGTTCCCCGTAGCGGCCAAGTCCCACATGCTCCACAGTATGTAGACATGACACAGATTCTAAGCTGTTATCAGCAATATTTAAATGGGTTAAATCACCAAATTGCGAATTTAGGTTAGGAATATCTAACTCAGCTGGTCTAAAATCGTAGAAATCAACTGGGGTAAAAGCGGAAGCTACCACTGAAAAGTAAAGTAAGGACCCAAAATCGCTATGTTTTTTAGGATTAATTTGTTTTAAACATCTAGTAGCCCATGCAATATGGTACACATATTGTTTTTCCACATGAGTTTTTTGGGTTTTGTCACCTAATCGCGGATATATATGTGACAGTTTTACCGGCGCTCTCTTTAACTTATCTTTAGAAATAAATTTAAAATAATCTCCGAGAATAAAGATAAATTTTATCCAGAGATATACTATATAGCGAATTTTTTTAAGCAGTCTCATTATGTTATATATAAGCAACTAGATATTTTTCATACAGTGGGGTAAGAATGCTTGCGTTAACAATTTTTATTTTATATTTTGGATTGAGTTGTTTTATTATTTGTGGTATTTCAAAAAAGTCTTGTCCTGAGTGGTATATAGCTATTAACAAGACTGGAGAATTTTCTTTTATTGTTGCCTCAGCTCCCCGGAGAGCACTTTGTTCATGGCCCTCGATATCCATTTTTATTAATCCTATTTTCCCCAGAGCTGGAAGTGTATTTTTCAAATCATCAATTCTTGTAATTAATATTTCGCTATTCCCCTCACTAGTGATACGGGAAGAAATACCCTCTGAGGAAAATTTGAGACTACCCTCTTTGTCCCCCACCCCATATTTTAAAGGAGTAACATTTTGCATACCATTTAACTTTATATTTTGTATTAAAATATCGAAATTTTTCTTATCTGGCTCTAGTGCCGCAATAAGAGAGGGTTGGAATTGCCGCAGGACAAATGCGCTGTCGCCAATGAACGCACCACAATCGACAAATATTGTACCCTTTAACTTTTCTACAACTTCTTTGGGTACATGGTCCATGCTGCAATTATTAGCGAGAACACTATGCTCAAAACTTGGAAAAATTGTTTTGAAATTTTTGTAAGTATAAGTATTGCCATGTATTTTGATCATTTTTTGATGCATTTTATGAGCATCATAAAACTCCCCCAGCTTTTCACCAGGGTATAATTTAGACCAAGGTATGCGACTTTCATGGGCAAAAAGAAACTGGCTATTTAAAATGTGCGTTATTACTTCCATGCTTCCTTCTACGAAGGAATGAGGGTCAATTTCTGGATTGTGTGAAAAAATATAGTCTAGGTAGCTTATCGCTACTTTTTTTTCATCAGCGCCAACGGGACAGCCGAAAAGAATTCTGAATCCTGCAAGTGACTTGATTACGGATTTAACCCTGTAGCCAAGCATGCTCATTAAAAAGCGCCACCATTTATTAGACCTAAGAGGGGCAAGAGAAGCAGCCGAGACAGGACCAATGGATCCTGATTTATACTCGCTCTCTAGCCATTTATTATAATATTCCTTTATATTCATATATATAATTTATATTCGAACCCATTCTCTCGGTATGAGGTCGTCTGTAGCAATTGAATCATCTAGGAACCATCGCTTCGGAGCTACTACTACTTTATCAGTATCTGTATTAAGCCAGGCCGCCCACCAAGCAAAAGAACTATTGGGGATAACGAAATGTTTACATGCTTTCATGAGCATTAGATACTCCTCGAACTGGGCGCCGGCATATTCATGACCCACAAATATAGTAGGGTAATTGAAGTGCAGGTTTTCTTTACACCATTCCATATCATCGGAAAATACGTATATTTTTTCAATTGAGCGCGACTCTGCAATATGTTCAATTCCCTTATCATAGTACTCTTTTCCGAATATACCATGGAAGGAACTAGTAACAAAATCAGTTCTGCGTATATTTACGCACACAGAAATAGTAGCTTGTATTTCATCATTGAGCTTTAGGGCTTTATCACTAAGGGGCTTCTTGAGGGAAAAATCCTTACGGATTATATCTTCAATCCCAATGAAATATTTAGGACTTTGCCAATTCCCTTGCAGGTATGAATTTGATCCCAAAGTAAATACATTTGGATCATATTGAAAAGATTTTTCAGTTCCCGGAAATTTGAATACTTTTCTTCGCAAGGCATCAAAAAGCAACATTACTTTACCTGAAAAGAAAGGCTTATAGATAAAAGGAATTTCTTTTGCAGAAACAATTTCGGCAGAAATGTTAAAAACACCTAAGTCAAAGTTGCGGAATACAAACTTATGCCACGCTGGCCTAGGGACGCGCTCTAGTAAATAAGTAAGATCTAAGCCGAGAGCAACATTTTTTTTAACAGAAAGAGCTCGACCAACGGCATATTGGAACATTTGATTACCCATGCCTCCTCCTAGTCTAACGATTATCATTATGATTTATTTTCAGCAGCATTGATAATTTCCTTCAAAATAGTAGTTATATCATATTCGTATTTCCAACCAGGATAGTGGTTTTTAAATTTTTGAACATCACTTATGTACCAGATATGATCACCACTTCTGGCTTCATCGGAGAGGGAGTACTCTAGTTCATGCCCCGATAACTCTTTGATTAATCTAATCGCTTCTAAGACTGAAACATTGGAATGCCTCGAGCCCCCCATATTATAAACCTCGCCAGAACGAGGATTTTCATAAAATTGCCAAAATGCATTGACTAAATCATGACTATGAATATTATCCCTTACTTGTTTACCCTTGTAGCCGAAAATTGTATATGGTTTTTTATTAACAGCACATAAGACTAGATAAGATAAGAATCCGTGTAATTCCGCACCACTATGGGCCGGCCCAGTTAAGCACCCTCCCCGGAAGACTCCTGTTTTCATTTTAAAATATCTACCATATTCTTGGACCATCACGTCTGCTGCTACTTTACTTGCGCCAAAAATACTATGTTTGGATTGGTCGATGCTCATTGATTCATCGATGCCGCGTAGAGCAAAGGGGTGGTTAGGGTCTATTTCCCATCTTTCTTCTTTTTCAATTAATGGCAGGTCGTTGGGCGTGTCACCATAAACTTTATTGGTGCTGGTAAAAATAAAAACAGCATCTGGGCAATATTTCCTGGTGGCTTCTAGGATATTTAAGGTTCCGAGGGCGTTGACTCCAAAATCAGTAAACGGCTCCCGTGCCGCCCAATCATGAGAAGGCTGCGCCGCGGTATGAATTACAATTTTAATATCCTTGCCATACTTTGAAAAAATGTTTTCAATTTTACTATAATCCCTAATATCAGCATCATGAGGTTTAAATTTCTCACCTAACTCTTGTTCTAACTTCCTTAAATTTTTTTCAGTGCTCGCTTCTTTACCAAAGAAGTACGCGCGCATATCGTTGTCGATGCCCACAATATTGAATCCTTTTTGAGCAAAAAACTTAGCCGACTCACTGCCAATGAGGCCATTTGAGCCAGTTATTAGGGCAATTTTCATGTATATCATCATAGCAAAAAATCTATATAAGGTGAAGGGAGGTGTTTTTTATTATTGAATTGACCCAGATGAAATGATATGATGGAGCTCCATATGACTAAAACAATACTCGTTACTGGCTGCGCAGGTTTTATAGGTAGTCATCTTTGCAAATATCTCCTTGAGAAGGAGAATTGTAAAATAATTGGATTGGACAATTTATCGACCGGAAAGAAGACAAATATTGAATCATTGCTGAAGAAAAATAATTTTCAGTTTATTGAAGGAGATATCGTTGAGCCACTTTTATTTAAAGAGCAAATAAATGAAATTTATAATCTTGCTTGTCCTGCCTCTCCCACTGCATATCAAAAGGATGCCATACACACGATAAAAACAAACACTATTGGCATACTAAATGTATTAGAATTGGCGAGAAAAAATAAAGCCAAAATCCTACAGTCCTCAACTTCTGAAGTCTATGGGGATCCGCTACAGAATCCGCAAAATGAAAAGTATAACGGTAATGTTAACCCAATTGGTCCACGGGCCTGTTATGACGAAGGAAAAAGATTAGCGGAAACTTTATTTTTTGAATACGAACGAAAATATAAAATTAAAATTAGAGTTGCAAGAATTTTTAATACTTATGGTCCCAAAATGGACGTTAACGACGGACGAGTTATTTCTAACTTTATAGTACAAGCCCTACAAGCAAAGGATATCACGGTTTATGGTAAAGGTAGCCAGACCCGATCATTTTGTTTCATAACAGATATGGTAATTGGTCTTCATAAGCTAATGAATGGGGGCATAACTGGGCCAGTTAACTTAGGCAATCCTAATGAAAAAACTATTTTGCAAATTGCAAAAATAATTATCAAAATGACTTCTTCAAAATCTAAAATCATTTTTAAAAACCTACCGAAGGATGACCCTCGCCAGCGTAAACCAGATATTGCTCTGGCAAAAAAAGTATTGCGCTGGAATCCAATTGTTTCGCTAGACAACGGGCTAAAAGAAACAATTAAATACTTTCAATATGTTTTATAGATTTAATTTAATTTCTTAATTTTCTCCCAAGGTAAATTTTTATTGCCAAAATGGCCATAAGCCGCAGTTTGTTTGAAAATGGGCTTGCGTAAGCCAAGGCGTTCAATTATCGCTAGTGGTTTAAAATCAAAGTTCTTACGTACAATCGAGGATAAATCCTGCCCTTTTTCATTAATAGCCTCAATCATGAGCGGTTCCGCCATGCCTATAGCATAGGCTACGGAAACTAAAGCTTCCTTACCATAACCTGAGGCCACAAGACTTTTAGCCACAAAGCGGCACATGTAGGCACCGGAACGGTCCACCTTGGTCGAGTCCTTGCCAGAAAAACAGCCGCCGCCGTGAGGGATGAGGCCGCCGTAGGTATCTACCATTATCTTCCTACCAGTAAGTCCGGTGTCAGCCTCGAAGCCACCTTGGATGAATTGACCGGTTGGATTAACCAGAATTTTTACCGTAGCTTTTTCTTTTTTTGATAACAGTGGAAAAATTATTTTTTCAGTTATCTCTTCTTTTATTTCCTCTGGCTTAATGCCCTTGGTGTGTTGGGTGCTTACAAGTACAGTTTTTAATTTGCCATTCATGTACGTTGCTTGAGTTTTACCGTCTGGCATTAACCATTTAATTTTTCCACTTTTGCGCAGTTCTTCTAATCTTTTTGCAAGTTTATGCGCCAAGACTACACCTTTAGGTAAAAATTCTGGTGTCTCATTGGTGGCAAAGCCGTACATAATACCCTGATCACCCGCACCACCGTGGTCCACCCCCATGGCTATATCCGGCGACTGTTTAACAATATGTGCTGAAATTTGAAGTTTGTTTTTATAGCCGATATCTTTATACACTTTGCGCGCAATTTTTACATAGTCCACATCCCCTTGGGATGTTACTTCCCCACCGATAACCAGCTTGCCATGGCCTCCGAAGGTTTCCACCGCCACGCGACTCTTGGGATCCTTGGCCAAATATGCATCTAAAATAGCATCAGAGATTTGATCGCAAACTTTGTCGGGGTGACCTGAGGTTACCGACTCCACTGTATAGCTATCTTTGTGCTTGTAAAACATAAATGTATGAAGTCTATATATACTATAAAATTAATAATGCTTAAGCAAATCCTTAACTTTCGAAAGCCTCTCCTCCGGTGTTCCAACTACTGTAATAAATTCAATTTTGTGTTCTTTTAAAATATTCTTAATACGCTTATCTATAGCTTCTTGAAATTTAATATCAGTTGTCCGCACACCGTCATCCTCAATTTCAAATTCGCCACTTGGCAAATATAGCACCAAATCATAATTACTAAATCTTGGCACAAGTGTCCGGGTTGCAAATTCAATTAGGGCTGCTTCCTCCGCAAATAAATGTTGAATGTATGCGAGTAGGTCTATACTGCAGCGATCAGCTACCCACTTACTCTCCTCACTCTCTAGTTCAATTTGCTTTGCGATGAGCCAATGTTCCGTTTCAACTGTGGCAGTGTGGTCGAGGTTATAGCCGGCATCTTTCGCCAACCGCGCTGCTTCCGGAAGGATTTTAAAGTCAGGATAATCTTTATTAATTTGCGAGGCTAGTGTAGTTTTACCCACACCTTGAGCGCCAGTGATCACAATTTTCATAAATTATTTAGGTCACTAGTATTTTTCTGCTGATAAATCTCGCGACCCCGCCTCACGCCGTCGCGCTCCGGCCGACAAATGCTACGCATTTGTCCCCTCTTTCCACCCAGAGATATACTCTTCTTGCCTTTTTGACAGGATGTCTATTGTTGTTCCCAAACTTTTTAATTTCAAGCTAGCTATTTTTCTGTCTAAAATTTCAGGCAAAATATGCACTTCATTTGTTAGTTTGCCTTTATTTTTAATTAAAAAATCTACCGCTAGAATCTGATTGGAAAAACTCAAATCCATCACTGAAGCTGGATGACCTTCCGCACTACCCAAATTAACTAATCGCCCGCCAGCTAATATAAATACTGTACGTCCGTCTTTGAGCTCGTGGGCCTCCACAAAATTTCGCATTTCCTTTTTGGATTTACTTATTTTATTTAAAGTTACCAAATCTATCTCCACATCAAAGTGCCCGGAGTTAGAAACTATGCAGCCGTCCTTCATGCCCTTAAAGGCGTCCGCCCCCACTACATTCGTATTGCCAGTAACGGTACAGATAAAATCTGCTTCCTGGGCAGCAGCAGCCATAGGCATTACCCTAAAACCGTCCATAAGGCCCTCAATAGCCTTTATAGGGTCAATTTCAGTGATTATGACGTTAGCACCGAGCCCCCGTGCCCTCATCGCTAGGCCCTTACCACACCATCCGTAGCCGGCCACCACAAATACAGAGCCTGCGATCAATTTGTTAGTAGCTCGAATAATACCGTCCATTGTGGACTGACCGGTGCCATAACGATTATCGAAAAAGTGCTTAGTCATAGAATCATTTACCGCAATTACTGGAAATGGTAACTTGCCATCTTTCGCCATGGATTTAAGTCGAGTTACTCCAGTAGTTGTTTCTTCGGTACCGCCTATAATTTTATTCTTTATTTTTTTGCTTGACTCAATTAAAGAAACTAAGTCAGCGCCATCATCCATTGTGATATCTGGTTCCGTATCTAGCACAGCTTGTAAGTGCGCCAGATATTCTTTATTACTCTCACCCTTTTTTGCAAACACTGGAATGTTGAAATTTTTTACTAATGCCGCAGCCACGTCATCTTGAGTTGAGAGCGGGTTGGATGCACATAAAGACACTTTCGCTCCAGCAGCCTGCATGGCGATAATTAAGTTGGCCGTTTCTGCGGTAACATGCATACATGCCGCCACAGTAAGATTTTTAAAAGATTTTGATTTCTTTAGATTTTTAGCCAAATCTGCGAGCACTGGCATATCCCGTTTTGCCCACTCGATGCGCGCCAGACCAGCCTTTGCCAAATCAATATTAGCTATATCGTATTTCATGATGTATTTTTTACTCTACACAAAAACCCCATGATTAGCAAGAATTATTTATCTTTTGATCCATCTTGCCATCATTGTTTTTGCATAGTTCTCAAAGCTTTTATTAGGCGCAGCTTGGAGTATGCGGCCGGCAATTTTGTAAGCGTATAGATTTTGTGGAGCTAGGGCAATGCTGGCGCGGACCCACCCATATGCAACATTGAACTTATTTTCAAAAATATATGACTGGGACATATCTAGGTATAAAAGAGGGTTATTTGGGTTTATTTGATAGGCTTTTTGGAAATGGTCTTGTGCTTTTTTAATTAATTCTAGGTCAGCTTTGCCTTGTAGGAATATAAGTAGGTCGAGAATTTGCCCCGCTACCCACTCCCCGCGGAAATTATCATTTCCTGTCTTTAATTCTTCTTCTAGATTATTCAGCAAACTTGCTACAACTTTAATTTGGGAATTTCTTTCTTCCGGTGTCATTTTAGGGAGTTGACTGTTTATTTGGTCAATTATTTTGCCTGCCACATATGCACTGTCGGCAGCATCGCCCATACCTGATATTTGTTGGGGAGTATTTTTAGCATTAATAATTGTGGTGGGATTGGTATACCCTATCCAGGCCTTAGTTTCTTCCCAAGGTTTAAAAAATATAAAGAAGGATGCCACTAAAACTGCGACAATTCCTATTGAGGAGATAGCTATTTTTATACCATTATACTTACTTGGCCATATTATATTCTTGGTCTCGGAAAGCCCAATAGTGGCGCCTATAATAATAAACATAAAAAAGAGCGGCACGGGCGTGTCAAAAATGAAAAGAGATTGCACAAAATATCCAGCGAGGCCACCTGCTAAAATAATTGCAATGATTCTTTGGTCAGGATTATCCTCCTTGCCTGATATTTTATATAGAACAATTATTGTCCCTGCGATTAGGATAAGATAAGAGATTAATCCTAGGATTCCACCGTTTGCAGCATATTCCCAAAACATATTGTGCGGGTTGTCTGTCCAAGGTTCATAGTGATAGCCCTCCCCTAAAAATTCAGGGGTAAAATGACTTTGAAATAAGTAACTGTAGTTATTCATCCCTACGCCCAAGGCGGGATGCTCTATAAGACCTTCTCGGGCAATATCCCAAAATAGAAATCTATTGTTTGTTTTTTGTTCCACGTATTTTTGGTGAAGATTAGTATTAGGATTTAAAAGCATACTGCCCACCACAAAGAAGCTGATTAGGAAAATAATAAATATTCCAACACTGATATTTTGTGTAGTTTTTTTGTTGGAGCGTGTTAGAAATAGTGAAATAATGAAAACTAGCGCCACTACCAAGCCCACCCCAGCACCATTAGCAGAACCCATAAGAAGCAAGGGGTTGTGGAAAATACTGCCCAGCGTTACTTGGCCTTTCCAAATAGCAACATTAAAAAATATTGGGGAAAAAACTATTATTGCTGTACCCACCCCTGTAAGTATTTTTTGCCATATTTTCTTTTGGGAAATAAAGATAATAATTGCAAAACAAATATTTAGAAACAAATATGCTCCTGCGTATGATGAATTGCCGAGGGTTGAGCCTTCATCCGTAGTCGGAAAAGTGTGAATAAAATATGTGCCTACGGCTACTATGATGCTAGTTATCAATGAGACGCAAAGTAGTCGTATAAGAAACTTTGGATCCTTTTTAATCAGAAAACCAAGAACGGCAGCTAGTACCGAAAGCGATATGATCAAATTAACTCCCACTCCATTAGTTAAATTTCCAAAAAATGAAAGCGTAGGGTTTATACCATGCCACGCGCTTAGACTAATCAATAGAAGATAAAACAATAAAAATCCATGGACCAAAGAAAGTTGTAAGGTAGTTTCTTTTTCAGAAATCTTTTCTAAAAAGTAAAAAATTGCCAAGATTACTGCTCCTAGGATCATCAACAATGCTTTGGAGGTGGTAAAAGAAAACAAATGGCTGGTGGAGACATATAGTGGGATGAGCCCTGCCATGAGGTAGAGAGTAGTTTGCATAGCTCGTATCTGCCAAGTGATTTTCTGGACCTCTTCTTTCATTCTTATATTATAGCAAATTATCTCTATAAGAAAACAAAAAACCACCCCGGAGGGTGGCTTTTTGTAATACGTTTTAAGGTGTATCAACCAGTAGGTTTATTGAGAACTATTACTAGTTACCAAGAGAACCTGACAAAGTGTCGTAGTCACTAGCTGGAAGCAGGTCAACCTGTGTAACGTTACTTACGCCATCAGTGTTATAACCAAGCTTCTGTAGTTGAGCTTTAATAAAGTGACCAGCGGTAATACCTGTTGCCCCTTCTGATATTGTAGCAGTAAAGGTTTCAGTATCACCCTCGTTCACAGTGTAGTAACCGGTGTGATCAGTGTCATCAGCAGTTGAACTCAAGCTTGATGCTGTTTCTACTCCGGATGTGGTTGTTGCTCCAGCAGTTTCATCATACATTGTGTATGTCAAACCTGCTGTAGTTGAAGTAGTACCTAGAACAACAGTCTTTGGGATATAAAATGTATCACCAAATGCTGTTACATCGAAGCTTACTACCCAAGTCAACTTTGTAGCCAAACCGTTAGTATCCTCAGTCTTTGATGGGTTACCGCCTACAACTTTGAAGTTGGAGACTTGTAAGCCTTCAGCAAAGAGCTGTTGGGTCTCAGCAGTTGGAGTACCGCTTACAGTGCCGATATCATCCCCAGTGCTTGCGTCCTCGAAATCACCTGAAGCGGCCTGTGACTGAACAACAACGGTTTCAGCGTTGGAGTAGTTAGTACCACCATCTTGTGACTTGAATTTAATTTTAACAGTTACCTTCATAGTATCACCAGCGTTGATAACTACATTATCATCTTCGATATCACCGAAGTGGAAGTAGCCATCTGTAGCATTACTACCAGTTGAGTCTGCAATGTTGTCAGTTGTGTAAGTTGTGCCATCTACGATGAGCATAACATCACTGATAACTTTACTCCCATCTGTGGTGCCGTTGGCAACAGTAATACTTATTGGGAAGTCATCTATCTTCACATCACCACCGTCAGCGTCAGCCTTTACTTTAAAGACTGCGACAGTTTCAGTAGTTGAAGATGTATTGTCAACTTGCAAAGTACCAGCTGCAGGACTTGAAGTGTCCTTAGTTATTGTAACGTCAGTGTTTACGCCTGAAGCGTCGATTGTGAAATCAGCACTTCCTGAACCGTTATCAACTGTATCTACCCCAGCGCCGTCAAGAAAACGAGCACCAGTAGAAGATGATTGGTCATCAAGCTTTACATTCCAGTCCTCACCATCGTTTCCAGAGTCAACATTATCCGCAACGTCAGCAGCTACTGAAAGAATAGCGTGCGTGCCTTCATTGAAGTTAGCATTGATACCAGACATACGAATGCGATAATCACCAGATGAACCTACCTCATCCCAGTCAGTCTTTGAAGAAGAATCAATTGATGCGAGGACTTTACTGCCATCCATCAAGTAGACCTTGTCAAAAGTATTCCATGGGCGAGTCTCATCATTACCACCACCGGCAGTAAAGGCAAGGTCAAGGCGAGTTAGCTGAGCATCAGCATCCTTAACAGTGAATTTGATTTGAGCAACTTCTGCCTTTGAATCACCTTCAGTAATAGAAGTATCGTCCGCAGACTCTACTTTCAAATTATCGATTGTAGTTTCGCCGCCAGAAAGTGTTCCGCCTGTTGAAGAACCAGTGTCACTACCATCACACTTGTGACCAGTAGTCATACTGTATCCCATAGTAGAAGAACATCCTGCTGGAAGACCAGTAGATGGACCACTATTACATGGCATACCTGTGGTTGTGCTGAAACCTGAAGCTGAAGTACATCCAGCTGGGAAGTTACCAGACACTGAACCACCGAGAGCTGCGCCAGTCATAGGACCGACAACGCCATCAGCAGTAAGACCATGAGCTGCTTGGAAGGATATTACAGCTGCCTTTGTTTTTGCACCGAAGAAAGTTGATTCCATTCCTGGAGAACCTGCGCCAGTTGCAGAAACTAGAAAGCCAGCTCCGTTAAGAGCCTGTTGAAGACTCATAACTTGTGAACCAGTTGAACCCATCTTAAGAGTTACTGAATGTGTGTAAGCAAGAGCGAAGCTCGCAGACATTGCGAGAACAACAGCAAAAGCTGCAACAATCATGACTCCAAGAAAGAATTTTGATTTTAATACATTACTCATAAATTTTTTTTAATTGCTACGCCATTAATTAGTTTCGACAAAACTAAAAGCGTATTTTTCCTATCATTACCTCTCCGCTAATAATTAATAATGAATTATAATGCAGCGGAAATAATAATGAACAGATATAAACATACATTGAAAACATAGCTATTCAGTTTTCAATGACCTTTCCTTTGCTTTTTAACGAATGATTTTTTCGACGAAATCATAAGTAAAAAACAAATTCAATTCTGCGACACATAACGCACATAAAACATGCGCATCACATAATCACAGAACCATTATAATATACCACCGAAATAGGGCAATATATTATGTGGATAACTTAAGCGCTTATTTTATAAGGCTAAAGTCGACTCATATAATAGAATCAATCCACAACCCTATATTCGCATATTTAGGAGCAAAATGCAAATCATAATGAAATATAGGGTCCTTAGCTAATGACGTAACTCGGGCTCAAATATTGCGTAAGTCACCCCTACTACCCCAAATAGGCTACTTTGTTACAAAATAGCGTGACCAACGCTTAGATCCAGTCTTGTAAAGGACATTGTCCGTTACCATTGCTATCAACTCTCGTTGTAACGTTTTTTCACTGTGGGTAGCAAGCTGTCCTTTAGCTTTACCTTTGATGTCCGTTATGGTTGCGCCGATGGGTTCGGAGCGATCATTTGAAAAACTTTTTATTATAGAGATTATCTCTTCTCGTCTTTCTTTCTTAAGGTCATTTAAAATAGCTCCTCCCTGGCGAGTGGCGCTCATATCGGACAAAGCCTTCATTAGAGTGCTCCCCTTTTGAACCCCGATCCTTGCGGGCTGAAGATGTCTGATAGAGTTATTTTTATAGGACGTAGTAATTTGATTAGAGGGTTTGTATTGGGATGGTGGAGGTAATTCCTCTTTGAAGTAATCCGCGAGGTTTGTTTGGACCTCGAAGGAATCAGTTTTTTGTATTGTCTCTTCTACTGATTTTTTAAGTTCAAAAAACTCCTTTTTTAGAATATTACAGTTCATGCCAGATATAATATTTACTGCTCCAGCTAGATCAAGGAAGGAAATAGTTTCAGTAATTTTATTGCTGACCTTTATAGACCTATTAACGTCCGAGAAGAGTGAGATGGAGTATATGTCCGATATGATTTCCGTGCCTAATGTCCTTAATTTATTTCGAAGTGGCTCACTTTGGTCTAGGATGTCCGTGACCATATAAAGAGCTGTAATTAGCTTGTTTGTTTTAGTATAGGACAAGGAAAAGGACATATTACTTACAGTTGTCTGATAAGGATTGGAGGCGCCTTGTGTGGAGTCCTTTAACTTGTTTTCATCTCCTGGCATTTGTCCATTATATATAGGACAGGATAAAAGGCAAGGCCCAGCTTCAACAATTTATTGCTTTATACGGTACGGATATTTTTCTGCTGAAAAATTCCTCGTGCTCGCGCCGCCGCGCTCCCAAGTCCGTCTAAAACAACAAATCGTTTCCGCTTAAAACAAACCAAATAAAAAAAATTATTCTTGCTGAATATCTGCTAAAAAATGTGTTAAAATACCCCTATGGCAAAAAGCGGGAATAAGAAAAAAGTTGAACGCGAACGAGAGAACACTCCCAAACTAAAAACTGAAACAAAACATGGCATACGGGCAGTAATCTTTTTTGTTTTTGCGATATTTTTTTTAATGTCGCGTTTGCATATTGCGGGGGTAGCGGGAACTTTAGTTTACGATAAAATAGGCTACCTTTTGGGCGTGGGTTATATCTTGCTCCCTATCCTCTTCATACTTATCGGAATCTCCTTTTTAAAAAGAGAGGGACCAAACATCGGCTGGACTCGCACGGTGAGCGGTATAATGTTTCTACTTTCAAGTTTAGGTATGATCGACGTAGCATCCGGTACTCATTCTGGTGGGTTATTGGGAATGGTTCTATCCACTCCTTTTATGTATCTTTTTGATACATATGCAAGTTTGGTTTTCCTGGGCGCAATTTTAATAATTTCTATTTTAATAATGTTCGATGCCAAGTTGAGCTTGGTTCCGCTATGGAAAAGAATTAAAGCCCTATTCGGCAAAAAGGAAGTGGAGGAAGAGGAAGAAACGGAGGTGGAAGATGAGGAAGAAGAGGTTGAGGAAGAGGAAGAAATAAGTGAAGAGGACGAGGAGAGCGCTGGTGAAAAAATAAAAAAGGCTCTTGGAATTAAAAAAGGCGTGGTGGCAGAAGCAGTTGAGGAAGAAATCCCGATTAAAAAGCGCCGTGGCGGATTAATTTCAACTTACACCCCTCCCCCACTCTCACTCCTTGAGGAAGACAAAGGTAAACCAAATACTGGAGATGTAAAAGCAAATTCAAATATTATCCGCCGCACCTTGGCAAACTTCGGCATTGAAGTTGAGATGGATGAAATTACTATCGGGCCGACAGTGACTCGCTATGCACTCAAGCCCGCTGAAGGTGTGAAGCTCTCGCGCATCGTCGGGCTGCAGAATGACTTGGCGCTGGCGCTGGCCGCCCACCCTATCCGCATCGAAGCTCCGATTCCGGGTAAGTCACTAGTCGGTATTGAAATTCCAAATAAATCCAAATCTATCGTGGGCCTCGCCACACTGCTCGGTGACGAAAAATTCCAAGACTCCCCGAAACCCCTTACTATCGCACTCGGCCGCGGTATATCCGGTAAGGCTGTCTTTGGTAATTTAGCCAAGATGCCGCATGCTCTGGTAGCTGGAACAACTGGTTCAGGAAAGTCTGTGGCTATACACTCTATTATTACTTCCCTCCTTTACAGGAACGGCCCGGACGATTTGAAATTTATTCTTATCGACCCGAAGCGAGTTGAACTTACACTATATAACAACATCCCCCACCTCCTGACCCCAGTTATCACTGAAGCTAAGAAGACAATCCTAGCGCTTAAGTGGGCTGCGAAGGAAATGGATCGCCGCTATGACATATTGGAAACGGAATCCGTGCGCGATATAGAGTCCTACCATAATAATGTCTGGGGTAAAAATCCTAAAAAGATGGAGAAAAATGCTGAAGGTATCGAAACTGAAGTGGATGCTGACCGCATGCCTTACATTGTCATTATCATCGACGAGCTAGCGGATATCATGAGCTCATACCCGAGGGAGCTGGAAGCCGCTATTGTGCGCCTTGCCCAGATGTCACGTGCAGTGGGTATACATTTAATCGTCTCTACCCAGCGCCCGGAGGTGAATGTCATTACCGGCTTGATCAAAGCCAACATACCTGCCCGTGTAGCACTCAAAGTATCTTCACAAATAGACTCCCGCACAATATTAGATGCTGGTGGTGCAGAAAAGTTGCTGGGAGCCGGAGACATGTTGTACTCCTCTGGGGAGGCTCAACCCGAGCGCTTGCAGTCCGCATTTATCTCCGAGGGTGAAGTGAAGAAGGTGGTGAAATATTTAGCAGATGCATACAGGGATGAAGTAATGGAGGAAATTGCACTGACCTCAGGATCAATTTCCGCAGATAAAAGTATTTTTGAAAGCACACTCGAGGATGAAGACAGTGAAGATGATGATGAAATGTATGAGGAAGCTCGAGCCTGTGTGATCGAAGCCGGTAAGGCCTCCACCTCGTACCTTCAAAGAAAATTGAAATTAGGCTACGCTCGCGCAGCACGACTGATGGATAAACTTGAGGAGCGTGGAGTTATCGGGCCGGGCGACGGCGCCAAACCGCGAGATGTCTTGGAGAAAATTTCACACGATGAAGCGGGCAATAATATAATATGACGCAGGATGTTAAGAAACTTCTGAAGATCTCCGGGATAATTCTTTTCTTTGTAATTTTGATAGGATATGCCCTCTTTCGGTCCTACGATTTGATAGTGGGGGTTAAAATAAAAAATGTTAATATCGTAAACGGGGAAAAGGTTACCACCAACCCCCTTTTAGTTACCGGAAACGCAAAAAACGCTAATAAATTAAGCCTAAATGGCAGGGATATATCGGTAAGCCAAGGTGGGGATTTTAGTGAAAATATCGCCTTGCTTCCAGGGTATAATTTAATTAGTATTAGAGCAGAAGATAAATTTGGTCATATCGATGAGGAAGATTATCAGTTAATTTATTAAACCATGTTAAAGAAAACTAAAAAGGAAGAGAAGGCAGACAAAACAGTAGGCGGTGGCGACACCATGCTAGAAGACACACTAAAGTCCATCCAGACCAAATTCGGTGAGGGCTCCATTATGAAGTTCGGCGATTCGCCGAAGGTGGACATCAATGTCATACCTACTGGCTCCATCGGCCTGGATATGGCGCTCGGCGTGGGCGGCATACCGCGCGGGAGAATTATTGAAATCTTCGGACCAGAGTCCTCTGGTAAGACTACCCTGTCACTGCACATCGTCGGTGAGGCCCAGAGGCTCGGCGGCGTTTGCGCATATATTGATGCGGAGCATGCGATGGACCCGGAATATACCAAGAAGCTCGGAGTAAATATAAATAATCTTTTAATTTCACAACCTGATAACGGCGAGCAAGCCCTGGAAATAGTAGAAAGCCTCGTGCGCACCGGTAAAATCGATGTGATTGTGGTGGACTCTGTAGCGGCTCTAACCCCTAAAGATGAAATCGAAGGTGACATGGGCGCATATCATGTGGGTAAACAAGCCAGGCTTATGTCCCAAGCGCTCCGCAAGCTCACAGCAATTGTTGCACGTTCTAAGACGGTGGTGATATTCATCAACCAAATCCGCATGCAGATAGGCGTGATGTTCGGCAATCCAGAAACTACTCCAGGGGGTAAGGCTTTGAAATTTTACACTTCAGTACGTTTAGACATTCGCAAAATCGCGCAGATAAAGAAAGGTGAGGAAGTTGTTGGCTCTCGCACTCGAGTAAAAATAGTAAAGAATAAAGTTGCGGCGCCTTTCAAGCAAACGGAATTTGATATTATTTACAACGAAGGCATTTCTAAAGAAGGTGAAATCATGGCCTTGGGTGAAAAATTTAAAATTATTGAAAAAACAGGCAATTCCTACTTTTACCTACCAGCTGGCGAGAAGGCCGAAAAAGTTAAACTTGGAGTCGGCTATGATGCTACTAGAACATTCCTGAAAGAAAATAAAAAGATCGGCAGCGATATCCTAAAAGAAATCAAGAAAAAATTCGCGGAAGAGGCCTAAAAAGCAGGAAACCGGTAGGGCATTTCCTGCTCCTTACCGGTTCATGATCGTCTAGTTGAGGTCGAGGATAAACCCCTTGGATCGTCGAGTGCCTTGCCTTTCGCGTAGCTCAGCTATCTCGCGCTCTTCCTCGCAGTCCTTGCAACGCAGCGCGAATGGTAATGCGCGGAGCCGCCGTTCGTTGATTTCGTCGCCGCACTTGAAACAGTAGCCGAACTTGCCTTCATCGAGCCGCTGCAGCGCCTCGTTGATCTTCTGCAGCGTCTCCGCCTTCATCTGGATCATCGCGAATTCGATGTCGTCCTCTATGTCGGCTTCGTCGACAACAGCGGGGTCAAGTGTAGCGCCCTCAGTCACAGGCTTGCCCGCATCCTCCATCTTCTTCCGTACGTCAGCGAGGATTTCCCTCCGGCGCTCTTCCAGGATGCGCTTGAGTTCAGCATAACGCGCGTCTGCGTTCGATTTCGGTGTCATGAGGATCATCTCCCAACTAAACAATACTTTCTAAAATTTAGATTGTCAAATTAATGATATTTATATAAAAGCAAAGGGACCGGCAAGCAGTCCCCTGCTTTGTCCGGTCCGTTACCTCCTTTTCCTTCTAAGCGCTTTGACAGCTTCTTCGTGATCCTCTTCGCACATCTTGCACCGAATGGCGAAAGGTAATGCATTGAGACGTTTCATTTCGATATCCTGCCCGCATTCGGAGCACCGACCATAGAGGTCCTGCTCGAGACGCCCGAGAGCGGCGTCGATGACCAGAAGTTCCTCGTAGAGCGCCTGACCCAGCTGGGGGCTGATGTCGTCCGCCGAACCATGCCATTCGTCAGCGATTTTCTCGCCCTTACCCGCCTGGCGCGTTTCAGCAATCTTATCTTTCATCTTGCCGTCCGCCACGCTTCGATGGGCGAGCAAAATTCTCTTAAGTTCAGCCTTACGCGTATCTTCTTTCTTCTTCACGACCATGTGTTCACTACTCCTCTCTTTTTACCATACTTGCAGACAGCGCTACTGTCAAGTGGAAATTATCCATTAAATACGGTATATTCTAGGAACTATGTCAAAACTGGAATACAGCGAAATCCGCGAAAAGAAAATAATAATTTACGATGGTGAGCCCGCAGAAGTGGTGGAGAGCCATGTAGCCCGCACCCAGCAGCGTAAACCACAGAACCAAGTGAAGCTCAAGAGCCTTATTTCTGGTAAAACTATTGCGGCTACTTACCACGTATCCGAGTCCGCTGATGAAGCTGATATCGAGAAGAAGGAAGTTACCTTTTTATATACAAACAAGGGCGAGTATTGGTTTTGTGATCCGAATAATAAAGCCGATAGATTTAAATTAGACGAAGCGCTCATGGGTAATGCTGCAAAATTCCTAAAAGCTAATGGAAACGTCACCGCCTTGGTGTGGACCAACGATGAGGAAGAAGAGAAAATAATAAAAATAACCTTGCCTATTAAAATGAATTTCAAAGTCAAAGAAGCTCCGCCGGCAGTACGTGGTGATACGAGCAAGGGCGGCAACAAAGTTATCACACTTGAGAATGGCACCACCATAAACGCGCCAATGTTCATCAACGAAAACGATACGGTTTCTATAAATACTGAGGAGGGTGCTTACGTAGAAAGAGTCTAACTATTTAGCAACGAAAGGAAGAAGGCCGAGGAAACGAGCATGCTTAACAGCAGCAGCGAGGGCGCGCTGATTCTTGGAAGTTACCCCTGTGCGCCTATGGCCCACGATCTTACCGTTAGGATTTAGAAATTTCTTGAGGATTTCAATATCCTTGTAATCGATGTATTTTATATTATTTGCAGAAAAGTAATCTTGTTTCATATAATTAATATTTTTTATTAAAATGGGATGTCTTCAGGGCTAATGTCTTCTTCAGGATATTCAATAGCGTCTACGTCCTCGGAGCCTGCTGCGGCCTTCGGAGCTCCAGCGGATGGAGCTTTGCCACCACCCTGATTTCCTTCGCCCCCTCTTGGCCCAAATTGGGTGCGGTCGGCAACTACTTCAGTGCGGTACTTCTTTTCCCCACTAGTCTTATCATCCCAGCTCCTTGTCTGCATGCGGCCTTCAACTAAAATTGAACTGCCCTTTTTCATGTATTGCGCTACTGTCTCTGCTTGGCGGCCGAAAACTACAACATTGTGGTAGTCTGCAGCTTCTTGCCTAGCACCATTTTTATCCTTCCAGACGCGGTTAGTTGCTACTGAAAACGAACACACCTTCGTGCCTCCTGGTAGGGAGCGGAGTTCTGGGTCGCGGGTCAAGTTGCCTATAATGATTGCTTTGTTTAAATACATATTATTTCTTAATTTACACTGCTACCATAGCATCGATCTCTTTATCGATTTCCTCCTTATTAATTGGTGCTGCTTCCTCTGTATCCGTAGTTTTATGAGTAGCTGAAGGGCGACGGTATGCTGAATCGCGGCCGACAAACCTCTTGGTAGCAATTGTGTTTTCTTTAACTGTCTTTAAGAGGAGGAATCGCATTACTTCAGGGGAAAGGTCTACCTTTTTCTTCAATTCTAAAACTTTCTCTGGATCCATAAAAAATTTAATCCAACCGAAATATGCAGAATTGTATTTAGTGCGCACGTTAGTTACCACCTTCGTAATTGTATACGCAAGCTGGATATTCTTAGGTATTTCATCAGCTATTACCTCGCCGCCGAAGGAAACCACCAAATCTTTGAGGCTGCTATAGGAAGCTGGCACATTTTCAGAGGCAATAGTAGGCACCAAAAGATAGCCAAGCTCGTAAACGCGCTTGTCCGAGTCCTTGGGCTCATTTTCGCCTTTAATTGGTAGATCCAATTCACTATCTGACATGTGTCTCATACTATCAAAATGCCCTATAAAAGTAAAGCAAAGGGCATATTTTGATGGTTATATATTGAAAACCCGCTTGGCTGTAGCTATGATAGCCTGTGCTACCTCTTCCTCTGGCAGCCCTTTCACTAGGGCAATTTTTTTAACGACTTCCCGCACATAGCTAGGTTCGTTACGCTTACCTCTATATGGTGCTGGGGTCACATACGGCGCATCTGTCTCGGACATGATCATATTTAGAGGAGTTGCTGCAATAACATCATCGTAATCCTTAGTAAAAGTAATCACACCAGTAAAAGAAAGGGTAAAGCCGAAATCAGTAAACGCTTTAGCTTCCTCTGTGCTGCCGGCGAAAAAGTGCACATCACCTCTTATGTCTCTTTTGACCTTAGAATACTTTTTTAAAATCTCTAGCGCGTCTATGTAAGCGTTGGGCTTACCTTCCTCACCCGTTATTAATTCTTTTTTTTCATTGTTGCGGATATGTAGCATCAGGGGTTTATTAAATTCATTCGCAAGTTCGATTTGTTCTATGAATGCCTGCTTCTGCTTTTCAATTGAATCGGCATCCATGCGGTAATAATCGAGCCCACACTCCCCTATCCCTACAACCTTAGGATCCTTCATAAGTTCGCGATATTTTTCTTTATCGAATTTTTCTCCACGTGAAGTAAATTCTGCTCCCTCCTCTCCTAATTCTTTTTTATCATGATACGACGCGCCGGTATGTATCGGATGTAGGCCAATAATCGCATACACGCCTTCAGGATATTGATTGGCCATTTCTACCGCCTTCCGCGAAGTATCCACCTGGGTACCCACATTGATCACCCAAGTATCATTATCTAATGCGCGTTTAATTACTTCGTCTCTATCCGCATCAAAAGCGGTGAAGTTAACATGGGAATGGATATCAATATACTTTGGCATATTAATCTTTGCGCATGAATAGTGGCTGCGCTGGCTTTTTATTTTCTTTAATTAATTTTTTTAACAATGTATTTGTCTCGGGCATAATAGGATTCAACATGCGAGCAATAGTGTAGAGACGCACAACCATATCAGAAATTAATTCTTTACCTTTATTTTCATCAACCTTTATAACTTTAAACGGTTCTGTTTCCTGGATGGATTTGTCGAGCTCTCCAATCTTTTCCCACACATGGTCCGTTGCTTTTTTTATATCGAAAGTTTCTAAAATGCCAAAATACTCTGTAAGGTCAGACTTTTCTGGAAGTTCGGGGCACTGAGGTAAGTATTTTTCTGATAATGTAAGTATTCTTGAAGCTAAATTCCCCAACCCATTTGCCAGTCCAGCATTATACGCATCCTTAAACCGCTCCATGGTGAAGGGGCTGTCTTCAAAACTTGAAATTTCTTTGGCTAGGAAGAATCGCAAGGCGTCAGTACCGTATTCCGCTACAATTTCTGTGGGGTTAACCACGTTACCAATTGTCTTAGACATTTTTACACCTTCCCCCGCTGTGATGAACCCATTGATAACGATCTGGTGTGAATTTGGCACACCTGCCGCCATCAACATCGCCTGCCACATTGCGGATTGGAACCGTAAATTATCTTTACCACAATATTGAGTAGGATTACCGTTAACCCAGTATTTACTGTAGTCTCCTTCCTCTTCAGGCCAGCCTAGAGTAGAAATATAGTTGGTGAGTGCATCGAACCACACATACATTACCTGAGTATCATCTCCAGAAACTGGAATGCCCCATGGGAGCTTGTCTTTTAAGCGCGAAATAGAAAAGTCGTGTAATCCTCGCTCCACAAAAGCCTTAATCTCGTTATATCGAAAGTCCGGCACCACAAAATTCGGATTCTCTTTATAAAATTTCAAAAGCTTCGGGCCAAACTCGCTGTATTTGAAAAAGTAATTTTCTTCTTTAATAATTTCTAGTGGGCGTCCAGGATGGAGGATACATTCACCATTTACTATTTCGGAGTCGTGCTTAGTCTCCTCGCAACCTACGCAATACTTAGCTTCGTAATCTTTTTTATAAATAAATCCATTTTTTTCCACTCGCTGCCAGAATTCTTGAGCCGCGCTTATATGATGCACACTAGTTGTCCGCGCAAAATGTAAAATTTCCTCATCCATGCCGAAGATTTTTACTGATTCTTTAAATCTGGTAAAACTTTCATCGACAAATTCCTGCGGAGTTTTGCCGGAGGCTAATGCCTTCTCGTAAATCTTCATTCCATGCTCGTCAGTGCCTGTGTTAAAAAAAACCTCGAAGCCTTGAAGCTTTTTATACCTTGCTATTATATCCGCCCGTACAAACTCCAGCGCATGCCCCATGTGTAAATCAGCATTAACATATGGCAGGGTTGTAGTTAGGTAGAAACTAGTTTTTTGCATTGCGGGCTAGATTTTTATGTTTTTGGATATCGTCGGTAAATTCAATAACTAGAATTGATAGTGGAATCGAGAGCACAACACCCCAGAAGGATGCTAGCTCAAAGCCCACCAAGGCAGCCAAGATGATCACTATCGGCGAGAGCCCGACAATTTTTTTAATAATTAGCGGGGCAAAAAGGAAAACTTCAAATTGATGAACGATGAGGTAAGCTCCGGCCACAGCTAACGCGCTCCCAAAGCCTTCTGATAGATATGTAAAAGCAATAGCTGGGATCAAGGCCACCAGCACGCCATATGGGATAAGCTCCATCACACCGGCAATTATTGCTAGGAGTAGAGCGTATTGGGTACCAAGGAGTGAAAGAGTTAGATATATGAGCACTCCTACTACAAGGCCTAGCAACAGTTGCCCCTTCACCCACAACGCGATCTTCCTGCTAGAACGATTCCATAAATCCACTACGTAGTCCTCATGTTCGATAGGTAAAATAATTCTTAAGAAATTTTCTATGCCCTTTTCTTGAATGGAAAGGTAGAAGGAAATAAGTATGATCATACCAACGTTGAAGATGCTGCCGAAAGCGATAGAGAGAGTATTGAAGAATCCGCCAGAAAGATTTTCAATAAATGCTTTGGACACTTGAGTTAGCGAAGAGAATGAAAGATTGTGCGAGAGGGTGGCAACTATATCCTTAGCTCCAGAAAAGGCTTCATTTTGGAAATAATTCAAGAAATATACTCCAGGCACATAAGTAGAAAGCGCGCTAGAAAAATTATATATTTCGGTAATGAGGAGCGGTGCAAAAAGATAAAAGAGCCCTACTAGAATCAGTATGGTTACAGCATACAAGATAACTACTCCAAAGACTCGGCCTAAACGCATTTTTTCAAAGTATGGCACCCCGGATTCCACGAATGAAGCAATGATTATCGAAGTCAAAATAACCAAGATTAAATCACGTAAAAACCATATTAAAAATATACTTATGAGCACGAGGGCAGCCCGGATCATGCTACCGGTGGTTATAGATAAATTAGTAATAGGGCTCCTCTGTGGCATAAAAACATAATACCACAAATAGCCAAAATCAAAAACCTAGAAATGCAAGATTTTTAAGAATTTTTCCTTGTTCTGGAATGGCCCGATTAATGCCAAATTCAATTTATTATTCTTAAATATTTCTTTCGCTAGTGACTGTACTTGCGTTGCAGTAACTTTGCGCAGTTCCTCGGCTTTTTCATCAGAGGTTTTCAATTCACGTTTTAATAATTCTTGTCCGCCGTAGAAGTTGGCAATGTCGTCGCTCGACTCTAGTGAGAGCTTCATATTCCCTATTAAGTACTCCTTAACTTTATTTAATTCTTCTTCATCAACTTTAACTTTGGTTAATTTTTTACACTCGGCGAGTACTGCTTTAATAACCTCCTCAATTCTTTTATTATCTACTCCGGCTGAAATTTCCAGAAATCCATGGTCGGTGTACACATCATTATACGCACGCACATAATATCCCACCCCCATTTCCTCTCGAAGTTTCTGGAAAAGCCGTGAGCTCATACCGCCACCTAAAATGGAAGACAGGACCAAGAGAGCTGGATCTTTTTTATTAAATAAATCGAAAGTCCGCACGCCAAGCACAAAATGAGTCTGATCTGTTTTTTTATACTTTACTAAGGCTGCACTCTGCAGTTGTTTTTCTTTTACTTTTAATTTTCCTCCCTTAACCCCTGGCGCTAAATGGCCAAAAATCTTTTTTACTTCTCTGAGAACTTCATTTTTATTAATATGACCAGCGACGACAAGTGTAGTAGCTCCCGGCAAATAATGTTGACCTTTGTAAAGCGTAAAATCCTCCCGCTTCATTTTAAGAATATTGGCTTTCTCGCCTGCGATATTCCAGCCGGCAGGTTGATCACCATAAAGTAACTTCATAAATAGGTCCTGCACATGTCGCTGGGGCATATCTTCATACATATTTATCTCTTCGATTATTACCCCTTTTTCCTTTTGCATTTCAGCTTCCGGGAAGGTGGAGTTGAGGTAAATATCAGAGACGACATCTAATATTTGCTTGAAATGCCTAGAAGCGGACTTGGCGTAATACCCAGTATATTCCTGGGCAGTAAAGGCATTGTATTGGCTACCAAGAGAGTCTAATTCCTTAGAGATATCTATGGCTTTGGGTCTTTTAATAGTACCCTTGAAGCACATATGCTCGAGGAAATGAGATATACCGTTTAACTTTTTTTCTTCATATTTTGAACCGGCCTCTACTAAAACTAGTACAGTAACGGTAGGATTATCCTTCATCGGAATGGTAATAACCCTTAAGCCGTTATTTAGAACTTTTTTACTGAACTTCATTTTGATTTCATACTAACTTATCCTCTCACTTATATAATTTTTCAAATTTTCTACCTTGATGCGCTCTTGCTCACCAGTATCGCGATCACGAACAGTTACGGAATTATCAGTCAAAGTATCGAAATCAATAACAATACAAAATGGCGTGCCTATTTCGTCCTGCCGGCGATATCTTTTACCAATGTTACCATTATCATCCCAAGCTACGCGGCCAAACTCTTCCTTGAGCGGCGCAAAAACTTTAGTATTAGCATATTCTACGAGTTCCGGCTTATTTTTTAGTAGTGGCGACACCGCGCAAATTACTGGCGCAATGTTTGGCTTTAATTTTAAAAATTCACGCACTTCTCCACCTTTTTCATCTTCCGTATATGCTGAAAGTAACACCGCCAATACCGAGCGATCCACGCCGAAGGACGGCTCAATAACATGCGGGGTGATTTTACCACCACCTTCTTCATCAATATATTCAAGTTTGTGAGTTTTTAAATCGAAATCAGTACGGTAAGCAAGTCCGAAAAGTTCTTTGCGCCCGAATGGATAATCAAATTCAAAATCTATTGTCTTTTTGGAATAGTGCGCGCGATCTTTCTCCTCGACATCAAGCTCATGGACTTTACTCATGTCGATTCCTACTTCTTCCATCCATGACATCATTTCGTCTTTCCAATATTCGAAATATTTTTCCCAATCTTCGCTTCTGATAAAATATTCTATTTCCATCTGTTCGAACTCTCTCTGACGGAAAAGGAAATCTCGCGGCGCAATTTCGTTCCGGAAAGCTTTACCTATTTGCGCCATACCGAATGGCAACTTGGGGTGAAAAGCATCCACGGTATTTTTAAAATTTACGAACATGCCCTGGGCAGTTTCAGGGCGCAGATACGACGTAGTAACTTCGTCCTTTAGTGCTCCCACTTGGGTTTTAAGCATAGTATTAAAGGCTTTTCCGTCGAGTGGGTCAGCAAAGTTAGCGACGTGGCCCGTAGCCTCCCAGACCTTGCCATTCATAAGGATGGCTGCATCTACGCCATACATATCGCGTCTAGCCTCCACAAATTTCTTCCACCAATTTTGCTTGATATTATTTTTCAGCGCAACGCCAAAATGGCCCCAGTCGTAGGTACCGGCGAGGCCGCCATAAATTTCAGAACCTTGAAAGACAAAGCCGCGACGCTTGCAGAGTGAAACTATTTTCTCCATTAAGTTGTCATCTTGATCTGCCATATTATTCCACTACTCTATCCCCACTTGGCGGGAAGTCCGGATCATTCACCAGCCTGGTCGTGAGCGAACCTTTGTTAACTCTCACATCCACATTAGCAAAATCATCATGCCCAGTCAAAACTGCATCATTGATGATTGTCGGCGCAGTATTTACCTGCGAGAGTGATGGAGAAAGGGAAATTACAAATGAAATTTCCCTACCGGCGGTGGTAATGCCTGCACCCCTAGGAATATTCCCCACGTTCCAAGTTATTTCTTTAGTTGAAGCATTGTAGGTAAGGTCCTCAGTAGAAGGAGAGAATTTGCCGACGAAATTTACCCAGGAAGGCAAGGTAGAGTGAACTTGGGCTTTAGAAATACTGTTGGCGGTGTTGGAAAGTGACCAGACCACAGTGTATGTTGTTTCTTTTTCAACTTGTGGCGGAATTGGGCCAGTATTTTTAAATGGACCAGAGAAGTAAAGTGCTTTGGTAGCGAGACCAGAGTCAGAGATAATTTTAATTACGGATGATTCCGTGTTACTTAAGTTTTGGGTATCGTAGCCTTCCTGCGCCTGTTTGCCAGAAATTTTAACATCGATATTGATCGAAGGGCTTGAGAGTAGCCCATCGGAGGCCGAGAGTAAGGAAAGAGGCGTGAAAGAAAAAGTTACCGAGCCGGAATCCCCTGGATTCACTTCCTGAAATTTACTAGATGAATTTTTATCCCAAACTATTGTATTTGTAGAGGAGTCAAAAAACCCTTGCTGGGCATTGATAGTTTTACGATTAATAGCGTTGCCAGTAATTGTAGCCCGTATTTGCATATCATTTATTGTGGTGTCGAGATTATTAGCATAACGTATCTCGCCAGTAATGGGGGTGTTAGAATAGCCTTGGTACTCCCTCTGGTGCACGCCATCAATATAAAGCCCGGCTTCGATTTGCGGCTTTTTGATTGTAATTTTTTGCTCTAGGGAATTAAAAACTACGTCTATAGCAGCTTTGTCTGCGGCAGATTGAGTACCCGTCCAGATTTTGAAAATCTTTTCTTCGCCGTCAAAAACGTCCAACATCCTGCCTTCTATAGAAATATTTTTCTCGGCCCCTGGGGCTAAGTCGCCCAGGTCCCATACCCCGTTACCAAAAGAAGGCATGGGGTTAGCTTTAACAAATTGGAAGCCAACTGGATAGTCCACCTTGAGTAATATTTTCTCGGCAGGCCTGGTGGCATTCAATGCGGCCTTGATGTTGAAACTTATCTCATCATTTGAACTCGCAGTTTCGGGCGCATCTACTGATAGATTAATCGGTGTTGAGTTTATATTCACATCATAAGACTTTTCTTTGACGAAAATTGCGTTGGAACCTTCCACACGATACTCGATAGAAACTTTAATTGGCCTCACTGTGCCCTGCTCACCGAAAAGTACAACCTTAATATTTTCATTTCGTATCGCCCCAGCATCTATTGTGCCTAATGATTCCCGGATGCGTTCGGTATCGGAGCCGGACAGAGTCTCCGAGCTCTTGGGATATTCAACTACCAAGTCCACCAGTTGAAGCGGTGAGGTATTCTTGTTAGTAACACTTATTTGAAGTGGTAATTCCTCCCCACCAGCAGTAAAAGCATTACCTAGAATAGAAATATCTATATTGTCATTAGAAACGGTATTGCCCGACACAAAAAACATATAAGAGGCATAGCCTAACGCAAGAACAAAAATTCCTAGCGAGAAAAGGAAGAATTTTTTAAAAAAAGTCGTCTTTTGAAAAAACTTTTCACCTAAGTCCTTGGCAACTTGAACACCCTCCCCCCAGGATGCTGGTATATTGGGAGTCTTCATGTCAGTAAAACTTTCCCGATGCTCTATTTTTGTTTGATAATTTCTACTGAAAAGCTTCCTTTTTAATTCCTCTATTCGGTTTAATTTATCTCCTTCGCCAGGCTCCATCTATATATTGTAACATATTCTACAAATGAGTTTCCTTAAGGACTCGATTTATTAGTGAAATCGCTTGGGCTCTACTTGCAGCCTCGTGGCCGCCCTCAACATAACCCAGCTTCTTAAGAATGTTAAGTACGAGGCCAATTTCCTGATCTTCGAACTCTTCCTTAGTATGAGCATTTTCCAAATCGAGTAATCCACTTACTACTGCTTGAAATAAAGGCTCGTTGGCTTCCGTCCCCGGTAGTAAGCGCTTGAGTAAGCGGGCGATGTTGTTGAATATTTTAAAAGTTTCAGTTTTTTTGGTAATCTTTTCCAGATAGCCAGTTTTCTCCGCGGTAATGATACGCCAAAAGTCCTTACCTTGCACCAGATCAATTTTTAAATAAGCATAATCTTGTAAAACAAAACGCAATTTGGAAGATATTTTACGCACACCTTGAGCGGAAGCGTAAATCATACCCAAGTCCCGTGTAAAAACTGAATAATATTTGCCAGCTTCACCATAGCCCCTGCTGCCTAATATTATCCCCTCCGTGTGATAAATATGGTGCATACTATTTATCAGTTGAGGTTATTATTAATTTGCCATTAGCCCCCTTGAAGTTAGTGTAACGCCACCAGGTGGGCACAAAAGAAAAGAAAACAAACTTTGGGTCTTTAGACTTTTCTAATTTTTTAGGGAATCTTCCAAAATATACTTTGTCATAAAGCTCTTTATCCTCCGGCTTGATTATCTGCACAGTTCCATCCATTTGAAGCGTTTGGTTAACACTCTCGTCCGTACCAATAACTAAAGTGGCTCGAGATTGAGGACGGCCAAAAAGAGCTTCCGCCTTGCGGTATTCCCGATATGTTTCTAAGAAAAATGTTTTTTTGTCATCACTTAAGGCAAAGTGTATTGTTGCCCCGTGTGGCGAGCCATCCATCATCTCCAACGCCAAAACCCCCACCTCCTTACTATTTATAAAATCAATAATTTCTTGTTGCATATTATTATTCCGCCATAAAGTTACCTTCAGCTAATTTTAAAAATTCATTAGTTTTTTCTTGTACGCCTCGGTTGTGCATAGCGATGACCTTGCCGATTTTTTTGAAAGTTTTAGCAAAGGCAAAAGCTTCTTCAGGGCCAAAAGTGTAATGAGTACCAACGGGCAATAGTGCATAATCAATTTCCAGGTTTGTCACATCCATGCCGGACGGATAAAAAATATCACCGCCGAAATAAACATTCTGTCCATCTATCGTGAAAAGAAAACCAAAATTTTCCTTAGGCCTTGTTCGCACGTTCGGCCCATGATCAACTTCGAAGATTTGTACTTTTATTTCATTAATCATTTCGTCCTTGCCACTTTTTATCGTCACAACCTCTGAAGTAATATCTTCTTCACCTAAAGCTTCGATGCATTCGCCGTTTAAATATAATTTAGTAGGTGAAAGTTTTTTGATATGTTCTAAGGAAAAATGATCCGGGTGAATGTGGGAAACAATCATGGCATCCACCTTCACGCCCACCAATTCCTCAATCGGTGTATAAGTACCAATGTCAACAGCCAGCTTGAAACCTTTGTCAGTTTCAAAAATAAAACCTGATTGTTCGAGTTTTGTAATCTTCATAGTTTTATTTTATCATAATGCACGACCAATTGGATTTGGAATAGGCTTAGTTAAATATTTTACATCCTTTGCATCCGTGAGAAAAATGCCAGGTTTTGCTTCTGTTACGTAAAGAGTTATATGGGTAGGCGGATATTCTATCTCCAATTTATATTTACTATTTACAATATCAAAGAATTTATCAAGGTTTGAAACCTTACATAAAACAACTACAGTGTGCCAGTCCCTATCATTATTATCTGTTACTAATTTAAATTCATTAAGATAACTTAAAAGTTTAATATCATTTTTACTTACAAAATCACAGAAATCTTGCACCACTGAATCCACAAAATTCAAAATTGTGATGTTGTGTTTATTTATGATTTCATTGATACAGACCAAGCTGACATGAAAAGAGGGCTTAAGTAGTAATTTTTTCCCGTTGACAATAATTTCCTTTGGTAGGTTTTCTAATGAGATTGGCAACGCAATAGTATTTGTCGCCGAGATTGTATATTTAATACCTTCACAAATATTTTGAGCTCCCATTATTTCGTCATTTCATTAAGCGCTTCTAATACTTCAGGAAGTTCATAACAAATTGGTTCTATTTTTTGACTAAAATGATCGCCATTCTCAATTTTTATGAGTTTGCATTCTAAGCCTTTTGATATTTTTTCTGCATGATAAAATGGAACGATTAAATCTTTAGCGCCATGTAAAACAATTGCTTCGTGTGAAATATTTTTTATTTTTTCAAAATTAATTGGAGGATTAACGAAATTATCTATTTTTCTGAATTCACTTTTTGGATTCTCAGTTTCTAACGGCTCGATAAAGCCAGACACCAATAAAATACCCCCGATACTTGTTCCACTTTTAAGTGACTCAAGATAACGCAATATGGCAGGAACTCCTAAACTATGCCCAACAATTATCGTGTCTTTGGATGGTTCACCGATATATGAACCAATTGCCTCTACCCATTCCGTAACATTCGGATTATTTGTATTTGGCATAGGCAAGGAACAAGCGAAAATGCTCTCTTTGGCTAATTCTCTCATTAACCATGGAAACCAGCCCCCATTGGGTACTCCTCCAAATCCATGGATTATATAGACTTTCTTCACTATCCTATTTTATCACAAAATTCTTAAGCTCTTCTATTATAGGAGCCACAGCTTCGTCTGTGATGTCTTCTGGCTTTATTTTACAATGTGAAAAAACTTGTCGCCCCATTTCTGCACCACACTCGACTAATCGCGCTCGTTCTACCTCCCTGCCTTTATTTACAGCCGCGTAACGTTTCTTACTATCCTCCATTCTCTCTTCATAGGAAACGACACCGTACGGACCCACCAGTGCATCAGCATATGTTGCAACTTTAAAACTCATATTTTCGCTATCCCGATTTCTATAAAAATTACTAAAATCAATACTATCCACTATCTCGATTACTCTCTCATTACATCCAAGCTCTTTCACGATTTCAACACTAGCCTTGTGCTCATCGTTACCATATTTTTTTATGAATTCATCCTTGACTGCTTGCCAATAAGCCACACCTTCAGGTTTAAAAAAATCTGGGAATATAGTCATGTCGAATTTTATGATATTACCGATGTCGTGAAGTAGGCATGCAGTTACCATCTCCTCTTTATTTATCGGCACTGTTAAATTGTCACAAAGGATGCTGGCCACCGCTGCCACGCGCAACATGTGCATCTGCAAGCTAGGCATTATTTTATATTCCTTATAGATATCTAAAACCTGGCGCATTATTTTGAAATTTTAACTTTAAATAACAGCCCGGAGATATTTGCTTCTTCCCCTTCAGTTTGAGCTAGCTCAATCTTGGAAGCTAAGACAACCTTCTTCATATCCTGTTCGAATTTTTGGATTAAATTTTTACCGACATCATTAGTTTCAATTGTTAGTGTGATGACGTCACTTGGGGTGAGCCCTTGTTTCTTCCTCATATCCTGAATCGCGCGCAAAAGCTCGCGATAGTTACCTTCTTGTTTTAATTCGGCACTGATATTTATATCTATTACCACGCTTTCAGCGCCTTTCTTAGATGAGTGGTCAAAAATAACATCCTTAATATTTAGTTCCTCCTTAATAAGGCCTAACATTTCTGGATTTTTTTCCAGTGCATCAAATTTTTTGTCTTGAATGAATATTGATTGGAGTGGCTGACGCACCTGGACCTTCGCCTTCTGCCTAGCTTCCAAACCTAAGGAAACTACTTCCCGAGTCATCCCCATTTCCTCAATAATTTTCGAATTTATTTTACCTTCCTTTGGCCATGGGGCTAAATGCACACTCTCCACATCACTTTCATTTTTTAATTTAAGCCAAATATCCTCGGCAGCAAAGGGCGCAAATGGAGCCAACAGTTTAGATAAAGTTTTCAAGATAAAATATAAAGTTGCCTTCGCGTCTGCATCCCCTTCTTTCATCCTCTCGCGCGAGCGACGCAAGTACCAAGTAGAAAGGTCGCCCACAAAATCCTTCACGGCCCTCGTCGGCTCAAGTAATTTATAATTATCCAGATTTTCGGTCGAAAGTTTAACTAATTCATCCAGCCGCGCCAAAATCCAAACATCCAGAATATTTTTTGAGCTCGGCCTCGTATTATTTTCTATTTTTGCATCCCTGTATAATTCGTAAAACGCCAAGACGTTGTAAAGTAGCCCGAAAACTTGTTGCTGGAGTAAGGCGACTGTCTTTTCATCAAAATTTTTCGACTCCCCAGGCTGATTTACCGAATACATCCATAATCGCAATGTATCCACCCCATATTTATCCATGACTTCCCAAGGGTCCACAATATTGCCGACTGACTTGGACATTTTTTTACCGGTGGCATCGAGCAAGTGGCCTAAGCAAATTACATTTTTATACGCCTTACCCCGCCCCATCAATATTCCGACTGCGTGCAGGGTGTAGAACCAGCCGCGGGTTTGGTCGATAGCCTCACTAATGAAGTCAGCCGGATAGCCTTTACCCTCCACCCACTTTTTATTCTCAAATGGATAATGGTCTTGGGCAAAAGGCATCGCCCCAGAGTCCAGCCACACATCCATCACCTCCTTGGTACGGGTCATAACATTACCGCAGTCACAACAGAGTTCTAGGTTGTCTATATATGGACGATGAAGGTCTAATTCATAGTCCTCATTGTGCGGCAACCGAATAAAATCATGCTCCCGATTAAGTTCAGCTGGCTTGTTGTTTACTGCGTGATGAAAAAGTTCGAGAGACCGCTCTTTGTCCGCGCCTTCGATTACGGCCGGAATCATTTCCATAGAAATTCCATGTGAAATTATTAAAATATTTTCGTTTTTATGCTTTTCATCAATTTCATAAAGGAATTTACCGAAGCGGTTCTTAGTATCTTGGTAGCTCTCCCCGCCTGGGATCTTGGTATCGAAGGTCCATGGCTTACTATTAACGTGGTCCCAATATTCTTGAACTGAGTGACCAGAAAAATCTCCAAATTCAAGCTCCCTTATATCATCAGAGTAAATTATTTTATCTTTTGGAAAACCGATCAAATCTGCGACCATGAGGGCAGTCTCACGAGTACGCAACACTGGGGAGCAGTAAATTGTAGTTATTTTTTGTTTTTTTAATGATTTAGCAGTTTTTTCCACCTGGCTTTTACCAAGTTCCGTTAAGTGGTATTTATTTCTCTCTGAAGAGTAGATATTTGCAGCATTATTTTCAGCCTCACCATGGCGCATGACAAAATAGCGGTTGCATGACCTCCTAGTTCTACTTTTCAAATCTTCAATACTTCCAACTACATGCCTCTTGTCACATTTACTACATACCCACACTGGTAACGGCGTGCCCCAGTAACGCTCGCGGGATATTGCCCAGTCTTTCACCTCGCGCAGCCACTCGCCAAAGCGTCCATCACGAGTATATGCTGGCTCCCAATTAATATTTTTATTCTCTTTAATTAATTTATCTTTTACTTTTGGGTCAGACATCCTGATATACCAAGAATCCCGTGCATAGTAGATGAGCGGAGTGTGGCAACGCCAGCAATGTGGGTACTGGTGTTTGTAATTTTCTTGTTTGAAAAATAAGTTCCGCTTTTTTAAGTCATCGATTATATCCACCGCGAGTGTCGGCTTGCCATCTGCATTTACCTCGCGCACATAACGCCCCTCGAGGAATCCAGTACCCTTAATAAATTTACCCTCAGGATTTACTAAGTGTTGTTTCGGTAGCCCCACTTTCGTCCCGAGCTCGAAGTCATCCTGCCCATACATCACTGCGGTGTGCACTATACCCGTACCGTCTGTAGTATTTACAAAGTCTGCAGTATAAATTTTGAAAGTTTTATCCGTTGGCTGTATGAATGGAAATAGTGGCTCATATTCCATGCCTACCATTTCACTACCTTTATGCTCGGCAACTATTTCATATCCTTCGGGCAATATCGCGAGTCTGTCTTTTGCTAGAACTAAAATCTCGTTCATATCTCCGTTTTTGACTTTTGCTTCCACGTAAACTATATCCTTCCCCACTGCAAGCGCCACGTTACCCGGCAGAGTCCATGGAGTCGTCGTCCAGGCTAAAAAATATCCATTTTCAACTCCTTTTAATTTAAATTTCACATAAACCGAAAGATCTTTCACTTCTTCATACCCTTGCGCAAGCTCGTGGGAGGAAAGCGCAGTGCCACAACGTGGGCACCACGGCACTACTTTATAATCTTTATATAAAAGTTTTTGTTTATCTACCTCTTTAACTACATTCCAGACGGATTCAATATAATCATTGTGGTACGTTACATATGGATTATCTTTATCCACCCAGTAACCACTGCGCTCGGTAAATTTATTCCAGTCGCTAATATACTCCCAAACATTGTCTCTGCATTCTTTGTTAAATTTTGCAATTCCGTACGCTTCGATATCAATTTTGGACTTAAAGCCAAGCTTTTTCTCAACTTGAAGCTCAACTGGTAAACCATGTGTGTCCCAGCCGGCCTTGCGGCGGACATGAAAGCCTTGCATGGTTTTGTAACGCGGAACTGCGTCCTTGAAAGCTCGAGCTTCAAGGTGGTGGAGGGCTGGCTTGGCATTAGCCGTCGGCGGGCCTTCATAGAAAATAAATTCTTTACCCTTTTTTGTCTGCTCTAGTGACTTTTCGAAAATTTTATTCGCACACCAAAATTCTAGAACCTTTTCTTCCCTCAATGCTGCCTCACTTTTTTTAGAATTTTCTTCTGCCATAAAAATAAAAAACTCGTCCTCAAATTACAACCGAAGTTATAATTCAAGGACGAGTCTCTTGTCGCTCGCGGTGAGCGCAGTCGAACCGTGGTACCACCTTG
>JAZKBO010000002.1:90402-179846 GCA_040388575.1 Patescibacteria group bacterium | reverse complement strand
GGATGATGAACTACAAGGTCGATATATACGACCTTCGTCCGTTGACCAAGGCGATCCAGGCTGGGCGAGTCACCCTCACCAGCAAGCTGGCAACCGCAGCCATCAAGCCGAGCGAGGCCCCGGTGTCTGCAAGCGCCGAGGAGGTAATCCACGGCCCTGGATTCGCCGCCGCTTCAGCCAAGTAGGTCCAACGATCAGTTCGTGTAATAGGGTGCAGTCCTGCGCCGGCTTGTCTCACGACAGCCGGCGCATTTCCATTTTATTCTTCTAATTTCGGCTTTTCTACTTCAAGTAAATTTAGTTCCGGGCTGGTGCCAGCAATTTTCAATACATCCTTATCTATCTTTTTTAATTCTTTATTTGATGCGTTGTAATGGTTCACCACAGTACCAAGAGCATTACCGAGCTTGTTATGGTATTCATCGTAACTTTTCAAATGTCGGCCGAGGTCCTCAACTTTTTTTATAATTTCTTTCGCAGATTTTTCAATTTTAAATGCTTTGAATCCATATAGTACGGATTGCAAGTAGGCCATGAAGGTTGTGGGGGATACAATTATGACTTTCTTTTCATTATATGCGTAGTCGATCAAATTCCTGGTGTTAACTTTTACCGCACCTACTTCGTTAACCAAGAGATCATAGTAAATAGCTTCCGCGGGTATATACATGAAGGCGAAGGGCAGGGTGCCTTCCTCGGGGCGCACGTATTTACCAGTTTCATCGATGCGCTTTTTTAAATCGTTTTTAAATTCCTTCTCCAGTTCTTCACGTTGATGGTCATCCATCGCATGCACTACGCGGTCATAGTTGTCGAGTGAGAATTTGGCATCGATAGGTATTATGCCTTCTTTAGTAGTTATTACAGCGTCCACCGTCTCACCATTTTTAAATTGATACTGCATCTGGTACTCACCAGGCGCCAAAGTATTAGAAAGAATAAGCTCAAGCGAGGCCTCACCCCAATTGCCTCGCTGCTTTTGGTGTTTCAGGGTTTTTTCCAAGTCACTTAATTTACCAGCGATATTTATGAATTCACGCGTGGCCTCATTAGTCTTTGTCTGCTCGCGGGCTACGTCTATCAAATTTTTATTTACTGTACGGGAAAGCTCCATCATCTGCTCCTGAAGCATTAGGAATGATTGGTCTTTATTTTCTTTAGGCGCTTCCTCCTTCTTCTGATTCAAAACGAGATAGGCTACAACGCCCCCTACAACTACTCCTATTATTATGCCCAGAATTTGCATATAAATATTTTACCATAAAAAAGAGTCACCGGCGGGTGACCCCGTCGGTGATGAGTTGATTCGTTCTTCAGTTCACGCCCTTGGCCCGGAGTTGGTAGACGATGTTCTTGGAGTTAGCTGGCATCGTCCGCTTGACCACGTCGACCGGGTAGGGGACGTTTTCAAGGAACACGTACGTCCTTTTGGGGCCGATCTGGTCGTCGAAGGGTGAGAAGGTGAGCTCGATGCTTTTGCCCGAGATCAGCTCCTCCGCCTGTTCCTTACTAATCTGCATGTTCTTACTCCCGCAGCAATCGCTGCAAATGTGCTATACACCAAAATAGTATAAAACACTATTGCTATGTTGGCAAATAGGGTTATTTACCTAAATAATGTCTTAAAGTATAAATCCAGTCTTCGTCGTTTTTATCACTTTGTTCCTTTTGGGCGAGGAGCCATTCTAAGTAGCCCCTATCTTCCTGCGCTACATCCTCTACTTTTTTACCCGAATGTTTACCAAAGCTGAACGAACGCATGAGGGATGGCTTTGCTGAAATTTCTACCATTTTTTCTATAGCACTTGCTTCGTCCACATTTTCCTCCGTCATTATTTTTTTTAAAAGTCTTAAATATAGTTGTTCAAGTACTAGGACATCTCCCATTGCCTCATGCGCCTTAGCATCAATCTCAATCCCGAGGGCATAGCGCAAAAATTGCAAGTTATGTTTAGCAAGCTTGCCGTCTTTATCTAAGTGTCTGGCCACTCTTAGTGTACAGATAGTCTGAACTGGTACAATGCCTTCCTTTTTTATCATTCCTAAGTCAAAAGGCATGTTATGCGCAACAAGGGTAGAGTTCGTGTCTTCAAACATTTTTTTGATGATATTGAAATCATCCGAGTTTACAAAAGCTGGCCTATCTTCTACCATCTGATTTGAAATATGGTGTACAGCAGAGGCACCCGGCGGAATAGGGATGGGTGGTTTGTAAATTCCTTGGAAAATTTCATCTCCTGTTTTGTATGCAATCTGGCATAAATAGTCCTCCTCTCCGATGCCTGTCGTCTCCGTATCGAAAAATATAATCTTTTTCATGATGCTATTTTAGCATAAGTTTGTTATAATTTTGATATGTTACATGAACAAATAAAGGGTGGGATAAAAGAGGCCATGATGGCTAAAGATACGGTGAAGCTGGAGACTCTGCGGGCGATGGTAGCCGGGTTTACTAATGAATTAGTAGCAAAAGGCAAGAAGCCGAACGAAATGCTGGGGGACGAAGAGGCCCTAGCGGTGATCACGAAACTTTCAAAACAACGCAAGGATTCGATTGAACAATTCAAGAAGGGAAATCGAGAAGATTTAGTAAAAGTAGAGGAGGCGCAGCTAGCGATCCTCGAAACATATTTGCCAAAGTTGATGGACAAGAGCGAGGTGGAGAAGATTGCCAAGGCTAAGAAGGATGAACTCGGCATTACTGACGCAGCGAAGAAGGGCATGCTCATGTCCGCACTCATGAAGGATTTGAAAGGTAAAGCTGACGGCATGGTGGTGAAGGAGGTGGTGGACAGTTTATTTTAGCTAATTTTAATTTGTTTTTTAAACTACAATGCACTCAATACATGGTCTGGTTTCCTTAGTATCTCAACACCAAGTCCTCGCACATGCTGTAATTTTCATCGGGATAGTTTTTGAAGGGGAATTTTTTGTAATTTCTACTGGTATCATGGCGCATCTAGGAGCTCTTAATTTTTGGGCGGCACTTATTTTTATATTTTTGGGCGGCTTGGGTAAAACCTTCCTAGGCTATCAAATAGGCTTGCTCATAGGTAGAAAATGGCAGAATACAAAAATTCTTAAATATATTGAAAAGCGTGTGCAGTATTATTTGCCGCACTTCCGACGTAAACCATTTTGGTCTATATTTTTATCCAAATTCATAATTGGTGCTAACCATATCGTTATCATTTTCTCTGGGATTCTAAAAATTGATTACAAGAAATATTTAAAAGCGGAAATTATTTCCACTACCATCTGGGCACCAGGGTTGCTCTCGCTCGGATACTTCTTCAGTTACACTGCATTCCATATCAGCCGGGAGATATGGAGATTCTCTTCGATTATTTTGGTTTTTGTGGTAATCTTCATTGTCCTCGACAGAGTCTTTGGTTGGTTATACCAGCTCTTTGAGGAAATATATGGCAGTAAACAAGATAATTAAATTAGTCACCCACGACGGCTCATTCCATACCGACGACGTTTTTGCAGCGGCTGCACTCTCTATAATGTTTGAAAAGGAAGGCATAGAGTTTGAAATAATCCGTACTCGTGATGAGGAAATAATTAAAAGCGCTGATTACGTTTTTGATGTTGGTGGTATTTATGATGAGGGCACTAATAGATTTGACCATCATCAAGTGGGCGGTGCTGGTATTCATAAAGGTGAAATAGGCTTCTCTTCTTTCGGATTAGTTTGGAAGAAATTCGGAGTTAAAATATCTGGCAGTGATAAAAGTGCACAATTTTTAGATAATAAACTAGCCCTACCCATAGATGCCTGGGATAATGGCTATGACTTAGTCCAAAATAATCTTCCTGACACGTCACCTGTGTACATCCAGCATTTATTTTTTGCAATGCAACCTACCTGGAGAGAAGAGGATCTAAATATAGATGAAATGTTTTTTAAAAGTGTTGCTATAGCTAAAGAATTTTTAAATAGAGAAATAATTCAAGCAAACGATGCACTCTTGGCGGAGGAGGCGGTAATGGATGCTTATAATAATACAAAAGATAAAAGGATAATTGTTTTGGAAAAAAATTACCCCGCACAACACGTTTTACAAGAGTTCCCCGAGCCGCTCTTCGTAATTTATCCAAGGCGTACAAATAATTACTGGGGAGTTAAGGCAATGCGAGAGGATCCAAAAACATTTAAGAACAAGAAAAATCTACCAGTTACCTGGGGCAGCCTAAAGGACGAAGAATTACAAAAGGTAACTGGTGTTCCGGATGCAGTATTTTGCCACAAAGGATTATTCCTTGCTGTAGCTAAAACTAAGGAAGGAGCTATTAAATTGGCGGGAGTTGCGCTAGAATCCTAGATATATGGCATTTATCGATGAAATGACAATTAAGGCCTATGCGGGCCGTGGTGGGGACGGCGTGGTGCGCTGGCGCCAGGAAAAGTTCGTACCCAAGGGCGGGCCTGCGGGCGGCGATGGTGGCCGTGGTGGGGATTTTTTCGTCATGGGTCTGCGCGATGTGCACATACTCTCCAGGTATAAATCTAAGAAAAAGTTCGTAGCCGGCCGCGGTGAGGATGGCGGCAACAAAAGCCTACATGGTAAAAATGGCGAGGATTTTATTTTAGAATTGCCGGTGGGTTCAACCATCACAAATTTAGATACGGATGAAAAGTGGGTCCTCACTACCGAGGGTGAGAAGTTTATGATCCTGCGCGGTGGCTATGGCGGCTTCGGTAATGAACATTTTAAAAGTTCCATAAATACTACCCCGATGGAGTCCCGCGAGGGCAAGGAAGGTGAGGAAGGGAATTTCAAAATTGAGCTAGAGCTTTTTGCTGACCTCGGGCTCGTGGGTTTACCAAATGCCGGTAAGTCATCCCTACTGAATGCCATTACCAATGCCGAGGCTAAGGTGGGGGATTATCAATTCACTACGCTTGATCCCAACCTTGGTGACTTTTATGGCTACATTATTGCTGATATTCCTGGGCTTATTGAAGGCGCTTCGGAGGGTAAAGGCCTCGGGGTAAAATTCCTTCGTCACATCAAGCGTACGAAGATGCTGGCGCATTTAGTGTCATTTGAGAATTCAAATATGTTAAAAACGTATAAAGAAATCCGCAAAGAGCTGGAAAAGTATGATAAAAAGAATGACCTGGGTGATGAAGGACTTTCAAAAAAAGAGGAAATAATAATTTTGACTAAAACTGATGTAGTGGAGGACCCCAAGATAATAAAAAAGAAAATAGCAGAATTTAAAAAACTCAAGAAGCCCGTTTTTGTTCTTTCGCTCTTTGATGATAAAATGATTAAAGACTTTACGAAGGAATTAACTAAGATTTTAAAGAAGAAATAATGTCCGAAAAGAATAAGGAATATTACTACACTATAGGGCTCGAGGTTCATGCGGAACTGGCGACAAAAACCAAGATGTTTTGTGCATGCAAGAATGACCCGGATGAAGTTAAGCCCAACGTGAACATTTGCCCCGTATGCATGGCGCACCCTGGGGCATTACCGGTTATCAATAAAAAGGCTGTGGAGAATGTGATCAAAGTAGGGCTCGCGCTCGGCAGTAATATTGCAGACTTTACGGAATTTGACCGTAAGAATTATTTTTATCCCGATATCCCGAAAGGCTACCAGATTTCACAATATAAATTTCCAATAGTTACCGGTGGGCATTTAGCAGGTTTAGATATTACCCGCGTACACCTCGAGGAAGATACAGCTAACAATAAACATGACCGTGGTGACTTTTCATTAATTGATTTCAACCGCGCAGGCGTCCCGCTCATGGAGCTAGTGACGGAAGCGCATACATTCGATAGCGTGGAGGACACTGCCAAAGCTGCGTCAAAATTTGCCAAGGAGTATCAGCTGGTGTTGCAGTACCTAGGAGTATCGGAGGCAAATATGGAAAAGGGGGAATTGCGTGTGGAGGCCAATGTTTCCGTATCACCGGACAAAAATAATAAAACCAAAAATTATGTTGAAGTTAAAAATTTAAATTCATTCAAGAGCGTGGAGAAGGCGGTGAAGTACGAGATAGAGCGAATGGTGGCCCTGTTTGAGGAAGGCAAGAGTGAAGAAATAGTTAAAGAGACCCGAGGCTGGGATGAAGCCAAACAAAAAACATTCTCCCAACGTCGTAAAGAGTCCAGCGAGGACTACCGATATTTCCCCGATCCAGATTTACCAAAGCTCAAGCTTCATGAAGCTTTTGATTTAGATAAAATGAAGAAGGAGTTACCGGAATTACCGGAGGCTAAGCGTGCGCGGTATAAAAAAGATTTTGGAATCAAAGAGGAAGATATTGAAGTATATATAAATGATGCGCAGCTAGCTGCTTGGTTTGAAGAAGTAGCGAAAATCCTAAAGGATAAGGAAAAAATAAAAACTGCATCGAACTTTACAACAACAGATCTTATTGGTTTGGGTGGTAATAGGCCTAGCGCCATAAATTTCGCTGAGCTCATTGCTATGTTTGCAGATAGCAAGATTTCCTCCCGTGCTGCTAAGGACATCCTAGCAATGATCGTGGTTAAGGATGAATCACCACTTAAAATTGCGACTGAAAAAAGTCTACTGCAGAGTAATGACGAAGGTGCACTGAAAGTTATTGTAGAAAAAATTATTAAAGAAAATCCGGAAGTAGTGGCCACCTACAAAGCTGGTAAAGAAAATGCCATAATGTCCTTGGTTGGTAAAATTATTAAGGAATCCAACGGCTCCGCCAATCCACAAATAGTTATTAAATTACTTAAAGAAATGTTAAAATAATCATATGGATGAAACAGCTTTGATTCAGACGGTAGCACGCTTGCTAATGGCTCCTAAAGGGCTCCTGGCGGCAGATGAGAGTATTAAGAGTTGTAACGCCAGATTTGAAAAGCTAGGCGTCCCGACTACAGAGGAAAAGCGTCGGGAATATCGCGAGCTTCTAATTGATACTCCGGGCATCGAGGAATTTATTTCTGGATATATACTGGTGGATGAAACAATTCACGAGGCTAAGGCTGACGGCACAAAATTTACCGATATTTTAAAAGGTAAAGGCATCGAGATAGGTATTAAAGTCGATGAAGGGCTGATAGACTTGATAGATCATCCGGGGGAGAAGATTACGCAGGGATTAGATGGGCTCTCCGATAGGCTAAAGGAATATAAAAAATTGGGAGCGACATTTGCCAAATGGCGAGCGGTATATTCCATCAGTGAAAATACTCCGAGTGAATTGTGCATGAAGGCTAATGCGGAAATTTTGACTAAGTATGCCCTGAATTGCCAAGCGGAAGGCATTGTGCCGATAGTTGAGCCGGAAGTATTGCTCGATGGCGAGCACACTATGGAGAAGTGTTATGAAGTTACCTCCCACAACCTGGAAATACTCTTTAAAGAACTCGCGGACAAGAAAGTTTACTTGCCAGGGCTGATTTTAAAAACAAGCATGGTGCTACCAGGTAAAGATATGAAACTTGAAGTTTATCCTTCCGAAGTTGCTAAGATGACAGTGAAGTGTTTGAAGGAAAAAGTGCCGGATGTAATCGGCGGTATTGTTCTACTCTCCGGCGGCCAGCCGGATGAGGACGCCACTGTCCGCCTTAACGCCATGCATCAGCTCGGGCCACTGCCATGGGCGCTAACATTTTCTTACAGCCGCGCTATCCAGAACAAAGTCCTCGCAAGCTGGGCTAAAGATCCTGCCGATGTTGCCCTAGCTCGATCACTCTTCCTCGCTGCTGCTAAAAACGACAGCCTTGCCTCTGTAGGAGAGTATAAAGTTTAAACTAAATATTAAACTAAAGTGAAATTTGATATAAAAACTTTTTTTAAGGGTGAGGTGGATAGCAGTCAGGATACCCTTGCTAAATATTCCCACGATGCCAGCTTGCTGGAAGTGCGGCCGAAGCTGGTGGTATTCCCGATGGATTCGGCCGATGTACAGAATTTAGTGAAGTGGGTGAGTGAGAACAAGGCAAAGTATCCGGAGCTTTCCATCACCGCGCGTTGCGCGGGTACTGACATGTCCGGCGGAGCCATCGGGGAGTCTATAATTATGGATTTCACTAGGCATATGAATAAATTAATAAAGTTTGAAGGCAATGCCATTACAGTACAGCCTGGAATGTTTTACCGAGATTTTGAAAAAATAACTCTCTCGAAGGGCTTGATCCTGCCTTGTTATACAGCGTCTAAAAGTTTAAATGCCATGGGTGGCATGTTTGGTAATAATTCCGCAGGAGAGCGCACGCTCAAATACGGTAAGACGGAGGATTATATAGTGGAGGCCAAGGTTGTTTTTGCGGACGGAGTCGAGAGGGTAGTGAAGGCAGTTCCATTGAACGAAATTGCAAAGCAAGGCGAGTACTTTACAAAAACTTACGAAGTAATAAAAAAGAATGAGGAAGAAATAAAACTCGCCAAGCCTACGGTGCACAAAAATTCTGCAGGGTATTATTTATGGAATGTTATTAAGGATAATATTTTTGACCTAAATAAATTACTTGTCGGCTCCCAAGGTACTTTAGGTATTGCTACTGAAATTACTTTTAAACTTTTACCGAATCCAAAATATTCTAAACTCACTGTTATTTTCATGAATGACCTTGAGCCTTTGGGCCGGCTGGTGGATGAAATCTTAACTTTAAATCCAGAAACACTCGAGACCTATGATGACAAAACCATGAAGCTCGCAGTTAAATTCTTTCCAGACTTTTTGAAGAACAAAGGATTTTTCGGGATGTTCAAATTCATGTGGTCCTTTATGCCAGAACTCAAGATGATGTTAACTGGTGGATTTCCTAAATTAATATTGTTGGCAGAATTTGCAGGTAGTAATGATGAAGAAGTTCAAAAAAAGTGTGAAGCTTTAGTTGCCAAAATTCAAAATTTTAAATTAACAATGCATATTACTGGGAGTGAAGCTGAAGCGGGTAAATATTGGGACATAAGGCGGGAAAGCTTTGCGCTTCTACGGAAACACGTGAAGGGAAAAAGAACTGCGCCGTTTATCGACGATGTTATTGTCCGGCCTGAATTTTTACCAAAGTTTATTCCAGAGCTCAATCAAATTTTAAGCAAATACAACCTTACTTACACTATCGCGGGGCACGCGGGGGATGGTAACTTCCACATAATTCCCTTGATGGACTTCACGCGTGCTGATACTGGTAAAATAATTATGGAGCTTTCGGACAAGGTATATGAGCTCGTGCTCCGCTACCATGGCTCCATTACTGCGGAGCATAATGACGGCATTATACGTACACCATATTTAAAACAAATGTATGGACCGCGGATAATTTCAATTTTCAATGAAGTAAAAAAAATCTTCGACCCGCTAAATATTTTTAACCCTGGTAAAAAGGTAGAGGGCCCGGAAGGTTCCGGAACAAAGGCCTATATAGCCTCTCACATCGCTATCGAGCACAAGGCAGTGCATAAGGTCTAAATATCTGCTAGTATCTCTCTCGAGACGAGGTGGTTCTATGTGGTACGTTGGGGTCGTATTGATTACGATAGGTATTTGGGGCTCTGTGAAGGAACTCAATAGCCAGGGCCGGAAAGCCAGATAAAGGCGTCTGAAAGGAGATGCGATGTGGAATGTTCCTAGAAAGGGTAAGTGGCTGCCAGTTGAAAAATTGGCTGTGGCGCTCATGGCAGCCTTCACTGTGTTCTTTGCCATCACTACTATGGCAGATAAGTGGTATTTTCACTCTGGCTACTATTTGCCGATGCTTCTCTTGACCATCTTCTGGGGTGGCCTTACGGTGGCGCTGGTGATGTTGATCACGGAACACGTTCCACTAAAGAGTGAAAGGCCACCAATGTAACTCAAGTAAAGCTGGACGAGGAAAGCAAGCGGCTCGTCCAGCTAGTATTAGAAGTCGTTAAGACCTAACAAGGAGCACTGGCGGCTTTTTTCGTTTAAGTATTTGCAATTAATCATTTTTCATGTATAATCCATTTCATGTTTGTTATACAAGCTAAAAAGAGGGACGAGAAGGTAGGCCTGAATACATTGCGCAAAGGGGGCGAGTTGCCAGCTGTTTTTTATGGCGCTGGCAAGAAGAGCACTTCAGTTACCATTTCTTCTAAAGAATTTAGGAAAATCTGGCGTGAAGCCGGAGAGTCTTCCGCTGTGGTAGTTAAGACCCCAGAGGGGGATGTGGACGTACTAATACATGACGTACAGATGGATCCAGTCCGGGATGAGCCTATCCACGTAGATTTCCTAGCTATCGACATGAAGAAGAAGATCAAGGTTAAGGTGGCGCTCGAATTCACCGGTGTTTCCGAAGCTGTAAAGAGTGGTGTGGGTACATTGGTTAAAGTGCTACATGAAATCGAAATTGAAGCATTGCCGAAGGACCTCCCACACAACCTCGAAGTTGATATTTCCAAATTAGCTACTCTACAGGACAACATAACTGTTGCTGATATTAAATTGCCAGCAGGTGTTGAGGCTATAACTGCCGTCACTGATATCGTGGCTTCAGTTGTTGAGCAAGTAGAGGAAAAAGTTGAGGAAGCGGCACCGGTAGACCTATCTGCAATCGAAGTTACCGACAAGAAGGGCAAGAAAGAAGAGGAGGGTGCTGAAGGCACCGAAGCTCCAGCAGCTGCAGCTCCTGAAAAGGCTGAGAAGAAGTAAAAACCTCAATAATTTTAATAAAAATGCTATAATAAAGACTATGGGACGAAAAACCATAGTTTTTATTTGTTTAATTTTAATATTCACATCCTTTTTGAGCTTCAAAAAAGCCTCAGCCTTTGACTGTTTGACCCTCCAGACTACCTCCAGCCAGGAAGATAAGGATTTTTGTAAACAAGAGCTCGCTCAAATAGAGGCTGAGCTTGCTAACTTACTCGAATTACAAAAACAGCAACAAAAGCAGACGGGGACTCTAGCCGGAGATGTCAGCTACCTAACCAGCCAGATCAATGCTCTGCAGGCCAAAGTTAAAGCTCGCGCTCTAGCTATTGCGCAACTCAAAGTGGCTATAACAGAGAAGGTTTCAACTATCGAATCATTATCGGACAAGATAGCAAAGGAACAGGAATCTATCGCCCAACTACTGCGCAATACAAATGAATTTGATAATGAAACTTTAGTCCACTTGGTACTGTCGGATTCAAGCATTTCGGACTTTTATTCTGATGTGGAGTCGTATGCTTCCATCAAGCAAGCAGTCAAGGATTCAGTTGATAAAATCCGCGGAGTAAAGACAGAGACTGAAACTCAAAAGAAGGACCTGGAGACTAAACAAAATGCGGAGACCGATGCTAAGGTTGAGCTTGAAACTGCACAGAAGAAAGTCGCGCAGTCTGAAGCCGAAAAGAGGCAGCTCCTAATCATTTCCCAACAAACTGAAGCTGCCTACCAACAACAAGCTGCTGCCAAGAAGGCGCGTGCTGATAAAATCCGCGCAGCGCTCTTCCCACTGCGTGACTCTAAGGCCATACCATTCGGCACGGCACTGCAATATGCACAAGAGGCTCAGACTAAGACAGGCGTCCGGGCTGCATTCCTCCTGGCAATAATTACTCAGGAGACGAATCTGGGTGCCAACGTAGGTACCTGTAATCGCATCAGCGACCCACCTGAAAAGAATTGGAAAGCAATCATGCCTGGACCAGCTGACATAGCAGCTGGAAAATCAAAACGAGATGACGAAAGTGCTTTTCTACGTATCACCTCGGCACTAGGAATCAATCCAGAAGGCACCCCACTTTCGTGCCCATGGGGTTCAGGTTACGGCGGGGCAATGGGACCTTCACAATTCATTCCTACTACTTGGGAGCTATATGCTAATAAAATTTCTAGCGCGCTTGGCATAAGTGGTATGCCGGACCCATGGAACCCGGAGCATGCCTTCATGGCTTCATCCATTTACCTTGGTGAGCTCGGGGCAGGGGCTGGTGGCTTTACTGCAGAGCGCACTGCTGCGCTTAAGTACTATGCTGGCGGTAATTGGGCTAAGCCCGCGAATGCATTTTATGGCAACAACGTTATGGCCAAAGCCGCATCAATTCAGGCTGACATCGACCTACTAAGTAATTAATAAAATTTGCAATTAACGAAAATTTATGATAGAGTAAAAATGCAATGCAAAAAGATATACATCCTAAATACGATATAGCTACTAAGGCCACCTGCGCATGCGGAGCGGTTTTTCTAGTTGGTTCCACAATGCCTGAAATCCGTATGGAAATCTGCAGTCAATGCCACCCTTTCTTTACTGGAAATGAAAAGATCATGGACACTGCCGGCCGCGTAGAACGCTTCAAAAAGCGCCAAGCTGCAACTGTTGCTAAAAAGGCGAAAAAGTAAATGAATCTCGAAGAACTCAAAAAAGACCACAGAACTAGTTATCTAGCTTCTCTACTAGAGCAACTGCTTCGTAAAGAAGCAGAAGTGCGGGAAATGTTAGCTGGGGATGCAACCCTACATGATTTAGCTGCGTCCGAGCTCGCTGAAATACAAGCACAAAAGGAGGGCGTGGAAAAGCAACTGCAGGATATTTTAGACAAGGATAAAGAAGAGGAAGAATTTCCAAATGAAATTGTATTGGAAGTGCGAGCTGGTGCCGGAGGCGATGAGGCCTCGCTTTTTGCCTGGGAGCTCGCCCATATGTATGAAAAGTTTGCGGAGAGGGAAGGCTGGCAGTGGAAGACCAATTACGAGCAAAAAAGTGACCTCGCGGGATATAAGGAGGCAAGCTTTGAAATAAAGGGTAAGGACGTCTACAAAATTATGCGCTATGAAACTGGCGTGCACAGAGTGCAGCGGATACCTGCAACCGAAAAGAATGGCCGAGTACACACCTCGACTGCTTCAGTTGCAGTGCTACCGATAAAAAAGAAAGTAAAATTTGAAATCAATCCTGCTGAGATCGAGATGGAATACTCCCGCTCTGGTGGTAAGGGTGGCCAAAACGTAAACAAGGTTGAAACTGCTGTGCGCTTGATCCACAAGCCTACCGGCATAGATGTGCGCTCCACTAATGAACGCAGCCAGATGGCGAATAGGGAAAAGGCGATGACAATTCTTACTGCTAAGCTTGCGGCACTGAAGGAAGAGGAGGAGGCTAAGAAATATGCCGGGGAGCGTAAGGACCAAATAGGTACAGGCGATAGGTCTGAAAAAATTCGTACATACAACTTCCCTCAAGACCGCATCACTGACCATCGCATCAAAAAATCCTGGCACAACTTGCCGAAGATAATGGATGGCTACATGGAAGACATCATTGCCGACCTCCAATCAGGGGCAGTCGGGGATGAAAGTGAAGAATAAAATTTATGCACTTGTTGCAAAATATTAGATAAGGTATTCTTAGGTGGAAGATTCACCGTACCACTACAACGAAAGGCATTGGATGAAAAACGCGAAGCGCGATTTCTGTCGAAATCGGCACCACATGATCAACCGTTGCAAGGGTGGTACCAACCACAAGTGGAATACTCTCCGGCTGAAAAAGCACAGGGAGATACTACTGCACCTGCTGTTCGGCAACAGCGACTTCGTGCAAGTTCTGCACACCTTGATCAGGTGGAATAGGGAGAAGGGAACCAAAGGTCACTATGACCAGTACATCAGGTGGGTCCAGCGTGAGATCCGGGCTAAGGAAGTTCAGAAGCAGCGGGAGCAAGAAGCTCAGCGCTGGTGCACCAGGAAAGTTGGGTGATATATCGTTTCGGGCCTGCCAGCATCTGCTGGCCGGCCCGTCACTCGTTATGCTTGATACTTGTAATATTTTCCAACTGTAGACGTCAGTGTTAATAGAAGTACTTCATATCCAACTCTCCTATTGTGGGATAGGATATTAGTTAAAAATTGTATGTAGGGCGCGCCTCACGAGGGCGCGCTTTGCTGTTTACATTTAATATTATATTTATTACACTTATGGTATTAGTAACTAATTAATACTATATGCAGGAATATAAAACAGTTCTAAAGAAGTACGCAGTTTTTAGAGGCAGAGCAAGTAGGAGAGAGTATTGGATGTTTATTCTTTTTAATATTATAGCAACAATTATAGCAGCTATAGTTGATGTTGTTTTAGGAACTCACAAAGTATCAACTTCAGGGGGGTCAAGTGGTGGTCTAGTTCAATCCCTCTATTCACTCGCAGTATTTATCCCGTCGATTGCAGTGGGTGTAAGAAGGCTTCATGATACTAGCCGAAGTGGCTGGTGGATGTTGTTGCCTTTTGCAGGAGTTATCTTTTTACTCGTAATGTTTTATAACATAGCACTTGGAGCCATTGTGGCCATTATAGCCATGCTGGTAGGTGTTATTGTGACTCTAGTTTTCTACTGCTTGGATTCTACTCCAGGTGACAATAAATATGGTCCAAATCCAAAGGGCATGCCAGCCGCTGTAATGGCTGCAACCCCAATACCAGCAGCAGCACCAACTGAGCCCATGATGCCTCCTCAAGCGTAGTTGCTAGATTGCATTACGGAGGATATATGTTATGATACTTGCCGTAGGATCTCATTTAGCGAAATAGAGTTTCTACGTTTATAAATAGTTTTTGCCGGAGTTTTTAAAAAACCGGAGAAGTAAATAGTATGGCTACAAAGCTATATGTAGGGGGACTCCCTTACAGTACCCAAGAAGATGCCCTCAAGGACCTCTTCGCACAAGCTGGTGCAGTTGTTTCAGCTGTGATTATCATGGACAAGATGTCTGGTCGTTCAAAAGGTTTTGGATTCGTTGAAATGTCAACAGCTGAGGAAGCTCAAAAGGCTATCTCAATGTTTAATGATCAAGAATTTGAAGGACGCAAGCTTACAGTCAATGAAGCTCGCCCTATGGAAGCTAGACCACCACGAAGTAGTGGCGGTGGAGGCGGATACGGAGGTGGCAGCAATGGCGGTTACGGTGGCGGTGGACGCTCCGGCGGACGCAGAGAGTACTAATTCAATTATTTTTACACTCACAAACAAAAAGCACCCGAGAGGGTGCTTTTTGTTTTGGTTTGCTTTATAATTGGACCATGTCAATGGAATCAAATGGAGGTAGTGAAGCAGAAAAGAGGCCTTTAACTTTGGAAGAACTTAAGGCGAAGGTAGAAAAAATAGATCAACAAATTGCTGAGCAAAGGTTTGCAATGGAGGGCAATGTACATTCACCAAAACTTTTAACTGAAATCAGAAAAGGTTTAATTAAAAAATTTGAAGAAACCAGGGCTGGTTATATCCAGCAAATTGAAGAACTCCAATCTAAGAAATAATATAGCTTTTTTAGGGTGAGCGTGGATGGGATCGAACCATCGACCTCTGTCTTATCAGGACAGCGTTCTACCACTGAACTACACGCTCAATAGCAAAAACTATAACAAATATAGGCTATATCTGCAAACTATTCCTGACCACAAAAACAAAGGAGTTATTTGTAGTCACAGATTCATTCTTTTGACAAACTCTAGATCATGAGATAGCTTGATTAAAGGAGTACATCCTATGAGCGACGCAATGCCCGTAGTCACTAGGCTCGAGGTCAGTCAGTTGATCAAGTTCGACCCTACGCCGGCTGGGGTTACGATCACTGTCGAGGATCTTCGTAGCTTTCCCAGAAAGGTCGTTGGTCAAATTCCTAACCAGCTTAGCCCTACAAGCAGTAGGCTGGCGCACACAAGTTTCCTTCGGTGGTTCATCGAGGATTCAAGATCCCAGGTGGACTTCATCGGTGGCAGCGCAGGAATTTTTCGGACCATCTACAAAGATTTCGATTACTAAGGAGAAAAGGGCAACATAGCTATTTCTAGAACAACACGCACCAAGGATGGCATCATCCATGGTGCTGTTCTTGTTTTTGCATTGAATTTACCTTTTTGCTACAATGCTAGAAAGGCCAAAAGCCTTTGTTTTTATGCAAGAGAATACAGGGAATAACAATAAACCATGGTGGGAGCCAGCAGTAGAGATATTTAGCCAAGTTTCTGGCTGGATAGCAGGGCCAATTATATTAGCTCTAATAGCAGGCAAATGGCTGGATTCACATTTCGGTACCAAGCCCTGGATATTCCTAGGTCTGACAGGAGTAGCATTTATCATTTCAATATTTGGAATCATTAAAGTTGTTAGCAAATACATGAAGAAAATCGAACAAGAAGGGGATAGTAAAAAGGAAAATTAATTATGGAAAAGATTGCCCACGAAACAACTTTATTTGCAGAACCTATATTCCATCTTGGAAGTTTTAATATCACCAACGCGCTCCTCACTAGCACTTTCGCGGTGATTGTAATTATTATTTTATCAGTGGCGCTCCGATCTAAAATGAAGGAGGTTCCCGGCAAGCTTCAGAATCTTTTTGAAATAATTATTGAAGGGGCGCTTGACTTATGTGATCAGGTTACCAATAGCCGGGCTCTATCGATGAAAGTTTTTCCAATCGCCATTTGCGTTTTCTTTTTTATATTACTTAACAACTGGCTAGGTATTTTACCCCTTGGTGGTTTTGGAATACTCGAGAGGGGTAGTGAAGGCTTGTCTTTCGTGCCATACCTCCGTGGCGGCACAGCAGACATCAATACTACCATCGCGCTTGCAGTAATGGCTGTTATTGGAGCCAATATCTTCGGAATAGTGAGCTTGGGTATCTGGAAAACTTTTAATAAATATGTTAATCTGTTGGCATTGGGAAAAATCTTTACCCATATACGTAAAGATCCTACGGTGATAATCGTAGCGCCCATCACGTTCTTTGTCGGTATTATTGAGATAATTGGTGAGTTTGCCAAGATAGCTTCACTCTCATTCCGTCTATTCGGTAATGTCTTTGCAGGGGAGGTGTTACTGGCTTCTATGGCAGCGTTAGTTGCCTATGTGGTGCCGGTGCCATTCCTATTCCTAGAAATTCTAGTAGGGGTGATCCAGGCTCTTATCTTTGCCACACTCCTGGTAGTTTATTTTACAATTTCTGCTACGGATCACGATCACGAGCATGAAGAGGTGCATGAAAATGTCGTACATGCATAGATTATTTATTAATCATTATTATTAATTTAGAAAAATTATGGAAACAGAAGTAGTAAAACAAGTTTCAAATCTAGCTCCATTAGCAAAAGCAATTGCTATTGGGCTCGGTGCCCTAGGTCCAGGCCTTGGTATCGGTATGATCGGTGCTAAAGCCATGGAAGCTATCGGTAGGAATCCTGAAGCAGCTGGTAAGGTTCTAGTACCTATGCTTTTGGCTTGTGCCTTCGCAGAAGCTATCGCTATTTACGCCTTGGTTATCGCGTTCTCTATATAAATTGAATTTTTCCAAACATAATTTGAAGGGGTTTTGCGAGCGACGGCGAGTAAATTTCAGGATTTTCTAAGCTTAAGAAAATCCGTACCGGAAAATTATGTTTGGTAAAATTTTAAAGTTATTCGGCTCAGTTTTAAAATTATGGACGCATTAATTTCAACATTTCACATAGACTGGAAAATTATCATTGCGCAAGCATTCAACTTCGCGATAGTTTTTGTCGTGCTTTATATTTTTGCTCTAAAGCCACTCCAGAAATTAATGGCCGAGCGTTCCGACAAAATTGCTAAAGGCATAACTGATGCCAAGGAGAATGCAGCAACTTTAGATAAAACCAAAAAGGAATATGAGGATGTGCTAGCGGCTGCTCGCAAAGAAGCGCAGAAGATTTTTGAAGACGGCAAGAAGGAAGCCATGACCAAAAAGGAAGCAATGATGATGGAGGCTAAAGCCGAAGTGGCTAGCATGATTGAAAGCGGTAAAAAGACGCTGGAAGTAGAAAAGGCCAAGATGGTGGCAGATGCTAAGAAGGAAGTGGTGGGGGTAGTAGTAGCCGCAGCGGAAAAGATTCTTAGCGGTAAAGGCGGTATTGATGAAAAGGCGCTTAAGGAATTAAGCTCTTTAAAATAAAATGGCAAACATTTCAAACAAAGAAATAGCAGAAGCTATATGGAAAGGCTCCCAAGACAAAAAGGGCCATGAGTTCAATATTTACATAAAAAATGTCGTAGCTTTTTTAAATAAAAAAAGATTGTTAGGTAAGTCAGCTGAAATTTTAACAGAACTCAAAAAATTAATTAATAAAAGTGAAGGAATAGTGGAAGCCAGGGTTCGGGTCGCTAGTAAGCTGGGTACGCACCTTAAATATGATTTATCCCACGCCATTAAAAAGCGTTATCATGCTAGGGAAGTTGCGCTCGAGGAAGTCCTCGATGAGAGCCTTCTCGGCGGAGTGCGCATAGAAGCAGAGGGTGAAGTTATAGACCTAACAACTCGAAACAAAATAAATCAATTACAAGAATATTTAATTCAAAAAGCCTAAAATGAGTAACCATATTATAGAAAGTTTAAGAAAAGAGATCGAAAATTTTTCCGCGAGGGCATTGGCTGAAAAGGTGGGCAAGGTTATAGAGGTTTTCGATGGTATTGCTAAAGTTTCGGGCTTGTCGGACCTGAAGAGTTCGGAAATGGTTACTTTTGCAGGCGGCGAGACGGGTGTGGCCCTTAACTTAGAGGAGGACACAGTCGGGGTAATTATTCTTGGTGACTTTTCGAAAATTAAGGAAGGTGATGAAGTCAAAGCTACTGGTAAAATTCTAGAAATTGGAGTTGGTGAGGCCATGATCGGCCGAGTAGTTAACCCACTCGGCATGCCTATCGATGGTAAAGGAGTAATTAAGAGTGCTAAGACTTATCCTATCGAGCGCGTGGCTTCAGGTGTAGTCACACGTCAGAGTGTGGACCAGCCGGTTGCGACAGGTATTAAAGTCATAGATGCTACTATTCCTGTGGGCCGTGGTCAGCGTGAGCTTATCATTGGTGACAGGCAGACAGGTAAAACAGCCATTGCAATCGACACAATTTTGAACCAAAAAGGACAGGACATGATTTGTGTTTACGTTTCTATCGGGCAGAAAGATTCTAAACTTCGTAAGATTGAAGCAAGACTTGAAGAGGTTGGTGCCATGACTTACACTGTTATTGTTTCCGCAGGAGCATCTGAACCTGCGCCGCTTTCGTACATCGCGCCTTACGCTGGAGTTTCTATTGCGGAATACTTTATGGACCAGGGTAAAGATGTACTAATTATTTACGATGATCTTTCTAAGCACGCAGTAGCGTACCGTGAAATTTCTTTGCTTCTTCGCCGCCCACCAGGCCGTGAAGCTTACCCTGGAGACGTATTTTACTTACATTCTCGACTACTTGAACGTGCATGCCGAAGAAATGCAAAGTATGGAGGCGGCTCAATCACAGCGCTGCCAATTATTGAGACTCAAGCTGGAGATATTTCCGCTTACATTCCTACCAATGTTATTTCCATTACTGATGGGCAGATATTCCTCGAGACGGATCTTTTCTACAAAGGTATCCGCCCGGCGGTAAACGTGGGCTCGTCCGTATCACGTGTTGGAACAAGTGCTCAGATTAAGGCCATGAAGAAAGTGGCAGGACCGTTAAAGCTCGAGCTTGCACAATACCGTGAGCTTGAGGCCTTTGCCCAGTTCGGCTCTGACCTTGATGAAAGTACCAAGCGGCAGCTAGAGCGCGGTAAACGCTCTGTAGAAGTGCTTAAACAGCTCCAATATGCTCCTGTGAAAATAGAGCATCAAGTTATGACATTTTACGCTTTAACGAAGGGATATATGGATGATGTGCCAGTGGATCAAATCAAGAAATTTGAGCAAGGCCTGACTGACTACAGCGAGAGGAATGCCAAAGTTTTCTACAAAGAAATTCGCGATACCAAAATGTGGACGGATAAAGGCGAGGCAGAATTAAAAAAGGTAATTGAGGATTTCAAAAAGAGTTTTCAATAAAATAAAATGGCCGGAACAAAAGAAATTAAAAGACGAATAAAGAGTGTGAAGAGCACAAAGAAGATAACCAAGGCGATGGAATTGGTGGCAGCTTCGAAGATGAAGCGTGCAGTTTCCTCTACCCTTGCTTCACGATTTTATGCTGGATACTCCTGGGAAATTTTGACTTCCATTGCGCAGAATATTGAGAGCACTGATTTCAGACATCCGCTTTTTGAACAGCGTCCAGTGAAGAATATTCTTTTGGTTTTGATTACCTCAAATCGCGGCCTTTGTGGTGCTTACAATGCGCAGGTAATAAAAAAAGCAATTGCTGTACTTAAAAATGAAAGCGCAGCCAAAGTAAGTATCCTTGCCATTGGCAAAAAGGGTGATGCAGCCATGCGCCGAGTGGGGCAAAATATTATTGCGAGCTTTACGGAATTGCCAGACAATATTACTTTACAAAATATCCTACCAATTTCTAAAATGTTAACGAATGAATATACAAAAGGGAATTACGATAAAGTTGTGGTTGCATATACTGACTTTGTTTCCGCATTAACCCAGAAGCCAAACATTAAACAAATCCTCCCAGTTTCAAAAAGTGACATTAAAGAATTAATTGAAGGCATTAAATCAGAAGATGTCCAGCATAATGAAATTAAGACCAATTATTTATTTGAAGGCAACATGGAGGAATTAATCACATCACTGGCTGAAAAGCTGACTCGAATGCAAATTTACCAGATGATGCTCGAGTCGAATGCCTCCGAGCAGTCCAGCAGGATGGTAGCCATGAAGAATGCGAGTGAGGCCAGTGGCGAAATGATAGATGAACTAACCCTGATATTCAACAAAGCCAGGCAGTCGAACATTACCAGGGAAATTTCAGAGATAAGTGCCGGTATGGCTTCAGTAAGTTAATAAATTATAATTAATTAATAATATATGAAAACAGGTACAATAAAAAGAATAATAGGCCCGGTCGTAGACGTAGATTTCGGCAATGATTTGCCGGAAATTTACAATGCTCTGTCAGTAATGAACGGCACAAAGAAAGTAGTCTTGGAAGTGGAGCAGCACATCGGCGGCGGCGTAGTCCGCTCGGTGGCCATGGATTCTACGGACGGACTTGCTCGAGGCCAAGAAGTCACCAATACCGGCGCGCCTATTTCTGTACCTGTGGGCGCAGCAACACTGGGTAGAATTTTCAATGTCTTAGGGGAGGCTATTGATGATGGTAAGGAAGTGGTAACTAAAAGTAGGCTACCAATTCACCGCAAAGCGCCAGAATATGTAAAGCAAGCAACTAAAGTTGAAATTCTTGAGACTGGAATTAAAGTTATTGACCTAATTTGTCCGGTGCTAAAGGGAGGTAAGGTTGGGCTCTTCGGTGGCGCAGGTGTAGGTAAAACTGTTGTCATTCAGGAATTAATTCATAACATTGCATCTAATCACGGCGGATATTCAGTTTTCGCTGGAGTGGGGGAGCGAACTCGTGAGGGTAATGACCTCTATCATGAAATGAAAGATTCTGGAGTTATTGATAAAGTCGCCATGGTCTTTGGCCAGATGAATGAACCGCCAGGTGCGCGTCTACGTGTGGCACTCTCGGCACTTACTATGGCGGAAAATTTCCGAGATGCGGAAGGTAAAGACGTGCTCTTATTCATCGACAATATTTTCCGCTTCACTCAAGCGGGCTCCGAAGTTTCTGCGCTCCTCGGCCGTATTCCATCAGCTGTAGGTTACCAGCCGACACTTGGAACGGAAATGGGAATACTCCAAGAACGTATTACTTCTACCGACAAAGGTTCCGTAACTTCCGTTCAAGCTGTGTATGTGCCAGCGGACGACCTTACTGACCCAGCACCGGCCACAACCTTCGCCCACCTGGATTCCACTGTGGTTCTAAATCGTGCGCTTACGGAAATCGGTATTTATCCGGCGGTTGATCCACTGGATTCCTCCTCAACAATTCTTGACCCCAACATCGTAGGTGAGGAGCATTACAATGTTTCCCGCGAGGTGCAGCGCGTGCTTCAACGTTACAAAGATTTGCAAGATATCATCGCGATCTTGGGTATGGAAGAATTGTCCGAGGCAGACAAGCAGCTCGTGGCTCGTGCACGTAAAATTCAAAAGTTCCTTTCCCAGCCTTTCTTCGTAGCGGAGCAGTTTACCGGAGCTAAGGGTGTATTCGTCCCGCTTAAAGATACCATCCGCTCATTCCGTGAAATTCTAGACGGTAAGCATGACGAAAAATCGGAGGGTGATTTCTACATGAAGGGCGCTCTTTAATCTATGTCCAAGCAGTTGAAATTAAAAATTGTAACTCCGGAAAGACTTATCCTCGAAGAAATGGTGGATCAGGTAAGTTTGCCGACAACGGAAGGTGAGATAACTGTTCTCCCAGATCATATTCCGCTTGTTGTCGGTTTAAAATCTGGCGATGTGGTGGCAGTATCAGGTGGGGAGCATATCCCTATGGCTGTGGCTGGTGGATTCCTAGAAGTTAAAAAGAATCCCGAAGGAATTACAGAAGTCGCAGTGCTAGCTGACTTTGCAGAGCCAGTTGCTGAAATTACTGACCAGAAGATAGAAGAAGCTAAGAGGAAAGCAGGGGAACTACAAAAACAAATGCAAGATAAAGACCATGTCGACTTCGAGCACTTTGAAGCCGAACTCGAGCGCTCGTTAACCCGTGTCAAAATAGCCGACAAATGGCGCACTAGAAAATATAGAAGATAGTAGTATAATATTCCCATGCGAAATTTTAATGCAAAAATAGAGACTTGGGACTATAAATTAGTAAGTTTTATGCAGAGGACGGCAGTGCCGTTCGCCAGATTCGCAATATTTTTGGTTTATTTTTATTTCGGGGCGATTAAGGTCTTCGCGGAAAATGGCGCCGCTAATCCACTCGTAGTGGCACTCCTTAATAAAACTCTCCATGGTGTTCCACCAGGAGGCTTCTTAATATGCTTTGGTGTGTTTGAAATGATTATTGGGCTCTTATTTATCGTGCCTAAGATGGAACGTTTAGGTTTGTTTTTTCTTGCAATTCATATGATCACTACCATTATGCCACTAATTCTTTTGCCACAGTTCACTTGGGCAAGTTTCGGTGTGCCTACTATTGAAGGGCAATACATAATAAAAAATATTTTAATAATCGCCTTAGCAATTGTAGTGTTTGCTAGCTTGACTCCACTTAAAGAAGAAAGGACAAATGTCTAAACTTTATATAGTTGCCACGCCTATCGGAAACATGGGTGACATAACTCTTCGTGCTATTGAAACTCTTAAAAGTGTGGACCTAATCTTATGTGAGGATACTAGAGAGACGAAAAAAATCTTAGACAAATACAGTATCAATACACCGACCTTGAGCTATCATGCGCATAGCAAACTTTCCAAGATTGAAAAGATTTTTGACTTGCTTAAGGATGAAAAGAATTTAGCCCTAGTATCGGATGCGGGCACTCCTGGTATTTCCGATCCAGGGATAATGCTTATTGATAAGGTTAGGGGCAGGTTCATGAATAGCATAGAAATTATTCCTATTCCTGGGCCATCGGCCGTGATAACCGCCCTATCAGGCGCAGGTTTTCCAGCGCACGAGTTTACATTCCTCGGATTCCTGCCGCATAAAAAGGGTAGGGAGACTTTATTTAAAGAAATAGCCGATGCCAAGCGCACAATGGTCTTCTACGAGTCCCCTCACAGAATTTTGAAAACTTTAGAGTCGCTGGCTAAATTTTGTCCAGAGAAAAATGTCTGCCTCGCTCGCGAGCTTACAAAAATATATGAAGAATTTAAAACAGGCAAGCCAGCCGAACTCCTAGAATATTTAAAACAAAATCCGGTTAAACAAAAAGGGGAATTTACAGTACTAGTTTCTTAAGCAAAACCAGGGAAGAAGTCAATTTTAATATGTGAACGGTGTACACCCATCTCCTTTAAGGCGTCTTTGAAAGCATTCACCATGCCATGGGGCCCGGAAATAAAAAATATTCTTTCATTCCAATCAGGTACTTTTCTTTTGATCATTTCAGCTGTGATAAATCCACTTTCCCCTTGCCAACCCGTTGGGAGTGAGTTTGTATCTGACAGAACATGCACCGTCCTAATTCCGAGTTCATTTTGAGCCCTTTTTATAGTCTCCAGATAGGCAATATCAGCGGAAGTTTTATTGGAGTAAAGCATTATCACATCCCTATGTTGTTTACGCTCAAGCATATAGTTCAGCATACTTTCAAAAGGGGTAATGCCAATTCCACCGGCCATGAAGCATAACTTCACATCTTTATTGTGAGGCATAATAAATTCTCCAGCGAGTCCAGAAGCAACTAGCATGTCATTGGGTTTCATTCCCAATAATGTTTTTTTAAAGCTAGATGGTTCCGGATAAAACTTAACCCCAATTCGGAAATTTTCTTCCACTGGAGAGGAAGCAATAGTAAAGTAGCGCCTGTTGCCCCTACTGTCAGAGTGCTTATGTGGGAGGGTCCATTCTAAGTATTGCCCAGGATGGAATTCCATTTCATCTTTACCAGAAGTGAAGGAAAATTGATAAGTGTCTTTAGCTATTTGTTCCTTAGCAATTAATCTAAGCATTAATTTTTTCTTAGGGCTTAGAATATAGGATATTATATTGCCCAAGAGCAAGGCTAGCTCTGGGGTGGAATATAAGCCAGCCAAGTGGATACTTGGGTCAAATATCGCTCCCACTAACGCACCGTAGCCCATACGTGCATAACGCTTCGGCGGGGTGGTGAGTGGCTCGGAGAGCATAATAGTAGCAAAAAATAAAAGTGGGGATGAAAGTAACATCCTTCTTAAAATAATATATGCACCCGGTAGGCTATTAACATGTAGAAGGATTGTGCCAATTAAGGCTACTGTAAGAAAAGAAAGTATAAAGTCAAAACGGCGGATTTTCCTCACAACTAACAACCCACCTACGATGACGAAGGGTGCCATGCTTGCTGTGCCTATCCACCAGCTAGCGGATTGATTGATAGTAAGAGCTGTAAGGGCTACACCGAAAGCTGCAGGATTAAAAATATGTTTTTTTCCAATAGCCAGGATGTATTTCGAAGCCATGGCCCAAGTGGCCGCCCAAAAAATAAAAATCAAATATGAAATATCGCTCAAGCTGCTAGGTGGGGTTATGATGAGAGTAAGGATAAGAGCTGTAATATATACTGACTCCACATTGGTCGGTGCATTGAAAGCCAAGGAAAATAATTTATTAATTACATAACAAACTACGGTAAGTAGTGTAACCGAAAGTAGCAGCATCAGTGGGCTAAATGGCAGGAATCCGATGCTTCCTAGTATCCCTGCAACAGCAACTAATATAATCAAAAAATACAGCACTAGCCGATACATCGTGATTTTGTTTAGCAAGTTGTCGATAAGTCGGATCATATTACAAAATTTTATTTGACATACTTTTCAAAACCGCTGGTAAAAGTTGCGATGCCGTTATCATTAACCATATAGCCTTCAAATCCCGGCAATTTTTCAATAAACATTATTCCAGCCTCGCCCATCGCAAAAGCTGCGGTAGCAAAGCGGTCTGCTTCATAAATATTGGGCCCCACCACTGTTAAACTTACTACGCCCTCAACCCTACCCATCTTTTCCTTAGGATTATAAATGTGCTGCCCACGTATATAATTGCCGGAAGTAGCAATTCCTTTATTATCACTGTGGAGTATCTTTACTATCTCGGTTGTATTGAATGGATTTCTAATACCGACGGTCCAAACTTTACACTCACTATTTAATCCAAAGGTTTCAATATCCCCACCAGCTTCGATGCAAAAATTCTTAAAGCCTGCATCCCTTAGCAGGTGGGCCGCATTGTGTATTGCCCAGCCCTTAACTAAGCCGGAAGGATCCAGGGAGCCGTCTAACCTTTTAATATCGAAATAATTACCCGTTTCTTTCCTGGTGATTTCAGATAATGCCAGAACTTCCCGCATGTCTTCACTATACTCCTTTTCATCAATCTCCCCGCGATTAATGCGCATCATTTCACTGCCGCTTTTATAAGTGCTAAATTTTTCATCGATATATTTAAAGTAATCAAAAACTAATTTGAAGGCACCCTCAGTGACCATATCACCAACAATTTCTAGTGTAATAGGCATACCCATGATGAGTTCAGTTTTCTTTATTGATGTCATATATTTTTTGCTTGATTGAGGGCAGAGGTAAGGGAGAGAGTAAAGGCTTCACTAGTGTAGGTAGCTCCGGAAACACTATTAACATTTGCACTCTGGGAGGATATGGCTTCAGACTTCAGTATCGGCATCGCCTGATTGCTCTTTTGTAGTGAAGTTCGGCGGTCTCGGGGATAATCTAGAAAGGTAACATTTGTTAGCTGGCCACCGGAAATTATTGCTGATACTTGCACGTTACCATAAAAGGCATCCACGCTGTCACCAGTATAGGTGCCATTTTTAAATTTACCAGTATTGCTTGGTGGGGTAGTTGGTGCTGGGGTTGGAGTTGTGGGTGTTGGAGAGGGTGTTTGGGTAATTGGTGAGGGATCCGGTGTTGTGACAGGAACAATTGGGGTATGGAGTTTGGAAGTGATATCAGACCTTAGAAAGGCAGTATAGGCGCCGAAGGTCAGTATTAAAGCTAATGAAAGAAGGGTCTTTTTCATACTTATACATTATACACTGAAATTTCGGGCAAAAAAAATCGCCGGGAGCACGGAAAGGGATTGACCTTTCGCGTGCTAACCGGTCGCTTGTTATTTGTCCGCATGTGCCGACGCTTCGTCGGGGTGCGAGATGGTACGTGTGTGTCGAACTGGAGCTGGAACCCAGGCGGGGACGTCGCGCGTCATGTCGCCTCCGCCGTACACTGTGCCGCCTTCTTGATACTTGGCGAAGCAGTATTCGAAAGCCTTTTGCATATTGGCTGCATTAAAGACTTCCCCGTTCGCTTTTGTGGGTATTTCATCCCACCGGAGACGCTTTCGCCCCCTGAAGAACATGAAACGGTACATTGCGCCTCCTGTGTATTTTATAACTCAATAATGCGCTTAAAGCAAATCCTCAGGATCCACAAAGACCTCAAAGTTCGGTGGTAAGGAGCGAATACGAGTTAAAAGATTCTCATCTATCGAGGAATTTAAGGATAGCTCTGGCAGGGACCATTTTTTCAAATCCAATTTAATTAAAGTGTTAGTGATGTATTTACCTTGCATTTTAGCTACGAAGCCGCTGAAAATTTCCGGATTGTAATCCTTAAAAAGTTCTTGCAACATTTCTTTAGCTCCTGCTGTTTGTATTTTATCGGCCAAGTGAGTGATCTTGATAAAGCGTTTATATGGTGGGTAGTCTAATTTTTTTCGATCATACAGTTCTTCACGGACGAAGGGGGCCAGGTTGCCACTTTCCACGGCACGAATTGCGGCATCATTTTCATTTCTAGTTTCCACAATAAAAGTATCATTAGTCTTAGCCACAGCCGCGAGCATAATTTCTACCACCTTCTCGCTCATTTTAAAACTTGGGATACTCCACAGTGAGTCAAATGAAGCGATTATTGAGAGTGCCACCTTCTCTTTCATATAAAAAAATGCCATTTCAGTACCAACTAGTATAGAACCACTGGTTGCTTCAAACTCTTTGATTATATCTCTGGCACCCTTCTTAGTCTTTGCAGATTCTTTATCTAATTTAAAAATTTTGACACTTTTTTCACCATGAAAAACATTTTTAAGCTCTTCCTGCACTGTTTCAGTACCGATGCCGAGTGGCATTAGGTTCCAGCCAGCACAAGTGGCACATGTAGTTTCAGCTGGTAACTCTCTCTTACAACGATTGCAAATAAACATACGTTTCTTGCCGTCTTGGGACTCATAGAGCACGACAGGTGCGCTACACCTGTCACAGAATACAATAGTCGAGCAATCGCGGCAGATGGTCATCGTGGCCAGCCCCTTCCTGAAGGAAAAAACGAAAACTTTTTTCTTCTTTGCAACCGCATTTTTAATGTTTTCTACTGTCTCATCAGTAAGAATTTTAAATTTATCACCCTTAGGAACAATTTCAATTTTGCCCCCAAAGTCAGTTCGAAATGAAAGTGGATGCACCGGAGATATATTTTCAATCTCACCTCGGCCAATAGTCTCGAATCGTAGCAAGGTGTCACCAAGTATAAATTTAGCATTAATTTTCTCAGCAAAAATTTCCGCAAAAATTCGCAAATCCAAATGTGGCCGGGCTATCGTTTTGTATGCGGTAGAATTTTCATGTTCCAGCACTACTGTGCCTATATTGTGTCGTGGGATGGCTAGGAATGGTGCTGTGCCGATAATTAATACTGGATGATCGGAGGCAAGTATCCTCTCTACGCGTTCTACTAGTTTATTGCGAGCTAGCCCACTATGCACAAAGAAAGTAAACTTCTCGATACCCTTACCCAGGATTTTATTAAAATTTTCAATATCGTATTCAGTTGGCAAAACCATAAAAACTGATTTTTTTTGAGCGAAAGATCCACGGATTAGCGTTTTATATGAGGATATTCTCTCATCAAGTGAAGCTTGAAGAATTAACTTTTCATTCCGGATGCCTTTTTGGGCAGCGGGCTTAACACTTTCCATTTTTGTAAATTTTGAAATTTTGTCATATTCCTCTCGCAGAATTCCAGGAATAAGCGTAGCGATGGTGTCATTATTGCGTGCCGCAAAATACTTGGCAGTGAGGAGGACACTATCCAAAAATTCTTTTCTAAAAACAGAGTGCTCCTTAACATCGATAATTTTCTTTAAATTGAAGTCCATCTCCTTGACCTCGCCTTTAGAGCCAGTCAGTTCTTCGACCGATACCACCAGGCCCAGTATTTTTTTACTCCGGAGGGTAGCTTCTACGATACTTCCGTTTTCAATATTTTTGCTTGTAAAGTATGTTAAATCGCCTCGGAGTGGTCCTTTTTCTAACGGAATTATCGTCACAATTTTCATCGCGGTCTCCATCCTAGGATTCTAACATAAATGTGATATATTACTTTATATGGGCATATTTTCTAGGAAATTAGGCATTGACCTGGGTACTGCAAACACCCTGGTCTTCGTACCTGGCAAGGGCATCGTTCTAAACGAGCCTTCAGTTGTTGCCGTTTCCGAACAAGATAACAAAATTCTAGCTATCGGCTTTGCTGCTAAAGACATGATCGGTAAGACCCCAGAATCTATAATTACTTACTGTCCAATGAAGGACGGCGTAATTGCGGACTACCGGGTAACGGAGGCCATGCTGAAATATTTTATAAATAAAGCCATGGGCCGTTTCAACCTCTGGAAACCTGACGTGATGATATCTGTCCCAGCTGGAGTAACTTCAACTGAACGCCGTGCAGTTGTCGAGGCTGCAATCAAAGCGGGCGCCAAGAATGCGTACGTTGTGAAGGAGCCTATTTTGGCTGCGATTGGAGCTGGAATACCTATATATGAATCTCGTGGGTACATGATTGTTGACATAGGTGGCGGCACGACTGATGTTGCGGTGATCTCACTCGGGGGTATTGTGGCATCGACCTCGGTAAAATGCGCTGGAAATAAAATTGACCAGGCCATAGCCGATTATATAAAGAAAACTTTCAACCTAGCGATAGGTGATAGGACAGCAGAGGAAGTTAAAATTAAAATTGGTGCTGCAGTGGCGTTAGATGAGGAACTGCGTGTCACTATAAAGGGCCGAGATTTTATCCAAGGCTTGCCACGCTCTGCACAAGTCGGGACTAACGAGATAGTTAAAGCTATTGATGGTGAGTTGCGCCACATTATTAAGGCGATCAAAGATGTACTACAGGAAACTCCACCCGAGCTTGCATCAGATATTATGGACTACGGAATTATTATGACTGGTGGCTCTTCACTCTTGCGTAATTTTCCAGATTTGGTTTATAGAAAAACTGGGGTCAAGGCAATCCTCGCGGAAGATGCGCTCTATTGTGTAGCCAAGGGTACTGGTATTGCGCTCGAACACTTGGATGTATATAAGAGGGCAGTGTTAAGTAAGAAGTAAATGAAAATTAGCGAACAAATAAATAAAAATAATCTACACCATGCGTACTTAATAGAAGGGACACGGGATGAAGTTGTGCCCGAATTAATTGCTTTTATCCAAAATGAAGAGGTGGTGCAAATAAATCTAGATTCATTTAAAATTGATGACGCGAGAAATTTGAAGTCCTACGGGGCAGAGAAAGGGTATTCAGATAAAAAGAAAGTATTTATAATTTCCGCAAACAGTTTCCTACTTGAGGCGCAGAATACCTTACTTAAAATGTTTGAGGAGCCGATAGAGGATACTCACTTTTTTCTTATTGTGCCGGATGTGAGTGCACTCCTAAAAACTTTCATCTCCCGATTCTATTTGATTAGGACTAAGGAGGGAACTCCACTAAGAGAAGCCGAGGAATTTATCAAGATGCCTCTACAGAGGCGAATAGATTTTATTAAAGAATTATTAACTGAAGCAGATGAAGATGAGGAAAATCCGGCTCTTGATAGTACTCGCTCCAAGGCGCTCAAATTTTTAAATGCAATAGAAAGTTGTCTACACAAGACACTGCAAAATTTTTCCAGTGTGACCTGCTACCATCATATTTTCAAAGTTCGTGAATTCCTCCGCATGCCCGGCTCCTCAACTAAAAGCCTAATGGAGTCTGTAGCTATCATGATTCCTGTGCTATAATTGTTGTATGCAGTATAACTTTTCAATTCTTAAAATTGAACTTAAAAAGGTAGAAGAATTTTTAGGTAAGGAATATCGCGAGCTGAACGTGGGCCGGGCGTCACCTTCAATTCTCGACAGTATAAATGTAGAGTCATATGGAGCTTTCTTGCCTCTTAAAAATGTGGCTTCGGTATCTATTGAAGACCCGAAGACCTTGCGCATCGCGCCTTGGGATAAAAATCAAGTTAAGGATATTGAGCGGGCGATAGTGGCTGCAAATCTAGGACTTTCAGTTGCTACGGATGACCTTGGTATCCGAGTTATCTTTCCGCAATTAACTACGGAAACAAGGCAAACATTAGTAAAAACCTTAAAACAAAAACTAGAAGACGCTAGGATTGCAGCCCGTCATGAACGCGAGAGGATATTGAAGGATATCGAGTCTCAAGAAAAACTCGGCAAGATGACAGAGGACGAAAGATTCAGAGGTAAAGAGGAATTGCAAAAAATAATAGATGCTACAAATAATAACCTAGAAACAACTTTCGAAAAGAAGGAGAAGGAAGTAATGGGATAAAATAAAATGAGTATAGTTATATTTATAATAATTCTTTTAGTTTTGGTTCTAGTCCATGAGTTCGGGCATTTTTTTACGGCCAAACTTTTCGGTATGCGAGTAGATGAATTCGGCTTCGGCTTCCCACCACGACTTTTTGGATTTAAAAAAGGGGAGACAGAATACACCTTTAACCTTTTCCCTATCGGTGGCTTTGTTAAAATTTTCGGCGAAAGTCCTGATGATGAATCTATGAGTGGTCCAGATAGTGCTAGGGCATTAATAGGTAAAGCAAAGTGGAAGCAAGCAATTGTGTTAGTGGCGGGTGTGGTAATGAACTTCCTCCTGGCCTGGCTCCTATTTTCTATTGGGCTTATGTCCGGAGTGCCTACATCTGTCGGCAGCAACTTACCTGGTTATGAACTTGATGATGTGAATTTATTAATTGTTTCTGTATTGCCCGACTCTCCAGCTGCTAAAGCAGGATTAAAACTTGGGGACGCAATTGTATCGGTTTCCAGCCTATCTACTGATATTGGTGAGAATAATGAAAATCTAGAAGACATTACTCCAGAGAGTGTTAAGGCTTTCGTTGGAGCGCATTCAGATAAAGAAATTGAGATAGGCTTTACTCGTGGTAGGAGCCAGGATGTTAAATTTACTGACATGACCCCAGCGCCAGGAGTGGTGGATCATAAGCCAATGATAGGCATATCTATGGACCAAATAGGCACGGCCAAATTGCCCTTTTTTGTGGCTCTTAAGGAAGGATTGCTACTAACACTATCTGTGATAAAAGACACCGCTGTAGGGCTTTATACGCTTATTGCAGAGGCTATAATGGGCCACGGTAGCCTAGCGGGCATTACTGGGCCGGTAGGAATGGTGGGTATTGTGGGGGACGCCTATGACTTCGGCTTTGCGTACCTCCTTTCCTTCGCAGCACTTATCTCCGTCAACCTCGGTATCATCAACCTTATACCATTTCCGGCTCTCGACGGTGGGCGGTTGTTCTTTCTACTCATCGAAAAAATTAAAGGCTCTGCAATCAATCCAAAGTTTGCCAACATGGCCAACACTATCGGCTTCGGTATTTTAATTCTCCTCATGGTGTTAGTTACATATCACGATATTGTTAGGTTAATTTAAATAAATTCTATGCCAGAATTCAGTCCTGATTCAAATTTAAATTCAGAAAAGATTAAAGAGAATCCTGTTCAAAAAATTTTCAGCCTCACACCTCAAGAAACGCTTGAACTTAAGGACCGTATTGAAAAAAATAACGGCATAGTTAGGATAATGGTTCACCCTTATTATATTGCTCAAAAAAAGATGGATGATCCAGATGTTTTAGAATATTATCATCTAGAAAGAATACCAACAGTAGAAAGAGGATTCGAAAAAATTTTAAAAACTAAGTCCCAAACCCCAACTATATTATTTGAAAGTTATGATATGGTGAATAGGACTAAGCATATTATTGAGCCCATTCTAAAAAAAGCTAGTAATCAAATTTATCTCGTTGAGACCCATCCAGCAGATCCGTTACCTTATTTTGGTAGTTCTCCTGAAACTGAGGGGCAGGAGTGGGCACTTTTCATTGAAAAGCTAAAAACGCTTGGAGTAAAGAGAATAATTGTTGGTGGAATGAATTTATGGACAGATCCTCTAAATACTACTGGTGATTTAGAAGGCTGTGTTGGTAGAACGATTGATGTACTTAGGAATCATTTTGAAGTTCAAACTTCCAGTCTAGCAAGTCCAGACAGTAGAAAAAACTTTAAAAAACCAGATAATTTTGAAATGAAATGAAATGAAAACGAAACTAATTCATGAGGTCAGAGCACAGAAGAGTGAGCTTGAGATAGCTAGTATTGTAAAAGCGCAAAGGATAAGTGAGAAGGTGTTGCAACTTATTTTAACAAAACTACGAACTGGGGTTACAGAAGTGGAAGTTGCTAATTTAATCAAAAAAGAATTTATTAGGCTCAGCGCACCAATTCTATCATTTCCACCAATTGTTTCATTTGGTAAAAATAGTGCAAACATACACCATGAGCCAGGAAAAAGTAAATTAAAAGTTGGTGACATAATAATGTTCGATTTTGGCACCACTGTGAACCATTATTGTTCCGACATGAGCCGCACATATTTTTGGGGGCAGCCGAGTGCGAGGCAAAAGAAGGTTTATTTGGCAGTATTAAAGGCGCAAGAAATTGCACTTCAGAAATTAATAAAAGGTGAAAGGCGAGCAGTAATAGTAGATAAAGCTCCCCGGGGATTTCTAGCGAGAATTTTTAAAAATAATTTTAAGCATGGCCTTGGTCATGGCGTGGGCACTGTCATCCATGAGTGGCCCAACTTTAAGCCTAAGAGTAAGGATATATTGCCGATAAATTGTGTAATGACAGTTGAACCTGGGCTATACTTCAAAGGTTTTGGTGGCGTCCGAATTGAGGATATGGTGCTGATAACTACTAAAGGCTGCAAAAACCTGAGCAATGTGCCTAAAGATTTGAAAAGTGCTACACTCTCTCCATGGCAAGGAAAAAGCCAAGGAAAATAAGTATAGGGGTCCTTTTTGGCGGAAAATCAGCTGAGCATGATGTGTCGGTGGTTTCCGCGCGCAATGTTATTAGTGCCCTGAATAAGAATAAATACAAAGTTACCCCAATAAAAATAGGCAAGGAAGGAAATTTTAATTTTGAACCATTGAAGAAGCTTGACGTAGTTTTTCCTGTTTTACACGGTCCATTTGGCGAGGATGGTAGTATGCAGGGGCTGCTCAAGCTAGCAGGCGTGCCATTTGTGGGCCCCGGAGTACTCGGCTCTGCAGTTGGAATGGATAAGGATGTAATGAAGAGGTTACTGCGAGATGCTAAGGTACCTATCGGTAAATTTATAACTGTACGCTCCGGTGAGAAAATGAATTTCGATAAAGTAAAAAAGGAACTCGGTTTGCCGCTTTTCATTAAGCCCGCTAATATGGGCTCATCAGTAGGTATAAGTAAAGTTAAAGGTAAAAAGGATTTCGACAAAGCAGTTAAGCTTGCGTTTAAGTTTGATACAAAAATAGTTATTGAAAAAAATATAAAGGGTAGAGAAATTGAATGTGCTGTTCTAGGTAATGACAAGCCAAAGGCATCAGTACTGGGTGAAATTATTCCTGTTGGAGACTTTTATTCTTATGATGCCAAGTATGTTGATGATTCTAAGACTTTAGTGAAAGTGAAATTGCCCGAAAATATTAAAAAGAAAATCCAAGTAATGGCCATAAAAGTATTCCAAGTTCTAGAATGTGAAGGTATGAGCCGAGTAGACTTTTTCCTCACACCAAGCGGGCAAATTTTTGTGAATGAAATTAATACCATCCCAGGCTTTACAGGAATTAGCATGTATCCTAAGCTCTGGGAAGCTAGCGGGGTGCCCACAACTGTTCTTCTGGATAAATTAATTCACCTTGCAATGCAAAGGCATAAGGGGGAAGCTAAACTTCAAAGCACTATATGAAACTCACTCAAGTAGAAAAAACTAAATTACGCACCTGGGTGGAGCTGGATCGTGCTGCGATTGCAAAAAATTACCAAACTTTCAAAAGTATTATTCCCAAAGACTGTATCCTAATGGCAGTGGTCAAGTCTAACGCCTATGGTCACGGGCTAATAGAGTTTTCAAAGGAAGTAGTGAAGTGCGGGGTGAATTTTCTTGGGGTGGATTCATTTGAGGAAGCTCAAGAATTGCGAGCCGTCGGAATTAAGACAAGAATCATGGTTTTTGGCTACGTATCACCTGCGTATTACAAGGAGGCTCTGAAAAAGAATGTTTCTATAACTATTTCCAACTTCGAGGCCTTACACGCGCTTAAAAATATCAAAGGAATAAAAATTCACATCAAGGTAGACACCGGCCTGGGCAGGCAGGGATTTTTAATGAGCGACATGAAGAGAGTCATTGAATTTCTAAGGAAAAATAAGGGGGTAATTGTGGAAGGCCTATATAGCCACTTGGCAGTCGGCGAAGCATCGGAAGGCCGAGAATATACAATGTTGCAAGCTGAAAGGCTTGAGCTCTGGGAGAGGGAGTTTAATATAAATGGTTTTACTCCACTTCTTCACATCTGCGCGAGTTCATCCACAATGTTCTTTCCGGAATTGCATTACGACATGGTGCGTGTTGGTATCGGCATGTACGGCCTCTGGTCATCGAGTGAAACCAAGGAAGCTTTTGAAAATAAATATACACTTCACCCAGTACTCTCCTGGAAAGCTATAATCACTGAAATTAAATCACTACCCAAAGGCGCAGAGATTGGTTACGACCTAACTGAAAAGCTCAAGCGTAATTCAGTGCTAGGAGTTGTACCGGTGGGCTACTGGCACGGTTATCCTAGGCTACTTTCAAGCAAAGGAGTATTTAATGTTGCTGGCAAAACAGTCAAGATCATTGGCCGAGTATCGATGGACATGATTGTGATAGACCTTACTGATGTAAGGGCTAAAGTGGGGGACGAAGTAGCCATAATAGGAGGTGACCACGGCCACTATGCTGAAGCTGACATGATGGCCCAGGATTCTGACACGATTAATTACGAAATAGTCACCCGAATTAACCCAATAATAAAGAGATTTTATAGAATTAACCCACTTGTCAAACGTATAATAAACTGATAGTATCTAGTCCATGTCACAAGATAGACTTTTAAGGCTTAAATGCAGCGTCTGCAAGCACGCCAACTATTACACAAGTAAAAACAAGAAACTCGTCACTAAAAAGATCGAGCTTTTAAAGTATTGCAAGTGGTGCAAGAAGAAGACCAAGCACAAGGAAGCTAAAATGACTGGGTAATCCACATTTTACAGGCCCCGCGCTAGCGGGGCTTTTCCTTTGTTGCTATAATATATCCATTAATAGAAGTCCCAGATTTGTATTGGGATTAATGAATATATATTTATGGCTGAAGATAATGAACAGTACGGTGCTCTTATTAGTGAAATCATTAAGAAGCAGTCGATTATTCTTGGACCGGAGATTGCTGTCCTTAAGGCACGCAGTGTTCAGGGCCTTATGGTAGACAATGACGGCAAGGTCACTGGTGTTGGCCCAAATCCAAAGGAAACATTGCAAAGTTTGGTCGATCAATATGTTGAGCTCTCTGGTCAAATTGTTAAAAACGCTCTCGGTTCAATTTTTGCTAAGTATCCTAATATAAACATTAATCAATAAATAATTCTATGACAGACACATTAATTAGTCTTGGTTATTACGTATCCTCAATTGGTTTTCTTATTGCTAGCTTGGTCACGTTCAATGCAATGCGCAAGTCCTCCCAGTCAGGCTTAAAAACTGTCCTTACTTATTTGTTCATCGGTACCGGAACCTTCTTCTTCATTACAATTTTCCAGAAGATGGCTGCATCTGGTGTCTATAGTATTTCAGATGAATCTCCTGACATTTGGTGGCACCTTATGTTCTATATGGCGATGTTTTCGTACTATATTGGATTCAAGAAGTTAGCCGGTCTCGCAAGTGCCGATGCTAGCACTCCAGTTGCTGCCAATGCTGGCAAGACATGGGGTATAATTTCCGCAGTTCTACTTGTAATTATTTTTATAATCCCAAATTACGCGGAATCTTGGGTAAATATGTATACTTCCTCTCGCCTTGGTGAGCTTGGGCTACATCACTTCATAGCTTTCATCTTTGCTGGTATTGTAGGTGCGTACGTATTTAGTGCTAAAATTTTCCTAGGTCAAATTGGCCGCGCTATTGCTAGCCCAATGATCATTGCAGTTTGGGCAGTTGCACTTCAACACCTTTGGGAACTATTAAATGAAAGTTGGAAAGTTATAATTGTTACCCCACAAGTGGGTGAGGGTGTCGAAAAGATATTCCTAACTATTGCTGCAATTTGTGTTATTTTTGCTGCATTGCGCTTGAAAGCTTTCGCAAAAGCATAGCAGCACTGTGGTTAGTGCGCTATGAGTACATCATTAATACTATCTCTAATAATTTCGGTTGCCTCATTATTCGTGGCGGTGCTTTTTTTCTTGCGCAGTCGGGAATTAAGTAAAAACATTTCTGACAAAGCTGCCAGTATCGTAGACAAGGAGAAGGAGACGGATAGTAAGATGTACGAGCTTGCGATCTTAAAGGAGCTCGGTGATAGAGTCGGCTACTCGCTGGATATTCACCAGATTATTGACGTTATTACCGGATCACTGCATCAATTTATAGCCTATTCTGCGGTGTCATACATGCTTATCGAGCCGGAGAAGGTTCTATTCAAGGTTCACCTCGAGCGCTCGGTACATCGTGGATTCCTAGATGAAGTTAGAGACAGAATGCTCAAGTCACTCTCGGCGCTCTTGGATAAAGAATTTACCAAGGAGCAAGTTGAGGAACTTATTTCTGGAGCAATTCTTATCGAGGAGGTTCAGGAGCCAGTGCGCTCCTTCTTCAACATTCCGCTAGTTATCGCTGGTAAGGTAGTGGGAGTCCTCACGGTTGCTGACACGCAGGTCGGGCTATATAAGGAGGACCAGATGACAATATTGTATAAGATTACCAACCAAGCTTCCCAAGCTGTTACTAAGCTTCAGGAAGTTGTGGCGACAGAGCAAGGTAAGCTTAACGCGATGGTGGAGAGTATGGCCGACGGTATCTTCATGACTGACCTGGATTATCGTATCCTAGTTATCAACCCCGCAGCAAAAAAGGCAATAAAAATGCCGGATAAAAAGGACGTCACAATATTTGACTTCATCGATAACCTGGGGGGAAAGTTTGATATTCGTGGGCGCCTCGAGGAGTCAGTTAAACTAAAAAAGGAATATGTTTCGGAAAGAATTTTACTCGGAGAAAGATTTTATCAAATTTTCGTATCTCCTGTTAAAAACCAAACAATTCTTGGCCAGGAAGTAGTGCATGGTGGGGTGGTGATCCTGCACGATGTAACATCCGAGGTGGAAGTGGAGACATTGCGTAAAGACTTTACCTCTATGTTGGTGCACGAGCTACGCTCACCGCTCGATGGTATTAAAAAAATCAGTGAAGTTTTGAAAAATAAAACTATTGTCCTAGACAACAAGGGCCATGATGAATACATCGAGCTTATCCACAAGAACTCATCTAATATGCTGGAGCTGGTAAATGATATTTTAGATGTTGCAAAAATTGAATCAGGTAAATTTGTAATTAAGAAACAAGAAGGCGATATATCAAAGGTCATTAATGAAAGGGTAGACTTCTATTCCTTCCTGGCTAAGGACTCCAATGTGACACTTACTTCCTCATTCGCTAAAGATATTCCCGAAAAAGTTATGTTTGACCAGGAGGGTATCGAGCATGTCCTCAATAACCTCCTTTCCAACGCTATTAAATATACCAATGAAAAAGGGGAAGTTAAAGTAGTAACTTATTTACATAAAGGTGGCGGCAATATGGAAGAGGAAGCTAAGGCTGCCGGCTATAATTCTGGAGTTCCGTTTCCAACTAAGATTACCGGTGATGATAAGAACTCGTGCTTAGTGGTGATGGTCTCGGATTCGGGCATAGGTATTGAAGAAGAGAATATTGGCGCGATTTTCAGTAAGTTCCGACAACTTGATACCAAGAATGCTGTACCGAAGAAGCAAAAGGGTACTGGCTTGGGTCTGGTTATAGCTAAGGGCGTTATAGATGAGCATAATGGCCATATCGGGGTTGTTTCTAAGATAGGCGTGGGTAGTACTTTCTTTTTCACCCTACCGTTGGTATAATGAGCACTGATTATTAATAACCTGATTCAATATGAAAAAGATACTGATTATTGACGACGATGAAGTGTTTGCAAAAATCCTGAAAGATACTTTACCTAAGGATAGATACACGGTTAGCCATGTAGACAACGGTGAGGATGGCTTAAAGGAAATAGAGAAGAACCCACCAGACTTGATTACCCTCGATCTAATTATGCCTAAAATGGGAGGACTCCAGTTCCTAGAAGCACTTAAAAAACAAGGTGGACATCATAATATACCTATCTTAATTTCTTCGCAGCTTTCTAAAATGAAAGATATCAGCGAGGGAGTAACCTTGGGTATGGAAGTAGGAGTGAAGGGTTACATCGTAAAGGCATCCGAGAATATGGACATGATCATCAAGACCATCGAGCGAACCATTGGGGACTAGAAATTTTCTTTAGTTTTTCCTTTAAGTTTTCTTTGATTTCTGTTATAGTAGGGCTACGGCAAAGTGTTTTGCTGTATGTTCTTTTGAATGAGGGGTGATTAATTTTTAATTTGCCCCTCTATAGCTCTACTTGCTTGGCCGCAAGGCTGGGCAAGTAGAGCATGGGCGATTAGTATAGTGGTAGTACATCGGTCTCCAAAACCGCTAGCGGGGGTTCGATTCCCTCATCGCCCGCCCAAAAAAATAGTTTATCTTATACTTTTAGGTTCAAGTGAATGCAGGATTGCCATAATAATCGCAAGTACAATTCCGAAGAGGAAGGCGTACCAGAAGCTGTCCACAGAAAATCCTGGGACGATAGCCGCAGAGAGCATGATGAGTAGAGCGTTAATAACCAACACAAAAAGCCCGAGGGTAATAATTGTAACCGGCAAGGTCAGCATTATTATAAGTGGGCGAATGAAGGCATTAATTACGCCGAGCACAACTGCCAGGATTAAAGCTGCGACAATGCCGCTAACATGAACACCAGGGAGGATATACGCCGCAATTAATATAGCTATAGCTGAAACGATCCAATGGATTAGAATTTTCATATTTTTGTTAAATTAACTTATAATCTTTATGTTACAATGATTATGCCGAAATAGCGAGGTTTTTATTACAAGAGGATATATAATAATAAACAAACATATGAATTTAGAAGAGATCCCAGGTAATACACCTGAAAAGCCTGCATCTGCAGAAATGCTCACCGAAGTACCGGAAGGATGGAAGTTTTTCACTCAAATTCAAAAGGAGATAGGATGCACTAGTGATGCTCTGCGAGTAGTAATAAACAAGGCCATGGCTGAACTCCCTGACTCTTTTCAGTATGAAAAATATACAAGGAATGGTAGTGCACTTACTCAATATCTGTCTCCCGTTGTAGAGGAAAGGGTAAAAAAACATTTCCAGGAATTTCCTGTAATGCCTATGGATCACTATACAGCGCTAGAAGCCGCAAATAAAATTAGCTCTCCAGAGCATCGCCCTACAATTTTGAAAGTAATAGAAATACTTAAAAGTAAGGGTATTATCATACCTAGGCAGTTTACAGACAGAAATGGGGCTATTGTGGAAGGCTTTTCAAAAACAATTATTGCAGAAACAAAGAAATTTATTAAAGATATAAGAAGTTCCCGAGTAAATAATAATGCTTGAACTTTTTAACATTCCATACTTACTTACCACCTTCGGCTACGCCGGGATATTTGTTATTATTTTTTTTGAATCTGGAATTTTCTTTCCATTACCAGGGGATTCACTCCTTTTTACTGGTGGGCTTTTTGCAGCTACCATTGGGCTAAATATTTATTATCTTTTGATTGTCGTTTTCTTTGCCACAGCCCTTGGAGCTATGGCGGGGTATGAGGTAGGGGTGTATCTAGTCAAACTCTACAACTTTTCATTTTTTAGAAAAATTTTTAAAAAGGAGCACATTGACAAAGCACACATTTTCTTCGAAAAGTACGGCAAGGTAGCCATATTATTTTGTCGCTTTATCCCAATTATCCGGACCTTTACACCCATAGTAGCTGGGGTAGGACGCATGAATTATCGAACTTTTTTAAAATTCAATGCTTTAGGGTCGCTAATATGGACCCTAGTAATCACGCTCCTGGGATTCTTCCTAGGACATGTGTTTCCACAAATCGCGGACCATATTTCCTGGATTGCAGTTATAATAGTTTTAATATCCTTCTTACCATTCCTGCTGAAGTTGTGGCCGAAGAGTCTATCCAAATAATGTCTTTATCGCGTTTAAACCAAGTCATTTGCCGCTTGGCATATTGAATTGTTTTTGTAATCACCCCTTCAACATCTGGATTGTAATATTCAAAACCGAGCTCCTGTAGTCGCTTGTTGGTTAGCCCTGATTTTTTTAATTTGTTTATTTCACTTAGTAATCCATCCTTAAACATTTTTATCACCCTTTTTTCTACCTTACCCTTTAATTTATCTTCAGGTAGGTATAAGCCAATTTTAATAAATTCATATTTTGAAGGCGTGGTGGAAATCTTTGGGACTTTGCCAAGGGCTTTAACTATTTCGATTGCCCTGATTATCCTGACTTCATTATTTGGGTCAATACTATTTGCCCTAGACCTGTCAAATTTCCTTAGAATTTTAAGTAGATCTCCGGCTGATTTTTTACTTAATTCCTTGCGTAGTTTTTGGTTCGGAGGGACTTCTGGCAAAACTAGACATTTTGTCACGGCATCAATGTAGAATCCTGTGCCACCGCAGATAATGGGCGTATGGCCACGTGCGATTGTTGCTCCTAATTCGCGTTCAGCCTGTACTTTAAATTCGGCAACTGAAAATTGTAGCTTAGGATTAGCAATATCAAGTAAATGGTGAGGTACACTACCCATCTCTTTTTTTGTTATTTTTCCTGTGCCAATATTAAGGCCCTTATATACTTGTCTTGAATCTGCGGAAATTATCTCACCATTTATTTTTTTAGCTAGTTTTACGGCGAGGCTACTCTTGCCAGTGGCAGTTTGGCCCAAGATAACAATAACATTCTTCTTCATACAAACTATAGGATTTTAATATCAGCACCAATAGAATTTAAACGCTTCACAATTTCCTCATAGCCGCGATTTATCATATATACGTTACGCAATACTGAAATTCCTGGTGCAGAAAGCATGGCAAGTAAGATAACCATAGACGGGCGCAGGGCCGGTGGGCAGACCATCTGAGCAGGGCGCAGCTTAGTTCCTCCTTCTACATATAATCGATGGGGGTCTGCTAGGGTTATGTTGGCACCCATGCGGTTGAGCTCAGTCAGGTAAATGGCACGGTTTTCGTATGTCCAATCATGAATTAATGTTTGGCCTTTCGCCTTTATGGCAGGAATCACAAAATAAGGCAGGTTGTCCATATTTATTCCTGGATATGGGTTGGCGTGGATCTTATCGTCGAGCGCTTTAAATTTAGATGGAAATACTGTCACATCAGCGAGGATAGTCCTACCATTCTCCGCTTTATATTCTTTTGAAACCTCAAACTTCAAACCCATTTTCTTTAACTTATATAATTCAAGCTCTATAAATCTAATGGGGCAGGCAGCTACCTTCAGGGTTGAGTCAGTGGCAATGGCTGCAGTAATGAAGGCCATAGATTCTATTGGGTCCTCGCTATTATAATATTCAATTTTTTTATTTATACTTTTTATTCCCTGCACTGTCAGGGTAGAGGTACCGATACCATCTATCTTAACTCCACACTTTTCTAAGAAAAAGCATATTTCCTGAACTTGGTAGTTAGAACTGGTGAATTTGATGGTAGTTTTACCAGGAATAAGCGCAGCTGCTGTTAAAACATTTTCCACCGCAGTGTCTCCCGCTTCATACATAATAATATTAGCCGGTTGGAATTTTTTGGTTTTGATTTCATATCTATCTTCTGTCACTTGGATCTCTACACCTAGCTCTTGCAAGGCATATCTATGTGCTGCTATCGTGCGTTTGCCGAGGTGGCAGCCCTCGGCATGGGGAATATAAAATGAAGGCAGAAAGTGAGCTAGCGGGCCGATGAACATAAGTATAGAGCGAGTTTTTTCAGCAGATTCACGGATTAATTTCCTTACGTTAAATTCTTTAGGAGGAATGATTTCTACGGTATTGGTGCCCGTCCAAGAAACTTGGGCTCCGATGCTTTCGAGAATTTCAATTATTCTATAAACCTCCTCAATCCTGGCGATGCCGTGAAGAATTGTTTTACCACGATTTAGTACCGATGCACACAAAAGGCCCACAGAGCCGTTCTTGGAATATCCAGTATGAATAGTACCGGAGAGCTTTTTGCCGCCGTTAATTTCAAAATCAATTGACTTGTTTATTTTTTCTGTTTTCTTATTCATAAATTCTTATGTGCCCAGGGAGAGAATCGAACTCTCATGTTGTTGCCAACAATAGATTTTGAGTCTATCGCGTCTACCAATTCCGCCACCTGGGCGTTCGGTGGGCAATGCCATAAATCTTACTTGAATTTACATAAAAAATCAATTACAATTGAGTCATGTCCAACCTTTATTCCAACTCCATTTTTTGGATTGATACCGACAAAATTAAGCCGAATCCCTACCAACCCCGTAGGGAATTTGACGAGGCGAGGCTCGAGGATCTAGCACTATCGATCAAGCAGTACGGCGTGCTGCAGCCACTTACAGTTTCCCGTATGGAGGTGGAAAAAGAAGAGGGTGGCCTTGTTACTGAGTATGAACTAATTGCTGGCGAGCGCAGGTTACGTGCCGCTAAGCTTGCTGGAGTCGCCCAAGTGCCAGTAATTATTCGCGTGGGTGACACCTCGATGATGAAGCTTGAGCTAGCCATCATTGAAAATCTTCAGCGCGAGGATCTAAATGTTGTGGATCGGGCTCGAGCCTTTTTTCGCCTAGTAAATGAATTTAAATTTACCCACAATGAAGTTGCTAAGAAGATGGGTCGCAGTCGCGAGTACGTATCGAACACTCTGCGCATCCTGAGTTTGCCAGATGAAATTTTAACTGGACTATCGGAGGGTAAAATTACAGAAGGGCACACCCGCCCTATCCTTATGCTTGCTGACCATCCTGAAGAGCAGCTAGTCTTGTTTAAAGAAATTGTTTATAAGAAGATTACAGTGCGCGAAGCAGAGCGTTTAGCTCGTAAGATTGCATTTGATCGTGTCCGTAAGAAGGAATTCCTCCCTGATCCGGAAATCTCCTCTCTTGAGGAGGAATTCCAGGACAAATTAGGTACTCGAGTGCATATCGAACGCAAAGAGTCCGGTGGGCAAATTAAAATCGATTTCTTTTCAACTGATGACCTTCGTTCAATTCTGGAAATGATTAAAAAGGAAATGGGGGACAAAAAGCCTGAGGACCTTTTAAACAAGCATATTGCTAGCGAAAAAATTACTACTGAAGCAGCCGGTGAGGCGCCAGTAGATGATAGAAGTAAAGACGAAGTCGCGGATGACGAATCCAAGCTGTACGATATTTCTAAATTCAGTCTATAGTAGTGCCTATTTCTGACCGAAGGACTTAAGCCTAGAAAGTAAACTATTTTTATCTAAATATTGCTTGATATGTTTGCGAGCGATGTTAGTTTTAGAATATTCCAGCCACTTACTTGATGGCTTGGAATCCTTCTTGGTAATAATTTCTACAATATCACCATTTCGCAACTTGGTAAAAATCTGAGACATTTTGCCATTAATCTTGGCGCCGAACATATGGTTGCCAATGTCTGAGTGAATAGAATATGCAAAGTCTACCGGACTGGACTCCTCCGGCAGGTCAACTACATCACCCTTAGGGGTAAAAATAAAAATACGGTCATTGAAAAAATCCATCTTGAGGTGCTCAATAAAGCTCTTGGGCTCACTTGGAGAATAATTCAACTCCTTGAGCTCTTCAATCCACTTGAACTTCGACTGATCCATTAGGGCTTTTTTACCTTTTTCTTTGTAGGCAAAATGGGCGGCGATACCATATGCAGCTTCGGCGTGCATTTCCGCAGTCCTTATTTGTATTTCAGCAACTTCACCGCGACCAGTAAAGATAGTGGTATGAATGGAGCGATAGCCATTAGGCTTAGGAACTGCAATGTAGTCTTTAATGCGGCCCGGTAGCGGGTTCCAGAGTGCATGCACGAGCCCTAGCACCCTATAACACTCCTCCACAGTATCCACCACTACCCGGAGTGCCACGATGTCATAAATTTTACCGATGTCTTTGTCATACTTCAGCCACTTTTTATATAGGCTGTATTTATGCTTCATGCGGTAATTGATTTCTACCGGTTTTATTTTATTTTTCTTTAATTCCTTTTCAAGTTCATTCTTTACCTCAGTTAAGCACTTCTGATATTCATCTTTCTTTTCTTTAATTAAGTCCTCGATTATCGTGTACTCTTTGGGGTAGGCAAAAGGGAAGGCAGCATCCTCTATCTCACCCTTTAATTTACCCATACCGAGCCTATTTGCCAGCGGCGCGTATAGTTCAATGGATTCTACTGCAATCCGTTCACGCTTATCTTCCCGAACATACTCTAGTGTTCGTAAATTATGCAGTCTGTCAGCGAACTTTATGATCACCACGCGCAGGTCGTTAGCCATGGCGACGAAAAACTTCCGCAAACTTTCAATGTGTCGCTGATGCCCGCGGTATTTCAAAGTTCCAAGTTTAGTGACTCCTTTTACTAGAAAGGCAATGTCCTGCCCAAATTCCTTTTCAAGTTGCTCCTCAGTTACATTGGTGTCCTCCACCACATCATGCAGAAGCCCGGCCACGACTGTCTGGGTGTCCATGCCCATACTGGCCAAGATTTTTGCAGTTTCGAATACGTGATTAAAGTAGGGCTCACCACTCATCCTTTTTTGCCCTTCATGAGCTTTGAGTGCAAAGTCATATGCCTTTGTAATAAGGTCACATTCCTTCTTATTAAGTTTGTTACCCATTAAATGAGTAAGCTCCTTAATACTTGTCATATATAGATTATACTACATATTTCACGGATTGACAACAGCAAAAATAAATTGTAAATTATTTAGGAACAATTGTATGGCACGGAGGTGCCCAATGAAGAAGTGGCGAGGAATCGTATTGGTATTGCTGGCTGTCGCTGCTTTTGGAGCGATCGTGTATGCTGCTGTGAAGGAAAGCTTGAGTCCGGAAGCCCAGGCGCGCTATGCGCAGGAAGAAGCGGACACCACACAAGGACGTATTAACCACATCGTGCGGAGCATCGAGTACATTGAAGACGCTCGGGTGGGGCTCTGCTACGCGTACTTCGAAGATTGGCGCGGCGGCAATCTCATCCCGTCGATCGCCAACGTGCCATGCGAGAAGATTCCGCCCAACGTTCTGGAGCGAATGAAATAGAGGGTCAGTTCTCGACCAGGGTGCCGAACAGGCCTCTGGTCGTCACTCTTTCTAAGACTCAATTTTTTTAATTTTATCTGGTCGGAAGTTTGGGCACTCTTTTTTACTGCAACGCTCTGGTATGGTCTTTGTCCCTTGCATCATTAGAGAGCCGCAAACATTGCAAATATTTCCAGTCGGCTTGGCCTTCATCGCAAATTTGCAATCAGGGTAGTCAGAGCAAGAATAAAAAATTCCAAATCTACCTTTGCGTTCCATAATCATTCCTTTTTTACATGTTGGGCATTGTACAGTTGTCATTTTTCTTTTTACTTCTTCTTCGTCTTGTTTAATAAATTTACACTTTGGGTATCGTGAGCAGGCTATAAATGTACCAGAGCCATCACGTCTCTCTTTGATTACGAGTTTACCGCCGCCGGATTTACCCTTCTTCTCCCCACAGAGCGGACACATTTCACCAGTTTCTTTAGGACCCTGGAGTTCAGTACCGTCTAGCATCAGGGCACCGTCGCAATCTGGGTACTTTGAGCAGGAATAAAATTTACCAGCGCGTGATAGCTTAATAATCATCGGGCTGCCGCATTTAGGGCATTTGATATTCGCCGGTGCGTCGCCCAGGTTTGTAGCCTTTTCTAATTTATCTTTTGCTTTTACATCTTTTGAAAATGGAGTATAAAAATCTCTAAGCGTCTTTTCATATTCACGCTCACCACGGGATATTTCATCCAGCTCATCTTCCATCTCGGCAGTAAAGGTGTCTGAAATATAATTAGCAAAATGCGCTTCCAAAAAGTCCGAGACCACCTCACCGGTATCGGTTGGGAATAATGTTTTACCTTCCTTCCTGACATAGCCACGGTCCTCAATAGTACGCATGATGGAGGCGTATGTAGAGGGGCGGCCGATGCCGCGGCTCTCGAGCTCTTTCACAAGTCCAGCTTCACTATACCTACCTGGTGGCTCTGTAAACTTTTCTTCACTACTTAAATCAATTAAATTCAATTTCTCTCCAGCTTTGCATTCCGGTAGCTCTACATCTTCACCGCGCGCACCAGTGTCTACCGCAAGCCAGCCAGGAAATAATAGGCGGGAACCTACCGCACCGAATGGTGGGAGGTCTTCATGGCCTTCAATCACGGCTGTGACTTTTGTTTTTAATAACTTCGCATCTGACATTTGGGATGAAACTGCACGTTCCCAAATTAATCTGTAAAGCTTATCAAAATCATCGTGCCCGCTGTGCAGCTTGTCTATATGCGTTGGGCGGATGGCCTCGTGAGCCTCCTGGGCATTTTTCGACTTAGTTTTATATACTCTAGCCTCAGCGTATTCTTTACCATATTCTTTCTGCACATAGCCTAGAATTTGTCCCTGGGCTGCCGCTCCCAGAGTTGTACTGTCAGTCCTCATATATGTAATATGCCCGGCCTCGTAGAGCTTTTGGGCTATCTGCATGGTACGAGATGGGGAGTAGCCCAGGCGTGAGCTTGCTGTTTGCTGCAGCGTCGAAGTGGTAAAAGGTGCGCGCGGGGTGCGTTTTTGTTCGGATTCTTTAACGTCTTTAATTATCCAGCTGCCTTTCTTGCCTTCAGTTAAAATTTTATCAACTAATTTTTCATCACGAGGTTCCTCGCTGCACTCGAGGGTAATTTTTGCCCCCTTTTTAGTTTCAAAGAGCCCGAGAATTCTCCAGAACTTTTCCGGAATGAAAGCTCTTATTTCGCGCTCACGTTCCATTATTATGCGTAGTGCGGGGGATTGTACGCGTCCAGCGGAGAGTCCATAGCGAACTTTTTTCCAAATGAGCCCTGAAAGGTCGTAGCCCACTAAGCGGTCAAGTACTCGGCGGGCCTCTTGTGCCTTCCTAAGGTCAGTATCAATCTTGCGTGGGCTTTTCAGTGCTTCCTCCACAGCTTCCTTAGTTATTTCATGGAAAGCTACACGTTCAATAGGCGCCTTTACTTTTTTGTCCTGCTTGAGGAGTGTTTCAATATGCCATGCTATCGCTTCACCCTCACGGTCGGGGTCGGTTGCCAATACTATCTCCTTAGCTTTTTCAGCAAGAGCTTGGAGTTCATGTACCACCTTGTCTTTGCCTTTTGAAATTTCATAAAAAGGTACAAAACCGCCCTCGATGTCGATGGCTTTTTTATTTGACTTGGGTAAATCACGCACGTGCCCAACCGAGGCGCGTACTGTGTATGCGCCTTCTAAATATTTTTCAATCGTCTTTGCTTTTGATGGCGACTCAACAATCAACAGTTTCATAGGAGCTAAGTATTACACGAAATAGAAATTATTTGCAAATTTCAACAAAATTAAGCAAGTTTTATTTCACCTAATTCTTCTTTAATTAGTTCTTTGATTTCCATAATAGAAAGTAACGCATTTGCATCCGGGGTGTTCATCTTCATTTTCTTAATTAAGTCATTTCGCTCCACTGGCTCGCGCAATAAATCAATAACCTTCTTCTCCTCTGGAGCAAGGTCAGCAAAGAGCTTAGCCTGTTTTTCCTTTTTATCAATTTTAAATCCTAATGCTTCTAGCACGTCTTCAGACGAGGTTACAGGGGTAGCCCCTTGGCGCAACAATCTATTTGTGCCGGCTGAATTTGGGGAAAATATTGAGCCAGGTACTACTAGCAAATCACGATTGTATTCTGTAGCTAATCGTGCTGTAATAGTCGTGCCAGATTTTTCCGCAGCTTCAATTACCAGTACAGCTTTAGAAATTCCTGCCATGAGTCTGTTGCGTAACGGAAAGCTATAAAGTGTTGCCTTAAAGTCGGGTTCGAATTCTGAAATTACACAGCCACCACTCCTTACCACATCTTCAGCCAGCCTAACATTTGTTTTTGGATACATTGCAGCTGGTGAGAGCCCGGAACCCGGGAAGACCAGTGTTTTGAGTCCAACCGCTAGCGCCTTCTGGTGGGCTATGGCATCAATACCTAGTGCAAGCCCAGAAACAATCACAATAGGGTAGCCCCTCAAGCCGGCAATTATTTTTTCACACGCATCTCGTCCATAGGATGTAAATTTACGGGAACCGACTATACATAAATATATAGATTTCTCTGGCGGCATCTCGCCCATAATCCAAAGATTCTTAGGAGGTTGAGGAATTTCCAACATCACCTTAGGGAATCGATTAAAAGGGAGTTTTTTGATTTCCATCGTCTATAGTATATAATAATGAAATGCTAGATATCAAATTCATCCGGGAAAATAAGGATGTAGTCCAGGCCGGAGCCAATAAAAAGCTTATAAAAATTGACATAAATAAGCTTGTTGAGCTTGATGATGACCGCTTAAAAATGCTCAAGGAGATAGAGGATTTGCGTGCGGAAGTGAATCGAGTATCGAATGATATTGCTCGGGACCAAGATCCAGCGTTGAAAGTGCAGCTAATTGAGGAAATGCGTGCGGTAAAGGAAGATATAAAAGGTAAAGAGGAAAAATTGAAGACCGTGATGGAGGAGTGGCAGAAGGTGATGTTGCAGGTTCCAAATGTCCCAGATATTTCAGTTCCCGATGGTAGTAGTGATATTGAAAATGTGGAAGTCAGGGCCTGGGGTGAAAAGCCAAAGTTCGATTTTACTCCCAAGGATCATGTGGAACTCCTGGAGAGTTTGGACTTAGCGGATTTCGAGCGTGGCACAAAAGTTTCTGGTTTTCGAGGCTATTTTATGAAGAATGATGGTGCACTACTATTTTTTGCACTCTGGCAATACACCATGGACTATTTTGTGAAGCAGGGTTACACGCCGATGATCGTGCCGTCATTAGTCAGGAAGGAGGCTCTCATGGGCACTGGCTATATTCCAGGAGGTGAGGATGATCTTTATAAAACGCAAGATGGTGAGTACCTAGCAGGCACCGCGGAAGTTGCCACCATGTCGTATTTCTCAGGTGAAGTAGTGCCAAAAACATCATTACCAAATAAAATTATCGCCTTCTCACCATGCTTCAGGCGCGAAGCTGGTAGCCACGGTAAGGATGTGAAGGGTATAATTCGAGTTCATGAATTTTTTAAAGTTGAACAGGTTCTACTTTGCGAAGCGGACCATGAAATGTCAGTAAAACTGCACGAAGAAATAACAGCACATGTGGAGCACTTAATGCAGGAATTGAAAGTTCCTTATCGCGTTGTAGTAAATTGTGGTGGGGATCTTGGGCTCGGCCAAGTAAAGAAGTATGACATCGAGGCCTGGATGCCTTCACAAAATAAATATCGGGAAACCCACTCCTCTTCCTACTTTCATGATTTTCAAACTCGCCGACTAAATATTAAATACAAGGATGAAGGTGGAAAACTTAAATACGTGCATTCATTAAACAATACTGCCTGCGCTACTTCCAGGCTACCGGCTTCAATCCTGGAAAACTATCAACAAGCAGACGGCACGATAAAAATTCCTGAAGTTTTACAGAAGTATATGGGTGGCAAGACCATCATTAAATAGCTATGAGCAAGCGAAGCGTTTTAGACTCTCCACGCCTTAGGGAATTAAAGAGGCAAAGGCGTAATATACTCTGGGTCAAAATCTCTGTTGTTGTTTTTGGCTTTTGTGCCATTGTCGGCGGCTTGTCGTTACTTACGAGGATTGATAAATTTAACATTACGCAAGTCGAGGCAACAGGCAATAGAGTCGTTGATACAGGCGAAATACGTACCATTGCGCTCGAAAATCTTGAAGGTAACTACCTGTACATATTCCCTAAAACAAATTTCTTACTCTATCCAAAGGTAGATATTCAAAAAGAGCTTGAGGCAAAATTTCCAAGACTGCAAAATATTTCATTTAGCATTAAAAATGACCGCGTCCTTGAAATTTCAATGACTGAAAGAGATGGACTCTATACTTGGTGTGGAGACAATCCGGCTACTAATAATGATAAGAATGAAAAGTGTTATTTTATGGACAATACTGGATATATATTCGACGAAGCTCCGTATTTTTCAGGAAATGTTTATTTTAAATTCTATGATGGTGGGCTAGAAACTGGTGTGGGTGAGTACTATGAGCCTGCAATTTTTTCTAATCTCATTACATTCAAGAAGGATCTGGATGCTCTAGGGCTGAAGGATATTGCAATTACTGTCACCAAGGATGATGAAATAAAAGTAGTACTTTCACCTAAAGCCCCTCCCGCACCTAACCCCCAGCTAATACTTAAAAAGGACGCAGATTTGTCGAAAATAATCGAAAATTTACAAACTGCACTAACCACCGAGCCGCTGCAGACTGACTTTAAGAAAAATTATGGGAAACTAAATTATATTGATCTAAGATTTGGCAATAAGGTTTACTGGAAATTTAATGAGTAACTTAGGATTTTGGCAGAATCTAAATAAGCCAATCATGGTTCTTGCACCAATGGCAGACGTTACTGATTGTGTCTTTAGGCAAATAATTGCCGAGCATGGCAAGCCGGACGTATTCTGGACGGAATTTGTATCGGCAGATGGTTTGGCGCATCCAATAGCTCGCGAGAAGCTGTTGATTGATTTTAAATATGCAGAAAATGAACGGCCGATTGTTGCGCAAATATTTGGCGGTAGACCGGAGAATATTAAAATTGCTGCGGCTCTTTGTAAGGAGCTGGGCTTTGATGGCATTGATATTAACATGGGCTGCCCCGATAAAACTATCGAAAAGCAATGTGCGGGAGCTGCGATGATGAAGGATCCTTCGCTCGCTAAAGCAATAATTAGAGCAGTTAAAGAAGGCGCACCAGGATTACCCGTGTCAGTAAAAACTCGCATTGGTTACAATAAAGATGAAATTGAAACTTGGATACCAGCCCTACTTGAGGAGGATTTAGCAATGCTGACTGTGCACCTACGCACAAGGAAGGAAATGTCAGACGTGCCAGCACATTGGGACTTGATGCCAAGAATTATTGAAATCCGAAATCAGATGAAAAAAGATACCTTAATTTTCGGTAATGGTGACGCACTTGATTTAGTGGATGCAAAACAAAAAGCAAATGACTATGGCTGTGATGGTGTGATGTTGGGGCGTGCGATCTTTGGCAATCCATGGCTCTTCACTGGCAAAGCCCCAACCTTACAAGAAAAATTAAAAGTTATGGTAGAACATACAAAGCTCTTTGAGGAAATGTTGGGCAGACATAAAAACTTTGCAATAATGAAAAAGCATTACAAGGCATATGTAAATGGTTTCGATGGCGCCAAGGAACTCCGGGTTAAATTAATGGAGGTAAATAATGCAAAGGAAGTTGAGGATATTGTTAATGATTTTTTAGGAGGAATAAGGTAGAATAATTTTATGCATGACTTAGCGCTTTACCGTAAATATAGGCCGCAAAAATGGAGCGAAGTGTTGGGCCAGGACCACATTGTGGACATACTTGAAAGCTCAGTGGAGACCAATAAAGTCTCCCATGCCTACTTATTTGTAGGATCCCGTGGTACAGGTAAAACCTCCGTAGCTCGAATCTTTGCTAAAGAAATCGGAATATCTACGAATGACCTATATGAAATCGATGCAGCATCTAACCGCGGCATTGAGGACATTAAGGCCCTCCGTGACGGAGTGCGAGTCCTGCCATTCGATTCCAAATACAAGGTCTATATTATTGACGAGGTCCACATGCTCTCGAAGGATGCCTGGGGCGCATTACTCAAGACCCTAGAAGAGCCGCCGAAGCATGTGATTTTTATTTTAGCTACTACTGAATTCCATAAAGTTCCGGACACAATAATTTCCCGCTGTCAGGTTTTTACTTTTAGAAAAGCATCGGAGGTAGTTGCTAAAAAAATGCTATTAGATGTTGCTAAGAAGGAGTCTGTGGACTTGGATGCTGGTGCAGCGGAACTCCTGGCAATACTTAGTGACGGCTCCTTCCGTGATGCATTAGGTGAACTCCAGAAAGTTTTAAATTTTTATCAAAAGGACGCTAAAGGAAAGAAAGCAACCAAGGTGTCGCGAGATGATGTAGAAAAGGTGACTGGTGCACCTAAAACAACCTTGGTTAATGATTATATTCGGGCTATCGCTACTAAAGATCTACCTATGGGTATTACCGCGGTAAAGGATGCATCCTCAAGTAACCTTGATATGAAATTATTTTTTAAATTAATTATTGAAAAGTTCCGTCTGGTAATTATCCTGCGCTATGCTCCAAAGCTGCAAGATGAAATGGCGCAAGACATCGGGGCAACTGACTTAGAGTTTCTAAAAGGTATAATTAAGGATGACAAAGAGGGAAATTTGCGCTCACCTGCATTGGCGACGCTACTAGAAGAGTACCAAAATATGGATAAGGCTTTTATTACCGAATTACCACTTGAGCTTGCGTTGGTAAGAATAATAAGTAAAGATTAAGGTTGTTCAGTGTTTTTAAGTTATTGGGAGATCGTCTAACGGTAGGACAGCGGCCTTTGAAGCCGTTAATCTTGGTTCGATTCCAAGCCTCCCAGCAATATGAAAAAGACCACTTTACTTTTTCTGAATAAACCTAAGGAGAAGCAAATATTACTAGCAATGAAGAAGCGTGGGTTTGGTGCGGGTAAATGGAATGGTGTCGGAGGAAAATTGGACATTGGCGAAACTATCAAGGAAGCTCTAGTTAGGGAGACTCGTGAGGAAATTAGAGTCCAGATTGAGCCGAAGGATCTCCATCAAGTCGCAACTATTAATTTCAGTTTTCAAGATAATTCGGATTGGAATCAAGAAGTCCATGTATTTTTTATAGAAAAGTGGCAAGGGGAACCAATTGAAACCGAAGAGATGGCCCCTAAGTGGTATTCAATCAACAAAGTCCCTTATGAAAATATGTGGATTGACGATATTCATTGGTTGCCACAAGTCCTAGAAGGTAAGAAAGTGAATGCTAGCTTTACATTTAGTACGGAAGGAAAGGAAATAATAGAAAAGAAAGTTGAAATAATATAGCCTAAAAACAAAAAATCTCGACGGCCTTGTGGGGACGACGAGAGATTTTGATGTTGCTTTCCGTCTGGCTTAACCAGAGGGAACTTAAGAACGGGTTGCCGTGGCTGGGATCACGGCACTAGAAGAGGCGCTCGAGTCTAGCGGTGTTGCGGTTTGGGCTCCGACTTCCGAACCGTGTCGTTCGTGAAGTCTTCGGCCCTCACGCTTCTGAATCCTGCCGACTTACCGTGCGAGAGGCACTCGTCAGTCGGGTTGTAGTGCGAGAGGAGCTTTCTGCAGGCCCCTCGCCGACAATATCGCTTTTCTGCGATGTAGGTCAGTTTCATTTTTCCTTCCCTCACTCCGCCCTCGGAGTGATCTACTGATAGTATTTCACATTATTAGACAAAAGTCAAGTCATTTTGGCCTTATTTTTCCACATGTTAGAATAAGCAATATGAAAATTAACGTGTCAAAATTAAGTGGAACGGAATTTCAGAAAAAGGTTTGGAAAGAACTCCAAAAAATTTCTCAAGGAAAAGTCATTACTTATACCGATCTAGCAAAGCGTATTGGCAAGCCCAAGGCCATCCGAGCCGTAGCTAATGCGGTAGGCGCAAATCCCTGCGCACCACAAATTCCATGCCACCGAGTCATCCGGAATGACGGAACCCTTGGTGGATACTCTGGTAAGGGCGGCATTAAGACTAAGCGATCACTATTGCTTGAGGAGGGAGTAAAAATTGACGCATAAAATCATTACGTGTATAGTTAAGGTAATATATGACAAACGAAAAAGGTGATAAAAAAGTATCAATGCCTAATATGCTAGGCCAAGGGCTTACCTTTGATGATATTTTGTTGGTACCAAACTATTCTGAAGTGCTGCCGAAGGATGTAATAATCAAAACTCGTCTAACAAAAAATATTTCACTAAGTATTCCGTTAATGTCTGCTGCAATGGATACCGTGACAGAGAGCGATATGGCTATCGGCATGGCTCAATATGGCGGCATTGGTATTATTCATAAGAATTTACTGGTAACGGAGCAAGCCAGCCATGTACTTACAGTTAAACGCTTTGAGTCTGGACGTATCACAGATCCGATTACACTGCTTGAGAATGCAACGATTGGTGATGCACTCCGAATCCAGCAAAAAAATAATATTAGTGGTATCCCGATTATTAGCCAGACGGGTACCCTGGTTGGTTTAGTTACTAAAAGGGATTTGCGCTTTGAAAGTTTTGAAAAGAGTGATACTGTGCCGATAAAAACCATAATGACTACCAAGCTTATAACTGGCCATGCTGATACGTCCATTGAGGAGGCGAATGATTTATTCAAGCAGCACGGTGTAGAAAAGTTGCCTCTAGTTGATAAAGACAACAGGTTGGTGGGCTTGATAACCCATGGTGACACAGTCAAAAGCCGCGAATATCCGAACGCAACCAAAGATGCTGAGGGTAAGCTTCGCGTAGGAGCTGCAGTTGGCACAGGTGCCGATGCTCTGGCACGAGTGGATGCACTCGTCGAGAGTAAGGTAGATTTAATTTGCATTGATACAGCCCATGGCCATTCCAAGGGAGTTATTGATACAGTTAAGAATATTAGAACTAAGTATCCTAAGCTAGATATTATTGCCGGTAATGTTGCCACAGGTGCAGCTGCGCTAGCCTTAATCGAAGCCGGAGCTGACGCAATTAAGGTGGGCATTGGTCCGGGTTCAATATGTACTACTCGAATCGTCTCTGGGGTGGGCGTGCCTCAACTTTCCGCAATTTACGATGTCTATAAAGCGTGTGCTGCTCACGATATCCCTGTTATTGCAGATGGCGGCATTAAATACAGTGGTGATGTAGTCAAAGCCCTCGTCTTCGGTGCAGATGTAGTTATGTCTGGAAGTATTTTTGCAGGCACCGATGAATCTCCTGGGGAGATAATTATCAGCAATGAACAAAAATTTAAAAAGTATCGTGGGATGGGTTCAGTGGACGCAATGCAAAAAGGTTCCAAGGACAGATATTTCCAGGATGATCAATATGATCCGATCAAGCTTGTTCCAGAAGGAGTTTCCGCTCATGTGCCTTACAAAGGTCCACTTGGAGAGGTTCTCCATCAATATATTGGCGGGCTACGATCCGGTATGGGGTATTTGGGAGCAAAAGAAATAAATAATTTGCGTGATGCATCGGTCTATACTATTACCGGTGCTGGGCTGCGAGAGAGCCATGTGCATGATATTTTTATGGTTAGTCCAACCTCAAACTACTCAAAAGAATAATGAAGAATATTAAATCCAAAATTATACCGATCATCGGCCTCCAATGGGGCGATGAAGGCAAAGGCAAGGGCGTGGCGCGTATTGCATCGGGCTTAAAAGCACAAGATTTAATTGTACGTTTTCAAGGTGGCAACAATGCTGGGCATACTATTTGGCACAAAGGGAAATGTTATGTATTTCATCTCATTCCGTCAGGGGTTTTTGGTAAAGCACAAATTCATTTGGGAGCTGGTATGGTTATCAATCCAGGTGCATTATTAAATGAAGCTTCTGTAATTCCAAAAAATATTTCCTTCCTGGGTAGAATGTCAGTTTCACCCCATGCAATTTTAACTATTCCTACCCACCTTGTTTTAGATACAATTTCTGAAAAGACTAAAGGTAAAAGAAAAATAGGCTCAACTGGTAGAGGCATTTCGCCTTCATATACTGACCTTACGTTGCGTAGGGCATTGCGTGTTGGGGACATTTACCAAAAGGATTTTAAAGAGCACTACCAAGCACTACGCAATGAGCATAAGCAAACCCTAGAGAAGGTTTTCGACTACAGACTCAAAGATAGTGAACTAAAGGAGAGTGAAGCTCACTTCTTCAAAGGTATTAAATTTTTAAGTAAGATTAAATTAATTGAGTCTGCAGAAATTGTTGAAGCCGCACTATCTACTGGCAGAAAAGTTATAGCGGAGGGGGCGCAGGGAGCACTTCTTGATATTCGCTTCGGACATTACCCATTCGTAACGTCTTCCCACACCATTTCAAGTGGGGTAGGCACTGGGCTCGGTATTCCACCCTCATATATAGGTGGCGCTATTGGAATTTTGAAGGCATACACAACTAAAGTGGGCGAGGGCCCGTTTCCTACCGAGCTCGGCGGTCAAGTTTCAGCAGTTTGGTGCCGCGATAAAAAATTATTTGATGAAAATAAAGCTTACCCAACCCCTGACCCAAATAGTACAGATGAATTCGAGCAAGGCATAGCACTCCGAAAATTAGGTAATGAAATTGGGGCCACCACTGGCCGCCTGCGCCGTACAGGCTGGCTGGATATTCCGCTGCTTAAATATGCCATCAAAATGAATAACGCGACTGAATTAGTTTTAACCAAGCTCGATGTCCTTTCAGGATTTAGAAATATAAAAGTTTGCACAGAGTATATGATTGACGGTAAAAAAACTTCTAAAATCCCATTCGACATCTCGAAAGTCACTATTAAACCCGTTTTGAAAATATTTCCATTGTGGCAGGGCAGACTTTCAGACTACGACACTAAATTACCCAAGGAAGCCTTAGATTATGTTAAATTCCTTGAAAAAAATCTGGGAGCGAAAATTATATATGTTGGCACCGGCCCAGAGGAACATCATGTGGTAGAGCGTTATTGGAAGTAGAAACCATTAGTGATACTATACTTATATGATTTCCCGAGTATACGTCGCCCAGAAAAACAAAGATGTACGAGAGGGACTCTATAAAAAATCATGGGCGAGCCTGGGGCTCAAAGGTAAAATAAGCAATATTCAGATAATAGATTCGTATCTCATTGAGCATAGTTTAGGCCATGACTCATTAATTAAAATCGGGGAAGCTCTAACTAATCCTATTTTGGAGGAGTATTCCATCAATCTAATCCCTAGTGGGAAGAAATCTACTTATCTTATCGAAATTGGCTATAAACCTGGAGTCACTGACAATGTTGCCCATACTGTTAAGGAAACTATTACTGACCTCCTACATTTACCGCACAATTCAAATCTTAATGTCTTTTCCTCAAAAGTTTTTTTAATTAATGGAAATATCACAAACAGTGATGCTAAAGCAATAGCTCTATCACTCCACAATCCACTGATTGAGTCTTCGTATATTACTAGCTCACAAGAGATCGAAAAAAAAAGAAACTTACCACTTAAGGTTCCAGAGGTAATTCTCGGCAAGCATACTCCAGTAATAAAAATTAGCCTTAATGTTTCAGATGATGAGCTTGTACGTATTGGCCGTGAAGGCGTACAGGACCCTGAAACTGGCGGCCGCCGTGGACCTTTGGCTCTCGACTTGGATTCCATGAAAACTATCCGGGAGTACTTTATTAAACTACAGCGTGACCCTACTGACATTGAACTAGAATCCCTAGCTCAAACCTGGTCCGAACATTGCAAGCATACTATTTTCGCAAGTGCGATAGATGATGTGAAGGAAGGGCTATATAAAACATATATTAAGGGAGCAACTAATATTATCCGAATGAAAAAAGGCAAGGATGACTTCTGTGTTTCAGTATTTTCTGACAATGCTGGAGGCATAGCTTTCGATGATGAATATTTAATAACCCACAAAGTAGAAACTCATAACAGCCCCTCGGCACTCGATCCATACGGCGGCGCTATCACAGGGATTGTGGGAGTGAATCGTGATTGCATTGGCTTTGGGCTCGGGGCCAAGCCTGTTGCCAATACTTATGGCTTTTGTTTAGGCCAGCCAAGCGATAAAAGAAAGTTCTATAAAGCTGCTAATTTCAAGCAGGAAATGCTTTCACCAAGGCGCATTATGGATGGTGTGATAAGGGGCATCAATACTGGCGGTAATTGTTCTGGAATACCAACGCTTTCGGGATTTATAAAGTTTGATGATCGATTCCGAGCCAAGCCATTAGTCTTCGCTGGTACAGTAGGACTAATTCCAACGAAAATAAATGGTAAACCATCGTACGAAAAATCTGCCAAACCAGGGGATTATATTGTAGTAGTTGGTGGCAGAGTAGGCCTCGATGGTATTCATGGGGCAACATTTTCATCCGTAGTTATGGATTCGAATTCTCCTGCCACTGCAGTCCAAATAGGTGACCCAATTACACAAAAGAAGTTAAGTGATGCGATCGTTAAGGAGGCTCGTGCCATGGATTTATACAATAGCATTACCGATAACGGTGCTGGTGGCATTTCATGCTCGGTGGCCGAAATGGCTAAGGAATGCGGTGGAGCTAAAGTTAATTTGGAGAAAGTGCCACTTAAATATCCTGGCCTGCGCCCATGGGAAATTTGGATTTCGGAATCCCAAGAGCGCATGACTCTCGCAATCCCGCCTAAAAAATGGGAGGTCTTTAATACCCTCATGAAGAGGCGAGGTGTAGAAGCCACAGTAATCGGAGAATTTACAGACTCGGGTAAATGTATAGTTTCATATGGAGGAAAAAACATCATGGATATGGAGCTCGATTTCTTACATAACGGTTATCCCAAGAAACATTTACAAACTACCCCATATCTTTACTCTTATCCTGATCCGAAATTACCAAAAGGCATTTCCAGGACAAAGGTTTTAGAGGATTTATTGAGCAATAATAACATTGGGAGCTACTCATTCGTATCAGAGCAATATGACCACGAGGTCCAGGCATCTTCTGTATTAAAACCACTTTCTGGCCCAGGGCGAATTAATACTGATGCTCAAGTTTTCAAACCGGTACTAAGCTCGAATAAAGGTGTAGTTATTTCCGCCGCCTTATTTCCTTCATACTCTGATATTAATACTTATGATATGGCCGCGGGATCCCTCGATACTGCTGTGCGTAATGCCGTTGCTGCTGGGGCCAAACTCTCACATCTAGCGATCTTAGATAACTTCTGCTGGTGCTCTTCCTATGACAAGAAGCGCTTGGCTGAGCTCTTGGACTCACTCAAGGCCTGTTACGATGCTGCTGTGGCCTACGGCACCCCATTTATTTCAGGTAAAGATAGTATGTTTAATGACTTTTCCGGATTTAATGAAAAGGGTAAACCTATTAAAATCTCCATCCCACCCACACTTCTTATCAGCGCAATCAGCGTGATGCCAGATTTGCATAAAACTATTTCGCCTGAATTTAAAAGCCCTGGCGACATTGTTTATTTATTAGGTGAGACTAAGGATGAACTTGGTGCCTCGGAATATTTCAAGATGTTAGGGTCTTTGGGAAGCAATGTGCCAAAGGTTGATTACAAGAAAAATCTTAAAACATATAAAGCTCTAGAGGATGCAATCGAACACAACTTAATAGAATCTTCCCTCTCAGTTACCTCAGGTGGGCTAGGGATAGCTATTGCTAAGGCTTGTGTGGGTGGGATGTTGGGCACCAAGATAAATTTAGAAGGGGACTCAAGTATTGATGTGAAATTATTTTCCGAGTCACAAGGTAGAATTTTAGTATCTGTAAGTCCCCAAAATATAAAGAAATTTGAAAAATTAATAACCGGAATAGCTTTCAATAGACTAGGCACAGTCTCAAAAGACGGCAAGGTTAGTATTTCATCTGGTAAAAATAAAGTTGTGGATACTAATATTAAAAAATTACACGGACTTTATCATAAATTTTCCGAATCAATGAAATGAAGTTAAATAGGAAACCCAAAATAATAATAATGTCAGGCTACGGCCTCAACTGCGAGGAGGAGACGAAGTTCGCATTTGAAAAGGCTGGTGGACAGGCTGACATTGTCCACTTAAATGATTTAATTGCTAGCCCAGCCATTTTAAAGGAGTATGACATCCTCGCTTTTCCTGGCGGCTTTGCGTATGGTGATGACACAGGTAGCGGCAAGGCTTATGCTAATAAATTTAAAAATCACCTTTCAAAAGAACTTACGGAATTCCTTACACGTGATACTTTGGTTATTGGTATCTGTAATGGCTTTCAAATTACTACAAGTTTAGGCATACTACCAGGTGCGCTGACATTCAATAGCGGAGGAAAGTACCTCGACCGCTGGGTGGACCTCAAGGTTGAAGGAAAGAGTCCGTGGTTAACTGGCATCAAAACAATTTCGGTTCCAATTGCTCATGGTGAGGGTCAATATACAATTAGCGCGAAGGACTATAAAAACCTAAAAAAGAATAAGCAAATTGCATTTACTTACACGAAAGGTAATATATGTAAGTTCCAGAACCTTAAAGCAAATCCAAATGGCTCTATGCATGACATTGCAGGAGTATTGGCTTATAATGGTAGAGTACTAGGGCTCATGCCGCATCCGGAGAGAGCAATGTTCTCTCACCAGAGTCCAATGTGGCAGAAGAATAAAAAAATGATTACATCCGAATGGGGAGATGGAATTTTGATTTTTAAAAACGCAATAAATTACTTTCGAAATAAAAATTAGTATGAGTGAATTGAAAGAAAAATGTGGAATCGTAGGAATATATGGGGGCAATAAGTTGCCAGTTTCGCGCCTAGCATTTTTTGCTCTCTTTGCCCTCCAACATCGCGGACAAGAAGCCTCTGGCATCACTACCAATGACGGCACTAAGCTCTTAACACATAAAGGAGTAGGCCTGGTTTCCCAAGTTTATACAGAGGAAAATATTAACATGCTCCATGGTAATATTGCTATCGGCCATAACAGGTATTCAACTTCAGGTGGCGGGGCGCTTGCTCATGCGCAACCAGTACTAAATGATACCGAGACTTTTGCATTGGCTCATAATGGCAATTTGCCTTCTGTAACTTCACTTCAAGATTTTCTTAAAACAAATAATGCGCTTAAGGAGGATCGCAGTGATTCTGAACTTATTCTAGATGCAGTGGATGTGTATCTTAAGAAGGGTGACAAGCTCGCCCAAGCAGTTGAAAAAGTTTTTCCACTTCTAACTGGAGCCTTTGCCCTAGTAATGATGACTGAAGATACTTTAGTTGCTGTTAGAGACTCCTATGGTATGCGGCCACTTTGTCTAGGCAGTATCGGTGAGAATGATGATGGTTTTGTTGTAGCATCGGAAACTTGCGCACTTAAAACTATCGGGGCTACTTTTATCCAGGAAGTTCTGCCTGGTGAAATGCTTGTAATAAATGAGGATGGACTTAAATGCATGAACCTTGCTCCAGCCACACCAAAGCATGATATTTTCGAATATGTTTATTTTGCTCGACCCGATAGCGTCCAAAATGGCAAGCTCATTTATGATGTTAGGAAAAATTTCGGCAGAGCCCTCGCACGTGAGTGTAAGGGTTTAAAAGTTGATGCGGTTGTGCCAGTACCAGACACTGCCATGCCAGTGGCTATTGGATTTTCTCAGGAATCTGGAATACCACTCGAGCTAGCACTAGTTAAGAATAGATACGTGCATCGCACGTTCATCGAACCTAGCCAAGAATCCCGCCGACACAGCGTGGCCTTAAAACTGGTACCTTTGCCTGAAATTTTAACAGGTAAAAGAATTGCAGTAATTGACGACTCCATCGTCCGTGGCCACACCTCACGTAAACTCGTAGAATCATTATTTAAAAATGGCGCTAAGGAAGTGCATCTATTAATTTCCTCGCCACCAGTGCGTTTCCCTGATTTTTACGGTATCGACACTCCTACACAAGATGAATTAATTGCATCCCACAAAACTGTGGAGGAGATCCGGCAATATTTAGGTGCTACATCTCTTAAATATCTATCCCTAGACGGGATGGTTGAGTCTATTGGTATCCCAAAGGATCATTTATGCACGTCATTTTTTACCGGAGAATATCCTATCGATTTAAAAGAAAGAAAAGGGGAGGTAAGCTATGATGTTGCGAAAGAATAAATTGAAACTCGCGGTTCTTATTTCTGATGCTGGCACAGGCACTAATTTGCAGGCTATTATTGATGCGGTCGAGGCTAATAAAATAAATGCTGAGATTTCAGCGGTTATTTCAGATACTCCAGCCGCTCTCGGCCTAGAGCGAGCGAGAAAACATGGTTTGAATATTGAAATTTGCAAATACAAGGATGAGCTCCTACCGCTCCTCCAAAAAATTAGTCCTGATTTTATATGCCTTGCTGGCTGGAAGCAGATTATCGTAAACTCGGTTATTGAGGCGTATCCAAATAAAATCTTAAACCTCCACCCTGGGCTTATTCCTGATTCGGTGGATGGAAAAGTAAAGAATCCTGATGGCACAGAAGCCTTGTGGAATAAAGGCATGCTCACTGATAAGGCTATCCAGAATTTTTTGGATAAAGAATCTACTTATGCAGGGTCGTCAATACACTTTTTAACCCAAAATTTTGACTTCGGGCCAGTGTTAGGTAGAACATTTGAGGCAGTGGATGAACATGATAACGTAGAATCGCTATATTCACGCTTAAAGAAAAAGGAAAATCAGTTATATATAGAGGTTCTTGAGAAATTAACAAATATAGATGATTAAATATAATAAAATTTTAATAATTGGAGCCGGCGGTGGCAGAGAGCACGCCTTAGGCTGGAAAATTGCTCAGTCAGAAAGAGCGGGGAAATTATTTTTTGCTAGAGGTAATGCTGGTACAGCACAAATAGGCACAAATTTAGACATTAAAGAAACTGATACGCCGGCCTTACTAGGCTTTGCTAAGAGTGAAGGCGTGGACCTAACCCTGGTTGTATCTGACGATGCGCTGGCAGCAGGCGTGGTAGATGCATTTACAGCGTTCGATATGCGCGTCTGGGGGCCAACTAAGGCGGCCAGTGAGCTTGAATGGTCCAAGGCGTACGCTAAAGACTTCATGACCCGCCACCATTTACCCACTGCTAGGCACCAAGTTTTCACTGATTTTGAAGGGGCAAAAGCTTATGTAGAAAAGGGCCCAGTGCCTGTAGTAATTAAGGCGAGTGGGTTGGCGCTAGGTAAGGGCGTTACAGTTGCGCAGAGCAAGGAGGAAGCTATCAATGCGCTCCATAAAATTTTAGTTGATAAAGTTTTCGGCTCTGCGGGCAACGAAGTAATTATTGAGGAATATCTTGCAGGAATTGAAATATCTATTCATGCAATTTCAGATGGCACAAATTACAAGATTTTTCCTGCGTCCCAAGATCACAAAAGGATTCTAGATGGAGATATTGGGCCTAACACCGGAGGGATGGGAACAATTGCGCCATTATCTTTTATTATGCCCAGTATGATGAATTTGATAGAAAAAGAGATTATTACTCCGACGATAAAAGGTATGAGGGAGGAGGGAAGAGAGTTTAAAGGGTGTTTGTATCCTGGCATAATGATAACTTTAGACGGACCAAAGGTTTTCGAATTCAATTCTCGCTTTGGTGATCCGGAAACTCAAACTTATATGCGGATACTTGAAACTGACTTCCTAGACATAATTGACGCCTCAATCGATGGCACTTTAAATAATTTAAATATCGGATGGAAAAATGAATTTGCCTGCAATATTGCACTAGCCTCAGGTGGCTACCCGAATAAATATGAAAAAGGTAAAGTGGTTACTGGCCTAGAAGAAGCTCAAAGGAATGGCAACATTGTTATATTCCATTCAGGAACTACGCTAGATGAAAAGAAGAACTTAGTTACCAACGGTGGGCGTGTGCTGGGCGTTTCAGCAACTGGTCTCACCTTAAAGAAGGCACTTAGTACCTCTTACGAAGCAATTTCAAAAATACATTTCGAAGGAATGCAATTCCGAAAAGATATTGGTCAGAAGGCTTTAGGCTTGGAAAGGTAGATTGACTAGATAGGTTAATATTGTATTATCATATTTGGAGGTGCCCCTTGGGCGCAATGTTGGTAAGTGCCTTATGGGGCGCTTTCATTGGATTCACTATTTCGATCTGGGTGCATGAGGTGCAAGAGGCGGGCATACCGTGTAAAAATGGTGGGGCCGCTTTCTGTCCATTCAGCTACGCGCTAACGCTGATCGGGGCTTTCCTCGGCGGAGCCTTTGGTGGTCTGAGCCCTGTTGTAGGGATCATCGGCTCAACTATAGTCGTTCTTTCCGCTGGGGTCATCGCCGTATTGGTGTTAAATCGGGTACGAAAAGCACCACTCGACGTACCATACCCCAGAGGAAGCAGTCGGCGCAGCAAACCGGCTGTTCCAGCAATATAGATACACACGACGGGGGCTCCGAGAAGGGGCTCCCGTCAATTGTTTTTATTTAACAAAAATGCAAGAATTAATCATGCCCAACGATAAAAAAACGATAGGTATAGTTGGCGGCGGACAATTAGGCAGAATGCTCACTAATGCTGCACACAGGCTGGGCTTCAAGGTTATAGTTCTCGACCCAACGCCGAATTCTCCTGGAGGACAGGTAGCAAATAAACAGATCCTCGGTAGCTTTAAGGATAAAGATAAAATTTTAGAACTTGCGGTGGAGTCTGATTATTTAACTGTTGAGCTAGAAGGAATTAACGAAGAAGCTCTCTTTGAAATTATAAAAAGTGGTAAACCAGTCAACCCCGATCCTAATATATTAAAAATTATTAAAGATAAATTTTCCCAAAAAGCATTTCTTGAAAAGAATTTAATACCAGTAGCAAATTTTGCACTAATTAATAACGAAGAAGATTGCATCGAACAAGGTAAATTATTCGGTTATCCCTACTTTCTTAAAGCCAGGTTCGACGCATATGATGGCAGAGGGAACGTATTAATAAAAAATGAGGCTGAAATTACCACTGCATTTGCAAAGCTTTCGAAAAGCCCACTTTACGCTGAAAAGTTCGTACCATTTATAAAAGAACTTTCCGTTGTGTCTGCACGCGACGTCTTTGGTAAAATAGTTTCGTACCCTGTGGTTGAAACTGTGCATAAAAATAATATATGCCATATCGTGCGTTCACCAGCTAATGTCTCCAAGAAAGTTGCTGATAAAGCCCACGAACTAGCGGGCAGAACTCTGAATAAATTGGGAGGGGTGGGAGTTTTTGCAGTTGAAATGTTTTTAACAAAAGACAATGAAGTTTTAGTTAATGAAATCGCACCCCGAGTCCATAACTCTGGACATCACACCATTGAAGCATTTAATGTTTCCCAATTTGAACAGCATATCCGCGCCATAGCTGAGCTACCAATACTTGATATTGAGCAAATTTCATCCGCTGTTATGATAAATATTCTGGGCGAAAGGAGCGGCCCTGTCCAAATAAAAGGACTCGAGAGTGCTGAAAAGTTGAGTGGTATTTCAGTTCATATTTATGGTAAGATGGAAACGCGGCCAGAGAGAAAAATGGGCCACATAACAGTATTGGCAGGTACTACTGATGAGGCTGAAGGGATAGCTTTAGAAGCCAGAGAAAGTATTTCAATATAATGACAAGTAAAAAAAGTAGGATACAAATTGGAATAATTATGGGGTCAGACTCTGACCTGCCTGTAATGAGTGAAGCTGCAAAAATTCTAGAAGAATTTAATGTTAAATATGAAATGACAGTTGTCTCTGCCCACCGTACTCCCGACAAACTCTATAAATATGCCACTACTGCAAAGGAAAGAGGCATAAAAATTATTATAGCTGGCGCTGGAGGCTCGGCACATTTACCAGGTATGACTGCTGCAATGACAACAGTGCCGGTAATAGGAGTACCAATCAAGACCAAAACTATGGAGGGAATGGATTCTTTGCTATCCATCATTCAAATGCCACCAGGCATACCTGTGGCCACTGTGGCCATTAATGCTGGCAAGAATGCAGGACTCCTGGCTATGCAAATTTTAGCTTTATCGGATAAAAGCCTAGACGGCCAAATTGTGACTTTCCGTGAAAAGATGAATAGTGAGGTTATGGCTAAGGGCGACAAACTTTCAGAAATAGGTTTTAAAAAATATTTAGAAAATTAACCCATGAGTGACTCCTCAAAGAAGAAAATATATTCGATGGATGGAGTCGACGTGGAAGAGGAATCTTCATTCAGTAGCTTTGCTGGCTCAATATGTAAAGGGAGTTATAAAAATTCACCTTTTGTACAAATTCATGACCTATCGGGTGGTAATTTCAGGGGTCCTAGACCATTTCTTCTAAAGAATCTTCCGAAGGGGTACTTAATAGAAGCTTCAACTGACGGAATAGGAACCAAGGGTATCATCATTGATGCAGCCAAAACACACCATTTAGCTGCTTATGACATCATTGCGATGACGGCGAGCGATATTACACGGTTTGGTGGAGTGCCCTTAATTTTCGTAAATGTTTTTGACACTACATCCATTGGTAACAAAGGTGATCAAGTGAGTAAAACTTACAAGAGCGCAATCTCGGGCCTGGGTAAAGTAGCGAAGGAATCAAAAATTGTAGTTTTAAAAGGTGAGACAGCACAAATGGGTGACGCAATCGGCTCTGAAAATACTGCGTCAAAAACTAAACTCAATTGGTCAGGCACGATGATTGGTGCATACCACAAAAATAAAATGGTGACAGGTATCAATCTAGCCGCCGGGCAGGTGATAATAGGACTAAAGGAAAATGGATTCCGCTGTAATGGCATTAGTTCTGTACGAAAGGCCTTGAAGGCCAAATACGGCAAAGAATGGTGGAGGAATCCTAAAGCCAAAGAAAGTATTAAGTTAGCCGCTACTCCATCAGTTCTATATGATAATTATGTGAATACACTCCATGGTTGGTATGATAAAAAATTTAAAGCTGAAGTTAAAATTCATTCAATAGTCCACCTTTCCGGCGGTGCCCTAAAAGAAAAGTTAGCTAAGGATATACTTTTTCCTAAAAAACTTTCTGCTGTTATAGATGATTTATGGGAACCTCCACAGATAATGAGGCAGTGTGCAAAGTGGCGCAAGATTGATGATGAGGAATTTTACGAGGTTTGGCACGGTGGCCAAGGTATGCTATTAATTATAGAAGAAAAGGATGCAAAACATTGTATTAAAAGGGCTAAGGATTTTGGAGTAAGGGCTAGGGTAATCGGTAAAGTTACAAAGGAAAAGACACCTCAAATTTTAATAAATTCGAAATTAACGAAAGGCACACAGATTACTTATAGTAGTAGATAATTTATGGATATACGAACAATAGAAGAGCATATTAATGATGTATTGATTGAAACCAATTTTGATTCCTTGGGTAAGAAAAAGGTGGGTAAGGTTCGCGATGTTTATGAGCAAGATGATAAATTAATTTTAATTGCTACGGATAGATACTCTGCTTTTGATCGCAACCTTGCACTCATTCCATTTAAGGGCCAGGTTCTAACAGGTATTACAGAATTTTGGTTCGATAATACTAAGGACATAGTCCAGAATCACGTTATTGCCATTCCTGATCCAAATTCCATAGTTGCAAAGAAGTGCACGGTGCTACCAGTTGAAATGGTAGTCCGTGGCTATATTACCGGTGTCACTGGCACAGCACTATGGACTTTATACCAAAAGGGTCAGCGAGATTTCGGTGATTTTACTCTTCCTGAAGGAATGAAAAAAAATCAAAAACTAGATAGAGCAGTGATAACTCCAACTACAAAGTTTGAAGCCCATGACAGGCCGCTGACATCTAAAATTATTTTGGAGGAAAAGATGATTAATAAGGAAGTCTGGGACAAGGTTTGCGATATTACCCTCAAGCTCTTTGTCCGCGGCCAAGAATTGGCGCTTAAAAGAGGGTTGATACTGGTTGATACTAAATATGAGTTCGGCCTCACACCGGAAGGTGAAGTTATGCTTATCGATGAAATCCATACTCCGGATTCTTCCCGCTACTGGCAAGCGGATTCCTACCAGGAGCGTATTGATCAGGGGCAAGAGCCACAGAATTTCGACAAGGAATTCCTGCGCCTATGGTTCAAGGATAATTGTGACCCTTATAAAGATGAAAAGCTGCCAGCTGCGCCGATAGATATGGTGGCAGAGCTTTCACGCCGATACATTCAAATATACGAGCAGATAACTGGTAATAAGTTTAAGGCAAATTTGGGTGAAAATATTTTGGAGCGTATTGAAAATAACCTTAAGGCCTACAAAATATGATCCAGGGTGCAATAAATCCACTAGATGGCAGATATTTTGAAAAGACCCGAGCCCTAGCTCCATATTTTTCAGAGCAGGCACTCATGAAGTACCGCGTTCTGATGGAATGTGAGTATTTGATTAGCTTATCCTTCTTAAACAAAACCGCCCTGCGTAGATTCAAACCGGCTGAAGTTAAGATCTTGCGCAATATTTATGAAAAGTTTAATGACTCTGCATACCAGAAGATAAAAGAATTTGAAAAAACCACAAACCATGATGTTAAGGCAGTGGAGTATTATATTAAGCAAATCCTTGAAAAAACTTCACTCAAAGATTCAATCGAGTGGGTCCACTTTGCCCTGACATCTGAAGACACCAATAATATTGCTTATGCCCTCATGCTTGCGGATTCGATCGAAAAGATAATTGCTCCAGAAATTGGAAAAATCGTCCTTGAATTAAACGGCCTTGCAAAGAGGTACAAAAACCTCCCCATGCTTGCTCGTACGCACGGCCAAAGCGCGAGCCCGACAACTTTTGGTAAGGAAATGAAAGTTTTTTCAGCAAGAATTGAAAAGATGTTAACAAGCTTGGCTGACCTAAAAATTCAAGCTAAGTTAAATGGTGCGACAGGTAACTACAACGCTCACGTTGCCGCATATCCCAAAGTCAATTGGCGGGAATTCTCTGTGAAATTTATTAATGGATTTAATAAAAATCGCAAACAAAAGCTTGAGACCAACCTGATCACAACTCAAATTGAATGCCACGATAGTTATATCGCAGTATTTGATAATATTCGCAGGATTAATGCGGTCCTCCTAGATTTCGATCAAGATATGTGGAGATATATTTCCGACGGCTGGATAATTCAAAAGCCAAAAGCAGGGGAGACAGGCTCTTCAACCATGCCCCATAAGGTGAACCCGATTGATTTTGAAAATAGTGAAGGAAATCTGGGCCTAGCAAATGCGTTTTTTGAATTTTTTGCTCGCAAGTTGCCAGTCTCTCGACTCCAACGTGATTTATCAGACTCAACTGTGGAACGCGCATTTGGTACCGCATTCGGCCATTCCTACCTTGCATATATTATGTTAAGGAAGGGACTAGGTAAAATTTCAATAAACGATAAAGCGATTAAGGAGTACTTAGTTGCCCACCCAGAGGTAATCGCGGAAGCTATTCAGACAGTACTGCGCCGAGAGGGTGCTGCAATGCCTTATGAGGCACTCAAAGAATTAACTCGGGGTAAGGTTGTAACTATGATGGATTTCGATAGATTTATCGATACCCTGGAAGTATCACCTAAGGTCAAAAAGGAGCTTAAAAAATTTACCCCGCTAAATTATATCGGTTTAGCATCTAAACTCGCGTCATAATAATATTTGAGGTAATATGGAAATATGATACTTCGAATCATTGCCGGAGCTGTGCTACTTATTTCTATACTTTTCCTGCCTTTTTGGCTCCCTGTTATTCTAGCCCTAATAGCAATGCTATATTTTCGTGTCTATTGGGAGGGAGTGGCACTTTTCCTCCTTTCTGACCTGATATATGGCACGCCTGAAGCTAAATTCTGGGGCTTGACCTATGTATCATTCATAATGGCTGTCATCGCCATAGTATTAATTGAATTTCTTAAAAGAAAGCTCAAGTTCTATCCGCAAATATAATTTTATGATCGTAAGAATATTTAAAAAAAGAAAAAGACAAAATATGATGGTGGAGCCGGATGAAATATTCCTGGATTCAAAAAATATTCAAAATTTTGACCGCCAGCAATTCGAGGGCCGCATCGAAAAGCCTATTACCAAGAAAACCATCGGTGTACTCGGAATTATCTGCGGATCATTAATCTTAATTTTCTTTATTCGCCTGGGTTATCTTCAAATCGCTTCCGGAAATGCTTACTACAATAGGAGTGAAAATAATATCCTAGAAAAAAGCTTGATCTTCGCTGACAGAGGCATTATCTATGACCGTAACAAGGTAGAACTCGTTTGGAACAAAGATGAGGAGGATGGTTTCAGGATGCGCGCCTATAAAACACCTGGCTTTTCACATTTACTGGGCTATGTGAGTTACCCAGCGAAAGATAAGTCAGGTAATTATTGGCAAACTGAATTTGTGGGAAAAGATGGCCTCGAAAAACAATACAATGATGTGGTAAAAGGTGAGAATGGCTCTAAAATTATTGAAGTTGATGCGCACGATTCCGTCCATTCTGAAAATATTGTGAATGCGCCGGCTCGCGGTCAGGACCTGGTAACTACAGTTGATGCGAAGGTCCAAGGTGAGTTATTCAGTATTATTAAAAATTTAGCCGATAACTTTTCCTTTTCCGGCGGCGCTGGAGTTATAATGAACGTACAAAATGGTGAAGTACTAGCCTCTACTAGTTACCCTGAATACAACTCTGAAACCCTTTCCTTGGGCAAGGATAGCGCTGTAATTAGTGGCTACAACACCGACAAGCGGAAGGTGTATCTGGACCGTACCATCTCGGGCCTGTATACTCCTGGCTCCATCGTGAAGCCCTTCGTGGCCCTAGGTGCCTTGGCAGAGAACATTATCGACCCCAAGAAACAGATACTCTCTACGGGCTCTATATCCATCCCTAACCCATTCCTCCCGGGCCAGAAGACTGTCTTCAAGGACTGGCGGGCTAATGGTTGGACTGACATGCGGCAGGCAATAGCAGTATCCTCGGATGTCTATTTTTATTCTATCGGTGGTGGCTATCAGGATCAGAAAGGCTTGGGAATTTTAAATATTGAAAAATATGCGCGCCTTTTTGGACTCGGCACAGAGACAGGTGTAGATTTACCAGATGAAACCAATGGCACGATACCGACCCCTGAGTGGAAGTTGAAAAATTTTAATGGGGACGCGTGGCGTATTGGGGACACTTACCATACCGCCATCGGCCAGTATGGCTTCCAAGTAACGCCGATGGAAATGGCGCGAGCAGCCGGAGCAATTGCTAACTCTGGCACACTCATGACTCCACATTTCATACTTAACGACAAAACAATGGAAGGAAAAACAACAGCCATTGATATGAATAAAGAATATTTTCAAATAGTGCGAGAGGGTATGCGACAAGCAGTGACGGCAGGTACGGCGTCAGCCCTCAATGTTCCTTATGTGAATGTGGCAGTTAAAACTGGAACTGCCCAGGTGGGTGCGCTGAAGAATAAAGTTAATTCCTGGGTGATGGGCTTCTTGCCATATGAAAACCCGAAATACGCCTTTACTATAATGATGGAGTCTGGGCCCACCACCAACAGTGTAAATGCCTCCACCGTCATGCGCCAGCTCCTGGACTGGATGTCAGTAAATACCCCAGAATATTTCCAAAGCTAAAGTTGTAGTATAATTAACAGTGGAGGTAAGGGCGGTAAGATATGGCTAGCCATAGCGTCTTATAGTATGGGTCCTTATTAATTATTATTAATTAACATAAAAAACATGAAAAAATACTTAGTTTTAAGTCTCACAGTTTTGGTAGTGGTACTAGGTGCGGCTGTGGTGTTTGCTGAAAATAATTCGACTACGATAAGCAATGCTGTTACTGCATCAGGAAGTTTGGGTGTAAATCCAAGCCCAATGATGATCAATATTGGTCCGAAGGGTAATGTAATGCTCCGAGGTAAAGTTGTTTCTATTGACACTAGCGCGAACTCTCTTGTAGTAAAGAGTTGGGGCGGTAGTTGGACAATTGAAACTACATCTTCTACAAATATCTTGAGCGCTACAAAGTCTATTTCAGATTTTAAGGCGGATGATGTTGTGGGTGTAATAGGTAGTATTTCCAAGGACGGGGACTTTATCATTACTGCGCGGATCCTACGCGCTTGGGGCCACAAGCCTGATAAGGATGCCGATGGTATCCCAGATGATCAGGATGCTCCAGAAGGTAATGACATGATGAAGCAAAATCGTGAAGGCCATCGTGGCTTCATGGGCATAATGCCTCCAAGATTGGACGGTATGCATGGCTCAAGAGGAGGTGACGACAACTCTGGATCCGGCTCCGGTTCTGGAGACGATAACTAAACTTAATTCGAACCAAAAAAAGCCCCACACGGGGCTTTTTTTGTGCTAAGAAATTTAGTGGACATATTATCTCATAGGGGTGGCAGTTAGAAAGCTGGGTCTTTGGGAGTTTTAATGCCTTAAAAAATATAAAATATGCCTAAGCGGGCAATGTTTGCTATATTTCTTATCGCCAGAGATGAATTGAAATGCTAATAAATATATGTTAATATTACATGGTGATTAATAAACATCTTGAGCAGGAACTTGAATATTTTAAAGACAATCAAGAAGACCTTGTAAAACAACATGGGGGTAAATTTCTTGTTATCAAAGATAAGAAGATACAAGGAGTTTATAACTCAGAGATAGAAGCCTATATCGATGCTAAAGCAAAATTTGAATTAGGGACTTTTCTTATTCAAAAATGCCTACCTGGTGAGGAAAGCTACACTCAAACTTTTCATTCAAGAGTTTCTCTCTTCTAGCTTTATGAAACATGCTTTTACTACAGATTATAGTGGTAGAGCAAGAGTCCTTTACACTAAAGTTGGGGTTTGTGTTCCCTCTACACCTCAGGAAAGATTAAATAACCCTCCAATTTTTAAGGAATATAATGCAATTTGGGATACTGGAGCAACAAATTCTGCAATTACAAAAAAAGTTGTTAATAATTTAAAATTATCGCCATCTGGAATAGCAGAAAGTCGTCATGCTGATGGGAAATCCTTGGTTAATACCTATCTAGTTAGTATATCTTTACCAAATAAAGTTCTATTTGAGGGAGTTCGCGTTTCTGAGGTAAAGCTCATTCCAGATGATAATCAAAAAGAAGAAGAACAGCCTCAATTACTAATTGGTATGGATATCATTAGTATGGGTGATTTTGCTGTTACCACTTATAACGGTAAAACCGCCCTATCCTTTAGGATGCCTTCTTCGGAAAGAATAAATTTCATACCTAACGCAAATATGAGCAATATAATTGAAGCAAAGAAAAATAAGCAGCCAGCATTTATAGGAAAGAAGAGATAATAACAATAATAATTATGGAAAAACTATCAATTTATAATGGAATAATCCTGAAACTAAAAAATTTACTTTTAGGAAAAAACAACAAAAAGATAATAATTATGGAGGTTTTTATTTCGAAAAAGCTAACTGGAGTTGAAGTAGTCGAAGAAGAGCTATTGTTTAACAGCGGTAGGCAAAATTTTATTAGACTTAAGGAGAGATTTAAACATGATAATACATGGTCAGAACAAATTAAGTCTGATTGGTATGATTATTTAATCATAATAAATGATGTAATTAATCTAAGAAAATCAAATAAAGAATATATTTTATCCCAAATAAATGAAAAGTTAGTTCAAATAAATGAGATTAACAAACGTTTTAAATATTTATTAGGTAAGGATTTTTTGAGTAAAATTATATGAAAAATTGGAATGAGAATCCATGGGTTTGGACAATAATAGTTTTAATTCTTTCGTATTTTATTATTGGAGATAATAGAGGTTTTGAAGGACTCGTGATGTTAATTCTTGCTTTTATTTTAGGAAAGCAGATTGAAATCATTAACTTGATTAAAAAAGATAAATCTGAATAAATATGAAAAACTTTTTAGGTTATATCTTGTTTATTGTTGGTATCGGAGCATTAGTTGGTTAATTCCTCATGACATTATAACCACTCGGAAACGCCGCCGTGATGTGAACATGTTCCACTTCGATGTTGACTATAGCTGTATGTGCCGTCTCCGCACCGAGCTGATGCTCCTTGTGGTACGGAATTAGAATATGCAGGTGAGTGAACTGAATTACCATTTACGTTTGTGTAGTAATTATCATTTGAAAGAGCACTTGATGGAGTAGGTGAAAACGAATTTGTATTTAAATTTACAGTATTAGTAGATTCATATAATGGAACATTACTGCCATAAGATGGAATAGGTATAGACTCAGATTTTACTTGAGGACTTGAACCATTATTTGACCCAAAAAAAAGTATTAAACTTAGGGCAATTACAGGAATAATATACCTTTTTTTCTTATACCAGGATTTTTTATCAATTAGCTCCATAAAAAACAGATTATACTACATAAATTTCTAACTGACAATGCCTAGTTCTGCAATAATACCGCCTTAATTTCGTCTTAGTTTATGAGGCCAATTATGGCGATTGTTTGGCTTACAGATCTTAAATGACATTATTAAAATTTATCATTATTAATTATTAACTTAATCAAGAAAAATATTATGAAAAAATTAACTCTATTATCAATAGCTACCCTTATCGCTTTAGGCTTTGCATTTTCAGTCAACGCTGCGCCAAATCCATTAACATGTTTTAGTGGAGTTTCTGACGTTACCATCTACGGCGGTAATTGTTCAATAGCTGCAGGCACTGCCACACTAGATAATTCTGGTGGGGACCCTGATGGCTCTTACTCTGGAGTTTATACGCCTACAAGTACTCTAACCGGCAAGACTCTTGCTCAAGTGGGTACAGATCAGCTCTCGTTTACTTATACTGGCACCCCTACGGCTGGCTCACCAAGAATCAGTCTTCCAATAGACACTGATGCAAATGGTACGACTGATGTTTATGCATTCATTGGCGCAAATCTCTGCACTAGCGGAAGTAATCTTGTAGATCCTATCAATGACCCTAACTGTAAAATATTCATCACAGGTGGAGACGTTGGTGGTTATACTGGCTGGGCAGCATTCGTTGCAGCTTTTCCAACATATAAAGTCAGTACCGATGTACCGTTTATTATTGCTGATGATGCGGGCTCATGGACAGTGAGCAACATTCATTTAGGAAGTGTAGTTGCTGACAATGTTACAACTAATCCCGCAACTGGCATAACTTCAACTGATGCAACACTAAATGGTACCAATGGGCCTAATGCAGCTGTCGGTCACTCATTCTGGGTTTCCACAAGTCCGTTCAGTACTGCTAGTCCAAGTATCCCAGCTGGAGTTTACTCAACTCCTGACATGGGTGCTATAGCTGGAAATACTGCTTTCTCTGCTTTGCTATCTTCACTTACGACAAGCGGAGTTCCAAGTAATATGCCTGCAGTTACTCCAAACACGACTTACTACTTTGTAGCATGGTCCAATGTAGGGGGTACATGGTATCCAGGTGCGGAATTGAATTTCACTACCTCTCCTAATACTGTCACCCAATACACCTTGACTTACACCGCTGGTGCCAACGGAACTATTTCCGGCACATCCCCACAAACTGTAAACCAAGGTGCTAATGGTACAGCTGTAACTGCAGTAGGTAATGCAGGTTATCACTTCGTTAATTGGTCTGACGCCTCAACTGCAAATCCAAGAACAGATACTAATGTTCAAGCGAACATATCTGTTACCGCGAACTTTGCAGCTGATACCACATCAGGTGCACCAACTGACAAGGATCAATGTAGGGCAGATGGATGGAAGTCATTCACCAGCCCAACATTTAAGAATCAGGGTCAGTGTGTGAGCTACGTTCAAGCAAATCCACACGCAGGTAAACACTAAAAACTAAATATAGGACGACCGCAAAAAGGCCCCAAAATGGGGCTTTTTTGTTACTCTTGACTTTTATCTAAATATAGTATATAATGATAAGAAGTTTACTATTATTAATAAATTAAATATAATAATATCTATGAGTAAAAAATCTTTGTTTGCAGTTTTCTTATCAATAGTCTTTGTGGCAAGTCCAGTGATGGCTGCGCCAAATAATTCGCATAAAGATTTTGAATTGCCTGCTAATGCTTCACAAGTAGCGCAGGATGTTTTCAGTTTAGGAACAACTTATGATAAGCAAAGTGACTCCATGGTAGAGGGCTATGCCTTTGTTCATAAAAAAGATCCAGCTAAAAGTGCAAGTGCTTCAGTAAATTCTAAAAAGCCAGGTCCTAGTACTTGTTATGCATTCATGGGTGCAGGTGGTGGTGCTAAGTGGAAAGGAACAGCAGAAGGGTGGGTTATGAACCCTACTAATTCTTTCGGCCTTGATACTAATACTCTATTTAATACTGAGGCGAATGATATTCAAAAATGGGAAGATGCATCTCACTTCAACATTATGGGTAATGGTGCAATAACATCGAACACTCTAGTAGCTGACAACACAACTACCGATGGACTAAACGAGGTTTACTTCGGTCCTATAGCTGATGCTAATACCATTGCGGTTACTATCGTTTGGGGTATATTTTCAGGTCCTGTACAAAACCAAGTAATAGTGGAGTGGGATCAAGTGTTCAATACCAACTTCCAGTGGTCACTAACAGGTGAGTCAACTAAAATGGACTTCGAAAACATTTCTACTCATGAAGTAGGCCACGCAGTAGGTATGGACCACCCAGCAAGCACATGTGTGGATGAGACTATGTACGCTTATGGAGCAAATGGTGAAACTAAAAAGAGGGACTTAAACGCCGGAGACATTGCAGGTATAAGCAAACTTTACTAAGTATAAAGTGTTATCTAACAAAAAGCCGCAAATTGCGGTTTTTTGTTTTTTTGCTATAATTATCGATAATATTATTAATCATAATTATAAATTATGGATCCACAAAATAATGCACCAGTTGTTAAAGGAGGGGATAGGACGATATTTGGAATTTTATCTTATCTTGGGCCACTAGTAATTATTTCACTTTTAGTAAAGAAGGATGACCCCTTTGTTAAATTTCATGCCAAACAGGGCTTAGTATTATTCTGTATCGAAGTTATTATTTCAGTGCTCTTTAGTGGCATGTTTTTATGGGCTATGTTGCCATTATTTAACCTCATTCACCTTTGTCTTTTAGTCCTAGCAATTATTGGGATAATCAATGTAGTAGGGGGCAATGAAAAGGAGCTGCCAGTAGTGGGTAGTTTGGCTCATTACTTTACTTTCTAGGGTTAAACCGTTGTAATTTAATTTTACTTCACACGTCTTATGTGAAGGTGCTTTGTTGTGGAAAAACTACCTTTTTGATGTTCTATGGTTTATGTGGTACTCTGTAGGTGTAAGTTCGTTGTCTATTTTTAAAAAATTATTAATAATTAACGTAAGTTATTTTATGAAAAAAATTGTATTTAAGTTTATAGCGCCAGTGGTCATGTTCGCAATAATAGTGACAACAATGGCATTAGTTGCCCAGGCAGAAAATGATAGTAACAATAAAATAAGTATCTGCCACAAAACTGGGCCAAGCTGGCAATACATGGATACTCCCGCAGGACCTTCACTCGATGCCCACCTAGGACATGGAGATTTTCTTTATACAGGCGGTGAGATAGAAGATAAGGATGGCTGGTGTGTAGACAATGCACCTATTACTCAAGTAGTAGATGCGTGCCCAAATGAAGATACTGATCCAGGAGTACAGCCATCAGGTCCATGTAATAGTGATGATGTCTGTCCCGATATTGCAGGAATTCAAACTAATTTAAATCAATGTACACCTCCAGGACCATTGGGATGTGATATCTCTGGCACGGGAGGCTCAGTTACGGACAATGGCACAGGAGGTGACGGCACTGCAAATGCAGAATTTCATAATGGGGGAGATGCCGCTATCACAGTGACATTTGGATCGTATCAAACATATTCTCCTTATACTCCTAATGATCCCAACTTTGACCCTCATGGCACATGGCTGACTACTCAGACACTTTTCGACCACCAAACACTAACTATTCCTCCATGTAGTTCACTTACTTTCCAGATAAATGTTCCTAATTGTTCATATCAAATTGACCTCTACAAAGACGGAGTTCTAAATTGGAACGTTCCATTCCCTGAAGGTTTTACTTTATACTACGGAGATGTTTTCAATCAAGGTAATATGTGCACACCTCCACCTACACAGTGTCCAGCTGGAACTCATTTAGTGGGTGAAGAGTGCATTCCGGATGAAGGCGGAGGTTGTAATATAAATGCTTCGAGCACAATTATGAGTGACGCTAGCACCCAGGTTGATAGCCACAATGCTGCGCTACTTTCATTTATTCATCCAGCCTGGACTGCAAGCATCCCGTCTGCATTATGGATCTGGGCAACTAACCCAGTACAATTTCCAGATGGCAATGACCTTACCAAGGTGTTTACAAAAACATTCAACATTGTTGGTACCCCTACAAGTGGATCGCTGGAAATAGCTGCTGATAATACCTATGTTGCGAAAGTTAATGGAATTACAGTTGGCTCCGAAACAGTGAACGGAAATACTTTTGCTGCTCAGCAAACATATAATGTACTTCCGCAGTTACACACAGGATCCAACACGATAGAAATCACAGCAACCAACTGGGTACATGGTGCCGGCCACGCTGATTTCCCGCAAGATGCATCTAGTAACCCTGCAGGATTGCTATACAAACTCTCAATCAATAACAACGAATGTGTAACTCCGCCACCGGCAGACGTTACTGTAACAATTGAAAAATTCATCGACGCTAACGGGCTTAGTCATGCCTCCACAGTAAATACCACCAATGCCACATTCTCTATGCATGCTGTGTATCCAGGAGGTGAAGGCGACTTCAACCTGGGATCAACAGGATTTAATAATCCAGATGCATATGAAGCTACTACTGCGCTAATGCCTTCCGGATCTAATTACAGTACTTCAGAAAATAATGTAGCTACATCATGCACTGCCAATAATCAAGGCCAATATATGGTAGAGGGTTATAAAATCGGGGATACTGAGGCTTTGGCACTAGCCTCTGCTACAGTTTCCACTGCTAGCCTGACAAATATTACTTCAAATAAATTCATAATAGTTGTAAATAAACTTTGCGGACAAGTCCTTGGTGATGAAACCGTAAAAATTCATGTTCTTAAATATCTAGATGGATCATTGGCTACTGATACTTCAGCAAGCGGATATGATTTCCCAATGACAGCTACTTGGACTGCTTCCAATATAGGAGGCGGTGTACAAGGTACAGGTACATACACCCTTGGTGAAAATTTCGGCGGCGCTGCAGACTTATATGGCGCTGATACTGCTGCCATGGCCACCGGATCTGCCTACACTACGAGCGAGATCACAGACAATACGAGTAATGTTCTCCCTATCGGAGGTACATGTGTAGAAGGTAAGTTCCGATTAGTTGGCTATAGCACAGGCGCAACTCAAGCATTTGCAGAAGCTGCATCTCAAACTAATACTGCTCCAGCACTTACAAATATTACGTCTGATCAATATATTATAGTTTGGAATGAAAAGTGTGTAATAAGTAATATATTAACTGAAGATACTACCGACAACGGCAATGGTGGTGGTGGAGGCGGCGGAGGTCATCATGGTGGATCAAGTAACAACAATAATGGAGATGTGTTAGGTGATTCAGATGTGCAGGGTGTCGGCGGCGGACAGCTAGCAGCTGCACCAGCTGGAGAAGTCCTCGGTGCTGAAGTTGGCTTACCTCGCACCGGCAGCGGCGACGTAGCAATGAACATACTTGTACTTGCACTATCGGGACTTATCACACTACTTGGATCTACATACCTACTTCGTAAGAAAAACTCCTAGAAAAGAGGACCATGAAGTATAAAAGAGAACTTGTAATATTAATTACAGTCCTGGCGGCAGTGATATTCTGTATTACTTTATACCGAGCCGTTTTCTATGCGGCCACTGATGAAATTCCACTACCTCCTGGAGTAACTGATGAAGCTCTCGCGAACAAGGACTCTGCTCTATATCCAGTTACGCTCTCGATCCCCAAGATTAATGTGCAAGCCAAAATTACTGACGTAGGAATTACCAGTAGGGGAAATATGGGCACACCCACTAACTACTCTGATGTAGGTTGGTATAGATATGGGATTTTACCAGGGCAACTAGGTAGCGCAGTTATGGCTGGACACGTGGACAATGGTTTGTCGTTACCAGGTGTATTTTCTAATTTAAAAGATTTGAGTATTGGTGATGATGTGTACGTGGCGACAGTAGGAGGGGAGAGGCTGCATTTCATAGTCAGTGCGGTAGATACTTATGACTTTAATGATAAAGGTACGAATGTTTTCAAAGAAAAAGATGCCAAGCTTTTGCGGCTCATTACCTGTACTGGAAGCTGGGTTTCGCAATATAAAACTCACGATAAAAGGCTAGTGGTTACTGCGGTACTTTCCTCCAAATAGTGTTATAATATGGCCATAATATTTAAGCTTTTCCATAATTGACATTATGTGGTAAGTAGTGTATAATTAAAGCAATGAAACGAGTATTCAAGTGGCTACAAAAATACTTCATCCCGCACGAAGGTAACGAATATAAACCTCATTTTCTCCGACACGAATCCATGCTGGCAGTCTTCCTCGTAGTTATTATTGTTGAGTTAGGATTTCTGGCTCAAGTATTTATCGTTTTTGATAAAACTAAATTCCTCGCTGCTGTGTTGCCGGGTGTACTCACTTCACTCGCCAATGATGATCGTGAGGCTAACAACCTGCCGCCGCTCAAGCATAATGATTTATTACAGAAAGCTGCAGAGTTAAAAGCTCATGATATGGCAACCCTCGGCTACTTCGCTCACACAAGCCCGGCTGGCATAACTCCTTGGCACTGGCTGGATGTCGTGGGCTATAACTACACTATGGCCGGAGAGAACCTTGCAGTTAATTTTTATGAGTCAGGTGATGTGGACCAGGCATGGATGAATTCGCCAACCCACCGAGCCAATATACTCAAGGATGGCTTTACGGAAATTGGCATAGGCGTGGCCAACGGTACATATAAGGGCCGCGATACTATCTTCGTTGCACAATTTTTCGGCACTCCATTAAGGGTAATTCCTAAGCCTACCCCTGCGCCCACGACAGCTACACCTACTCCAACAACTCCAGCACCTAAACCCGCTCCCAAACCTACTCCAAGGCCAACAACCACATTAACTCAAAATCAAACACCTACTAGGGCACCACTCCAAGTACTAGGTGAGCAAAGCAGTCCTACTCCAAGCGCAGTTGCAGAAAAAGCTTCTAACCAATCGAGAATAAAACAATTAATGCAAAAAATCATAACCTCACCGCTTACATCCATAAATTATGCCTATGAGCTTGTGGGTATAATAATTATTCTTGCTTTACTTATGGCAATTTTCATAAAGTCTGAAATTCAGCATCCTGCAGTCATCGCTCGTGGGGTAGCGCTTATTGCTGTAATCGTCTTTCTATTTTATACCAATGTTAAGTTGCTTCATCCTGATGTTGAAGTTCCGACTGACAACCTCTCTGCCAGCGTCATCGTTGCATACTAGGAGGCATTTGATATACTGTATTCATGCGTAAAATAAGAGTGCTTTTAGCACTAGGTGTGTGGGTCGCATTATTGCCATATCTTGGCTTTCCATACTTCTGGAAAAATATTCTTCTTTCACTTTCTGGCATAGCTGTTATTTATGTAGCTTTCGTATTATACAAGGAACATAAAATGAAGGAAGGTAAAAAGCAGTTTGATAATTTTTCTGAAAATAGAGACTTCGGGGGTGCAGTTTCAGATAGCGCATAATTAGTATGAAGGAATTTTATAAAACAAAACGTAAAATCATCGCGGTTATTTTTGTTGCAGGATTTTTCTTCCTGGGTATTTATATCGGCTTCAGTAATCAGCTAGCCATCAGCAAAGCTGCAGCAGTTTTTAACGGTAATACAGCCAGTAAAGCCGAGCAAGTTGACCTAACGAATTTCTGGAAAGTCTGGAATTTGATTGATGAGAAGTATCCTGGCGCCGATAAGGTAACTGACCAGGATAGGGTATATGGAGCAATTTCAGGCCTTCTAGGCTCTTTGAATGACCCTTATAGTGTATTTTTCAAGCCAGATGAGGCTAAATCCTTCGAAGCAGATATAGCCGGCAGCTTTACGGGAATTGGTATGGAGGTAGGCATTAAAGATAAAGTTTTGACTGTAGTTTCACCAGTTAAGGGTTCGCCAGCGGAAAAGGCCGGAATGAAGCCAGGTGATAAAATTCTGAAAATTGATGACACTATTACCAACAATATGACGATAGATGAAGCGATTAAATTAATTCGAGGAGAAAAAGGCACCACCGTTTCCTTAACTATTTTCCGTGAAGGTGAAAGTGAGGCTCGTGTGGTCAAGATTGTGCGCGACACCATAAATATCCCGACGCTTGATACTGAAATGCGTAAAGATGGAGTTTTTGTAATAAGACTCTACAGCTTTTCAGCTACTTCCTCGCAACTATTTAGAAATGCAATTAAAGAGTTTGCTGACGCCCATACTGACAAGTTGGTGCTGGACTTGAGGGGTAACCCAGGTGGCTACTTAAACGCAGCTGTTGATATGGCAAGCTGGTTCCTACCAAGTGGGCAGGTTATCGTGACAGAGGACTACGGCACTGCACAAAAGCCAAATATATTTAGGAGTAAGGGCTATGATATATTTAAGGGCAAATTGAAATTTGTAATTTTGATGGATGGTGGCTCTGCTTCCGCTTCCGAAATTCTCGCCGGTGCAATGCAAGACCACAAGCAAGCGTTACTTGTAGGCGCCCAAAGCTATGGTAAGGGCTCCGTGCAGGAAGTAGTAAACATTACACCTGACACTTTGCTTAAAATTACGGTAGCTAAATGGCTAACTCCAAACGGTACTTCAATATCTAAGAAAGGCTTAACACCTGACTACGCAGTAGACTTCACCAAGGCTGATGGCGATGAAAAGAAGGATCCACAATTAGACAAAGCTGTTGAATTATTAAAAAATTGGCCAGGCATAAAATAATAATTGAAATAAATTATGAAAGTAATATTCCTAAAAGATGTACCACGAGTTGGTAGAAAATATGATGTTAAGGAAGTTAATGGCGGCTATGCTACGAATTTTTTATTACCTAGAAAACTGGCAGAGCTGGCAACTACGAAGGCACTAGCTGCCCTTGAAACTCGCCAAAAAGATATTCAAATTGAAAGGGAAGTACAAGATGACCTCTTAATGAAGAATTTAGAAGAAATCAAGGGCAAGGTAGTCCACATCACTGCTAAGGCGGATGAAAAGGGGCACTTATTCAAAGGTATTCACAATAAGGAGATAGCGGAAGCAATGAAAGCTGAGCACCGTGCCGATATAACACCTGAATTTATAACTCTTGAAAAACCTATCAAAGAAGTAGGGGAATTTGAAATTCCAATTTTAGTGAAAGGCAAGAAGTCCTCGTTTAAACTTGTTGTTGAAACAAAATAAAAAATCCCCGAGAGGGGATTTTTTATTTATACTACACTTACTACTTTCTTCACCATGGTTTTGCCGTGGAAAGAGGTTTTTCTTTTAGAGCCGAATTTTACCGTGCCAGGTTTGAGAGCAAAAAGGGTATGATCTTTACCAGTGCCAACATTTGTGCCGGCTAGGATGACTGTACCGCGCTGACGGACAATAATTGAGCCAGATTGTGCAGCCGCACCGTCAGCCAACTTCGTGCCTAAGTATTTTGGATTTGAGTCTCTTAAATTTTTAGCTGTACCCCCGGCTTTTCTATGTGCCATAGTCTTTTTGTTGTTTTCTTATTATTTAATGCTAGACTTTAAAGGTAAATCTAACGAAACTCAATATAACAAATTGTATGCAGAAAATCAAGCAATTCTTGGGGAGCGAGACAGGGAAGGATGTTTTGGTAATTCTTATCGTTATTTTGGTCGGTTTAGGCTCTTTTGAGCTAGGCCGCCTGTCTAAAGGAGCTGATTCTGGAGGCTTGAAAGTTGAATATCCTGGGGGCCAAGACAACATAAGACAGGCCCAAAAGGAGGCCCCTGGCACGGTGTTGGGCCTGGAAACATCGAAGGCCACAACCAGCCCAAACTCCTCGGGGAAGGCCTTTTTTGCCTCTTCTAGGGGGAGTAAATACTATCCGTTAGGTTGTGCTGGCGGCAAGTCCATCAAGCAGGAAAATAGGGTATATTTTGCCTCCGCCGAAGCTGCACAAACTGCAGGATATCAACTTTCTAGTACATGCAAATAATTAGCTTTATATTAAATCTTCCATACACATTTCTAGGTCTTGTACTAGCATTGGTATCTATTCCAGACCTTAAAATGGATTTTAGAGCGAAGCCGATTGCAATTATTGTTCACGTAACTATCTTCTGGTGGGCATTTGGTTACATGAAGGGTGCTCGGGCTATGGCAATAGGGAATGTGGTCATTTTAGGGCAAAATATTGAAAAAGGTGACCTAAAACATGAATTAGTGCATGTTGAGCAATTTGATCGAAATCCATTAGTTCAACCAATCTTGTATTTCATAGAGTTGGGGAGGAAAGGATACAGAAATAATAAATATGAAGTCGAGGCTTACACTCGCGCTGGAAATATTTACAAGACTTAATGGTGGAGGGAAGGGCTTTTTTAGCCTGATTGTTATTATGGAGGCGTGTCGCACAATATATGTTTTGGGTCATATACTATGACCTAAAACATAGCGCAGATTGTACGACATTAGCAGATGCTCGCACAATCTGCTTTGGGTAATGCCTTAGGGCTATTTAATAGCTCACTGTTGGCGACTGCTTATCTAGCTCAGAAGGCTTGCCATCGCGAATACGCTCCATGCTGTTGATGAAGCTCTTCCAGAATATATCAACCCAAACATCCTGCCATAGGTATGTAGCAGGTCCTTTAAAGTATCTGTCCCAGATGCTCTCGCTATTACCAACTACGTAGCTGAAGTTATCCTTCGTCTCGGGCTTCTCAACGACTGACTTGATACTTATATTGAAGTAACTGATCACAAGGATGATTATAACGCCCAGGAAGAGCACTCCGAGGATACTGATACCGCGATTAATAGGATTAAGATTCATAATTTTAAAAAAGCGATTTAAAAAATTCTGCGATCCAGTTAAAGAAGGCCATTAACCAATAATTAAAATCCGAAAAAGTTACGTGGAAATATTTCATCAGGAGAATTAGAATGATAATTAATATTATCAACCTAAAAAATCCTCCCTCTTCATTTTTCATCATACCCTCCCCTTTCATCTATATATTTTACCACACATTCACAATACGTAGCAAGGTTTTAGTCCGGCCTGACTAGAGTTGATTTGTACATATCGCTCGTCGCCTTAGGTAAATAAAATAATGGATCGAGGTATGCATTTGTCGGTGAGATGGGTTGAGTTAGAATTCTACCCGGGCAGGATTTCGACGGTAAGGATTGCACGTCCACTGCATCACGTGCATACACCGACACGTGCAGATGCGCCGCTGTAGAGTATCCAGTATTGCCACTGTAGCCCACAATATCACCACGCTTAACTTCAGCTCCTTTGTAGGTTTTGATAAGTGATAAATGTCCGAAAGTACTTGCCAAACCATTATTGTATTTAATTAATACAAAGCGGCCAAAGGAAGCACGAGGGCATTGTAAGTCTGTATCGCCAGTACCAGCCACTACCCCGTCGGCCATTGCTTTGACGGGTGTGCCTATAGCAGCGCGGAAGTCCACACCATTGTGTAGCCCGCTGGCATATATGCCGGAAGTATTTTTACCGAAGAGGTTGGTGATGAGGATGCTATCGAGCGGCCAACTAAGTACTCCACCCTTAGGGAGTGACTTAGGATCTAGAATATATTTAAGTTGGGATTCATAGTCACTCACTTCCTTTTCCAGCGCGGTTTTCTTTACGAGTTCGTCCGACAGGAGCTTCTGGTAACTGGCTTCACTATTCTTGGTTTCAGCGAGCAGCTTATTTTTTTCACTAACATTTTGGTCAATAATTTTCTTCTGGTCGGCAAGCTTGGCTCGTAATGATATTAATTCATTCTTAGCATCGATGGTCTCCTGCCTAGTGTCTTCAAGCTGACCTTTGACTTGGCGCAGAGTCAGGATATTCTCGCGAATCTTTTCCCTCACAGTAGCCATGTTATTGATATCAGTCCAGACGAGAGTAAAATCATCTTCTGCTAAAATATTTTCAATTAGGCTCTCTTGCTCTAATTCATCAGTCTTTTTAATTTCAAGTGAGATGGCGTCGGTTGCAGTACCAATAGAGCTCTCCTTAGTGCCAATATCTTTACTTAAACCCTCAATTTTTAAATTTGTTTTATCAATTTTATTTTGAGTTACGGATATATCAGCATTAAGCTTCTTTTTAGTGATGTCCAGTAGCTCTAGCGCCCCCGCTAGTGAGCTTTTTTGTTTACCAAGAGTATCCAGCTGCCCCTGGTACTGTTTGATTTCCTGTTCCAATTTATCTATCTCTGCATTTTTATCTTCAATTTTGTTCTGCAGGTCACGAGCCGTCTGCGCATAAGAAAAAAAGCCCGGCACGGCAAAGGCTAGGAAAAGAAAAACTATTAAAAAGGGCAGTAGTCTATTTTTGAGCATTTTTTAGTCGTGAAATAGTTTCATCTTTTCCTATAATTGAGGCGATGATAAATGGGTCGGGTGATTGATCACGACCTGATAGGGCGTAGCGCACTGGGTGGAGGAGCTCTCCCCTACTTTCTAAACTATCAGCAATAGCCATGAGTACAGACTTAATATTTTCTTTAGTGAAATTTTCTTCAGTAATATTTTCTAGTGCTTTAATTGCGAGTTCTAAATTACTTTTTGTTTTTTCAGCTGTACTTTTTTTATAAATTAATTTAGTTTTATCTACATCAGGCCCCTTGAAAAATACATCCAGCTCCCCTGCCCCGGCCATCGATTTCACATCACTCCATTTAGTAATCCGTTCCAAAATGACTGGCACCAACTTGGGATTCCTATAAGATTCCGGCAAATTTTCAAAAATATGCTTCTCAATTTCTGCTGGTGGTAGGAGCTTAATGTGCTCTTTGTTTAGCCAATCAAGCTTTTCTTCATTAAATTTCCCTCCAGCCTTCTGCACATGCTCAAGTTCGAAAGATTTAATTATTTCATCTTTGGTTAGAACTTCTCTATTGTCACCTGCTCCCGGATTCCAGCCGATGAATGCCAAGAAGTTCAGCATCGCCTGGGGTAGGTAGCCATCTTTCTCATAGTCGAGTATATCTTTAGCACCATCACGCTTACCTAACTTTTTTGTACCTGCTTCACCTAAGATTGGTGGCAGAGTTGCAAATTGTGGATGCTCAATACCAAGCGCTTCATAAAGTGCTAGAAAATTAGGTGTGGAAGAAATAAATTCATCCGCTCGAAAAATATAAGTGACTTCCATCAAAAGGTCATCAATTATGTGAGCAAAGTTATATGTAGGGTACCCGTCGCTCTTAATTAGTACAAAATCATCTACTGCTTCTTCTCCCGCTTCCAATTCGCCACGGATGACATCGTGCCACTTGTATTTTTTAACATTTGATTTTAATCGCAAGGGTTTGGTGCCATCCCAAGCTGGCGGATTCTCGGGGCGATGATTGCGGTACAAAAATGGCCGCTTTTCTTCCTCTGCTTTTTTTCTAAAAACATTTAATTCCTCTGGAGTATATGGGTCAGCGTATGCTAAACCTTTTTCAATTAAAATATTTGCGTATTTTTTATATGTATCTAGCCTTTCGGATTGTTTGTATGGTGCGTGTTTACCGCCTACATCCGGACCCTCATCCCATTCAATCCCAAGCCACTTTAAAGATGCGATGATGTGATCAATCGAGCCTTCCACTTCCCTCTTTTTATCAGTATCCTCAATGCGTAAAATAAAGATACCGTTATTCTTACGCGCCCAGAGCCAAGCAAATAGTGCAGTTCTTACGCCACCAACGTGCAAAAAGCCAGTCGGGCTCGGCGCAAATCTTGTTACAACCTTTGCTGTATTTTTGTCCTGCATAAGGACATTTTAGCATCTATCTCTCGTGGCTCAAAGCGGTATCTACTATAGCGCGAGCGATGGTCAGCGCTGCATCTTTTTTACCGAAGGCCTTTGCACTTGCGGCCATTTTTTCATAACGAGCCTTATCATCTATAATACTTGCAATTTCGGAAACTAAAATTCCAGCTGTCATGTTAGGCTCCTCAATAACAGTACAAGCTCCAGCATGCGCATAAGTAAACGCATTCATCAGTGCGTGCCCACCATTTGATTCCTTGAATGGTACTAGGACAGATGGCACGCCCCAGGAGGCAATTTCGAAAATTGTTGAACCTGCGCGGGATACTATCACCGTCGCCGCACCCGCGGCCATTTTTATTCCAAGGGGATTAAGGAATGCGACTTTAAAGTACCGCGCTTTATTTGGGTCGTCATGTAGTACCACCTCGGCCTGCCCCTCTACAGTTTTGAAATTTAAAACTCCTGTTTGATGAATGACTTGATATTTTTCCAGCAGCCTCGGTAGCGCATCTATCACTGTATTATTTATCAACTCCGCACCTTGAGAGCCGCCAAGGATTAGGATTACTGGTAAGTCCGACTCGAATTTAAAATATTTTAATGCTTCGTCGTGTGGCGCTGTCGTTTCAATTTCTGATCG
>JAZKBO010000002.1:67162-90392 GCA_040388575.1 Patescibacteria group bacterium | reverse complement strand
ATTTATAAGTTCAGCGCCCTGTGAACCACCAAGGACTAGTATAACCGGCAAATTCGATTCGAGTTTAAAGTATTCAAATCCCTCCTCTCTTGATGCTGGGATTTCTATCTCAGTTCGTATCGGCTGACCAGTCCAAGCTATATCCTTTTGCTTTCTCTGAGGAAAATATTGCGCCGCCTCTCCAAAGGATAATGCAATCTTCTTAGCAAAGTGCCCCGCCCATTTATTGACTCGGCCAGGCACAGAGTCTGACTCATGGATTATTACTGGTATGCCTAGTAGTCGCGCGGCAAAAATCGTCGGGAAGGATGCATAACCACCCTTACCAAAAACGACATCCGGATAGATTGAAAATACTTTAATTATTGCATTGATAGTGCCAAAAAAAGTTTTAAAGATGTCGGTAATATTTTCAAAAAAACCTTTCAGCGAAAAATAGGTCCGCATCTTGCCAGTCCTAATCTCCTCGTACTCTAGGCCATGCTCGAAAAGTACTTCCCTGTCATAAGGACTGTCGGAAAGATAGTAGAGCTTAGCTCCAATAATATTTTCGTGGTCAATAATTTGGTTAACTTTTTGAACGACAGCAATTATAGGATAAAAGTGTCCGCCCGTTCCCCCACCTGTAAAGACTATTTTCATACTATTTGTGTTTTGTTTATTAAGCTCTTTTTTGAAATTTTGATATTTGTAGGACAATTCCGACCGCAATCAGGTATATCATCAGCGACGTCCCGCCGTGACTCATAAAGACCAGCGGCACTCCAGTAAGCGGAAATACTCCAGTCACCGATGCAATGTGCATAAATGACTGCACCGTGATCAGTATAACAATTCCGGAGACAAGAAGTCCACTGAAATAATCCGGTGCTCGGTTGGCAATTCGCATGCCGCGCATGGCAAAAAGTATATATAGAAATAATGCCACGCTGACGCCGACAAAGCCAAATTCTTCACCAAGGACTGCAAATATTGAGTCCCCTTGCGGCTCAGGCAAGTAGCTAAACTTTTGAATACTCTGGCCGTATCCCCGGCCAAAGACGCCGCCGGAGCCCAGCGCGATGGCGGATTGTTGAACTTGGTACGAGGTCCCTCGTGGGTCAGAGCTCGGGTCAATAAATGTCTTTACCCGATTCTGTAAATATGGAGTGAAGAATACTAATGCTGCAAAGAGGCACGCAGCCCCTACTCCCAAAAAAATTGTGTATTTAATTGGCACGCCAGAGATAAATAACATTGAAAATCCTGTAAAAGTAATCAAGATTAAGCTTTTTGTATCCGGTTGGCTAAGTAATACCCCGGCAATAATCGAAAGCATTATAAGTAACGGCAGAATCCCATACCTAAAATCCTTGATCCTATCCTTAGCCCAGGAAAGCCATGCCGCGAAATATATTATGAATCCGAATTTTAAAAATTCTACAGGCTGGAAGGAAACCGGGCCAACTGCTATCCACCGCTGCGCCCCGCCATGACTCCAGCCCCAGTGGGGAATAAAAACACTAGCAGTTAGGACTATTGAAACTAGAAAAATTGGTAACGAGAGCTTACGCCAAATTTTATAATCAATTTTAGTGGCCAGGTACATGCCAACTAGGCCCAGACCCAAGCCAAGCACTAATTGATTAAATAAAACTGATCTGAAAGTTGCAGCATTCTTGGCTAGCACACCAAGGGAAGCGGAGATGAACATGCTAGTGCCAAGCGCGAGCAGAAGAAAAATAATTATCAGAAAAAATTTGTCTACCTTCTTGGCTTTCATTTACATTTATCTGCTCATCACAGCTAAAATAATTCCAATAATGGCGAACATGACGGAGAGAATCCAGAAACGCATGGTGACCTTGTAGGGCGACCAACCTGAGGCCTCAAAGTGGTGATGGAGCGGTGCAAGTAGGAAAACTCTTTTCCCTTTCCTATATTTCTTCGATAGTGTCTGGAGAATTACGGATGAGGAAGTGAGCACGAGCGGCAAGGCAACAACGGGTAAAATTAAAACTGAGTCGGAAAGGAAGGCAATGGTGGCGAGTGCGATAGTTAGCCCCATTATCCCCGTCTCCCCCATATAGAAGCGCGCCGGTGGAATATTGAACCATAGGAATGCGAATATTGCTCCTGCGATAACTCCTGAAAATGTGGCAAGGTCAATTTGATTATTGGAATAGGCAATAACAGAATATGCTGCGAAGATAGAGGCCAGCACCCCACCCGATAGCCCATCAATGCCATCGATAACCCCGCCAGAGAAGATGGCGAGAGAAACTAGAATAAAAAATGGAATAATTAAAAATCCTAATTGTAATTGCCCGCCGAATGGTATGTGGATGGATACCATATCTAATTTAAAGTAAAACCATGAACCAATTAGGAGTGACACAAGCCCCACAATTGTAACTTTCCAGATACGCCAAGATTTACTGTCCTTTGCAAATTTACCATCACCATATATCTGTATAAGATCATCCCAAAGTCCGAGCAGTGAGCCGATGAGGAGCGCGAAGAATGGTATCACTGTCTGGTTACGACTTAGGAAATTCATTTTTTCAGTATTTGGTGCCGGTAGTAATATAGATGCCAGATAGAAAAGTCCTGTTGTTAAGAGTACCGAAACCCAAATAATCATGCCGCCCACACGAGGAGTATTGAGCTCACCTTCTTCGTTATGGATTTTCTGGAAGTCCTCCGAAACGCCATTACCCTTCCTAGAATGCCGCTTCCACATTTTGTATTTATAGAAGAAGTGGGTGGCAACCGGAGTGATAAGTAGGCCTAAAAAAAAGGCCATGGCCGTAGGAATGGAAATTTTCAGCAGATTTATCAGCATGGACAATATTATACCATATACGTATATAAATACGTATTTAATATACTTTTGCCGGTTAGTGATCTTTAAATTGATTCCAAAGTAAAACATCCACAACGGGGTCACCTATTGTCAGCCACAGTTGGGTTAGTTTTCCGGAGATTAATTTTTTTAACGCCATTTTAAAATCCCGAAAACGAGTCGATGTTGTGGGGTTTCTTTCTGCTAACATCTGCTGCCTGTATATAATTATAAGTTGCTGTACCTCCTTATTTTCTATTACCATCTTAAGCTTTTCTATGGTTAGCAATATTTTAGCCAAACTATCGGGGTTAGCTTCATTAAAATACTTTGCGGTCCTTTGAAGGTCAACTTTACCCATTCTTTCTTTGAGTGTAGCGGCTACTATTTTTAATAAACTTTGAGTAAACCTATCTCTTGCTACTTCCCATATTTTAGATATATTAGCGGGATCCATAAAAGTTGAAGGTTCGCTACCTTTAAAAAATACATGCGCTTTTGCTTGTATGGCTTTTATTTGCTCCATGGAAAGTGCCGATCTAGAAAAGGCTTCAAGGTCAATTGGTAGGTTTGAAAGATTTGTATCTGCTAAATATACATTGGTGCCGAAATCATTTTGCGGTGGCGGCAGGATAGTCTGAGTATAAGCATTGAACCAAGTAGCTTTTACTTCAGTATGCCCTTCGGGAGATTTAATAGTTGGCTCAATATCATTGTTATTCCTCCCTGGTACTTTTTCACTCATAATTTATGAATTATACAAGATATTCACCAGGGTTGCCATGGCCGTGTAGTGAGTCTCGTTAATGGTTTTCATGAACTTTTTCGATTGCCTCAAGTAATGAAATCATTGACGGATACGTCAAAGAATCAACCATAGAATTTCTCAGTTTAAGGATATTTTCACTTATTTTGCTAAACATTAAATCAAATTCCGGAGAACCAGTTGGTCGATGATTCAGAGCATGAGAGATAACCTGACTTTCCATTTTCTTATTTTGATTTGGCCTACCACCCCTTTCAACTAAGTATTTGTGGTCTCTTAATAATAAAGAATATGTAATGTTATCCAAAATTTCATTGGTTCGGAGATAATCATTATTATCTCCGTCTAAGATTGATTCAAAGCTTGTGCTCCACACTGTGATTTGTTCCCTAATATCTTTTTCTTGAAATCCCTTGACTCCGTCATTAATATTTGGAACATGTCTAGGTGTAGGTGATTTAAAAATATATTTTGTAGCCATATTGGTCGCCAAATCATCAAGTTGTCCATGTGTTTCATTACGTATCCTATATTTTGGGAAAACATCATGTATCCAAAGCATGATATTTCTTTGAAGTTTCTCGTCTCCTTGTGAAAAGCGAAAAGTCAGAAACAATAATTTAGCAGCTTCTTCAGGAGTCAGATATTTGAGGTACTCATGCGTTTGAGGCCTTAATTCCATTGGATTCTCTTCAGTCATAATTTATGAATTATACAAGATATTCACCAGGGTTTCCATGTCGTCGAAGCGGCCGGCGAAGGTGGAACCAAGCACTGTTATCAGTACCTCCTCCCCTTTTGTGTTCTTGAATATAACAGTAAGGTTGCCGCCGGCGGCGTCGGTAAATCCAGTTTTGGAAAAAATAAGATTCGGAATTTTGTCGATAATGATATTCGTATTCTTGAAATTATGTTGGAAACCCGAGAGCGAAGTAAAGTTGATTTCCGACGCTCGAGTGGCTTCGAAAATTTCTGGGTAGTCTGCTAGTGCATACATGGCCATAGTATTTACATCCTCCGCGGAAGCAAATGCGCCCGGGTGGGTTAAGTCGAGGTCAAGCCCGGTCGGGTTCAAGAATAATGTATTCTCGGCACCAATTTTTTTAGCTTTTTCATTTAATTTTTGGATAAAGTCGGGCCCACTCGCCAGGGTGTATGCGCCGTCGTTGGCGGAAACTATTAAGGTCAGCTTCGCTAGGTCATTAATATTCCACTTTTCATTCGCAAAAAGTCCGAAGTCCCCTGCTTGGTTTATCGCTTCAGGGGTTATATAGGTAAAGTCGGGGCCACCAATATGCCTGTGATTATTCAGCGCCATCGTCACTGTTAGAATTTTTGCAAGTGATGCGATGGGTAATGCTATCTGGTCATTCTTACTATAAATTTTATTATTTTTAGTTATGTTATATACAGAAACTGCTTTAGCAATGATGGGTGTGTTGTCTAACTTACTTTGTAAATCCTCCGCATGTAGCTCCTCCATCTGGGCTTTCTCGCGGATTTTATGATTTTGAGTCGAAAACAAAATTGCCACCAAGGCAACTATTATCACAACAACTATGAGTAAATTTTTTCTAGTTTTCTCTAGCTCCATCATTTTCATTTGTAGTATTTTCCTTTTTTAAATCTTCCGCTAGATTGTCCGCCGCAAGTTTAATACTATTGCTTACTTCTGAATACTCTGGTAATTCCTCTACGGATTTTATACCCATATATGACAGCAGCTCAAAGCTCGGCCGATAAATAAAGCGCCTCTGATCTTTCGGGTCCGCTATCCTCTCTACAAGCCCCCGCACGGAAAGAGCTCGTAGGGTAAAGCTCGAATTTACTCCTCGGATATAATCTATCTCGGCCCGGCTAGCACCATTCCTATACAAGACAATGGATAGAGTTTCGAGCGAGGATTTAGTTAAGTTTTTATTTAACTCCTCTTTCTGTAAATCCTCAATCATGGTCGAGAATTCTGGTGATGTACCTAGGGTGATGTCGTTATCTTTTTCCTGTAGTACTATTCCCCTACTTTGCAAATTATTTTTTAAGTTTTCTAGTCCCTCATTAATTTCAGTTTGGCCCACTTTTAAAATCTCCGCGAGGCGCTTGCGTGAGATGGGCTCCCCCCTCCAAAATAATATGGCTTCAATTTTATTTTCTAAATTATTCATTTTGAATTGCTTGCTTTTCTATCATAATGTCGTCCGTGTGGCTCTCTTGCACTGCGTTAAGTATACCCTGACGTACCAGCTCGAGCATCGCTAGGAATGATACTATCACAGTAACCTTCTCCTCACGAGTAGTTACTTTACCAGAAAATTCTCGGAAATTCATTCGCAATGCCCCTTGTATCCTCTCGGTCAGCTTGTCTATCATCTCTTCAATACTTATTACTTTTTTCACTTCAACCTCTGGAAGGAATGTTTTCTTTGGAATTCTTCCTAGCACATCCTGCACCAAGGTCATCATAGACTCTTTGGTAATTTGCGCATCCGGCAAAAATACCAACACCTCATTCTTGCGCTCCTCTGGGGCAAAAATTATCCTCTCGCCAAAAGCACTTTTAATATTACCCCCGAGTCTATTAAAGAGTTCAAACAGTCTCAAGCGCTCTTCCAGGCTCTTGATGTCTCCTTCCTCCTCATTAGTTAGGCTCAAGTCTGGCAATAAGGACTTGGATTTAATCAAAATTAGTGTAGCAGCAACGACGATAAAGCTCGAAACATCAGAGGGCTTGGACTCGCCAAGCTCGGTAACAAATTTCAAATAATCCTCGGTAACTTGTGCCAGAGTAAGGTCGTTAATGAAGAGTTTTTTCTTCTCAATTAAGTCGAGTAATAGGCCGAACGGCCCCTCAAAAGCGCTTGTTTTTATTGTGTAACTCTGCGTATTTTCAGTTTCCATTGTTATGGTTATATGCTAACATTTCCTCATGCAAAAGAAAAATATAAGGCTTTCCAGACATGTCACGCCTTCACGATATGACATTGAGCTCAAGCCCGACCTTAAGAATTTTACATTCGAAGGTGTTGAAACCATTTATCTTGTCGTATCTAAAAGTACACACAGCATCACCCTACACTCTAAAGAGATTGAAATTGAAACAGCTGAAGTTGAGATGGGTAAGGAGAAAGTTTTTGGCAAAATTTCTTACAATCAAAAAAATGAGACCGCCACTTTCACTTTCTCAAAATTGGTTCCCAAAGGGAAAATAAAATTATCAATTGTTTTTAAAGGAATTTTGAATGACAAAATGCGCGGCTTTTATCGCAGCCGTTACAAAATTGGTGAAAAGGAGCATTTCATGGCTACTACTCAATTTGAGGCTACAGATGCGCGCAGGGCCTTTCCTTGCTTTGATGAGCCGGCCCAAAAGGCAGTATTCCATGTCTCTCTAGTTGTACCTAAAGGAAAAACAACTATTTCCAATACTCTGCCTGGATCTGTCATTGAGCACGATGCCGGTTACGAAATAGTGAAGTTTTTCCCTACGCCCAAAATGTCTACTTATCTCCTTGCTTTCATCATCGGAGATTTTGAATTTATTGAAAAGAAAACTAATAAAGGGGTTCTGATTCGCGTATATACTACTCCGGGCAAAAAGCATCAGGCCAAGTTCGCACTTGCTTGTGCTGTAAAAACTTTAGAATTTTATGAAAAATATTTTGATATTGCCTACCCTCTCAATACGCTTGATATGGTGGCGATACCGGATTTTTCTGCCGGCGCCATGGAAAACTGGGGCGCTATTACTTATCGCGAGAGCGCTTTATTAGTAGATGAAAAACATTCTTCTTCCGTTAATAAACAGTGGGTCGCCTTAGTTATCGCCCATGAGATAGCTCATCAATGGTTCGGTAATTTAGTAACCATGGAGTGGTGGACGCACCTTTGGCTCAATGAAGGCTTTGCTTCATATATTGAGTACTTAGCCGTCGATAAACTTTTCCCAAAGTGGGATATTTGGACCCAGTTTGCTAATAACGATCTTGGTGTGGCACTCCGGCTCGATGCCCTGCGCAACACTCACCCTATAGAAATAGAAGTTCACCATCCGGATGAAATTGGTGAAATCTTCGATGAAGTTTCATATTCTAAGGGTGCATCAATAATTCGTATGCTTGCCGGATATTTAGGAGAGCAAGATTTTAGAGATGGCTTGCGACATTATTTAAAAAAGCATAGTTATAAAAATACTGAAACGATACACCTCTGGGATGCATTTGAAAAAGTTTCAAAGAAGCCGGTTGCCAAGATGATGCATAAATGGACAAGTTTGCCGGGCTATCCAGTACTCAAAGCCACTCTAGAAAAAAATGGTTTACAACTAATCCAATCAAGATTTTTTTCAAGCCCTGCATCAAAAGCAAAAGCTAAGGGTGATACCCGTTGGGATATTCCAGTAACAATTGGTAAAAATAAAGTAAATTTTGGCGAAACAGGTTTTTTTAGAACTGCATATTCGAGTGAGTTATTGGAACTACTTTATGAACCAGTTTATAAAAAAGAATTGGCTCCGATAGACAGGTTAGGAATTGTGAGGGATCTCTTTGCCCTAGCAGAAGCGGGCACTATACCCACGGAGGATGCACTCCAATTTTTGCCAGCATATAAAAACGAGGATGATTTTACAGTCTGGTTGGAAATAGCATCAGGCTTTTCGAGGCTCGAACAACTCCTGCCCGACAATAAAGAGTTAAATGAATACATTTTAAATTTATTCTCCCCTCTTGCCTACCGCCTGGGCTGGAATAAAAAGCCTAATGAGCTCCATGCCACTACCCTGCTGCGATCTCTGGCAGTTACGCGTGCAGGTCTAGCAGGAAACGAAAAAATTATAGATGAAGCAAGAAATAAGTTTAAAATGATGCAACGGGGCAAGCATGTCCCCCCGGATGTACGCTCGGCAATTTACGCAATTGTTGCAGAACATGGTGGGACTAAGGAATATGAAGCTTTAATTAAGATGTATATAAAAGAGCCACTCCATGAAGAAAAAAATAGGATTGGAAATGCTCTGGGATATTTTAACAACCAGACTTTATTAAGGAATGTCTGCAAATTTGCTTTAAGCAGTGATGTAAGAATTCAGGACGCTATCGGCATTCTCTCTGGAGTGGGAGGCAATCCATCCGGACGTGACATTTGGTTACAATTTGTAAAAACTAATTGGAAAATTCTAGTATCTCGATATGGCGAGGGCGGTCATACATTGGGCAGATTAGTAAAAGCGATTAGCAGTAGCGCGGAGGCTAAACACTATTCGGGTATGAAAGCATTCTTTAAAACTCACGATGCTCCTGGAGCTAAGCGTGCCATTGAGCAAGTACTAGAACGTCTAGAGGGTAACAATTTGTGGCTAAAAAGAGATGGTAAATCCATCATTAAATTCTTGTTAAATTCCTTGCCTAAATAATTTTACGTGGTAATATAAAAATAGTGTTAGTCCTTCGTAAAACGTTAACCCTTTCCTCCAAACTGGAGCTATTATGTCAATGCACTACGACATTGGTGGCTATGCCGGTGCGGGGCAGTCATCAAGTTTCTTGAAGGTGATCGAGATCTACCGTTGGCGCCGAATCCTGCATCGTCTCTCTTCGCGTCGTCGTCGTGACGGCGAGCGTGAGATTGAGCAGAGATTCATTCTGCAAGAGGACTTCGAAGAGCGCCAAAAGCGAGGGGAGATAATCCCCGAAAGCTTCCGAGTCCATGTGAACAAGGAGACTAAAAGCTCCTACGTAACTGGAGTGGAAATCCCTAGTCTCTGGATGCCGAAGCAACCCGGCGAACTCACTTTCTCCGCCTTCGGTACGGCAGCACTTGATGTCAAGCGTTTGTATGAGCCAAGCATGGTCACTATTCTCCTCGTGGTGTCACAGGAGAAAGCTACTGAGCGTTTACTTGGTAGGCCAGGGATGAACTCCCTCTCCAACATCGACGACCATTTGGCAACAAACGCAAAGTACGATCACATGAACCTTAAGAAATTCTATGACTACTCAATCGACACCACCGAGCTCACTATCGAGGAAGTGGTGAAACGAATTGAACTCATAGTGGCCGCGAGGTCAAGGGTTTCCGCAAAGCGATACCTGATCCACCCCTAGGAATTGTCCTAGGGGTCGGGTCATTAGTAATTTGTTATGAGGGTGTGCGTCCTCACTGATGAGCCCAAAAGGGCGAAAACTAAAATGACAAACCTTGAAATTGAAAACAATAGAATGATTGATGTTGTAGATGAAAATGATGCTGTCGTGGATTCAAAACTACGTACAGAAATTCATCGTCTGGGGTTACCACACCGTGAAATACATATTTGGATGTTTGATGAAAGCAAGAATGTATTTTTCCAAAAAAGAGGTTTACATAGTGCTTCTGCTGGAAGCCTAGATGCGACGATAGGTGGGCATGTTAACGCAGGTGAAGACTATTTGGAAGCTGCTGTCCGAGAAGCAAAGGAAGAAACAAAAATGAAAATAGCCCCCGGGGACCTAATTGTTTTGAAAAAATTTAAGAAACTTCATATTACTAAGGACTACCTTTGGGGAAAAACTAATAATTTCATTAGAACGGTGTATATTTACAAAAATCCAATTAAAGAGGATCAACTAAAGAAAGAGTTGGGTATCCCTGGAGGTGGCTTTCAGAAGATGGCATATAATTTCCTTTTGAATCCGCCAAAGGAATATTCCAAAATGTTTACATTTTTTATTCTTGAAGAGGAATTACCTGAAGTCCTGAAATACCTGAGATGAAATCAGTATTAAAAAAAATTTCATTACTAAACCTCATTGCCCTAAAATTAATGTTGGAGGAGGATAATATTTTGGTCCTTAAAAGTTATATAGATGAGAGCTTAAAAATTTTTGATGCAGATTTTGGATTTGCCTGGGGCAAGTTCAACGGCCATGACACAAATAAAATTGCATATAAGAGCCTGAATTCGCCTGATGGACTAGTTGTGCCAAGGAAAAAACACAACGAAACGATGAAAACAGGCAACCTCTTTTTTGATACAGATGTAATCAAGAAAAATTACAAGGAAGACCTAAATGGTATAAAAAGCTATTTAATGATTCCAATTCATTATGGAGACCATGTATATGGCAATATTACTCTTTGCTATAAAAAGAAACACGGTTTTTCTAAGGAAGAACTTGCCCTAGCGGACACAATAAGAAATATGGTTTCTCGGATAATTACCGTTAATTGGCTTATTAACAATGAAAAAAAGATCCTGACCATGGCTGAAAAGCAAAAGGAAATTCAGGTGCTTCTAGAACAGGAGAAGCAAAAGAGTGAATTTTTAGCCAATGCTACACATGAGTTCCGTACTCCCCTTGCCATCATCCGCGGCACCGCTGACCTCGCTCTTCGGGCTAAGGGAGAGGGTCAATTACAGGAAGCACACAAGGCACTCAAAGATATAAACAAAGAAGTTGTTAATTTAGCACAGATAATTTCAGACTTGGTTATTTTAATTTTCAGTGATAAAAAGTCTAATAATTTTCATAACTTTACTTCAGTTGATCTAGTATCAATAATTAATGAAACCATTAAGAGGGCTGGTACTCTCCTAAAAGCCAAAAATATTTCCTTAAAAACCCAAGGGGTTAAGGGTAAAGTCATGGTTAAAGGCGATAAGGTCAATATTGAAAAGTTATTTGTTAATATAATTAGAAATGCAATCACTTATGGTAGGAATGGGGGTAAAATTTTGGTTACCATTAAAAAACTAGGCCGGAAAGTAAAAGTTGAAGTAAAAGATACAGGTATCGGAATATCCAAGGAGGACCTACCCCATATTTTTGAACGTTTCTATAGAACTGCAAAGGCTAAGGAAATTAGCAGCACTAGCACAGGCCTGGGCCTTGCCATATCGAGGTGGATTGTAGAATCTCACGACGGTAAGATCGACGTGCAAAGTAAGGAAGGAGTAGGTAGTACTTTTACCGTTACCTTGCCAGCGCTTCGTGATTATAAAGGTGCCTAAGCTTCTCTAGCCCACGATGCACTTGTACTGAAATATTATTTTTGGATTCCTTGGTACGCATAGACATCTCCTTTATTGACATATCATCAAAGTACCACATTCGCATCACCTTCTGATATTTTGATGGTAGCAATTCAATGAGTGGAAATATTGCCTTGGCCTCTATTGCATTGAGAGTAACGTTGAGTCCCCCCTCGGATGGTTCATGTCCTTCTTCAATTAATGCTTCTAGGGAGATAGTTTTATGCTTACGATAATGGTCCACAATGAGATTATTCAGCACTCGGTATAGGAAGCTCTTCATAGAATAAATTTTCTCGCCTTTTAAAATATATCCCCAGGCTTTTAGAAATGTATCCTGGACTAAATCCGCACTAGTCGCATAATTATTAACTTTTTGAAATGCATAACCCAAGAGTGGGCCACGATAATCCTCAAACGCTTTGGTAAGTATTTCTTCAGTTGTATTTTCTAGTGGTTGTTTTTTCATAATTTTGTTTGCTTAATTAATAATCATATTTAATATGATTTTAATATTGTAATCCCAAAGGCAATGTCCGTCAAGCTAAAAAAGGCTTATTTGGGGGTAACCTGTGGATAAACTTAATATTTATTTAATATAGTATAGAAAAGCTAGCTTTTTGAGCTATTCCTTTATAGTGTAGCCTACGCCTCTTACTGTACGAATGAGCTCTTTGGAGTGGCCCTTGTCTACTTTGGTTCGCAAATATCTAATATGAACATTTAGCTCATAATTTTCTTCTTTAAATTCATGACCCCAGCCTTCTTTAATCAATTGATCCCTCGATACTGCCTCCCCACTGTGTCGCAGGAGTGTGTCCAGAAGTTTATACTCCTTCGGAGTGAGCAGAAGTTTTTTACCAGCACGGGTAACTTCATGGGCCTTAGTATCCATGATCAAGTCTCCTACTTTAAGTATTAGTGACTCACTAGTTTTGCGTCGGCGTAGCACTGCTCGAACACGTGCGAAAAGTTCATCCATGTCAAAAGGCTTTTGTAAGTAATCATCTGCGCCTAGGTCAAGACCTTTTATGCGGTCCTCCACTACTCCCCGGGCGGTAAGTATTACTATCGGTGTATGTACATCTCTTGCACGTAATTCACGACAGACTTCCATTCCATCCTTTTTTGGTAACATCAAGTCAAGCACAATTAGGCCATAATTATTCTTTAGTGCCTTATTTAGTCCAATTTCCCCATCGGCAGCTGTGTCCACAGTATAATGCTCGGCCTCTAGGGCTCGCTTTAATATATGTAGAAGTTTTAGCTCGTCTTCAATAACTAAAATTGTCATTGGACGATTATAACACTCGAACAAATCTTTTGCAATAGAATAAAAAGTCTTTTATTAAATTAATATTTTACACAATATTAAAAGTATATTAAGTTATCCACAGTTTATACTAAAAAATAAGGGGTAAAATTCTTGACATCGGTATTTGAAAAAAGTTATATTAAATTTATATTAAGAAGAATAGAAATATGCTTACTTAATATTTATTAATTAAAATAAAAAATTATGTTAAATACATTAAAAAGACAAGAGAGAGTAAATAGAGAGTGGGTCATGGCTTTAAGAGGTGTGAGTCCAGCGCAGGAAGCTGAAGTATTAAAAGTTTGCAAGAGATGTTACGCCTTTGGATATCATGGCAGCTGGCATTTGAAGAGGCCAGATTACTTACAAGGTTATGATAAAAATGAAAAGGTTTCCGTCCGCTTAACTCAATGCCCGGATTGTGAGGAAATAGTGATGAATAATTATCTGCGAGTAATAGGCCTAATGCACTAATCCCCCATGGCTATCTCGATACTACTGCGAATACGGAATCTGATAAGCTTTACAGCTCTGGTGCTCTTTTTCCTGCTTTTTCTTAACATAATGTCCTTTATTAGTTAGACTATTTCACCGCATCCACTTTCGCGGCAACGATGAAGTCATTTTCAGAGAGGCCGTCGATGGCGTGGGTCCAAAGTTCGAGGATAACTTTGCTATAATTTACATGAATATCGGGGTGGTGGTCCTCCTCATTTGCCACATCAGCCACACGATTTACGAAGTTTATCGCTCCAATAAAGTCTTTGAATTTATATTCCTTAAAGATCATTTTGAAGTCGTCGGTTAAATTCCAGCCATCGACTTGCTCCATAAATTTAAAGGCTTCTTCTTTAGTAAGTGGCAGGGCTCCCCCTTCACACGGCACACATTTCTTTTTTAATAAATCATCATGTATTATCATATTTTTATTATACTACATTCTCACGCAGGCGAGCTATTTGATAAATACTGAAGACGAGCACTACGGCCGCAATCCATTGAGTTATGGAAAGAACAGTGTGATTCACAATAAAATCAAGCAATATAGCAACAAAAGGAAAAGTTAGCTCGAGGATAGTAGAAATATGCACTGGGGTCTTCGCTAGGCCTTTGTAATAGATAAGTAGCGCCACCATACCGGTAGAAATTGCAATCAATGCCAACCAAGCGAATTGGCTCATCGCTGGTATCGCAATGCTCCCTAATGAAGATTTGCCGTATATAAGGACAAATGGCAAAGCAATTATCAGGGTAAATAAAAATCTATAAAATGTACTGACTTTAAAATCAATTCTACCTAGGAGCATTTTGGAAAATGTGGTGGATGAGCCCCAGGCAAAAGCCGCGCCAAGGGCGTATAGTGCAGCAATGACTGTGCCCTCACCTGTTGCTAAATTCACATGGCCGTTCGGGAAAGTTACAAAGTAGGCGGACACCATGGCAAGAAGTGCCCATTTGATATATCTTTTATCTAATTTTTCCTTCAGGAATATAGCAGCAGTAGACACAGCGAAGATTGGCTGGAGTTTTTGTAATAGGAAGACTACGGAGATGGAAATGAAATGTACTTTGCCGAGCGCAGTAGTAAACCAGAGTGTCCCCAGGAGTCCGCTTAATACTGCAATTAAAATTGTCAGCCACCAGTCACGTTTGGTGAGTTTTGTTTGTAATACATACTTAAATACAAATGGTGAAAGGATTATTAGCCCGATCAAATGCTCGAAGAATATTATGGTGATGGGAGGCAGTGTATAAAGATGCTGACGAATCAGCCCATCAAATGCCCACAGTAACGCTGCAATAATAATAAATATTGGTCCTGCAAAATCCATCTTATTTCTTAGCATTGTTGAATATCTTTAGTTATTTGAGTAATAAGTTCTGCTTCCGTGTCGAATTTTTTATATTCCCTTAAAAACTTTTCCGTCATGAGCGTTACCTGTTTTCCGTATGCGTCGCCATCAAATCCTATCATGTGCGCTTCTACTTTACCATTTGGATTTATGAGTATCCCTGCGCGATAATTTTTATTCTCTAGCGTAGCACTACCCGCATAAACTCCCGCCGGAGGTAAAGGATCTTTAGTTTCTAAATTTGCTGTAGGAAACCCGAGCTTCCTGCCATAGCCGTCCCCTTTTACCACCGTACCGGATATATTCATTATTTAGTCAGCTTAATATTCAGTTCCTTCAATTGCTTTTCAGAAACTTCTGCTGGGGAATCCATCATTAAGTCCTTGCCTTCACCCGTCTTTGGAAAAGCTATTACTTCACGGATATTCGGCTCTCCTTGGAGTAGCATCACAAATCTATCCAAGCCCCAGGCAATGCCTCCGTGTGGTGGAGTACCGAAGGAAAATGCAGACAGCATGTGCCCGAAGTTCTTTTCTATATTTTCAGGTTTATGACCCAAAATTTCAAAAACTTTTCTAAGCGCATCGGGCTCATGATTCCTGATACTACCCCCGCCGATTTCCGAGCCATTTAGTACGACATCGTATTGAGTAGTAAGAATATTCCCAATGTCTTTCTTATTCATTAGCATATCCATATGTTCATCTTGAGGGCGTGAAAAAGGGTTATGAGTAAAGGTCCATTCACCTTCAGCCTGAGGATTATCAGACTTATCTGTCCTTTCAAAAAATGGGAAATCCACGACCCAGCAAAATGCTAACAAATCTTTATCATCTTTATTATTGCGCAAATCTGGCCTGTCAGTACCATATTTATCCATTGCTTCCTTGTAGGAAATTCTAGGAAAAGGAGTTTCTTGAATCTTTTTTTCAGGATAAAGAATTTGAACAATATTTATTAATAGCGCTTCATTCATTGCCATTACATCTTCCCTTTTAACAAAGCTCATCTCTAGGTCGAGCTGGGTGAATTCCGGCTGCCTATCACCCCGAGTGTCTTCATCCCTCATACATTTGGCAATTTGGAAATATCTCTCGACTCCAGCTGTCATTAGGAGCTGCTTATATTGTTGGGGCGACTGCGGAAGCGCATAGAATTTACCTTGCCAGAGTCTTGAGGGCACAATATAATCCCGCGCACCCTCAGGAGTGGACTTGGTTAAAAGTGGTGTTTCAACTTCAGTAAAATTCTCTTTGTCTAAGAAGTCACGGATAAATTTTACAACCCTGTGGCGATTACGGATATTTTTTTGCATTCTCTCGCTGCGCAAATCCAGATACTTGTATTTCATACGGGTATCTTCATTGATACCTATCGTATCTTCAGTAATTTGAAATGGAGTAGTTTCCGCCTTGTTGAGTACTTCGATATTTAGAACTTCAATTTCCACCCCGCCGCCAGCAGCTGCGTTTTTATCCGTACGAGCTTTTACTAGACCTGTGACCTTGAGTACCCATTCTGGGCGGATTTCCTTAGCTTTGGCAATGGCCTCTGCATGCACTGGCAGTGTCACACACTGCACCTTGCCTGTCATATCTCTCATGTCGAAGAAGACCATTTTGCCCTGATCGCGGCGTACGTCCACCCAGCCAGCTATCGTTGCTTCCTTGCCGACGCTATCTTTGAGCTCTTTAATATAAATCCTGCCTTTCATTGTTGAATTATTTTAGCATAGTTTAAAAAGAAAAACAGCAGGTGGAGAGAGGCCTCCCCGCCTGCTGTTTACTACTTCTTCTCACCGCCGATGCGGATCGAAGTTTCCTGTGTCTCACACATCAGCCACTCCCTTCACCAGCCTGGCGGCCGTGATTTTTTCGGCGAGTCGCTCGTTGGTACTTGCCGCTCACCTTGGTGCGTTGGCACCTTTATTGGTTGTGGCTCAGCGTTCGGAATTCTTCCGGTTCCCATAAATCCTCCCAAAGAACAAAGTACAGCGCCCTCGTGCGCTGTTTGGTGGATTCCTTTTGTGTTTAGTAGTAGTTAAGAGAAATCAACAAAATAGCGCGCAAGCGATTTGCCGCTAAACCAATAACACATTGATAATGTTGATCTTTTCATTGCTTATTTAATATATCAAAGCCATGCAATTGCGCAAGTTAGTAGATATCCACACCCACTTTTTGCCTCACCTCCGCCATTTTCTTGCTTGCTACTGCCTTGGCCTTCTCCCCTCCCTTTTTTAGTATTGCTAGTGCTGCTGGAATATCTTGCTCGAATTTTTTGCGGCGCTCACGCATCGGAGCTATAAACTTTTCAATATCTTCCGCCAACATTTCCTTAAGCTCCTTATACTTGCCTGACTTTTCTTCATAGATTTTCTTTAACTCAGCTTCCGGGCGGAAAAGTTTATGGATATTAAAAACATTTTCTGGAATTCCACCACTAGAATCAGTCACGATGCCCATAACCGCCTTTTTTATTTCTTCATATTCGCCAAATAGCGGGATAGTGTTGCCATGGCTCTTACTCATTTTCTTGCCATCGGTACCGGAAACTACTGCTACATCTTTTAAAATCAACGGTTCTGGAATTTTAAATGTCTCTCCGTAGGTATTATTGAACTTGCCTGCGATATCGCGAGCAATTTCCACATGTTGCTTTTGGTCCGCACCCACTGGCACTACATCCGGGCTATAAAGCAAAATATCTGCGGCCATCAGGACTGGGTAATTAAATGTACCTACATCAATTTCCTTATTCTTAGCCTCCGCGTCCTTATATGCATGTGCTCGCATAAGGTAAGGCATAGTCACTACAGTATCGTAAATCCAAGTGAGTTCAGTATGCTCGGAAATATCGGATTGCTTGAAAAGGGTTACTGTATTTGGATCGAGGCCAATTGCCAGGAAGTCCAGCAACGTCGCAATAATATTTCCTTTCATTTCCTTGGGATTACGTAAGGAATGCAAGGCATGATAATCCGCTATAAAAACATAACTTTCGTAATCATTCTGGAGATCCACGAATTGCTTCAACGCACCGAAATAGTTACCTATATGGAGCTTGCCGGAGGACTGAATGCCTGATAATAGTACCTTTTTTGACATGTGAATATAATAACACGCTTCGGTTCTTACGCTATCCCCATTTTAATAACACCCTTACTAACTTTCGGGCTTTACTATTCTTGAGCTACTGCTAGAATGAAAATATGACCAAGGGAGCAAAAACTCAAAACTTAAGAATTCCACCCCAGAGCATCCCCTCCGAACAAGCAGTACTGGGCTCAATAATGCTACGTAAGGATGCAATGCATGAAGTGGAAGACATGATCAGCTCTGATTCCTTCTATGCAGACAAACATAAAATAATTTTCCAATCAATGCTGGAACTCTCGAGCAAGAATGAGCCAATAGATATGCTCTCGCTTTCAACCAAACTCGGGGAAAAGAAGTCCCTCGAACGTGTGGGCGGTAATCAATACCTAGCGGAAATAGTTAACACTGTCCCCTCCTCTACTAACGTCAAACACTATGCTGAAATTGTGCAGAAGAAATATGTACTCCGTAGTTTGATTGAAGCTGCAGACTATGTCTCCGAACTCGCGTTCGAAGAAGGTGACGACCACATGGATGACATCCTAGATATGGCGGAGAAGAAAGTTTTCAGCGTCATCTCCTCCCCTAAGAATCAAAAATATACTAGTTTGAAGGAAGCGCTACCGGAAGCATACGAGCGCCTAGAAAAATTACATGAGAACAAGGGCATGCTCCGCGGCTTGCCGACTGGTTTTAAAGATTTGGATACCATGCTCTCTGGGCTACAGAAGTCCGACCTCATAATCCTCGCCGCTCGCCCAAGTATGGGTAAAACAACTCTTGCCCTCGACATCGCCCGCATGACTGCCACCACTCACGAAAAGTCGGTGGTAATATTCTCGCTCGAAATGTCCTCCCAGCAACTCGTAGACCGCATGCTCTCTGCGGAATCACGCGTGAATGCCTGGAACCTCCGCACCGGCCGCCTATCTTCGGACCGTGAATTTTCACACCTTCGTGACTCACTCGATAAACTTGCTAAGGCAAAAATTTATATTGATGACCAGCCGGGCAACTCTATCGTCCGCATGAAGGCCCTTTGCCGCCGCCTCAAAGCTGAAAAAGGTCTTGACCTCATCGTGGTGGACTACCTCCAGCTCATGACCACTTCTAAAAATTATGACTCGATGGTCAACCAAGTTACTGAGATTTCCCGCTCACTCAAGTCACTCGCTAAAGAGCTTGATGTGCCTGTGCTAGCCCTCTCCCAACTCTCTCGTGCAGTTGAAAGTCGTGGTGGTAAGCCTCGCCTTTCAGACCTACGCGACTCTGGATCCATCGAACAGGATGCGGACGTCGTGATGTTTATTCATCGAGATGATAAAGGCAAGGAGGAATCCGAGCGCACCAACATTGCTGAAATCTTGATTGAAAAGCACCGCAATGGCCCTACTGGCAAAGTTGATCTTTACTTCGATGGTAAGAGTACCACTTTCCTCACCTTGGAAAAGAGCAGCCTCAGTGAATTTTCACAAGCTAAAGTCAGCGGAGATCTAGATGAATTCTAGGTGCGACAATTGTAGCAAAAATGAGACCGTGTCGGAGCCCCCGGAGAGAGGGTAAAGCGGCGAATTTTTGGTATAATTGGAGCACCAACATTATATGGATAGCATTGATAAATTAGCTGAAATATTTAAAGAGTTTCCGGGTATTGGAGAGCGGCAGGCCAGGCGTTTTGTGTATTTCCTAATGTCCCGCACTCCTGCCTATTCCGAAAATATTGCTCAATTAATATCCGAATTAAAAAAGCAAACAAGCCAATGCAAGGAATGCTATAGATTTTTCCATTTACGCCAGGGCGTGAACAAAAGCGGCCTGTGTGAAATATGCTCTGACAAAAATACAGACACTTCCCTATTACTAGTTATTGAAAAAGATTCCGACCTAGAGAGCGTCAAGAAAAGTCGGGTATATGGTGGAAAATATTTTATTATAGGCGGCCTGGTGCCAGTGGTGGAGAAAACTACCAAGAGCCGCGTGCGTATTGAAGAATTAAAAAAGAAAATTGGAGATACTAAGGAGTTAAAGGAGGTTATCCTCGCCTTTTCCTTAAACCCTCAAGGAGACCATACGGATCAATACGTCCGCGAGCAGCTTCAAAGCATCGCTGATAAATCCGGTATTAAACTCTCCTCCCTCGGCCGCGGACTCTCCACCGGCACCGAGCTTGAATATTCCGACAACGATACCCTCCGAAACGCATTAAAAAATAGACAGTAATCAATACACAGGCACGCTTGTGTATGTTATTTAGGCTCCAAAGAAGTAAAGCAGGTAATAAGCTATGGCGATTACCAAGACTGCATACAAAATCCAACGATGATTCTTTTTAACTGAAATTATGTTCTCATTGATTTGTGGCGTTGGGCTTTGCATGCCGAAAAGTCTTAGGAACAACTTATAAAATTGGTAAGAACAAAATAACGAAAAAATAACAATCGGCAAAAATAATAATATTATTGCGAATTCATCACCTATAATTCGAACAACTAGAATATATACAGTTAGGTAAAAAATACCATATCCTAATGCTAATGAGATTAGACCGAATAAAACTTTTCTAATACCTGTACCCAGAAGAGACATTACTTGATCGAAGTAATTTTTACCTTAAAGAAAGGCTGGCGGTGGCCGTTGCGGCGTAGGTAGCGAGACTTTTGCTTGTATTTTATAACCATAACCTTGCGTGAGCGGCCTATTTCAACGATTTCTGCAGCCACGGAAGCTCCCTTAATGTATGGGGTGCCGATAGTGGTGTCCTTGCCGTCATCCACGAGTAGGACCTTGTCGAAGGCGATCTTGTCACCGGCCTTATACTCCCCAATGATCTTTTCAATAGAAACAAGGCTCCCCTGGGAGACCTTGTACTGCTTGCCGCCTGTTTGTATAACTGCAAATTCCATGGATTCCATATTAGCTGAAATTTGTTGAAAATGCAAGCTTTTGCTATACTATTTAGATTATGCAGACCAAGATCATCGAGCGTTACTTCTTCTTCGGCCTCCTTTTTGCCACCCTCCTTTTCAGCTTCTTAATCTTCCGTCCATTCTGGATTGTGCTTGTCCTAGGCATCTCTTTTGCCATTGTCCTGTACCCACTTTTTGAATGGTTCACTAAAAAAAGGATCCCGAACGGCTTAGCTTCAGTCCTGACTGTAATTATATTTACATTAGTTTTGTGTGGGCCCATTCTAGGCATTGGCCTAATAATTTTTAACCAAAGTGAAGGCGTATATAACTATGTAGTTAACAGCAATGGTGCGGCACCAATTTTGGACAAAGTCGAGACTTCAGTAAATCAGTATTTGCCGAGCGGGCTAGATATTGACCTCCACCAACGTACGGCGGACTTTGTTTCCTATGTTTCCAAGAATATTGCCAACATTTTCAGCGCCACTATCTCCGCATTCTTCTCACTCATCCTCATGCTCCTCATAATTTTCTATTTTCTAAAAGATGGCGACAAATGGCGCCGGGCGGTTATCGTGCTTTCCCCTCTTGCGGATAGCGATGATGAAAAGATAATCCATAGATTGAAAATTGCTGTAAAGGGAATCATCACCGGCAATTTATTGATAGCCTTAGTCCAAGGCATATTATTAGGATTTGGCCTCTGGCTTTTCAATGTCCCCAATGGCGCGCTCTGGGGAGTAGTCGCTGCAGTTTGTTCGCTCCTTCCTACCTTCGGCACGGCCTTCGTATCGGTACCGGCAATCATTTACCTGTTAGTTACTGGAGACACTCCGTCTGCTATTGGCTTGGCCATCTGGGCAGGAATTGTGGTGGGGATGATTGATAATTTCCTAAGCCCACTTCTAGTAGGTAAAAAGACAAATATCCCGCCGCTCCTCATACTCTTCGCCGTTATTGGTGGCATTTCCCTCCTGGGTCCTGTCGGCGTCCTCGTTGGACCACTTACAGTATCATTACTCTACACTTTGATCTCTATTTATCGACATGAATTCAGAAGCGATGAAAAAACCACATAAATTAGTCTTACTTAATACCCTCTCAAGGGAAAAAGAAGAATTCATTCCTAATAACCGGCAGGAAGTAAAGTTATACTCTTGTGGACCGACAGTATACAACTACGCCCACATCGGCAACTACCGTGCTTATATATTTGCAGATACTTTAAAGCGAGCCATAACCTATGCTGGATATAATGTCCACCACATAATGAATATAACTGATGTAGATGACAAGACTATTCGCGACTCGCAGGCGGAAGGCAAAACACTTAAAGAATTTACCGAGTTTTATACGGAAAAGTTTTATGAAGACATAAAGTCTTTAAATATTCTGCCGCCAGAGAAATATACCAAAGCTACTGACAACATCCCTGCCATGGTAGAGCTAACGAAAAAGCTCTTGGGTAATGGCCTGGCGTATAAAAGTGAAGATGGCAGTGTGTACTTTAATATCAAAAAATTTAGTAATTACGGCAAACTTTCCAACCTTGTACTCGAAAACCAGATGGAGAATGCTGGCGGCCGAATTAAAACTGATGAATATGATAAGGAAAATGTGCAGGACTTCGCGCTCTGGAAAGCATGGGGTAAAAATGATGGCGATGTTTTCTGGGATACAGAATTAGGTAAGGGCCGCCCTGGCTGGCACATCGAATGCTCGGCGATGAGTATGAAATTCTTGGGTGAGGAGATAGACATCCACACTGGTGGAGTTGATTTGATATTTCCTCATCATGAAAATGAAATTGCGCAGTCCGAAGGCGCAACTGGAAAGCAATTTGTTAAATATTGGCTGCACAATGAATGGGTGCTGGTGGACTCAAAAAAAATGAGTAAGTCTTACAACAATTTCTACACACTCAGGGATGTAATAAATAAAGGTATTAATCCCCTTGCTTATAGATTCTGGCTCCTGATGGCCCAATACCGCACTCGGGTTAACTTCGTTTGGGATGCCTTAGAGGGGGCGGAGACAGCCCTAAAACGCTTATATGGCCTCTATATTGCCCTTGGCGAGGAGGTTGGAAATGTTAATAAAGAGTATCAGGAACGCTTCATGGAACGCCTAGCAGACGACCTGGACACCCCTAGGGCCCTGTCACTACTTTGGGATGTGATAAAAGACCCGAATGTCTCCGACGCTGACAAAAAGGCTACAATCCTGGACTTTGATAAGGTGCTCGGGCTTGGTTTTGCGGATGTTAGGCAAGCTGAGGAAATTGTTGTGCCAGAGGAAGTTAAAAAGTTAATTGAAGAGCGTGAAGTAGCTAGGAAAAGAAAAGACTTCCCTCTTTCTGACGACCTTCGTAAGAATATAAATATTCTTGGATATGAAGTTAAGGATTCCCCTGACGGCCCACAAATAATTAAAATTTAAACGAGAAGGTCGCGCGCTCCA
>JAZKBO010000002.1:44301-67152 GCA_040388575.1 Patescibacteria group bacterium | reverse complement strand
CGGGGAGAGATATCCCCCGGCCGACCGTCCGAGGAGGAACGCGCGACCGAGGGACTGACGTTAGTACCGATCGATGTGCCCACGCAGGTCGGGCTCATGGTCCTGCGGCTTCGGCGCCGGCATCGATGCTGGCGGCGGCAGGGGTTTGAACGTGTAATCGAGCTCGATGACCTGGCCGCCCTTACGGCGTTTCATCATCAGCCTATAAATCACTTCATCGGGAAAGCTGGGATTGAAACGCCGCGGAAGTGAATCGACGCCGTTCTTCCTGAAGATAAAATATCTCCACAACATCGCGATGCTCCTCTGAAGAGGTGGACGGAACTGGACTCGTGTATGTTATAGCAAGTTTGCGTAAAAAAGTATAGATGATATCCTTATGAGATGATACAAGGGATAATTAATACTGAAAATATTGATGAGGCGGACGTAGTGCTACTCTCTGCAGCATATGAAAAGACGGCTTCTAGCCACAAAGGCACAATGCATGGCCCAGCTAAAGTCGTGGAGTGTCTCGATACTCAAATAGAATTTTTTGATAGGAAGTTTAAGGTAAATGTAAACGACTTTGTGAAAACTGCACATCAGGATTTAGGTGATTTACAAAGTATGTCTCCCGAAGATACTCTCAAAAAAATCAGTGAGAGCTGCGCAGAACTTGTGAAAAAAGATAAATTCATTTTCCTCCTCGGTGGCGAGCACTCGGTATCTATCGGCCACTTTATGGCGCTTTCTGAAAAGTATCCAGCTAAAGATGTCACTATCCTACAGCTTGATGCGCATTGTGACCTACGCAAGGACGACAGTGATTATTCCGACAACCCTTCCGGCCTCGCGCACTCCACCGTCATGCATCACGCTGTGGGTATGGGTTACAGCTTGGTCCAAGTAGGTATCCGCACATATTCGGAAGATGAGCATAATTTCTTCATGGATCCTAAGAATAATGTCACCGTTTTTGAATGGGGTGGTGCTGTCGTACCGATCGAAGAAATTTTAAAAACTATCAGAACAAAATATTTATATATCTCTATTGATGTGGATGGTTTTGACCCTTCGGTCATGCCCGGCACTGGTACCCCTGTGCAGGGCGGACTTAGCTGGAATTATGGCGTTGAGTTGATAGAAAAGGCGATAAATAAATGTGAACTTATAGGTGCTGACATTGTTGAAGTCTCCCCTACCGAGGAGTCCGTCACTACCGAATACGGCGCTGCGCAGCTGTGCTATAGCATGATTGCCGAAAAATTTCGAGCTAGGTTTGTGAAATAATTTCTTTTTGAGGAAAAATATTTTTACGATAAATTACAAAAACGATAATAATATTCGCCACTACTAAGTATGCTCCGAAGGAGTAAATGGTAAAAGACCAGTCCTTAATTACTAAAAGGCCAATAATATTTGAAATTATAGCGAAGAAATATAGGATCCCAGTTTCACTTTCTGGATTCGTCCATGATTTTTTAATTGTAGGCACAAAAGCCCAAGCATCTGCAAGTATCGCAAATATGATAGAGATAGCGAGATTTTGTGTGACTATATACAAAAGAAGTGAAAGTAACGCAAGAGTTCCGCAAATTATATCGAATAAGCTTAGCTTCCAATATTTATTTTTGCTCCAGAAAGAAGCTATTATAACTAGAAGTGGTCCAAAACCCGCCAGAAAAACAGGTAGCACTGAAAATCTCGCTCCTGCTTTGAGCTGGAAATAAGATGCTATAAATGGTGCAAGAGTCCAAATAAACCAAGAAACTAAATTTGGTCTAGTTGCTCCCTTAAACATGTCGCGCGTATAAATATAGTAACCAGTGATAAACAATATCACTCCTATAAAAATTGTATATTCAGGAAGCATAAATTATATCCCCTCTTTTTTGAGTTCCTCGATAAGCTCGCGGGATTTGCGTGATAGTTTGTTGGGGAGTTTGATGTTGAGTTTGATCAAGAGGTCCCCTCTTTTATTCTTACCTGTTGGCACACCTTTGCCGCGAACACGCAGCACTTCATTGATGGATACCCCTTCAGGAATTGTCACCTCAATATTTCCGTCTAGTGTTTCTATCGGGTACTTGGTACCGAGCATCGCGTCAGAGAGTTTCAAATTTAAATTCATGACGAGGTCATTGCCGTCGCGCTTGAACAGCGGGTGAGGTGCCACATTTATCTTGATATAAAGGTCACCAGCTGTACCGTGGGACACTGCTTCCCCCATGCCCGACATGCGGATCATCTCGCCATCGCGGATACCAGCTGGGATGACGATGGATATCTCTTCCTCCCGGCGCAGTACGCCTTTGCCTTTACACTTGTCGCACAACTCATGTGGTACTTCACCAGTACCATGGCAATCCTCGCAAACTTTCGTACTCGTAATATTACCGAGGAAGGATCGCTTCATCTCCCGTATGGTGCCCTGGCCGTTGCAATGTTTACATGTCTCCATCTTGGAGCCTTCTTTAGCACCAGAGCCTTTACAAGTTAAACACGTGGAAGTTTTAGTAATTAAAATTTTTCTATTGATACCAAAAATAGCATCAGCAAAAGGGATAGCAATTTCAGTAGAAATATCGCGGCCGCGGCGAGCTTGTGCCCTGCCGCCCATACCGCCCGTAAAGAAGTCGCTGAAGATATCATTTAAATTTCCAAAGTCGAATTCCGCGCCGCCGTTTTGAAATCCAGAAAAGTCGAAGCCTTCAAAGCCGCTTGCATTGCCGCCTGAAAATCCGCCCCCAGAAAATCCAGATTCGTATCCGCTACCATACTGGTCGTACTTAGAGCGCTTGGATTCATCGGAGAGCACTTGGTAAGCTTCATTCACTTCCTTAAATTTGCTTTCATTACCGTCCTTTTTATCTGGGTGGTATTTGTGCGCGAGTTTATAGAAGGCCTTCTTGATTTCGTCCTTGGAGGCGCCTTTATTTACACCTAAAATGTTGTAATAGTCTTTATTCATAAGGCTTATTCAGCCATTATATCATAGGTTCAGCCTCTTGGGAAGCTTTGGTTTTTGGATTGGAATCTCCTCCCTCTTCCCTGTTTCCTCTTCCCTCAATGATCGCCTTCTCTTCCGCACTGCGGATTATCGTGGCTTCCTCTTCCGCGATAAGCTTAGCTGCATCATCTTTAGGAATGGAATATTTACTGCGAGATGCTGCTATTATTTCTTCCCGATATGACGGATGCGTAGCGGGCAAAACTCGTAAGGTTTCAGCGGAAAATGGATCATAGGACTCCCCGTCGATTGTCATTTTTATATAAAATTCTGTCACTGCTAAGTTGATCATATCCTTCACATCGAAAACTGGCGAGAATTCTGGCTTTAATTTTACTGCGTCCTCGCCACCCACACGGAAAGTAATAACCGAACCCACATTACCGAGCACTGCTTGGTGGACCTTCTGGATTATTTGGCCCACATACTGGTGTGCGATAGTAAGGTTGAGGCCGTATTTACGAGCTTCCGATAAAATATTTTCAAAAGTTTGGGTCACTACATTTTGGAACTCGTCCACATATAAATAGAAATCCTTGCGCTCCTTTTCTGGGATTGCAGCGCGTTCCATGCCAGCTTGTTTGATCTTGGTCAAGAATATGGAACCAAGGAAGGAAGAATTTTCCTCGCCTAGGCGACCTTTGGAAAGATTAATTAAAATTATCTTTTCATCATTCATGAGCTTACTTATGTCGATCTTGTTTTGCTTCTGACCGAAGATATTCCGCAGTAGTGGATCAGAGAGGAACTGCCCGAGTTTATTAACGAGCGGGATAATGGCGTCCGTATCGAACTTTTCGGACCAGTCCGCGAATTCGATAGCGAAGAATCTTTTTACCATGTCGTCCGTGATATATTCCACCACCTTCTGGCGGTAATTTCTGTCCGTTAGCATACTGATCATGCCGCGCATGGTGGCGTGTGGGTAGTCGAGCAGTGCCAGGCAGGTGAAACGAAAGACGTGCTCAAGGCGCGGCGTCCAGTTGGCACCGAATTGCTTCTGGAATACTTCAATCAACCCCTGCGTAAGCTGGAATTTGAACATCGGGTCCACATTTGCCAGCGGATTGAAAGATGCTGGGTAATCGATGTCTGCGGGGTCAATTATGCATACATCATCAATGCGATCCTTAGGTATGTAGTCCAGTATCGACTCGATGACGTCACCGTGCGGGTCGATAAGGCACAATCCGTGGTTGTAGGAAATATCCTGACGGATAAAAAGCTCGAGGAGCTTGGTCTTGCCTACCCCGGATTTACCGATGATATACATGTGTCGGCGCCTATCCACGCGCTTTACGCCGAAGATGAATTTCTTCTCCTCCAGCGCAGCCACGTAATTAGTCCGGCCGATGAATGATACATCTTCCGGATTCACCTTACCAAAAACGGGTAGCTCCGGTGGTGGTGGTGCGTATTTGATTATCTGAACTCGATTCGGATTAGCCATATTTTAATATTAGCATTAATACTTATTCAAGAATTTTCTTTAGCACGTCTTCTGGAACTTCTTTCACCTTAGGCGTTTGCGGAACTGGTGTTGGTGTAGGAGTTACAGGTTTTTCTTCTTTAGCACTAATCAAATCCTTCAATTTATTCATTTGCTCGGGTGGAGCAGATCGGTCTTTGTTTGTTGTCACAACTTGGTCTTTAACCTTTGTTTTAAGGTCACTTAGCGACATTGGCGCAGGCGTGGGGGTTGAAACAGGCACAACTTTCGGCGGAACTCCGGCTGGCGCGGTGACTTTACTTAACAGATCCTTCAAAGCTGTATTGGGCTTCGGTTTGTCTTTATTAAAAGATGGTGTAAATGTTTTCTTAGGAGCTCCAAAGGAGTGCTGCTTCTCTACCCTCTCTGGATGTCTATTTTCCTCAATTTGAGTTTTGGGCTCACCGGAATCCTTGGAGGCAAATTCTATACCGAGGTCTGCCAATGGCTTGAAGAATCTCGTTTCTTCCATTTTTATTTCCTTCGCCGAACCTTTGACCTTCAACTCCCCCGACTTTATTTTATCCATGCATTCCTTACAATACACCGGCCGGCCGGGCTCGGGCTTGAAAGGCACTGTGGTGGTTTTATGGCAGTTGGAACAAATTGCCGGGAACTTTTCTAAGTTAGATGTAGCAGCTGGAGATGAATTACTACCGTCTCCTAAGGACATACCACTCCAATCATTAATTTCCCTCTCCACAATTTCCTTAGGCCTGCAATATAGCTCGCGTGAGGAGCGGATAACTTCCTCCTCCACTGCTTTGTCCCCACCCTTAACCATTTGGGGCAATGTCTTTGCGGAAAATGGGCGTGAGGTAACGCCGTCAATCATCAGCTTCAAATAAATTTTATAGTTCGGCAAGTTCACGATGTCCTGCGGGGTAAATTCCGGATCAAATTCTTTTTCCAGGAAGTCCGCATCATCCGCACCTACGCGGAATATGATCATCGTCCCCACGTTGCCGAATACAGCATCCCGCACCGCGGTACTTTTATCCGACACTAGCTGCGCGGTGTATTGGTGGGCCACGGTCAGGTTCAGGCGGTATTTACGAGCCTCCGAGAGTATGCCGGCAAAGGCGTCAGTAACGAAGTTTTGGAATTCGTCCACATATAAGTAAAAGTCCCGGCGAGTTTCCTCCGGTATGCGCACGCGCTCCATGGCGGCGAGCTGGATTTTAGTAATGATCATGCCGCCGAGTAGGCCAGAGTTGTCCTCCCCGATGCGCCCCTTAGAAACGTTAACGAGGAAAATTTTGCCCTCGTTCATCATGTCGAAAATATTTATTGTACTTTTGGACTGGCCGACGACGTTGCGGATTATAGAGGTAGATAAAAACTGACCCACTTTGTTTTGGATCGGCGCGATGGCTTCATTACGGAATTTATCCTGCCAGGCTTCATACTCATGCACCCAGAAGGCCTTGATCACCGGGTCCTTCAAATTTGAAATTATTTTCTGGCGGTAGTCCTTGTCCACTAGCATACGTGGAATACCGAGGAGTGTGGTGCCGGGCGTATCGAGCAGCGCTAAAATTGCATTATTTAAAATATATTCCATTCTCGCGCTCCATGCATTGGCCCAGATTTTAGTAAAAATTCCCATCAGCCCCGATGCCACTAGGTGCTTGTACTGCGGGTCCACTAGCTCGAGCACATTGAAGCCGATGTGGTACTCCGCATCCGCTGGATTGAAATACACCACGTCCTTCATGCGGTGTGGTGGAATAGCGGAGAGCACTGCCTCGACATTTTCACCGTGTGGGTCCACGAGGCACATCCCAGCGCCATTTTGGATGTCCTGAATAATCATGTTGAACATGAGTACGGATTTACCAGTACCGGATTTACCGAGTAGGTACACGTGCTGCCTTCGGTCCTTACGCTTGATGCCGAAAAGAGTGTTTTTATCGCGGTAAGTAGATATGCCGAGGTAGGTAAGATCTTTATTTATAGGTATTTGCGGGATGTCCATATTTGTATGTATTGTACCAAAAATCCTGAAAAACTAAAGGGCTTTACTGTAATTGCTGGTTCTCCTTCGCACTGTTTTGCTCGATTTGAGCCTTGGCATTCTTAGCAGCATTGATTGCCGGAATGCCACTGCCCTCTTGTATATCATCCGGATTATTACTGCCTCCAGTTGTGCCAGTAATTGTACTTAATTCTTTACTCATCAGGTACGCAATAATAGCCACGCTAATGAGTAGCACTAATAGGCCAATGAATCCTCCGTTCAGATTTTTTTTCACTCAATAATTATACCACCAAAATCACGAAGACCCGAAGGCCTTCGGGGCGATCGGGTCGGGTCGATGATGTGTATGCTGACGTTCACTGCTCCGGAGCGTAGGTCTGCGCCGTCACGTGGATGATCTTTCCATCCTGGAACATTTCGCCACCTCGGCAGGCGTGTGCGACTGTCCAGCCTTTGTTATCAACCAGGGTGATGGCTAACCCGAGCTTCGGGGCGGCCATCCCCGCGGCGAGCAGGAGGTTGATAGCCGATACGATCGCGCCTTTGGTAACGTTGCCATTGCTGGCCTCCACCAGCGGGTCGGCCATAGAGTCGAAACGGTTCTGGTATTCAATCACTTCAGGTATGGTCATCGCCATGTTTTTATACCTCGTGCAAAGTTAAAGAGCTTCGGTATAATTACATCACATTATATTAAAATTTGCAAGCTAAAATTTTTGCATTGTGGTATTAATCCCCAGATTTGTTTGACTATAAAAATGACCGAGTATATTATTATGGTGGTTGATTATTATTAATTATTAGTTTAATAACTATGAGTATAATTTTAAGAAAGACGATGGTTTTGTCAGTGATGCTTGCGATGGTTTTCAGCTTTTCATTATTAGTTTTGGGAGTTAATACAGCGAAGGCATATGAAGAGGGAGATTTATCAAATTTACCAGACTGCACGCAAGCGAGTCGGGCATGTACTGATCTTGCACACGGCACTCCTGAAATAGAATATACTGGTCCGCATGATATGTGTATCGCTATCATGTGGTGCAAGCATATACCACCTATGGTTGGTAGTGGGCCTGGGGTAGTTAATTATTTAGGAAACTTATCTAACTGGACTTTCGAAAACTTCAACCTTCGATTCCTTGATCAGACTGATGACGCAGGGGTAATGGCTGACTTTGGTACTAATACAAATACTACTCATACATCTTGTTACTATCGTTCAGAGGATCAGCTAGAGTAAAAAACGAACGGCCCGAAGCGGTGGGCCGCTCGGGCATGTGGGCTTCTTATTTATAGAAGCCATCGATATCCTCTCGGCTTATGGCCGCGAGTATTTTGTTCTCTTGCTTGATTCTTTCTGCGTCTGCCTTCGCTCGTAGTTCGCGTTGGTCCTTCGACCAGGCGCGCGCCTCTTCAATGAGTTGCCGAGCGACGCCAAGGCCAAGCACCTCTTGACTAGTGAGCGCGAGCTGTATGCTCTTGCCTACGATCGGGTTCTTCATCTGAGCAACTCCCCTGCACATTTCATCACACTTTCGTAAATTTCACAAGCTAGAATTTTTGTATTAAAAAGCGAAGACCCGAAGGCCTTCGGGCGATCGGGTCGATGTTGGCTAGCGTGGCTTGTAGTTCTGGGGTAGCACCAGCTGGGGAACATAGATCTGGGCTTCAGCGTTCTGACGATTGGTGCGGGGGCCGGCGAGGAGGTAGACACCGAGGGCCAAATTGGCGGTGTCTTGCACGTCCCTACCCTCATCAAGGATGTACGCTGCCGTTACCCAATCCAGATTCCTGCTGCCAGTGTTCTCGCTGGTTATCGGAACGATTCGGGCTTCCTTAAATGCCCCGGTCGCCTTCTCACGAATTACTACTAGTTTCATGGCTATCTCCTATTTTATTATAGCACGTTTTAAAAATTTTACAAGTATAGAACATTATGCTAATATAAACTCGAACTTAGAGGAAGGGAGAGTTAGTACATGGCAGGTCCAAGACCACCGATTAGACTTCTGGAGTTAAGCCCAGAGGCGATGGCCGAGCTCGAGGCAATCATCCGGATCGCGGCCGAACGGATTACTAACGACGACTTCATCGTCGTCGTGTGCAATCCGGGTGAAGATTGGTTCGATGCGATGCTTCGAGCAGCAAGGGAGCAAACAAAGACCCAAGGCGACAATACATAACACCGGCCCCGGCGCGAAAGCTCCGGGGCCGCAATATTTTTTGTATTAAAAAGCGAAACGACCCGGGGAGCTTGAAGCAGCCCGGGTCATATGGTGTTTTATTTACCTCCTTAATAATTCTGTTACCTGATGTTGACGTGAAGGCGACGCTTGTCTGCGTCCCAGCGGTCGATGCTGACGTTCGAGGGCGGAATGCGGTGGATCAGAGCTGTCTCCCCCACGAGCCTAGATACGGAGTGTGGGCCGGGTGGATCAAGACGCCGGTGATGCCTCAACATCCCTGAGGCACCGTAGATGTAGATGGTGACAGGCATGATCCATCCTGGAAACGGAGCTTCGATGTCGAGCTCCTTCTGTGTCGTGTGCATAGGTTGCTCCTTCATCACTTAACCACATTTTATGAAATTTTACAAGCTAAGATTTTTCTTTTTCTTCTTCGGCACAGGCAGGGACTTGGCAATATTAACCCCGTTAGAGGCAGAGGGTCGCTGCGAGCCCCCGCGGCCTCTAACGGGGTCACAAGTTTATTCGAGCTCTACGGATTCCGGCAGAATTTTTACATACAATTGGTCGTCACAAATAAGCCCAACGACTTTACCGTCCGCATACAATGCATACTCCCCAAACATCGCCCGCACCGCGAAGCGTTTTGGGTCTCCTAATTTTTCAATTATGAATTCTACGGTCTCTTTTTGGGTCGACATTTAGTAAATTCTTATTTCTTTTGTACTAGATTGTTGTGGGAGAACTTTATTCATTACCAATGGGGAAAGAATTTTCAGAATGATAAACATAGCCGGAATACCTATTATAAGGGTAATACCGATTGTAATTAAAATACGAATTTTTGCTTTAGATATTTTGGGTGCTTCAGTTTGATGTGGGATTGATCGTGATAGATAAAAAAATATTATTGAAATTACTAAACTTGGAATACCAACAACTGTAAACGCGAGACTTGCTCCAAACGATGCATCACCGGAAGTAAAAAGATTGCTAAGTAAAGTCAATAAAAAATATGCGCCGCTGGCAATACTAACCAATAGGAATATTTTTTTCATCTATAAATTATAACTTTATTATTTCACAAATGCGAGCTTCTCCAATATAAATTCAACTGTTTCCTTCTGCGTGGATATGGGTTATTGAGTTACTTTTACTATCAAACCAGCACTGCCAATAATATCAGCTACTCTTTCGCATTTTTCTCTTTCGCCTTCAAAAACTTTAACGCTGCCAAATTGGTCGGCAACATAAGCAAACTGTGAGGCTCTAGCGGAAGAACATCCAATTGCTTTTATGAGTTGCTCAATTACAGTATCGAAAGTATGGCAATTACAATTAAAGAGAATTACCTGGCTTACAAATTCTTCTTTAACGAGTTTTATTGTTTCTGGGTCGATTACTTGTTGTGTAGACATTTCTAGACTGCAACCTCAAAAATTTTCTTTACAAAAGATGTTTTGGCATAAAATGCACGGCTTGTTGAACCATGCCCTGCGCCTTTTGTACGAGCTTGTATCCATTTACCGTCTTTGCCAGTTAAAGATTTGAAACCTTTTTTAATTAATTTGTTTCGAATAAAATCGTAATCAGCCTTAATTTCTTTTATTAATTCATCATCTTCAGCAAAATCTAGACTAGCGACTTTTAGTAATTTAGATTCTTGCGAATTAGCGCCGTTCCATTCCACAGCACAGAAAACAATAGTCTTTAGCTTAGCCCAACAATGACTCTCGAAAAATGAATGGGCTTTTAATTCCTCAGGATTAATCATAGTTATAGCCATGGTTTCTTTTGGCACAAGCATCTCCTTTTTATTATGAAAACTTACTGATTTTAATTCGTAGGTTAGCCCGTTTGGCGCTTTTGAAACATTGGTTTTTAGTCCAGCCAATCTTTCTAAAACAAGGCCTTTCCAGCCCTTATTCTGCTTCCCAGTTTCATATGTGGTAATCCCATTTGCGAGAGCAAGTTTACGTAAATCTTTTCCAATATATTTTTTTAAATTTTTAATCGCGATCGTCCGTGTAATGATTTTCATATCATTTATTCAAATCAGAAAATCTTTTTATAGATAAATCCAAATATTTTTTTTCTGTATCAATACCTACAAATTTTCTGCCGTGCATAGCGGCTGCAATTCCAGTGGTTGAACTTCCAGTAAATGGGTCAACAATTATATCCCCTTTGTTTGTACTAGCAAGGACAATTCTTTTTAGTAAGTCTAAGGGTTTTTGTGTTGGATGTTTACCATACTTTTTCTCATTAGGTTTAGGAGTGCCCATTGACCATACAGATCTCATTTGTAAACCTGGCTTTTTTAATTGATCTTCTGGCCAATTACCTTCTTTCATTTCCTTGTAGTTAAAAGTGTGTTTGGCTTTTTTTTCTTTTCGGGCCCAAATTATTGTCTCGTGGCTAGCTGTAAAAAAGCGACAACTTAAATTTGGTGACGCATTTGGTTTAAACCAGGATATATCGTTTAGTATATGATAACCCAGAGCCTGTATTGCGTGCCCACACTGATAAATTGAATGGTATGTTCCACTAACCCAAAGGGTACCACCAGGCTTCAGAACTCTCTTACAAGCTTCGAGCCATTTATAGTGAAAGGCGTAGTCATTTTCAAAACCTTGGCTTATATCCCAAACACCTTTATTAACACTTACCATTCTGCCGGCATGAACAGTAAATCCTCCATTTGAAAGATTGTATGGGGGATCAGCAAAAATCATATCAACTGAATTATCAGGTAGCTGATTTAATACCTGCAAAGAATCGCCGTTATATAGAACAAAATTATCCTTTGTAAAATAAGGCTTAAATTCAACTTCCGCTAAGATCTTATCTTTTGTTTTTGGTGTTGCGGAAACAGGCATACTTAGTATTATAGTAGACTTATCAAAAAGCTCCAAATACTAACCAGCGCATCAAATTTTGCGCCACAAATTGGATTGTTTCCTTCTGTGTAGACATTATTTTAATGCTGGCCTCTAAAATCAAGTTGTAACGTCATTATTAAGAAATAATTTAACTATGTGTAATATAAGCACTTAAGCCAATTTCATTAAAAAATTCTTTTAACGACAAATGCCTAATACCGAAATCTTTGCATACAGCTGGGATTTTGATACTTGATTTTGGGTTTTCGTGGCTGACAACTACACATTCACACTCTTCGAAAAGAGTTTTTTCTTCGCACTTTTCTAGAGCAAGAGCAATCACCCAAGGATCAGCTTGCTCATGTTCTTGAGCAATATCAATCAATTTAGGAAATTTTTTCACAATTTGCGACACTTTTTGTATTTGAAAATCAGTTTTTTTCAAGAAACTATCTTTTTTATCGGCAATCCACTTTGTTATAAAATCAGGATTTTTTGTACCACTACTAATTTCATCAAAGACTATAGTATGGGAAATAATAACACCTTTCTTCATCATCTTTTCGAGATGTGCCCATAATTTTTCAGGTAATTGAATGATCGTCTCACTCGTTCTGCTTAGCATTACAAAAGCGCTAGTGTCGAAACAGTAAAGTTTTCTTGATTTTTTGGAAGAGGTCATAACCGTATATTCCCAACCTTCAAGCCTAATAAATCAGAAGCTGTAGAATAACTAATTTTTCCACCTATTGCTGCATTCGCAATTGTTTCAAAAAATTTCTTACCTCTAGTGCTTTTACTTTGTATGACCATAGAAGGCCCTCCGTCCTGTTTTTTATTTTTTCTGGGAAGACTGTTAGATTTTTCTCTGACCAAATCCAGCAATTTAAAAAAAACTGGTTTAGTAATTTTCTTTTCTTCTACTAACCTTCTCAAGTAGACTTCTCCACTTATATTAAATTGACTAGCAAAGCTGAATATTTCATCGACTGAATTTGTTGCCTTAAGTAGTGCCGTTGGCACAAGAAATTTACCTGCAAAATTATTACATTCAAGTTCTACAGGAACATTTTCAGACTCGATGTAATTATTCTTACAAGCCCCGGGTTTATGCTTAAGAATGTGACAAAGTTCATGAAACAGGGTAAATATTTTTTTTACCGGTTGACTTTGATTATTAACTACAATGGCGTAAGGAAATTGCTCAAAAGCATAACTAAAACCATCAAACTCTTTTTCGGGCATGGGAAATTGAAACACAAAAATACCGAGTTTTTCTTCAAATTTATTTCTAAGCTTTCGGAATAAATCTTCTGCCTTTTTAACAGAACTAGAACCAGCTTCGATTTCAAGGTAATCCCTGAGCATAGAAATTTCTTTTTCTATGTTTTCTGGTTTACCAGTGAAGTTTTTCAACCAAACATATTGATTGTTCCAATAATCAGGGCTAGATAAATCTCTTGCTGTTGCGAGATATCGCTCAGTTCTACGAACAGCGAGCATTGCTTCAGGAGAAAAATTGCCTCCAGTTACTGCAAGATTTCTATAGCTCTTTGGTTTTTTTATTTTAGCAGGAACACTCTCAAGAAAGAAAATTGCTGTTTGTCTTTTATATAAATGTGCAATCTTTTCTAGGCTTGAAAAAGTTAACTGCTCACCATTTTCCCATCCTAATAAGTCTTCTATGTCAATCTTTAATTTATCGGCACCTTGCTTTAAAGACATTCCTGCTTCTTCTCTTGCCCATATTAAAATTTTTGGGTTTATATCAACAAGCATAAATTTATTTGTGTGCCCAGGAGAGGAATCGAACCTCCATGACACTAGGTCGACCCATTGCAAAACCCTTAATCAAAACTTGATTCAGAACTATGACAATGGGATGCGTTTACCAATTTCGCCACCTGGGCATATCAACAAATGATAGCATATTTTATTAAATTGCAGAATTTTAAAATCAATTTAAAAAGCCCCTCTCGGGGCTTTTTAACTACGCTTTAGGTGCTTCGGCTTCGGGTGGAACATCCTTAGAATCGACATCCTTTGGTTGCTGGGGCTCGGTTCCGGCCGCGCCGGAGGCGTCTTGCCCTGAGCCTGTCGAAGGGTCAGCCGCAGGCGCGGCTTTGGACATGGCTTCGCCAATTTTAGACATTTCGGCATTTAATTCTTCAGTTGCCTTTTTGATAGCTTCTACATCCGTGCCATCCTTTGCAGTTTTCAGCGCGGCTATTTTAGCTTCCACATTTGTCTTTACATCCGCTGGCACTTTATCACCGGCATCTTTTACCGCCTTCTCTGCAGTGTAGATAATCATTTCCGCAGTATTTTTTACATCCACGGCTTCCTTCTTCTTTTTATCTTCTTCCGCATGAACTTCTGCATCTGCCTGCATCTTCTTGATGTCTTCATCCTTCAGGCCAGAGCTTGCTTCAATTTTAATTGATTGAGTTTTACCAGATGCTTTATCCTTGGCAGTAACATTGAGTATACCGTTAGCATCCACGTCGAAGGACACTTCGATCTGCGGCATACCGCGCGGTGCTGGTGGCACGCCGTCTAGAATAAAGCGGCCGATACTTTTATTGTCACTAGCCATAGGGCGCTCACCTTGCACTATATGAATTTCTACGGAAGTTTGGTTATCCGCTGCAGTTGAGAATACTTGGGATTTATTGGATGGAATAGTGGTATTGCGTTCAATAAGCTTCGTCGCGACTCCTCCCAGCGTTTCAATACCGAGCGATAGCGGAATAACATCAAGGAGTAATACATCACGCACATCACCCTGGAGCACGCCAGCCTGCACGGCCGCCCCTAGCGCCACAACTTCATCCGGGTTGATGGAGAGGTTCGGAGTCTTGCCGAAAACTTTCTTCACTTCCTCCACAATCTTCGGCATTCTGGTCTGGCCACCCACCATTATGATCTCATTCATTTCCTCCATCTTAAATCCTGAAGCCGCCATTGCGCGCTTGGTTATCTCGATAGAACGGCTGATGTATTCATCTGCAATCGATTCCAGCTGGGCACGAGTCATCTTGAGCAATAGGTGTTGTGGGCCCTCTGCAGTAGAAGTTATAAATGGAATATTTATTTCAGTTTCGACAGCTGTAGAGAGTTCTATTTTTGCCTTCTCTGCGGCTTCATCTAAGCGCTGAAGAGCCAGCTTGTCAGTGCGTACATCCACACCAGAAGTCTTTTTAAATTCTTCCGCTATCCAGCCGATGATCTTGTGGTCAATGTCGCGGCCGCCGAGGTGGCTGTCCCCATCCGTAGACTTAACTTCAATAACGTCATCCCCTATTTCAAGCACGGACACGTCGAAAGTTCCGCCGCCGAAGTCGTAGACAACTATCTTTTCATTTTTCTTTTTATTAAATCCGTAAGCTAGGGCTGCAGCCGTCGGCTCGTTGATGATTCTTTTCACATCCAGGCCCGCTATCTGCCCCGCGTCCTTGGTTGCCTTTCTTTGTGCATCGTTAAAGTATGCAGGCACGGTGATGACAGCTTCCGTAATCTTTTCGCCAAGCTTAGCTTCAACATCGGCTTTAATTTTCGAAAGGATCATTGCGGAAACTTCCTCCGGACGCATCCACTTATCACCAATTTTAACTTCCACGCCACCAGTTGCGCCCTTTTGAATTTTAAATGATGCATTCTTTAAATCTTTTTGAACTTCCGGGTCCTCAAAGTTGTGGCCCATAAAGCGCTTGATGCCGTAGATAGTATTTTCTGGGTTAGTAACTGCCTGACGCTTCGCAAGTAAGCCCACAAGCCTGTCACCATTCTTTGCAATTGCCACGACGGAAGGAGTGGTGCGGTTACCCTCCACATTCTCAATAATCTTCGGCTGTCCGCCCTCAATAACTGCTACTGCCGAATTTGTTGTACCTAAGTCTATTCCTATAATTTTTGCCATATGTTTATTTATTATTAACTACTAATGTTTATAAAATTTGTGAAGTAAAATTAATCTTTTTAGAAAGCCTTGCGCAGGAGTTTAGAAAATAAATTAAGTATTCTTAATATTATTTTCTTGAACGACGAGCAGTTCGCTGGCCAAGCTTGGCCAGACAGATTGCTTTATAAAAAGCATTAATTTTAATGAACTTTAATGAACCTACCCATTATATACTGTGGATAACTAATTAGCAAGCTTTTCGTGGTCGCTAACTACTTGCTAATTCCTAATATATATTATATTATATGGGTATGTCAATCCCGTTAGAAGTCGCGCTCGTGCGCAAGGCACGAGTCCGCAGGACCGCGGCGCGGCTATTTCTAACGGGATCAAGGAATAATATGAAAAAATATTCAAATAAAATAATCAAAATTATCGGCCAAAAGCCAGCCATATCAGTGGAGGAAATCCACAATGGTTTTCCGGACCATAACAAATACTCCGTTACCCGCTCGCTCAAGGGCCTACGGGATGCTGGCCTTATCGAACCCCTTACCTCTTCGCACCATGAATATGCTCGACTAACCCGTGAAGGCAAAAAAAAGATGCACAGCCTACTCCTAGAAGGTACGGATGCACTTGTGCCCCACACTTGGGATGGCTTCTGGCGAATTATAATTCTGGACCTACCGGAAGAGCGCAAGGCCGAGCGCGAAAGCTTGCGATACTTATTAAAAAAGGCTAACTTCGTTTGTATTAAAAATACTGTCTGGATCTCCCCCCAACCTTACGAAAATTTATTTACAAACATTAAAAAGGATTTAGGCCTGACCACGGAGCTGATGATACTCGTGACGGATAAATTAGATACTGAAACGCATAACGCGTTCATGGACGCTTTGAAAAAATAATTTTTACACAACCTCCTCTGACATCCATTCCTTGTAAGCGCGATTAATACGCCTGACATCCACACTGCCGATAAGCGGGGTAGAGTAGCTGTGGTGTTTGGAAATGAGGTCATTAACTGTCTCTATCTTCTGCTCAAATGTAGTAATGAGCATCATAACTTCCTCCATCTGCTTTAACTTCCCTTCCCAACGGTACATGGAGCGGATAGGCCAATAATCTATACAGGCACCCATCTTCTCTCCCAAGATGAGCTTGCCTAATTTCTCAGCCTCCTTGGTAGTTGCGCAAGTAGTATAAATAAATACCATAAAATTTATATATTTATTAACTTCCGACCTTTATTCTATTATACACCCTAGTAGATTTCCTTGTTGTAGCAGCTTTCGCAGTATAACTTTTCTGGTCGCCCGGGAGCGTAGGGAGTTTTGAATTGATTCTTGCATTTACCTTCATGGTCATGGGTGGCAGAATCACACATACACTCCCCTGAATATAGCTTCGGTGGTTCAAAAAAGAATGACACTCTTTCATAATGTCGGCAGTTTGGACAAAGCTCAGGCACAGGTATATTCATTCTTTTGTAAAAAGAATATTCATCTTCAGTAACTTTGAAAGCTGTAGTACATAACTGGTTACATTCTGCTTTACCGTTCGGCGCATGCCTGCATGGAATAGTTTGTTTTAAAATACCTGGTGATGTTTCTGAAATAGTATCTGGAATCTCTTCTGTTGTCATTGTGGGCGCGTATGATTTGTCTTTATGATTGTAAAAATTGAAACCCTTTTGCGTGGCCTTCGCTTCACTTAACGCAAAAAATTCATTAGCAAGAGTTTCATTGTAACCAAAGGGTGAAAATTCTATTGGGAAAAATTCTCCGAAGCTATATATCCTGCCCTTTTTATCTATATACGGCATATCTAGCATGTGCTGCTTTATTTTAGGAACCAACTCGTTGTATTCTTCTTTTGTGAATTGTTTGTTTAAAATAACATAGTCTTTTTTGCGTAAACCGACTGAGCCAAATAAGTTTGATCCACTTTGACAGTGTGCTGTATAAAATATATTGTTTGTATCGTTGCAATTTAGAGAGAAAAAATTACCATAGACCCCGCTCGAACAGGACATCCCTTCGTATATTAATTCTCCATGCGCTGTCGCGTATATATCCATACAGTCTTTAAAATCTAACCCGCGCATGCTATAAGCAACATTTTCTATGTCATGAATTTGGAAAGAGTCTCGTGTATTTTTTGCATTGCGCACAAAATTCCCCGTAGAATTAACAGATGCTACAACTCGGGAATATTTGTGTATAGCTCCTTTGATCAAACCTTTCCACTCTTTCCTTAAACCATCGAGCTTTTTTCTACTAGATAAATTCTCTGTAGCTATCGCTTTCTCGTAAGATTCCTTTGTTAATTGCTGGTTGCGAAATACATATTTTTTATTACGCAGGTTGCATGACATAAAACAACTTTGACAATTAGCACAATCGAATAGGAAGGCGCTGTCTATGCAGTCATTGCTTTGAAGTATAAATTTAGAATTAAACTGACGTGAACCCTGATTTTCATATACAAGTTCCGAGCTGATACAAAGCCAGGAATCCATAATATACCTTCCGAAATCAATATTTTCAGAATATAAAATGTCTTCTGCTTCCACAACAGAATAAGAAAGATAACAGTTCTTGGAGTCATAAACATTATTAGCATAGAGGCAATTCGTGTTGCTACCTTTTTGCCAAAGAGCTAATTTGGGAACTTTTTTATAAAGTTCTGCCCATTGTGATAGAAATGGTTGTGACCAATCAATCTCAACACCATAATCCATGGGATCCCAACCGTCACCATACCAACAATCTCGACAATATACTGGAAAAGGGGCTTGCTCCTGGTACATTGTGACTATCATTTTCTTACAAAGATCACAATTCCTGCGGTGGAGGGATCTATTATTCCTCCACGATAGCCTCCTCATCAAGCGACATTCTGGGCACCAGGTCGGTGGTGGAACTTTTATTTTTTCATAGAAATTGAAATCCTCTTCCTCTATGGTGAAGTTTTGTTTACAGTTAACACAAGATTTATTTTGACTCGCTGTTTTCATGGTATTCGAAAACATTCACCCTTGCTGGGCGGATAACGCGCTCACCTAGCTTGAAACCTTTTTGAATTACTACAGCTATCTTATGATTATCTTCTTTTTTATCAGTAGGGATAAGATCTATAGATTCATGCATACTGGGATCGAAGTCATCACCCACATTACCTATTGGTTTCACACCATATTCTTCAAAAATTCCATTCATTTGGGAATAAATATATTCCACACCCTTGCGCCAGTTTGCATCCACCTTTTCCCAAGCTTCCTTGTTGGTAAAGGCCATATTGAAGCTGTCTATTACAGAGAGAAATCGGCTCAAAATACGCTCGCGCATAGCCTCACTAAAAAGAGCTTTCCTGGTATCTTCATCCTTTTTATAATTAGCAAAGTCCGCCCGCTCCTTTTGCCAGCCGAGCAAATACTCCTCCTTCTCCTTCTTGGCCTGCTTTAAGTCCACGCGGAGCTTCTTGAGAGTTTTTTTCAAGTCCTCCTCACCGTCATCATTGAACTCGAATTCAACCACGTCGTCTTCTGCCTCCTCGGCGCCTTCAGTTTTTTTAATTTCCTCGTCTGACATGATTTGATCTTAACAAAAAAACCTCCTTTTTTCAAGGAGGTTTTTTTGTTATCTTTTACTCCATTGAGGAGCCTTACGAGCTTTCTTGAGTCCGAACTTTCTTCGTTCCTTAGCACGAGGGTCGCGCTTGAGGTAACCGAGGGTCTTTAATTTTGGGCGAAGTTCTGCATCAGATTCTACTAGGGCACGAGCTAGGCCGTGGCGGATGGCCTCTGCTTGAGAGTGAGCGCCACCACCTGACACATGAGCCTCTACGCTCCACTTCAGGGCTGGCTTGCCAGTAATAACCCCATTTACTATAGGGTCACCGATCAAGCGACGAGCCTCTTCAGTCTTGAAATATTCCTTTGATTCGCGGCCGTTAATAGTGAAGTTGGTTTTACTGCCTGCTGTTATGCGCACACGAGCGGTGGAAGTCTTCCTTCGTCCTACTGCCTCTATGTATCTGTCTTTAGTATCTGACATATTAATTTTCTATCTTAAGATTTTTCATCATTTCTCGACGCAATTTATTATCAGGTAACATTTGATAAGTTGCAAGGCGAATTAATTCCTTGAGCCCCTGCTTGTCGCGGGTTTCTGTACCGTGAGTTATGCGTAGGCCACCTGGTATACCAGAATATCGGGTATGGAAAATTTCTGCAAGCTTGGCCTCTGTGATGCGCAGTTTAGAAGCATTTACTACCTTCACTGGGTAGCCAGAGTATACATTGCGTACGAAAGTAACGCGGTCCTTACCAAGGAGTGATGTTGCTACTTCAGATGCTACTCGGCCGAGTGTCCTGCCGGAAGCGTCTATGGTTTTAATTTTTGTATCAGCAGTTTTCATATAATTATATAAATTCAATAACTGCCATCTTAGCGGCATCCGACTTCCTGGCACCTAACTTAATAATGCGGGTATAGCCACCGTTTCGATCAGCGTACTTTGGTGCAATAACTTCGAAAAGCTTCTTAACCTCCGGAGCTCTGTTAGAAAGCCTCCCAATTATCAATTTACGAGTAGCGAGGTTGTTTTTCTTAGCAGCCGTAACTAGCTTTTCGATAAATGGGCGCAGTTCCTTAGCTTTAGGCTCGGTGGTCTTAATCTTGCCGCGGATGATCAAGTTCAAGGCGAGTGAATTTACTAACGCTACGCGCACTTTCCTTACTCTACCGAATTTTCTTTTGTTATTGCCGTGTCTCATATTTCTTTTTGTTATTCCTTAAGATTCAAACCAAATTTTCCTAAAACTTTTTTGATTTCAGTAATACCCTTCTCCCCAATGCCTTCTACTTCAAGCAAGTCCTCGCGTTTCTTACGAGCAAGACCGCCCAATGTGCGGATATTAGCTGCAGTAAGCGCGTTTAGGGTGCGAGTAGAAAGGTCTAGGTTGTCTATTCTTGTTTTTAGGACATCAGTAAAGTCATCATTCTTGCCACCCCCACCCTCTGTATCCTTATCTTCTTTCTTGGAAACTTTGGCTGGAGCTTCAACTTCAGGCTCTTTGAAATCAATAATGGCCTTCAATTGATTGATCATTATCTCAATAGATTGGGAAAGGGCCTCCCGTGGTGCGAGAGTACCATCAGTTTCGATAGTAATACGTAGGCGGTTATGGTTGGTCTTATCACCCACGCGCATATTCTCTACTTCATAAGCTACTCGGCGGATAGGAGTAAAGATGGCGTCTACGGCGATAGTGCCGATATCTACCTTGTCCTTTTGGTGCATTTCCTTAGGGATAAAGCCGAGACCTTTCTCGATCTTCATTTCAACATTCAAATTAATCTTGCCGGTGATTTCCGCAATATACATGTCGCCATTTAATATCTCTACCTGGCCACTTGTCTTGATATCACCCGCCGTCACTGTCTTTGGCCCCTTGATAGCTAGAGTTACTGTTTGTGGCTCATCACTGGCCATCTTAAAACGCACCTTCTTTAAATTCAAAATCATTACTATGACGTCTTCCTTAATGCCATCCATGGTGGAGAATTCGTGCTGGATGCCATCAATTTTAACAGAAGTTAGACTCGCGCCCGAAAGTGAGGAGAGGATAATTCGGCGCAAACTGTTACCTAAGGTATGGCCATACCCAGGATAAAGACCATCTATTTCAAAAATTCCTTTGTTCCCTTCTTCCTGCACAATGCGAGGCTTGGAAGGCATAATGATTTTATAGTCAGACATAAAAATTTAAATTAAAGGTTAATAATGTTAAAAAGCTAATAATGTTAACGGCTGTAAAACTCAAGTACAGCATTCAAATCTATAAAAGTTTCGGTCTTCTTCGGCTTGGCTAGGATCTTGCCTTCGAATTTAGCGTAATCAAATGAAAGCCAACCGGGCATTATGAATTCTTTATTCTTCTCTACCAAGCCTTCGAAAAGCTTGGAAGACTTGGAACCCTCACGGACTTTGATCACATCAGCTTGCTTTACTTCATATGAAGGGATAGTGACTCTCTTGTCATTGACGATAAAGTGACCATGGGACACCATCTGGCGAGCTCCGCGGCGTGATGGTGCAAGGCCCATGCGGTAGATGACATTGTCGAGGCGAGATTCAAGCTCCTCATAGAACTTCTCCGCAGTGCCGGCGCCCTTGATGTGAGTGGCCTTTTTAACATAATTACCTAGCTGACGCTCCGTAATACCGTATGAAAAACGGACCTTTTGCTTTTCGATAAGTTGGGCGCCGTATTCAGAGAGTGCCTTAGGCCTCTTACCCATACCAGGACCTGCGAACTTGCCAGATGCGGCTGAAAATTTTGGAGTCTGACATTTGTCATATACTCCTGGGCCTAGGCGTCTGCAGATTTTAAATTTTGGTTTGGTAATCATATATTATTTAAATTTTACTTTATACTCTTCGAGGCTTCTTAGCTTTCGGGCCATTGTGAGGTACTGGTGTGGCATCTTTGATACTTGTTATTTCGATACCATGAGCCATGAAAGCGCGGATTGCTGGCTCTCGCCCGGATCCAACTCCAAGTACTATGACATCTGCATCCTTTACTCCTATGTCCGCAGCTTTACCGCCGATAATGTCACCTACCTTCGATGCTGCGAAAGGTGTGCCCTTCTTTGCACCTCGGAAACCAAGGCTACCGGCTGTAGACCAGAAAAGTGTATTACCAATCTTATCGGAAAAAAGAACTTTTGTATTATTAAATGTGGCATCAATGTGCACTACGCCGGAAGTAACTTTCTTCTTCGTAGCCTTTGATGGTGCTGCTTTTACTTCAGCTACTGCCGCATCCACTTTCTTGTCTTCTTTTGTTTCTTTTTCTTTTGCCATTATTTTAATTTTTAAGTCTTTGTCTCCTTACGGCGTCCGGATGCCATAGTCTTACGAACGTTACCCCTAATCGTTCTAGAGTTAGTTTTAGTCCTCTGGCCCCTGGCTGGTAGGCGTTTCGTGTGGCGACTACCGCGGTAACTTTTAATATCCTTCAATCTCTTGATGTTAGCTGCAACTTCACGCTTTAAATTTCCTTCGATCTTAATTTTTTCGATAACTTCACGGATCTTGTTCTCTTCCTCAGGAGTTAAGTCTTTGGCTTTCTTACCATAGTCAATGTTAACTTGGTCTAAAATTCTACGTGCCATCGGAATACCAATACCATAAAAACAGGTTAACCCAATTTCAAGCCTCTTTTCATTTGGTACAGTTATTCCAAGAATTCTCATGATTATTGTTTTTGTTTATGCTTAGGATTAGTGCAAATGACGCGTAAATGCCTCGCTCGTTTTACGATTTTACAGTTGTCGCAGATTTTTCGGATGGATGCTTTGATTTTCATAAATTTAACCAAACTAAAGTAGAACAGTGCAAA
>JAZKBO010000002.1:0-44291 GCA_040388575.1 Patescibacteria group bacterium | reverse complement strand
AAAACCCTTATTTTTCAATGTTTATTAACCTTTAGCAAACGTCTTAATATAATACACCATTCCTTTTAAAAATACAAGCGAGACCATAGTGGATTACAACCTTTTAATGATTCTGCCCTTGCCACCGTATGGATCGAGCACAACTTCTACAACATCGCCTATTAAAACCTTGATTCGGTGCATGCGCATCTTACCTCCGAGATATGCTAAAATTTCCTTCTCATCTTCCTTGTTTTCAATTTTTACTCGAAATAGTGTGGAGGGCAAAGCTTCAGTGACGACGCCGCGAGCGGTGAGAACTTTTTCGTTTTTGGAATCACTCATTTTGTTTAATTAATATAACAAAATTATGGAGCAATGTCAACCGCGTGCGGGCTTGTGGGATAATTAATAACTATTTTTATGTCACTTTGCTTGCTGGGAAAGGACCTTTTCCAGAATGGGCGCAGCAGCACATCGGCAGATATAACATTGGGGTACTGGGCGAGAGTCTGGTAGAATTCCTTTTTACTTTTTCCGGCTACTTCGCCAAGGAGTTTAGCTTCATCTAATTTATAAACAACTTTAGGATTACCGGAGAGATTGAAGCTGATATTGTTTATATCATTAGTAGCGCTATCTTTAGATAGGAGTGAGAAAGTTAAATCCTTAATATTAGAAATAAAGACGTCACTACCATCATAGTCCGGCATAGAAGTACTAACTATTTTCTTAGTCAATTCCTTTTCATCTAGGAGGAAACCTATGAGGGTACCTTTTAGGGTTACCGGAACTTGGTCACCACTGCCAGCTGCGTCAAAATTTTGACTATCCACATTGAGTACGCTAGCCCCTTGGAACAGAATGAAGCCTGGTGGAATAAGATCGGTAGCCTTCCTAAGCAGCTTAGCTTCGAGAGTTGCCCGCATATCGTTAAAAACAGTGGCTTTCTTCGAGTCAGTAACTACACTCTGCTTACCAATAAAGCCCCCAGTGATGTCACCCTTACTCCTGGCATAGAATTTAGAATATTTAGGAGTTCCTTTGAAACCAAAAATTTGGAAATCTATCGGCGAACTATTATAATCTGGTCCTGCTCCGGTAGCGTAAATGCCGACCTCCACTGATCCAGGAGTTTTACCCTTGAGCCCTGGCACAACAACTGCCTTTTGTGTTTTATAAAGTTTACCGTTTGAACCTTCGAGCCTAGTATCAATATCGAGGCGCTGCGTGGCCGAGCTATAATTGTTGTAAATAACTACAGTACCCGTAGCCTTGATTGAAACATCTTTAACTTCCCCACCTTCGATTGTTTGACTTTCCTCCCCAGAGAGAGATATCAGGTCGAAGGAAACACCACTCCCCGTGGCAACATCCTTAGTACCAGTAAAATTCTGGTTCAAAGTGATGTCTTTAAACTTTGGGTTAATGGTGATGGTGGCTTGTGCTAGAAGAAAAGATACTGCAAAAAACAAAAAAATAATTGCGACTCCCGCCACAAGCCAGATGGAATATCGGGGCTTTTTTCTACTCTCTTCGGAGCTCAGATCTACCCGCCTACTAACTTTATTTATAACTGTCGGTGGCCAAGCTTGCTCTTCCACCTTTTTTTCTATTTTCTTTTCCTCTTTGTTTTCTACTACAATAATTTTAGGGGAGTGTTTGGGAGCTTGCCGAACTAGTGGAGCACTAGGGATGTTAGGTGAAGCGGTATCTGAAATTTCCTTACGCATGTCGGATTTCATTTTTATCATGTCTTGAAAGAAGTTTTTAGCCATAAGTATATTTTAATGAAAAAAATGATTAATGTAAATAGCACCGATAATCATGAATTGGTCCCGCACGGTTTCAAGCTCAAAAAGGGTGAGGCCGGAAAGCGCCTCTGTACCCAAAAAGACAACTTCGAATTTTGAATCAGTCAGAGTGTATTGATTGAACTGCTCTGTTTTAATAATTTCAGAAAAAAAATCAAAATATTCTTTATCAATAACCAAAAAAATCTTCGAGGGAATAGAAATATCGTTAGAAAGGTTGGCTAAAGACTCCTGGAATTTATTCAGCCAGGTTTTCTTCAGCTCAGTCACAACAGGAGTAAGTCGCGCCTCTACCGCGCCTACGGCGTGGCCGTCCTTATATAAGGAAAGGTATGATTTAGCCTCCTCGAGTGGGCAGTTGAGGCCTTCTGCGATGCCACGAATTATAAAATTGCATCCGGTAGGGTATGAAATGGACTCCCGCAAGATCGTTTTTTTAACCATGGCAAGATCCGTGACTTCCCCACCCAAATCTATGAGTAGGAAATTATCCTCGTGAGCAAAGACATCGCGGGCCACCACGAAGGACGCCATCACAAAAGTGGAAAACTTAATATCTTTGTTATGAAAATATTTATTTATCGATTGTTCCATCCGGCTTAGAACCTGTTCCGGACTTATGGAGATAAATAAAGTCATTTCAAATTCCTTCGCCTTTTGGTTGAAAGGTTTAATGGATTCATAGCCGTTGAGTGTCGTGCGGATCGTTTTGATTTCTATGGTCCTTACAGCATCTTTCGGATGTGCGTACTTGGCTAGGTAATCTTGTTCAAATAAAGCGATTTCTTTATCGATCAAACTTTGGGCTAGCTTTTCGGTAAATATAAAAGGCGTCTCTTTTTCCAGGCTAATTACACGAGTTTGAGATACATACCAAGGTGAGGAAAGGATGCAGAAGATTTTCTTTGGAGCGCCTAAACCAGACTTGGCTATCCTGTCGGCAACAGCTTCTAACGATTTGGAGGTAAGAAATAAAAATCTATCAAAATCAATACTGGGTTCGAGTGTTATTGACTCACGCAAGGATAAAATAATTTTAGGAGCACCACCAGGATTCGTATAAAATAGTGCACCACCCACAGATGAAGAGCCAATATCAAAGACCAGCACTAATTCGTCTTTTTTAGGACTAGAGATATTGGAAAAAAATTTCATGGCTATACTAGTATTATATCACAATAGAATTGCTTTGATGCGCCTAATTCCTGCCGCTACTGCCTCCTCCTTTTGAATTTTAAATACACCAAGTTCGCTCGTGTTAGATATGTGAGGGCCACTACAGAATTCCTTCGATATTGGATGGCCATCTTTACCTTCAATAAAATAAAGTGACACAACGGCAGGATATTTAGCTCCGAATTCCATCTCGGCACCCAGCTCTTGCGCCTCAGATAGGGGCATTTCTTTACGCAGCACATTAAGGCCTTGCTTAATTTTATCATTGACCCAATCCTCTACCTTTTGCTTTTCCTCATCGGTTAATTTATGGTCGCAAAGAAAGTCCATGCGCAGACGCTCCTGCGTAATGTTACTCCCCCGTTGTTTAATATTCTTATCCACTACATTCTGCAGCGCTGCTAGGAGTAAGTGATGAGCCGTGTGCAGCTTAATAGTTTGCGGCTCGTGGTTAGCAAGGCCGCCCTTGAACATGCCGGCACTCGATGTCTGGGAGAGCTTTTGATGTTCCGCCATTTTTTGATTGAAATCTTCTAAATTCACTAATTTATTCTGCTCCGATGCAAGCTCAGTGGTAAGCTCGATCGGAAATCCATACGTAGTAAAAAGAGTATAAGGATCAGTGCCTTTATTGAATTCCTTCATACCCTTCTCTAGTGTCTCCCTGAATTTAGCTTCTTCTTTTTCAATTTCACCTTTGTCATCTAGCTCGTAGACACCTGCATATACCTTTTTAATTTTTTCAATCTTCGGAGCTAATGGCTCCTTAGAAAAACGCACTGCTCGGCGAATTAACCTGCGCAAAACATAACCCCTGCCAGTATTTGAAGGAATGGCTCCGTCATTAATCATAAATAAGGCAGCCTTGGTATGGTCGGCAATTATCCTCTCTTCCTTACTCTCTTCACCACTGAACAAATCCGTCTCGTAAACATTTTTTTTGTTTTGCACTTGAACTAAAAGACGCTCTAAACCCATACCAGTATCAATGCCTAAAACCGGCAACGGATTGTATGCACCCTCACGAGTTTTATAAAATTCATTGAAAACTATGTTCCAAATTTCAACACCGTTGATATAAATCTCGGTCGTTGGACCACATGGGCCCTCCTCACCTGTAGGACCCCAGAAGTTATCCTCCTTCTTATGTTCCTTAATTGTTAAATTCTGGTCAATACTTTTCCAAATCTTTTCTGATTCCGTATCGGCAGGAATACCGCTTGAGTCATCCTTAAAAACTGAAACATAGTCAATTTTTAAATCCAGCTCTTTGGTGATGAATTCATGTGCATATTCGATGGCTTCCCTTTTACCATACCCACCGAAGGAAAAATTACCGAGCATTTCAAAAAATGTCAGGTGGGTTTCATCGCCTACTTCCTCAATATCCCCAGTGCGGATACATTTTTGCACAGTAACCACATTCTTAGTGCCGAAATCTTTTACAGCATTCTCTGGCGCTGTGTAATACGGTTTGAATTGCTGCATCCCAGCGGTGGTGAATAGAACTGATGGATCATTCTCCGGCACGAGTGAAGAGGAAGGCAATATTTTGTGCCCTTTACTCTCAAAGAATTTTAGAAATTTATCTCGAACCTCATTTGAATGCATTTTCGTTATTTTCAGAAATTTTTACAATCGGCTTTTCAATAAAATTAACCAAGAGTAGAACAATAAGAACAAGGACAGTAATAACAGTGGCGAGCCCAGTTAAACCAAAGCCAGCAGCCATACCTATACCAGCTGTTACCCAGAAGCCACTGGCAGTAGTAAGGCCTGAAAGTCTGTTGCCTTGGAAAACAATTGACCCAGCGCCTAAAAATCCAACACCAACCACAATCTGGGAAGCTATCATTGCAGGGTTCAAGCCTGATACATTAATATATTTTGCTGTCATGGCTTCCGAAACAACTACGAAAACGGCTGCACCTAGTGACACAAGGGCATGTGTCTTCATCCCGGCTTCCTTGTGTACAAAACGCCTCTCCGCACCAATTACCAACCCAAGTGCTACTGCTATTATTAAATTTAGAATAATCCCACTGTTTTCCAACAAAAATTGTGACATATAGTAATTATATAACTACTCCCCCTCCCAAGCAAACAGTGCCATCGTAAATTACTATCGATTGCCCAGGCGCAACGAGAACGGGCTGCTCGAAAATTATTTCTGCCCTTCGACTTCGCTCAGGGTAAACATTAAGTTTACACTTTAATAACTCGCCGTGGTAACGGATTTGGGCAGAATAGGTTAGAGGTTTCAGGGAGGAGGCATCAGGTAAACCAGCAATCCAATTAGTATTTTCTATTTTAAAGTTCGCTTGGACCGTGGAGCTATTCTTAGGATTTTGCGAAACTATCAGTATATTTTTCTTTATATCTTTACCTACCACATAATATCGCGCATCATTTGGACCCTTCTGTGTAATAGTAAAACCATGCCGCTCACCAAGAGTATGGAAAACTACCCCGGTATGCCAGCCAATTGTTTTGCCATCCACATCAATTACCTTGCCATTTTTAGGCTTAATGTAGTGTTTCAAAAATTCTTTCAAATCCACAGCGCCGAGGAAGCAGATGCCCTGGCTATCCTTCTTTTCCGACACTGGTAATTTAAATTTCTTTGCAAGTTTGCGGACTTCACTTTTATTTAAGGCCCCCACCGGAAATAAAATTTTATTTAATTGCTCTTGCCGAAGCGTCCATAAGAAATATGATTGATCTTTAGTTGTATCAATTCCTTTATGTAACTCCACAGGTAAAGCAAAATTTCGCCGCTTTACCCTCTCTACGGGGGCTCCGACACGGACAAAATTTTCCTTCACCTGTTTCGTTTTTGCGTAGTGGCCTGTGGCCACATAGTCCGCGCCCATCGCAAGAGCTTTTTTGAGGAAGGCGCCAAACTTTACCTCTTTGTTGCACATTACATCCGGGTTCGGTGTGCGGCCGGCTTTATACTCCCTTATCATATAATCCCCCACTTCCTTTTTATAAACTTTTTCCAAGTCCATTGTCAGGAATGGGATGTTGAGGTGTGCCGCCACACGCATTGCATCCCTGCGCTCTTCCTCTTCATTGCACTGTAAAAAGTCTGGATGCCAAGTTTTAATAAAAACTCCCACTACTTCAAAACCTTGTTTTTGTAACAAGGCTGCTGATACGGCGCTATCTACGCCTCCTGATAGACCAACAAACACTGTCCTCTTCATAAATAGAATCTACAAGCTCATGAGCTTCTTGTAAAGCTCGTAGGTGGCGCGAGCATCTGAGAGTGCAGTATGGGCATGCTCATTTTTTATGCCGAAACGCTCGCACATTTCACGAAGTGAAAAGTGTATGAGGTCACTCTCACGATGAAGCTTGGCCCAAGCAATGGAGATTGTATCTAATTTATGATAATGCAGGGTGTTCGCAACCCCCGTTGTAGCAAAAGCATGTTCAAGAAACCCTGAATCAAAGGCAACATTCTGCCCCACCATAATACAATCTTTAACTTTCTCAGTAAAAATCTTCATGGCTTTTGTCAGCGTCATGGCCTCTGCCCACTCTTTGGGGTCGTATTTATTTATTTTTAATGCCACCGGGTCTGCATTTTCTATCCTCTCAGGTTTTATTTTTATCTCAAATTCTTCTATAACCTTAAGGTCTGGGGTCGTTAAAACACAACCAATCTGAATAACCTCGTGCTTGATAACATTGAGCCCAGTAGCTTCTATATCTATAAATGCTAAATTATGGTTCCTCACCCCTTCATTATATCACTTCAGGAATTTTTTTATATTTGCTTGATGCTCAGCAAAACTTTTAGCAAAATGCACTACACCATCCTTATCGTGGAGGTAATAAAGGTAGCCAGACTTTTCGGGATGGATGGCAGCTACGATGGCATCGAGCCCAGGGTTACATATCGGATCCTTCGGCAACCCCCTAGATTTATATGTCTCGAGCGCAGCATCCACCTGGAGCGGCATGCCAATAGCTAGCCGCCTCCATAAAATACCTGAAATCAATGCACGGTCAGCATTACCTTTGGCTTCCTTTTCTATTACTGAAGCCATTATTATTATTTGCTTTTCACTTTTACCTGCAGCCGCAATTTCGGGGCGCAGGGGTGCAACTTTCTTTTCAAAATTTGCTTTCATGAGCCGCAAGGCATCTGCCTCGGTATCAGTTGTAAAGAAAAAGTATGTATCTGGAAACATATAACCTTCCTCCGCTGCAGTAAGAAAATTGGCTTTATTAAAATTAGGTAACTTTGCGGTAAATGCATCTGCCTCTTCTAGAATATTAAATCCTTCCGGAATGGTTACTGCAACTGGCGCCAAATGCCGCTCGCCGCGGGAAATACGCCGAGCAACCTCAAATACCGGTGTAGGATGTTCAAATAAATAGTCCGCTGGGATAATATGCTTCTCCCCGCCATAGAGCATAACAAAAAATTCGAAAGCTACACGAGATTTAATTATGTTTTCACTCTCAAGATCCCGTGACACACTATGTAGCCCCTTGCCCTCTTCAATATTTATTATGGCACCAACAGGAAAATCGCTCGGGGCTCTAAGAAGAAAAAAATAAATTATTAATAATAAAATCCCCGCACCAGAAATATAAAAAATATTTCTATTCTTTCTTATGAAACTCGGCCTTGGTAAGCTTTCAGTATTAATTTCAAGCGGAGGAAAATTCTCCATATATTAGGTAGGAAGGTTCGTAGGTGGTGAAGCTTCCTTGGACTCGATACGCTCCAGGGTTGGAACTTTGAGTATCTGGCCTGGGAAGTGCCAAAGGGTTGCTAGCTCCTCCACATTTAAGACATAGGTTTGGTGATGGAAGTATGGTAAAAAAAATCTTTTTAATATGGACTTTACAATCCAAGGAAGTGAATGGTCAGAAATTAAATGATGACGAAGTGATAAATGGAAAAATGATCTTTCTTGATATTCATGCACCACTCTAGCTGCGAGTACGCTTACTTGTTTGGGTGAAAGTGACCAAAAGCCACTACCCAAGGCATCAGCTTGAGTCGAATTAATACGATTGAATTCATTGTAGTCAGGGCGGCCATATTGTCGTAAAATCATACGGATATTTCTGCGATTACTTATATTGAAAGCTTCTTTCTTGGCAACGTAGACTACACGAACTCCAGTTTCAAAACCGAGCTTGGATGTTTTGTTAACAATAGCCTCCTGCACATCATTAAGGAACCCAGGCGTACGTATTTCAGTTCCGTAATGGCCAGGCTCGTCAGCGGATTCACGGGTAGAGGTATAGGGCCGCATAAGATTGAAGAGTTGTACTTTAGATTCCTGAACCCAATTATGATGACCAAACCAGGTGCCCGCAGTATGATATTCCTTCTTGGCTGGTGTAATTACAATCTGAAACCATCCCTGCTCCCCTTTTTGCAAAGAGCCGAAAAATTCTATCAGTGGTGAAATTGGATCTACTTTAAATTCTTCGTCTGGATCTTTATCCAACCCAAAGTCTACATATGTTTTTATAGGAAAGGCTTCCGGCTTAATCAAACCAAACTCACAACCCCAGGCTTTCCAGGATCCATTTTCTGAAACATCGTCCACTGCCAGGGTATAGTCCTCAGCTACACGTACTTGAGCTTGAGGATATTGAGCATACATTTGGGTTTCAATATATTCTTTCAAGCGTGATGGAGTGCGGATAAAAAAATGTACTTGCCCTTCGATGGAAACTATTTCCAATGAATGCCAGAACCATACTGCTCCTTGCCAATACTGCTCCCTGCCACCTTTGTTGCTAAAGTGGTACAGAGCATTAGTCAAAAATAATTCCATGGCTTTCGGGGATCGCTCTACCTCTCTTGGTGGGACAACCTCCAGCACTACATACTGGATACCCGAGATAAAGTCCTGCCGGATATAATGCAGCCACATTTTGAATGCGAGATAACCCAAAAAAGCTGTGCCCACAAATGGCAGCACGGCTAGGGCTACTTTATATAGAAACAGTACTGCCTCGTCTAACATACCTATATTTTAATATAAAAAGGATGCAAAGGCGAATATGGTGAGTTTGCTTAGGCAGCTGTATAGAGCCCGTTTTTATTCTTCTTAAAGAATTTAGGATTTACCAAGTTTACGAGGATAGTGTTCTTCTTGAAATACCTCTCTTTCATAACACGAGTGATGACTTCATCTTTAGATAGAGGGCCTTCCTTTTTAAGAATGTCGCTGATAACTTCACGGGCTGTACCCTTCTTGTAACCCCATTCGGTAAGAGCGTACATACCACGGCCAACGAGGACAAAGCGGGGGTCCTTGATAAGCTCATTGTGACAAGTAGCGTAGTGGGTCTTCTTGCCGAAAGTTTTAGAAATTGAATCAGCTACTTCACGGAAGTGTAGCGGAGTACCATGCTTGCGCATAACTAGATAAGCGTAGTCCTTTACTCCGCGAGTTCGAATATTTGGGGAACTGGCCTTACCCCACTCACCGAGAGGATTCTTCTTGATGGTTTTAGAAATTGCGAGCCAGCGCTTAGCTATCTCATCATTCTTATATTCCTCAGCGATATCTTTCAACTGTTCTAGGAATTTTTTAATTATTTCAGTTTCCGGAATTAGGTCTTCATCATTGAGTGTAGCGTACAGTTTCTTCAGCGCATCGTGCACTTTAGCAGCTAAAGTATCATCAACACTCCAGCGAGTGTGGAAGTGCTCATCCTCACGATGCTTTTTGAAAAAATCCCCGAGGGTTAGGTAGAAATGGATATGGTTCTGGGTAGATTTATCTTTAGAAATATGCGGTAGTAGCTCATGTTCCGCAACGATGGAACCTAGGGAGCGTATTAGCTGCTTGAGCTCTTCGAAAACTGCTTGTTCAGCTTTATAAGCACTGGATTTTTTTATAGAATTAAGGGCTGCGTCTTCTACTTGGCGGACTCGCTCACGAGTAATGCCGTATTTCTTGCCGATTTCTTCCAAAGTTTTCTTTTCACCATCGGCAGTTAAACCAAAACGATTCATAATGACATCTGACGCGCGGTCATGAAGATGTCCTGTGATTCTTTTAGTAACTTGTTTTGGTTTGAAAGATATTGTAGTCATAAAATTTTTCGTTTCTGCTTCTCTTATCTTAATTATACACAAACTTGACTTGGTGTCAAATGTTCAGCGCTTAGCTAAATCATTTATTCCAGCTTATTATCTTTTGGATCGCGCGCGATCTATCTCAGTAAGGTATTTTTTACGCAGGCGAACAGATTTGGGGGTAATTTCTAGATATTCGTCCATATTCATGACTTCTAGCCCCCTTTCAATACTTAGTAAAAAAGCGGGATTAAGGTATATAGCTTCATCTGTTCCGGAAGCTCGCATGTTGGTTAATTGCTTACCTTTAGACGGATTTACTGACAAATCATCGCCCTTTAGGACATTACCGATAACCATGCCTTCATATACCTCAGTTCCATGCTCTACGTATAGTATACCACGTTCCTGTAAATTTGCAAGGGCAAAGGCTACAGCCTTACCAGAGACCATAGAAACCATGGATCCATATTCCCTCTTCTTTATCTCGCCTGCATACTCATTGAAGCCGGTGACGCGAGAAGACATGATGCCTTCACCCTTAGTATCGATAATAAATTCCCCACGGTAACCTAGTAGGCCACGAGTTGGAATGTCGAATATTACTCGGGCGATGCCATGCTTCTCTTGCATATCCTTCATGAGGCCACGACGTTTATTTATTTTTTCAATTACGGAACCGGAGAATTCCATGGGCACGTCAATTACTAATTCTTCATAAGGCTCGGTCTTTACCCCGTTCACCTCCTTGATAATTACTTCCGGCTGAGAGACCTGCATTTCGAATCCTTCCCGGCGCATGTTCTCCAGCAAGATCGCCACATGTAACTCCCCACGGCCATAAACTTTAAAGAAGGAGGGTCCGGATTTGTCACCTTGGTCAGGAGAGAAGTCTACGCGAAGACCGACATTTATTTCGAGCTCCTTCTCGAGGCGCTCCTTGATCTGCCTTGAAGTAACAAATTTACCTTCCTTACCGGCGAAGGGTGAATCGTTGACTAGAAAGTTTAAGGAAAGTGTCGGCTCATCGATTGCAATAGCTGGCAGGGGCTCTACGCTCTCCTCGAGGCATAAAGTCTCCCCGATATATATGTCTGGGATACCAGCCAAGAGGACAATATCGCCGGACTCTGCAGAAGTAACTTCCTTACGGGCAATACCTTCGAAGGAAAAAAGTTTAGTGATTTTTGCACTGCGTGTCCCCATTTCTCCCTTCACTAACACCGGCCCAGGTGAAGAAATTTTACCAGAATAAATACGCGCGATAGCCATACGGCCCAGGAAATTGTCATACGCTAGGTTGAAAACTTGCGCGGACATCTTTTCATTATCTTTTACTGACACAGGAGGAACTTTTTCTAAAATTAAATCCAGTAACGGGGAAAGATCTTCAGATTTATCTCCGAGATTTTTAAAGGCTTTGCCCTCGCGGCCTATAGCATAAATAGTTTCAAAGTTGGCTTGGTCATCATTGGCACCCAACTCGAAAAAGAGGTCTAGAATTTCATCATGCACTCGGTGAGGGTCAGAAGCGGGCTTGTCGATTTTATTTATTATAACTATTGGTTTGATACCAAGTTCTAAAGATTTTTTCAAAACGAATCTAGTCTGCGGCATCGGACCTTCAACAGCGTCCACTAGAAGAAGCACAGAATCCACAGCACGAAGCACCCGTTCCACTTCCGAGCCGAAGTCCGCGTGACCAGGGGTATCCACAATGTTAATCTTGGTGTCCTTATAATAGATGGAAGTATTTTTAGAATAAATAGTAATACCACGCTCCTTTTCGAGCGCGTTGGAATCCATGGATATTCCCTCTTCCGTAAGACCTCCGTTTTGCTTCATTAAAGCATCGGTAAGAGTGGTCTTACCGTGGTCCACGTGAGCTATGATTGCGATGTTGCGTATTTGCATAATATTGAAACAAAAAAAGCCGCTCGGCTTTGAAAATATAGTAACACAATTTTATTAAAATAACAAACTAAATTAGAACGGGGCCGAGCAGTATATCGCTCGGCCCCTGTTTCTCCCCGCATTGCGGGGGTCCTCTCGATGGTGGCCGACCCACCGTCTACTCGGTGCGGGCCGGCTCCTCGACGCGCGTCTCGACCTCGTTCGGGTCGCCACTCTGCCGGGCCCGGTCGGGGTCCAGCTCGTCGCCCTGGCGCTCGCCGAGGTCCTCGGCGGCTTCGGCGCGGCGCGCGGCGCTGGCCGTGTCGGTCTCGACGCCGCCCTGCTGGCGCTCGGTCGTGTCGTTGCCGGGCCTGACGTTGTTCAAATCCTTGCTGTTGGTGTTGCGCTCGTTGGTGGAGGTCGGTTTCATCAGTGTCTCCTGTCTCTGTGAGCGAACCTCAGCACGCTTCTCTCGTGATTACGAGAAGGTACCGGTCCGAGGGATATATTACATATTCTAAAAAACTTGTCAAATGGTGCGCCGAGTAGGATTCGAACCTACGTAGCCCGGAGGCAACACGTTTACAGCGTGTCGTATTTGACCACTCTACCATCGGCGCATGGATACAAAGTACCACAAAAATCTTATTTTTGCATCCCTTTTTTTATTTATTTATGCTTCTGACCTTGGTCGAGTACGAATAGGACTTTTGATTTTACCTTTTTGAGTTTCGATGACGAGCTCGTTGTTTTTCACCGACACTACAACCGTATCCCCTTTCTTCACTCCATTTGAAATAATGTATGAAGCGACTGGGTTAAGAATTTTATTTTGAATCAGGCGGTTAAGTGGCCTTGCGCCGTAGTGTGGGTTATACCCTTCGCGTGCCAGGTATGCCAAGGCTTCATCTGAAATTTTAAATTCAATGCCCTTTGCGGCAAGGCGATCCTTCACCACTTGAGCGCGGAGATTAACTATTTCTTTAATAGCAGCTTCGGTAAGAATATCGAATACAATAATCTCATCGATGCGGTTCAGGAATTCTGGGCGGAAGTGGTCCTTCAGCGCCTCCATCACCTTTTCTTTAGTCTGGTTATAGTCCTGCTTTTCAGAATTGTTAGAAAATCCGATGGATTCCATCTTCTCCACAAATTGGGAGCCGATGTTGGATGTCAGAATTATGATTGTGTTTTTGAAATTCACTACGCGGCCCTTGCCATCTGTGAGCCTACCCTCATCTATTACTTGCAAGAGCATATTAAATACTTCGGGATGTGCTTTTTCAACCTCATCGAAAAGTATAACTGCGTATGGGCGATGTCGCACGGCCTCGGTGAGCTGGCCAGATTCATCGTAGCCTACGTAGCCTGGTGGAGAGCCAATAAGCTTGGAGATGGAGTGTCGCTCCATGTATTCGGACATATCCACACGGATAATTGCTCGGTCGTCATTGAACATAAATTGTCCGAGAGCTTTGGTGAGTTCTGTTTTACCCACGCCGGTCGGGCCTAGAAAAATGAAAGAACCAATAGGCCTGTTGGGATCGCTGATGCCGGCACGAGAGCGACGAATGACGTCAGCCACGCGATGAATAGCTTCATTTTGGCCGATAACTCTTTTATTAAGTTCAGCTTCCATACGCTCGAGTTTTGCACGCTCTTCTTCAAGCATTTTAGCCAGCGGAATACCCGTCCAACGTGCTACAACTTCCGCAATATCTTCCGCGGTAATTTCTTCCTTCAAGATTCGGCGGGACTTTTGTAACTTTTTCAAGCGAATAAGCTTGGTTTCTAGCTCTTTTTTCAAGGCTGGAATTTTGCCGTAGCGGATTTCGGCAGCCTTTGAGAGGTCTGCTTTCATCTCCGCATTTTCTGCATCGAGGCGCAAAGTCTCTAAATCTTTTTTGATAGTGCGGATTTCAATAACAGTATTTTTTTCATTTTGCCACTTGAGCTCGAGCTCCTTGGTCTTTTCATACAAGTTACCAATTTCCTTATCAATTTCTTTGATTCTCGTTTTGATTTCTTTTTCTTTTTGTTTATCTATATCGGAACCCAGCTCTTTTTTGAGTGCCTCTTTTTCAATTTCAAAGCGCATAATTTTACCGTGCGCGTCTTCGAGGACTGGCGGCTTATTCTCGAGCATTATTTTCAGCGATGATGAAGCCTCATCTATCAGGTCCACGGCTTTATCCGGCAAGAATCTATTAGTGATGTATCTAGCAGAAAGGTTAACCGCAGAAACTATAGCATCATCAGTGATGCGTACACCATGGAAAAGCTCATATTTTTCTTTAAGTCCGCGCAATATCGCCATAGCGTCCTCCATGGATGGCTCATCAATATATACCGGCTGAAAGCGGCGAGCGAGTGCAGGATCCTTTTCAATATGCTTTTGATATTCACGTAAAGTAGTAGCGCCTATTGCTCGCAGCTCGCCACGGGACAGTGCCGGCTTTAACATGTTCGATGCATCCATGGTACCTTCTGCACCGCCGGCACCGACGATGGTGTGTATCTCATCGATAAAAAGAATTATTTTATTATCAGAGCGTTCAATTTCCTTCATTATACCTTTCAAGCGCTCTTCGAACTCGCCACGGTATTTAGTACCAGCGATGAGCATGCCGAGGTCAAGGGATACGAGTTCCTTTTCCTTTAAAGACTCAGGCACGTTACCCTTAGCAATTCTGGAAGCTAGGCCTTCCACCACTGCAGTCTTGCCGGTGCCAGCTTCACCGATGAGGATCGGATTATTTTTAGTTCGGCGGGATAGGATCTGCATGATACGCATGATTTCATTATCCCGGCCGATAACTGGGTCGAGTTTATCCTCCTTGGCAAGCTTGGTTAAGTTACGAGTGTACTTAATAAGCATCCGCAACTTCTTAGGCTCTGAAACATCGGTAATATTTTGACTGCGTAATTCTTCTAGGACTTTGAGTACAGTGTCTTTGTGAATTCGAAATCTTGATAGTGTCTCACGCGTCTCCCCTGCAACTTCAAGCATCGCGATGAAGAGATGCTCAGTTGAAACAAAGTCATCCTTCATAACTTCCGCAAATTTTACGGATTGCTCTATCACCTGCGCTAAATCCGGATTAAGATAGATCTGGTATGAAGGTGAAAGTGTGCTGTGCGTTTCCGGCGCTTCAATCAACTCGAGGACTGAATCAGTCAAGAGCATGGTATCAATTTCCAATTTATCTAAGATGGAATTAACCATACTCTCCTCCTGCAAGAGGAGCGATGCGAGCAAGTGTAGAGCGGAAACATGATTTTGCCCACGTTCAATAGCTAGCTCGTGGGCTTTCTTGATCGCTTCCTTTGCTTTAGTTGTAAATTTGTTTAATGGTGGCATATTGTTGTCTATCTCTTAATTATACACCAGCTGTCAAGCACCTTATTGAGGCAATTCCTTGAGGGACGCATTTATCACGTCTATTGATACAAAAGGGCTGATTTCATTGAAAAGCGCTATACCCAATGCCTCACCCTCTAAGTTTAAGACGAGTCCACCCCCATTGCCCTTACTAAGAGGGATAGAAATATTTTTATCGCCTTGGTAAATGATTGAAGTTATGGAGTTGCCTAAAACAATCACTTTCTGTCCAATTTTCATTTTGCTCAAGTCACCGATTGCTGGCAGTGTGTAGGCAAGCTTACTTGTGCCATCCACAGCCTCACCAATTTTCAGAAAAGAAAATCCAGCTGGATCTGCCACAATAAAGGTAGCTTTAAATTTACCGCTGGGATTCGTTACAAAGTATTGGTCCTTTTCTCCGGCCAAGACAGCGTCAGCTACAATGACATCATTATTAGAGACCACAAAGCCACGCCCTGCAGGAACTTCGACACCATCCACACTTCTAGCGATTGAGAAAACAGTGGATTGATTTTTCGCAATAGCATCCACCACTAAGTCCTCCTCCTTCACCACCACAGTATTAACAGTAGTTTTACCTTCAACTTGTTGAATCTTCTCCACTGTTTGCTGTACAACGCGGTTAATAGGTGCAGTAACGGAAGGCGGCGCTTGCTGCATGAGAGTTACCGTCACAATACCCGTGGCAATAGAAGTCACGAAAGAAAGTAGGATCGCAAGCAATATCAATTGTGGTTTGTTAAGATCTTTGATATCCATAACTCAATTATACCACTTTTCTAGTTTTTTCAAAATATCATTAAGTGCCTTAACTGTGTTATCAATATCCTTCTTCGAAGTCTCACGCCCTAAAGAAAATCGCAATGAGCCGTCAGTATCTTTTGACTTTGGGTGGATGGCAGCAATTACATATGAAGCTTTGCCGTCGCCTGCTTTGCAAGCACTTTTAGCAGAAGCCATTATCCCTCGTGCTGAGAGCTCTATGACTAAAAGATCACTAGGGATATTAGGAACGGTGATATTTATATTGTTGGGTAATCTATTTTTTATATCTCCATTTATTGTAACTCTCGCTGGCAACTTTTCTTTTATTTTTTTTAGGAAATAATTTTGAAGTTGCGCTAATCTCTTGTTTTCTTTTTGTTTTACTTTTTCAGTAACTTCTAAAGCTAGAGCTAGGGCCTCTACCCCTGCCACATTTTCCGTTCCCGGTCGTAACCCATGTTCCTGACCTCCACCAAACATTATTTTATGCACTGGTGTGCCTCTCCTAACATACAGCGCACCGACTCCCTTGGGCCCGTAAATCTTTGCAGCATTGAAGGACATCAAATCCACCCCGAGTTGTGGAACTTGAATAGGCAAATAGTTGATTGCTTGAGTAGCATCCGTATGTAAAATGATTTTCTTATTATTTATTTTATTATAGTGCCTGATTTCCTTTGCGATTTCGCGGATCGGCTGAACAGTGCCTATTTCGTTGTTAGCATACATAACGGATACTAAAATGGTGCTTGATTTGAGAGCTTTTTTTATTTTCCTCGGGTCAACTATGCCATTCGGTTCCACCGCTACAAAAGTTACATTACTTCTATGCTTGGCAGTTTCTAGTACTGAGGCATGTTCAATATTAGTTGTTACAATGTGGCCTGGTGCTACTCCTAATATTGCTATATTATTGCTTTCAGTTGCTCCACTCGTAAAAATAATTTCATCTGGGTGCGCAGCCAAAACTTCAGCAGTACTGGCTCTAGCGGCCTCCAGTTTCCTTTTTTCTTGGGTACCCAGCTCATGAATTGCACCTGGATTAGCACTGCTCCCTAAGGCGCTGGAGGCATAATCCATATATATTTTGTGTGATATTTTCCTTGCCTGTCTATTTGATTTGGGCATCGAAGTAGTATATATTAACAGTGTATGATTATAAAGTGGGGTAATATTGCGCTGATAGCTTTTTTTGTTTTAACCAGCATCTCTATTTTACTGGGTATTTTCTGGGTGGTAAGTACGGAAAAGCGCTTGAAGAAGTTTTTCCTTGGTAAAAAAGCTAAGGACCTGGAAGACACTATCACGATATTGGAAGAGAATATTGCCAAGCTCACAAAAGCTAAGGAAGGAATGGAAAGTGATATAAAAATAATTAATGCAAAATTAAAGAAGAGTATCCGCGGCCTGGAAACTATCCGTTTCAACCCCTTCCCTGATCAAGGTAGTAATCAAAGCTTTGCTATTGGTATGCTGAATGAAGACGGCGATGGTGTGGTAATGTCTAGTTTATATTCCCGCGAGAGGATGAGCATCTTTGCTAAGCCTGTGAAAGCTGGAAAATCCGAATATGATTTAAGTGCGGAGGAAAAAGAGGCACTTACAAAAGCCAAAGTATAAAAATGAAATGGAGAAAAATATTAAACAAAAAGAAAATAGTATTGAGCGTGCGCCCGTGGTGGTGGTCATGGGGCATATTGACCATGGTAAATCAACCCTGCTCGACTATATAAGGAAGACTAACATAGTGGACAAAGAAGCTGGTAGTATTACCCAGCATATTTCAGCTTATGAAGTTGTCCATAAGGACGAAGCAGGTAAAGATAGGAAAATAACATTCCTGGATACTCCTGGCCATGAAGCCTTTTCAAAAATGCGCGAGCGTGGAGCTGAAGTTGCAGACATTGCCATACTCGTAGTTTCCGCGGAAGATGGGGTGAAGCCGCAAACAATTGAGGCTTGGAAAACAATTGTTGAAAGTGGTACTCCAGCCATAGTGGCCATAAACAAGATAGACAAGCCCGGGGCAAATGTTGAAAAAACTAAAACCGAACTTGCCGAAAATGAAATCTATTTGGAAAATTATGGAGGTAAAATCCCCTTCGCGGAAATTTCCGCCAAAGTTGGTACTGGAGTAGATGCCCTTTTATCTTTGATCTTAATACTTGCAGAGTTAGAGAGTTTCACTGGTAAAACTGACGAGCCAGCATCAGGACTCGTCATCGAGGCCTCTCTTGATAATAAACGCGGAATCCAAGCTACCTTAATAATAAAGAACGGTACACTAGGCGCTGGCATGACGGTAGTTGCGGAAGACAGCCTCTGCTCCACACGAATAATTGAAAATTTTTTGGGTGAGATGGTTAAAAGTGCCACCTTTTCCTCCCCTGTTAGACTTGTGGGTTTTGATAAAATGCCTAGAATCGGGAGCACGTTTAAAACATTCTTGAAGAAAAGTGATGCGGAAGAATATGCCAAGGATTGGCAAAATAATAATTTGAAGAAAAATAAAGTTGCCGGCGAGAGCGAGGAAGGCAAGAAAATAATTCCAATAGTACTCAAAGCGGACGTCTTCGGCTCCCTCGAAGCAATTGAAAAGGAAATTGCTAAAATAAAATGCAAGGAAGAACAAAATACAATTTTTAAAATTATCCAAAAAGGCACTGGCCCCATCGGCGAGTCCGACATTAAAAATATTTCTGTCGGGGAAAATGCGCTGGTAATAGGCTTCAATGTCAAAGCTGATAAAACTGCAAGCGAAATGGCACAACAGCGAGGCATCACCATTTCCTTCTTTGATGTTATCTACAAAATGACCGAGTGGCTAGAAGAAGAAATGGAAAAGAGGCGCACCAAAGTTGCTACCGAAGAAACTACCGGGCGCGCCAAGATAATTAAAGCTTTCAGCCGCACCAAGGAACGCCAGATAGTGGGTGGCAAGGTGCAGGAAGGGCGGATGGTGCTCGGCTCTGTGGTGAAAATTATGCGCCGAGATTTCGAAATCGGAAAAGGAAAAATAATAAACCTAGAAAAAAGTAAGGAAAAGGTAGGTGAAGTTCCTGAAGGCGCAGAATTCGGCATGATGATTGAATCCAAAATTGAAATAGTGGGTGGCGATATGCTCGAGTCATTTAATACTGTACAAAAATAAGATGCTCAAATCATATGCCAGAGCGTAATGAAAAAGTAGCAGAAGCCATAAAGCAACTTGCCGCACAATTCCTAGCAAGAGAAAATAACCGGACTTCGCTAATTACTGTGATCCACGCGGATGCTTCGCCTGACCTGAAACGGGCAACCATATACATCACAGTCCTGCCGGAAGATAAGGAGAAGGAGGTACTAGAATTCGTAAAGCGTAAACGCGGTGAATTACGAGACGTAATTAAAAAAACTCTTTCCATAAAAAATGTGCCGTTTATCGATTTTGCAATTGATAAAGGTGAAAAGAATCGCCAGAAAATTGACGAACTCCTAAGAGAATAACTCCCGCGAAAAGCAAATTCCCTTGCACCGCGCGTTGCAGTACAAGGGATGTTCATCGTGGTGGGAAGCGCCACGGATATCGGATAGCCATCGCATTGGCTAGTGAGTGCGCTGGGTTGAGAGCGAGCGTCAGCGCGTTAGCGAGCTTGGGCCTCCGCTCACTAAGCGGCTGGAGGTAGTAGTGGCGAACCGCATCCTCCATCACTGACCATGCTACGCCAGAGAGCGGAGTGACCACGTCGTCGATGTAGCCGTTCCGGCCATGATGCAGGCCCAGGTTACCGATGGATGCCTCCGATGCCGGACCTATCTCGAAGGCAATGCTGTAACCGGCGACGAACCCCATCGCCAGCAGCTTGGCCTTAGCGTACTCCCAATTCCAGCCGAATTCGATGTTAGCAATCGGGTTGAAATTGTTGTCGAAGATGGAAGCAACCACGCCCCCCATGATCGAGTGGCCGAGACCATTCTGTAGGAAACCGTCGCCGTCGCTAAAAGTCTTGATACTTTTAACGGAAGCCTTCCAGTCTCCGAGGAACGGGCCATGGACGAGCTCCTGCCTCACCCACTGCTGCATCCAGACCCTCTCCCCTTGTTGAAAGATCAGGAAAAGGGTTGCCTGCCCCAAGGCTGCCTTGAGGTTGAACCCTGTCTTCACCGCGGCCGGCTTCTCTGCCGCCGCCTCTTCCTTGGGCTTCTCCACGTTCTGCCCGAACGCGACGGAGGAGCGCAGGAGAAGTGCGCAAACCAGCACTACTCGTAATACACGCATACTCACGCTCCTTGTTAAAAAACTGATCTCTTGCGCATTATAGACGAATGCAACCAAAAGACAACTTTGAAAATTTCATTAAAAATGCTAAATTATTCAGACGGTAGTCCGTGCGGCCTGGTAGCCAAGTGGCATGAGCGTAGCGAACCTGCCGTTCCTCTGCGCAGAGGATAAGCCAAGAAGTATGTTAGCTTGATAAATTATATTCGGCCTGGTAGCCAAGTGGTAAGGCGTTCCTCTGCAAAAGGAATATACGGCGGTTCAATTCCGCCCCAGGCCTCAATAAGTGAGTCTAGAGTTTAACATTTCAACACTTATCTGTTATATTGTAGTGTGTTCGCGTTTTAGTATGCCCGAGTGGCGGAATTGGTATACGCGCACGACTTAAAATCGTGTCTCGCAAGGGATGTGGGTTCGACCCCCACCTCGGGCACTAGGATATAAGTTTTTTAAAATAATAATATGCGCCCTTAGCTCAGCTGGTAGAGCAGATCCCTCTTAAGGATAAGGTCGAAGGTTCGATCCCTTCAGGGCGCACATTGCAAATAACAATTTGCAAAATTGGGCAAGTGGCGGAATTGGTATACGCGTTAGTCTTAGGAACTAATGCCGCAAGGCTTGAGGGTTCGAGTCCCTCCTTGCCCACAATTTGAGTATATTTTAAGGCCTATTTAGGTACTTGACTTTTAGGCTGGTATATGCTATACTATCCTTATGACTAAAGTTAACAACAATAAAATATTGAGTAACATTGTTTTCGGCTTATTGATGTTGCTTATTTTAGGGCTTGGGGCAATTGCCTTTATCCCTCGAGAATCCAAGGCTTATACCGAGCGCTATGGTTACGTGCGCCCATATAGTGAGGACTTTGTTGATACTTTCCAAAGCCCAAATTATGGCGGCGCTAACGCGGTGACTCCCCCATCTTCACCAACTCCAAGTGGCACTGTATTAGGTGCTAGCACAACTAAGACAACCAAAAAGCCTGCGACCACTACAGCAGTAAAAACAGAGTTTAAAGACCTTACAGCTAATGCTGTCTATGGTTCCAACAGCTTCCTACCTAGTGGCCTTATCGCCTGGGTATTACTTGCCATCATAATCCTGATCATAATTATTCTTGTTCGAAAATTCTTCGGAGCAGAAGATAGGTATCAGTCCACACCCCTGAAACACTCTTAAAATATGCCTATCGTAAGTGCCAAAAGTCAGCCCCACAGGGTTGACTTTTGCGTTATTGTATGATACAATATTAGTAAGTTCTAGATCGTCGACAACACTGAATTAGGTTAGGCGCCATGGCGGCGCAATTTGTGCGCCATTGGCGCGAGGTGATAGTATGCACACTCCAGGTATTATTCGTCCACGAACAGTCACCCCGAATGAAGTCGGTAGTATGCTGACCTTACTCGGTGCGGGGATAATTGCAATCGTTGTGGTGATCTTCATCATGCTCGGTTGGAATTTTTTCACCGCAATCGGCGTCGGGATAGCGATCATTGGATCGCTGCTCGAGACGTACACAATTTCTGTCCCAGGATACTGGGCGGTGATAGTGCTCAACGAACTCAGCCATGAGCAACGGGTGATCTTCCAAGGGCTCAACATCAAACTGCCATGGGAAACCCCAGGCAGGAAGATCGACCTCCGGTCAGATCTGAGTGAAGTCCTGGGTAAGGACAAGCCGGAGACATATCCAACGAAAGACGGACGGGTCTTCGTAAAGTATGTCTACCTGATAAGTCCAAACGTGAGTGACCAGAAAACCGCGGCGGAAAACGTCCTCAAGTGGGGATCCGCCGAGCCAGACGCCATCAAGAAGAAGGGTCGGGCATTGTTCAGCCGTACCCTCTCGGACTTCTTGAAGGATATGGATACGGAAGCTGTTATCGCTATGGGAAAGTCGCGGGTTAACGAAGAGGCTTTCAAGGGTGACGTGCTCACTCCGTATGAAAAAGATCACGGGGCTAATGCGGAAATCGTCCTCGAGGACATAGACCGCGATCCGGCGATCCAGAAAGCGCGAGACATGATCGCGGCCTCCGAGAGCTACGGCGAAGCGATGAAAAAGCTCAAGGCTGCGTTCCCCGACCTCGACGATAAGGAGATCAAGGAACTCTTTATGGTCGCTGAATTCAAAAACGTGAAGAAGAACATCAACGAGTTCAAGGGACTCGAGAACGTCACCCACTTCGGGTCGTTCGGTGGCATGATGGGCGGCGATGGTGGCGGACACTCGGGAGGAGACCACAAATGAGCGACGAGACACACGAACACGTCGATCAAGCTCCATCGGGTGGAAAAGGAGCGTTCGTTCTCAAGTGGTTGATCCTCGGCATTGGCTTACTGATCATAGTGGTCAGTTGGGCCGTCCAGAGATCATCCGCTCCTCAACCAACCCAACCCTCAAACACACCTGCGTCATCGCAAGCGGCGGCGCGGGATCCACGGAAGCACACGTGCATCACTCCATGCACGATCGACATCTACTGGCCAAATCGAATCGAAGGGCCGGGGGTGGAAATCAACGTTAACGCACCCATCGAGGGCGGTGAACGGCGTGACTTCATCATTGCCAGAGATGGTACCATGACGTCGAAAGACGGCAAGGAGTACAAGATCTGGAGGGGGCCGTGGGAATTCTCCACTGCGACTCCTGGACTGTTGATTACAGTATTCAACGAGGAGAAATAGGCTGATTTTCTATCGCGTTTAGCCAACGCACTGGGCCGGACGACGCTACCAAGCGAAGTCCGGCCCTTTAACGTTTCTACCTAATTTAATTTATTACTGAGATGATTTAATCTCCACCTTACTATTACCTTGCGGATCGATTGTAACTCCTTGGATGTGAAATGTATTTATAATAAGATTCATGATAAAGAATACCCCCATCATAATAGTAATACCGATAATCCCCCATAGCATGTGTTGCTTACCAGTGCTGCGCTTTTCTTCATTTTCTTGATTTAAGATGAACTCAAATACTCCCCAGAGGAAAAAGGCAATTGCTAAAGCAAATAGGAGTTTGATCAGCGGGTTTACTATTTGCGCGTTAACATTATTGAGGAACGAGTCAAAGCTCGCATACGCGACAGCTGGCGTAAATAGAAAGGAAAATAAATCTATCATTGAATCCTGTTAGTAAGGGACTGTTGGGAATTGGATGTTGGATTGATTGTTGAGCCCGAAGGTATTGGTTACTAGTCGTACCAAGCCCCATAGTCCAACGATAACTACCAAGCCGATTATGCCGTATATAATGCGGTCGCGGCCAGCACTCTTAGCCTCTTCATCGCTAGCAATTACGTACTGGATAACTCCCCATACGAAGATAACCACAGCGATAGCTATTAGAAACGGTAATACTGCACCTAAAAGCTCATTGAACTTACAAAGCAAGCTTTGAAGTGTGGTAACCGATCCACCAGTACACCTAGTAGGAGTACCTCCAGTTGTCTGAGCTAATGCTACAAAAGGAGCACTGGCTAGAACGAAACCCGACAATACCATTAATTTATTTTTCATACTATATATCTAACTAATAATGTTTTAATAAACGACCTGATAATTATAACACACTACAATCTAAAGCAATCCCCATACCCGCATTATTTATAGGGCTGAACTTGAGGCAAAAAAGTGGTATCTTTCAGCCCGAAGGTGCTTGCTACTATCTTGACTAAGCCCCAAACACTGATCATTACTACCAAGGCAATAATACCCCAAATCATAAACTGCTTACCTTGAGCTCGCTTTTCTTCATCATCAGCATGCAGAATAAGGAAGTTAACAGCACCCCATATGAACATGAGCACCGCGAGGGCAAAGATGAAAGGTATGACGGAATTACCTATGATACATGTAGCGTAATCCAGGAAGTTTGCAAAGGTGGGATTGCCCGCAATTTTAGCCGAGCATGATGTACTATCCACCGGAGCAACTATCAGGTTATTAACGGGTGGAGCACTTTCACCACCTATACCGAAGGTGTCAGCCACAATAGCTACCAAGCCCCAAAGGCTCACGATAACCACTAGCCCGATGATACCGTAGATGATTCTATCTCTACCCTTTTCTTTAGCTTCTTCACTATCCCCGATGAAATATTGCACTACTCCCCAGACGAAATATATTACTCCGAGTGATACTAATATGGGCAAGATCGCGCCGAGTAGATTACTTATCCTGGTTAAAATACCAGTTGCCCCCGCAGCATTTTGTGCTAGTGCTACGGCTGGAGCAAGGGTTATTAAGGAGATAGAGATATATTTTATAAATTTTTGCATATTAAAAAATATTAATGGGGTAATAATCTATTAAGGTCGTATGAACTTGGAGCGGAATATTGATCCGGCGCACCGAAAGTATCTAAAACTAACACCACTAAGCCCCAGAGGCCCACTATGACTGCAAGGCCGATAACTCCGTAAATGATCCTATCGCGGCCTTCAGTCTTGGCTTCTTCCCCACCGCCGATCATATACTGCACGACACCCCACACCGTATATACCACGCCTAGTGCCACTAATACAGGAATAGCGGAGTTGAGTAGGCTGCTAATTCTACACAATATGAAAGATATGCCCTTAATACCAGCACACCTATCAAAAAATTGAGCGTAAGCCACAATCGGTACAAAAATAATTAAAGATGCGACTGGAAGAAGTTTCACTGCTTTTTTTATCTGTTTTTTTATGTGTTTCATAATATTAAAATTATTTTTCTATTATTTTCCTAATGAAAGCACAGTGTCTCTTATTAATTCAGCAATAGCCCACGCACCGAGGAGTATGGCTGCTCCTATTATAGTGTAGAGCAATGCATCTTTAGCCTTAGTTAATTCTTCTGGATTGCCTCGGGCTTTAACAAAAAGGAAACCGCAATAAATGATAGCCAGAGCTATAAGCGGTATGCCCACCTTGAGCGCACCTTCTAAAACTTTGGCAATAAAGTCAGGGATAGTCTTGGTTGAATCTCCTAGGGGATTACATATCTCTTTATACGGATTACAACCACCAGGATTGGTATACGTAGTCTGTCCACCGGGATTAGTAATAGTTGTTTGTCCCCCAGGATTGGTTTGGGTAGTTTGTTGCGCAAAAGAGACAACAGGTAAAAGGACGAGTAGTGAGATGAACAGGAATTTGGAGGCTTTTTTCACCATAATATTATACATTATTTTAAAAAATTTTAAAAACCACTCCAAGCCCCGGTGTACCCGGCAATTGATAATATCGTCTTCACAATGATCCAAGATCCTGCAGCCAATACGAGGCCGATCACAGTGTTAGTAAATATATTTTTAGCACTACTTCTAGCCTCTGTGCTGCCACCTGAAGTTACTAGTTTAAATCCAGCGTAGGCAATCATAATTGCGGCGATAGGCAAAGCTAGATCTTTAATTGCGAAATCGATTACATTGTTTATTAATTTCATGAATTCTGGAAATCCCCACCCGCACTGATTGGTAACTGGATCTGGGCTACATGCTGGGATAAGCCCGGCAGCAAAAGATGTTGCTGGAGCAATAAATATTATAAGCATTAAGAGAATTACAACTATTTGTGAAGTTTTTTTCATACTACTGTTTCAACAATAATAAATCTAGCTTGCCGGAAGCATCCTTGATGGAATTTTGGGGAGTTAAACTATTGGAAAGTACGGACTCCACCATAGTGCGGAAGATACTGTCGGTATCCTTCGGGGATGGATCGAGCCACGCCCGAGCGTATAACGCCGAGGCGTAGAAGGCTGGCGAGTATGCATCTTGTGGAGGATTAGCTAGAAGGTCACGCCGCGCTGGGGCTATGCCTAGTGCATCAGCTAGGCTCTTAGCAAAGGTACCTGCGGACATGGCTCCGGCTGCGATGAAGGCGGTGTTGAAATTTTTAGAGAAGGAGGATATAGCAATGCCAGTAACGTTAGCGCCAGTTAATTTAAAATTAGTATTTTTTATTTGCGGTATTGCTGCTACTTGGAAGTTCTGATTAGGATTTTTATTTACTAAGGATTCAAACTCCCCTGCGTAGCCAAAGTAAAAGGCGAGGTTGTCGGTACTGAAGTAGTCGCGGGAATTTGGAAATGATTTATTCCAAGAATAAATACTCTTGGCAGGATCCGCAAAGTCAGTGTAAAAGCCAAGGGCTTGGGTAAGGTTGATATCTTGGCTTAATGCTGAAGTGTACAAGCCATCTTTTTCAGTCACAATTTTATCCCCAAGCTGCATGAATAAAGTGGAGAGTATATCTTTAGCGTGCGTGACGTTCGAAAATTGCCCTAAGGCGGTGCCACTTTTTATTATTTTATTACTGTCATCCTTCTTAGTTAATACTTGGACCTGGTTGGCAAATTCATCCCAATCCTTCGGCGGATATACGATATTATTAGCATCCAAAATACTGCGGTTGTAATACATTATGAGTGGGTCAATAGTTAGTGGGAAGGCCATCATGCCTCCTGAAGTTAGGAACACATCCCCTGCCCCGGCAAAATTATTTTCAAAAGATGCTAACGGGTAGCTTGTGTATGGAATGGTGAAAATTTTATTGGAGTAATGGTAGGCCAGGTCATCCGGAAGGAAAAACATATCCGGGCCCTTACCAGCGGCGAGAGCTTCTAGTAAATCCTGGTCAAATGTCGCTGCCTGCTTTTCCTCATACTGTACTTTGTAGGTACTATTAGCATTATTAAATTCATCTACTATTGGGTTCATGATTTGTGCACTAACTGTACCCCATAGTAACACCGTACCGGTGCCCGTCTCTGTACTACTCCCGCCACCGAGTGGTATGGCGCCAGAAAAAACCAAAACGCCCAGTACGGCAAGAGCGATAAATACAACTAGAATTATTACCTGGAAGTTATCTTTCATCTTGATTTCCTAAATATCATACCATAATGGTGCGCGCCTGCATCTATCTCATGGTCGAATATTAAACCCCGCCTTTCGAATATTTCACGAGCTTTCTCCTTCGGCATAAGCATGTTTTTTGCCAAGACCGGTGAGTCGGACCAGTCCACTAAGAGCAGCCTCCCGCCCGGCTTGAGTATCCGCTTGGCCTCATCAATAAACCTCTCCTTATCATCCACTTGGAAAAGCACGTTAGAAGCGATGTCCACATCCACAATTGCGTCGGCGATTTTTGTGCCGCCAAGCTTTTCAATATTTCCCCAGAGTGTTTCTACGTTAGCCAGGTGCGCCTCGCGAGCCTTGGTCTTGATCGTCATTAGGAAATCCTTTTGTACATCTACCGCATAAACTTTGCCCGCTGGCACCATCTTGCCCGCGGCAATAGAGTAGAAGCCAGTTCCAGCTCCCAAATCCGCCACGATAGCATCTTCCTGCAACCCCAGAGCTCTTAAATTTTTTACCGGGTCGGAAAACATGGTTTAATTATACCAATAAGCGAGGAGCATAAACAAGCTCGCTTGTTTGATGTCCGAGCGAAATTGCTTCATGGTAATCCATATATCATTTTTTAAAAAACTAACGACAAACTAGAGGCACGCAAGCGATGCGATACCGTCACCAGCGCGTAGGCGCATCACTGTGACGCCTTGCGTCTGACGGCCGAGGCTACTGATGTCTTTGAGTGCAGTGCGGATGACTTGACCTTTTTTAGACATTGCTATCAATTCCTCCTCCTCACCTGTTAGAACTTTAGCCACGATGAGCTTGCCAGTTTTAGGAGTAACTTTAGCAGTTTTAATACCGGAGCCGCCGCGCTTTTGGACTTTGTATTCTTTAAGAGATGTCTTTTTGCCGAAGCCGTTGGCACTCATAGTCAGAAAGGCACCATTTACATTTTCTTTTTTTACTACATCTACCCCGATGACGCCGTCAGCTTTACCAAGTTTAATGCCTGTTACTCCGCCAGCAGTGCGGCCCATTTCACGTACATCGGACTCTTTGAATCGTATGGACTGCCCTTCCGCGGTAGCGATCATTACCTCATCACCCTTTTCAGTGACAAGGGCGGAAATTAATTGGTCATCTTTGTCTAGCCTTATTGCAATAATTCCACTGCGGCGGACATCTTTAAATGATGCTGAAGCCATCTTCTTTGCCGTGCCGTTTTTCGTCACCAGCATTAGCGAAGATGCGGACTTATCCATGTCCTTGGGCATAGCTAAAATTGAGCTGACTTTTTCCTCGGCGCTGAGGGAGAGGAAGTTCATGATGGATTTACCTTTCGTGGCGCGGCGGCCTTCTGGAATGTCATACATTTTCATTTGGTAAACTTTACCCAAGTTGGTGAAGAAAAGGAGGTTGGAATGCGTAGAGCCAGAGACGAGCATGGTCACAAAGTCCTCCTCTTTGGTTTCGAGGTCCACCACACCCACCCCACCGCGCTTCTGGGCGCGATATTCGGACGGATCAGTACATTTGACGTACCCTCCTGCGGTGAGTACTAGGACGGTCTCCTTTTCCGGCACGAGGTCTTCATCTGAAATTTCCTTAACTCCACCTTTAACTATCTTGGTGCGGCGTTCATCGGCATATTTAGTGCGAATTTCGATTAGCTCTGAAGAGATAATTTTTAGGATTTTCTTTGGGGAGGAAAGTAAGTCCTTCATTTCCGCGATGAACTTTTGCTTTTCCTTCAGCTCATCCTCCACTGCCTGTCTCTCGAGGCCAGCGAGCTTGGAGAGCTTCATTTCCAGGATTGCCTCAGCTTGAAGGTCGGAAAACTTAAATTCTTTTATTAAATTTGCTTTAGCTAATTCCCTATTTTTTGAACCTCGAATGATACTGATAACTTTATCGATTTTATCTAGCGCTTTCTTGAGTCCGAGGAGTATATGCTCGCGTTCCTCGGCCTTCCTTAGATCGTATGCACTGCGCCTTTTTACTACTTCCTTACGGTGGCCGATGAATTCATTGAGAATTGATTTAAGTGAGAGCGTCTGTGGTACTCCATCCACTAGAGCCACAATGTTGAAATTAAAATTTGATTCAAGTTGGGTATTTTTGTAAATATAGTTTAAAACCTTTTCTGGGTGGGCGTTATTTTTCAGATCGATAACCACACGGATGTCTTTAGTAGATTCATCACGCAAGCCCTTGATGCCTTCCAACTTCTTTTCTTGCACCAATTCTGCAATAGCCATTATTAAATTGGATTTATTCACTCGGAAAGGGATGGAAGTAATTATTATTTGTGGATTTCCATTTTTATCTTCCGTAATTTCCGCCTCACCCCTACACACCACTCCGCCGCGGCCAGATGAATACGCATGCAGCATGTCTTTGGAGCCGAAAGCAATGCCACCGGTTGGAAAGTCAGGGCCTTTAATAAATTGCATGAGGTCCTCAGTAGTAGCATCCTCATTTTCGATTAAAAAGTTAGTGGCATCTAAGACCTCCGCCAAATTGTGCGAGGGAATATTTGTTGCCATTCCAACTGCGATACCTAGGGTACCGTTAAGGAGTAGCGCTGGCACCGATGATGGAAACACTGTTGGCTCTTTCCTGGTTTGGTCATAGTTGGGACGGAAGTCTACGGTTTCCTTTTCTAAATCACGGAGGAGCTCGCTGGAAATCTTAGACATTTTGGCCTCAGTGTAACGCATGGCGGCAGCATTGTCGCCGTCGATCGAGCCGAAGTTGCCTTGCCCTAAAATAAATGGGTAACGATAGGAAAACTCCTGCGCCATACCTACCATGGAGTCATACACAGCTACGTCGCCATGCGGGTGGTATTTTCCGAGCACATCTCCGACTACTGCAGCGGATTTTCGAAATCTAGCGGAAGCAGTGAGCCCCATTTCATGCATAGCATATAGAATTCTGCGGTGCACCGGCTTGAGCCCATCCCTTACATCTGGTAAGGCACGGGAAGTAATGACAGACATAGCGTACGCTAGGTACGACTCCTTCATTTCCGACACGATATCAACTGGATTGATAGCGTCCCCCTTTTTCTCTTTGTTTTCTTCGATTGGTTCCTTATTCTTCGCCATGGTTATTGTGAAATCGTATTATATCCGTCCACTAAATTGCTTTTCAAGGTCGATAGGGGCTGTAAATCGTTTTTAAGGTTGGCCTGCGTCTCGGGATTACTAATATTTGAGCCGAAAGAAAAAACCCAAAGTGAAAATAATATTACTCCGGCAATAATTGTGAGTAAATGCAGAACATATGTTCTGGTTTCCTCCGGCTGGCTTCTTAAACGATGAATTAATTTTCTCATTGATTTTTATGCTGCTTTTAATACTACCACTTCACCCTCCTTTCCTTCTAAATCTTTACGCTTGAGGGTCAGCTTGTCCACCACCTCGGCCTTTTCCTCACCCATTTCCTTCAGGAATGCTTTCAAGGATGCTGCGTCATAATCCATCGGTATGATCATCCTGGGTTCCAAGGTGGAGGCGAGCTTGGCTGCAGCTTTAGCATCAAGTAAGCCCTTGCCCCCAACTGGAATAAAAAGAATATCTGGGCCATCCACCTCCTCCATGGCTTCCTTTGAAATTTCAGCACTACCGAGTGCCCCCAAGAACGCGATATTAATATTGTCCACTGATAGTGTATATATAGTATTGATATATTTCTCCCCTCCTAACTCAACAGGCGACATGGAGCCTTTGACGAAAATTTCTTTGATCTCGTAGTCCCCAGGGCCAGTAATGGCAAATGGTACCCTCTCGCCGTGCGAGAGCTGCTCAAGGCCGTTGTAGTCGGGGTGGTTGGTGGTTATGAGAGCAATGTCGGCGCCGAACTTGGCACTAATGCCGGATTTGGATGATTTACTGACAGGATTGAAGGCTAAAACCATATCCCCCTGCGCAATCTTGAAAAATTGGAGGCCGTTATATGTGATAATCATTACTTATATTATAGCAAAAAATTTGATGAAAAGGAAGCGAAAAAAGAGCTAAAAACGTTTACTGGCAGCGCGCTTCCCGGAGGATGCGGCTGCCAGTTAGTTATTGGGATTTAAACTCATCCCACCAATCTTTCGCCAGGTACCAGCGGACACGAAACCACCGAACTGCTCGCTCCCACATGGAGCGATGGGGTGGCACTTCGAAGTCAGCCCGTCCGTCGTCGGCCATGAGATCAAATTCACCTTCCTGCATGAATTACCCTTCTGCCCAGCTAGGCCGAGCGACTAAACGAAATGAGCGCGATCCCCCACACCACGAACGCGACAAGGGGGAAAATAACCAGGAACCAAAAAAGATGTTGGCCCCAGTCAGAACGTGGCAGTATCCTCATGGGGGCCTCCACTAAAATCGTATGCTTATTGAACCCCCTTGTCAATTAGATGGACTTGTAGTAGTATCACATTACATCTGAATATATATTAAAAGCAGGATTTAGGGTAACACCGTTAGTAGCCGCAAGGCCAAAACGACACCTAAGCCTCAAGTCCGCTTCATTATTTTATTGAAAGCGGAATTTTTTTTAGAAAATTTATGATTAAAGAAGACACAGTAGAAGTAGTAAAAGAAAATTTGGTATTGAATTCCATCGTGGATAGGAGCGGCACTCGCCCTAAGGTTGAATCCTTGGTTGAAGGCCCTGTCATCATGATCAAGAAGTCCTCAGTATTCGTAGACCTCTCACCTTTCGGCACTGGAATAATCTACGGCCGTGAATTTATCAACGCTAAAGATATTATTAAAAAGATATCCCTCGGCGACATCATTAAGGCCAAGGTTGTTGAGACGGAAAATGAGGACGGCTACACCGAGCTCTCGCTGAAGGAAGCTAAGCAGGCACTCATGTGGAGCGAGGCGGAGAAAGCTATTAAGGCTAAGAGCGTCCTTAACCTAGAGATCAAAGATGCAAACAAGGGCGGGCTTATACTAGAGTGGCAAGGTATTCAGGGTTTCCTACCAGCTTCCCAGCTTAAGGCAGAGCATTACCCTCGTGTGCTTGATTCTGATAAAGATAAAATATTAAAGGAATTGAAGAAGCTCGTGGGTGAAAAGATTTCCGTCATGATAATTTCTACATTGCCAAAGGAAGGTAAACTAATCTTCTCGGAAAAAGACAACAACCCAGAAGAGAAGAAGGAAATTTTGAGCAAGTACACTGTCGGTGATGAGCTAGAATGCACCGTGGCTGGTATTGTCGACTTCGGCGTATTCCTCAAGCTCGAGGATGGGCTTGAAGGCTTGGTGCACATCAGCGAACTCGACTGGGGTCTAGTTGAAGACCCTCGTACAATGTTCAAAGTTGGTGAAATTGTCCGCGCAAAGGTTATTGAAATTAAGGACGGCAAAGTTTCCCTATCTATCAAGGCACTGAAGGAAAATCCTTGGAAGGAATATGAAGGCAAGCTAAAGAAGGGTGACATCATTAAAGGTGTAGTAATCAAATACAACAAACACGGCGCACTAGTATCTATCAAGGAAGGCGTAGCTGGACTTGTTCATAATTCTACCTTCGGTACGGAAGCTAAACTCCGCGAGAAATTAGAACTCGGTAAGAACTATAATTTCCAAATCACCCTCTTTGAACCCAAGGATCACAAAATGACCTTGATGCATTTGGAGTAAACCTCAAAACAAAAACCCCGCTCATCGCGGGGCTTTTGTTTTTAGTATTAATTATTACGCAGGGACCATGTCCATCGGAGTTCCGAGATCTTCGGCACCAATAGATTTCATGATAGCGAGTACTTGAGGAGCGTATTTAGGTACGATTGAAGGTGGGTTGTAGGCATTAAGAATCTGAAGGGTGGTCTTGTTATCATAGTGGCGGGCAGTGACCGGATTATTACCACCTAGGTTACGAGCAATGGTTTCGATAGCAACATCAACTGATTTGAAACCAATCTTACAAGAACCCCAACCGAAAGGGTTGTTATCTACCTTCTGACAATCATGCTTACCACCGGTAGACTCACGCACCGAAATAGCTGGGATCAAGCGCCAATCAAGATCGTTCTTGTCCGCTTCATCCACCATCTTCTCACCTGTACCTACTAGAGGCATTTCATGTGCCTTAAAGTACGCATCAATAGCATCCGCCTTGGCCTTACGAGCAACTGCCTCTGGACTTGCAGCCTGCTCCTTTTGCCTTTGCATAAATACTATCTCACGAACCTGGGTCGTATCAGCAGTAGAAACCGGCATAGCCAGATTCCCTACTTGTAAACCGCTAGTTGTTATTGGTAATAGTATTAATGACTGTACAAAACGAATTAGTTTCTTATTTTTCATATTTGGTGTGGGGGCCAAGGCCCGAACACCTAACTGCATGGGGTTTTAGTCGTTAATTTGCATTTAGACTAAAAAACCCTTACTTAATAGGCTTGCGCCTACTATATAAGGATGTACATACATGATAGCATACTTCGTTCTAAAAGTCAATAGTTATCCCATGACTTTTTTGGATGTCAAGCTAAAAAAGCCTTGTAAAATAAGGCTTAAATGACAGAATGAAGAAATGGGTATAAGTCCTATTTGAAGGAAAAGACGGCATCCGCCACCTTGTAAGCCTCTCCCGCCCCCATAGTTACCAGGACATCATTAGGCCCAAGATTCAAAGTCTTAATTGTTGCTTCCGCAATGCCAAAATCAGGAAAAGCCTCTACTTTTTGGCCTGTTTTGGCTATTTCCTCTTCTAATTTCTCGCTCGATACTGTAGGATCTATGGCTTCCCGGGCGAAATATATAGGCAATAGGAATACTCTGTCCGCATCCGCCCAACATTTAGTAAACTCATCAAACAAGGCCTTGGTCCGGCTGTATAGGTGGGGTTGGAAGACTACGGTGATTTGTTTACCAGTCTCCTTAGGATAAAGCTCTCGCAGGGCCTCTAGACTAGCGCGCACCTCCGTCGGGTGGTGAGCATAGTCGTCATAAATAATTGTACCTGCTGCGGTGACGCCCCTTAGTTCTAACCGACGCCATGTGCCAGTGAATTGAGTTAGACTCTTCCCTGCTACTTCTACGCTGACCCCTAATGCATCTGCTACAGCTAGCGCAGCTGCAGCATTCTTGCGGTTGTGCTCGCCGGGGACAGATAGCGGTGGAACTTTATCTAAATATTTAGAATAGTCAGTAATAGCGTTTTTACTTTGTGAGTTAAATTGTTTGAAGGCAGCCTCTACATCTGCCAAGTCCTTATAATAATCCAAATGGTCTGCTTCAATGTTGGTAACAACGCTGACAAATGGGTGGAAATTTATAAAATGGCGATTGTATTCATCTGCTTCTACTACCAAGTAGCTCACTACTTGCCCTGAGTTTGTCGAAGGGTTACCCTTCCTGAAATTACTACCGAACTTTTTAACAAATGAGCCAACAACCACGGTCGGGTCGAGCCCTGCATCAATTAAAATCTCCGCCACCATAGCCGTGGTAGTGGTCTTGCCGTGTGTGCCGGCGATGGCTATGACTTTATATTCCTTTGCAAATTCACCTAGAGCTTCGAAGTAGCTCAAAACTGGCACACTACGCTTGCGCGCCGCCACTATTAATTCCGGGCCTCGGTAAATCCAAGCATCGCTGAATACATACATGTCGGCGTCCGGTAATTCCTTCATTTCATTCTGGTAGTAAATAATTGCTCCCGCCTCCTTAAGTGGGGCCAAAGTCTTGGCACTCTCCTCATCATTTACTCCGAGCACTTCTACACCGCGTGAGATAGCCATTTTAGCTAATGCGGAAATACCGATACCACCGATACCGATGAAGAAAATCTTTTTAACTTTTGATAAATCTAAATTTTGCATTATTTTAACTTTTTGACTATTTCCATAAATTTGTCGCCGCGGTCATACTCGTTATTGAACATACCGAAGGAGGTAAATGCGGGGCTGAATAATATTATGTCGCCGCTGGTGGCCTTACTGAAGGAGTTTTTTACTATTTCCTTTAGGTTTTTGCCTTCATAATATCCACTGCCGAGCATTTTTTTAATTCTATTTGTGCCATTACCTGGAATCAAGACTACCGCTTTAGTATATCTTTTAATGTCTTTTACTAGATTTTTAAGCTCAAGATTTTTATCAGACCCGCCTAAAATTAGGATGATGTTCTTCTTCTGCCCTAGGGTTTCGAGTGCGGCACTGGTGGCCTCGGGAGTACTGGCGTTGGTATCGTTATAAATTTTAATTCCTCTTATTGTTTTTACTAATTCCATGCGGCCGGGGACAGCCTTGAAATTCTTTACTGTTTTTTTAATTACACCCTCACTAATTTTTAGAGCCTTAGCCACCGCTACGGCACAGGCTATATTTTCCTCGTTGTGCTTGCCTAACAGATTATCGGACTTGGGAATATTCCGCGTGCTTGCAACAATTATTTTTGATTTTGTATCTTTAACCTTACCCTTCATGGAGGGGCCTAGCACTAAAACATCTGCTTGTTTTTGGAATTTATAGATGTATGACTTATCAGTAAAATACTTGTCTAAATCATTATTGTAATAATTCATGTGGTCCGGCATAAAGTTGGTGAATACGGAAATATGTGGAGAAATTTTTGCTTCAGCAAAGCCTTGTAGCTGCCATGAGGATAGCTCGAAAACAACAATATCGCCTGGCTTCACTATTTTAAGCAGTGGCAGCGCCGCCGTGCCGCGGATATTGCCGCCCAGGTGCACTCGCTTGCCAGCATGCTTCAAAATTTCATAAATTAATACTGTAGTAGTACTTTTACCCCGAGTGCCTGTAACCCCTATTATTTTTACGCGGGGCGCAAGCTTGGCAAACAATGACTCATCCATTTCTATCGGTATGCCCCTCTCCCTTGCGTGTTTTATATATATAGAATCCAGTGGCACGCCCTGACCCTTCAAAATAAAATCGCGTTTTTCAAAATCCTCGAGCCTATGTTTACCTAGAACATAAGTAATATTTTTATATTTTTTAAGCTTGGTTATAGATGGCGCCAGTTCCTTAGCGCTTTTTAAATCCGTAACCAAAACCTCTGCACCCATCTCGGACAGGAACGCAATATCGCCCAAGCGCTTACCAAGTAGTCCGAGACCCATCACCGTAACCTTTTTACCTTTGAAATAATCTACCGTCGTTTTATTTTGCATATAATTTCTTATACTCTTCCATGTCGCTGAAGTGATGCTTTACACCTTTGATTTCCTGATAGTCTTCGTGACCTTTGCCAGCACAAAGTATTATGTCGCCTGATTGGGCAATTTTAACTGATTCCTTAATTGCCTCGCGCCTGTCAGGAATTGTTTTTACTTTGGCTATGTCATTCATGGACAAGTCCGTCTTCATCTCGGCAATAATCTTTTCCGGGTTCTCACTCCTGGGATTGTCTGAGGTGAATATGGCGATGTCGGAATTTGTGGCACCAATTTTACCCATTATCCTTCTCTTAAGTGGGTCCCTGTCGCCACCACAGCCAAATACAGTAATAATTTTAGCATCCCCTTTTCTTATATTTTTTGTTGTTCGTAGAACATTCTCCAGTGCATCCGGTGTATGCGCATAATCCACGATAACCGTCACACCAGTAGGCGACATAAAATTTTCATATCTGCCACGAGGTGGGGTAATAGTTTTTAGAATTTCCTTTACTTTTTCCTTATCAAAACCCAGCAAAACTGAAGTAGCGTAAACCGCCAACGCATTATAAGCATTGAAATCCCCCAGCAATTGACTTTCGAGTTTTTCATTAAAATCTGCTTTGTTTTTCAGACCATAAAAATATTTTTTAGCTTTTATGCCCTCGAGCATGAGTATACCATGCTCATCATCAGCGTTAGAAAGAGCGAAGGCATCTGCTAGCAGCATTTTGAAAAACTTTTTCTTTGCATTGAAATAATTCTCCACACTTTTGTGGTAATCCAAATGGTCATGAGTCAAATTGGTGAAGACTCCTCCAGCAAAGGTTATCCCGGCAATACGCTTCTGGTCTATGGCGTGGGAAGATACTTCCATAAAAACATATTCGCAGCCTTTATTTGCCATTTCCGAGAGTAATTTGTTTAAGGAAATAGGGTCCGGGGTGGTATGAGTAGCTGGCCTTACAACACTGTTTATCATATTCTCAACCGTACCAATCAGCCCCGCTTTGTGGCCTAGCTCTGTGGCTACTTTATATAGGAGTGTAGTTGTAGTCGTCTTGCCATTGGTACCCGTCACACCAATGATTTTTAATTTAGTCGAAGGATTACCGTAAAAATGGAGCGCTGCCAAGGCCGTGACCACTCGCCTTTTTAACCTAATTTTTTTAAATAAATCTTGCATTAAAATATTAAGAGCACGAGCCATTAGGATAAGACTCAGTACGACCACCAAACACTTCATATCCGGTAGGAAGTACTCCTCCATCGTTGGCAGTAAGAGGATCGCTAAGATTTTCAAAAAAAGAGTATAAGTAATATCCATTAGGATATACTTTAAAAGAAACTGTTCCATTACTTACACAGACTGTGGCTGTTCCTGTACTTTGATAAATATACGGATTTCCACCAGATGGAGAAGGAAGTCTAATGTAGGGACCTAAAGTGGCGGTTAAGTCGTCCCAGCCCGGTTGTACGCTACTCAAAGCTGAACCACCTTGCCAAGAAGGCCCCAGGATCCCTGGATTAACAGTAATAATTGGGTAAAAGCCGTGATCGTCATAATATAGTTCCATGGCGAGCTGGATACTCTTTAAATCTTGTGTCCTATGACTATCCCGCGCTTTTGCTCTAGAAGTATTGAGAGCTACCATTACCACCGAAGCCAAAACTCCAATTATAGCCACAACAACAAGAAGTTCAATGAGAGTAAAACCTTTTTTATATAATTTAAATCTTGGGACTTTTTGGCCACCAACTTCCACTTCTTCCATAAACATGGCAAGCGGGCGAACTCTTAAACCATAATCATCATAGAGTTTTTTATAAACAACCAATTCTTCATCTGTTTCAGTATGAATAGCAACGCCAATTACTTGGTAATCCTTACCTTTATAATGTCGATATTTTCCTAATTGAGGATTTTTGCTGGGCATAAATTAATTCACAAGTGCTTTACGATGCTGTGGAGCATTTATCATGCCGCACTTTTTCCATTTATAGACTTCACCGGTGGCTGGGTTGATGGCGCCGCATGGGCAAGGGTCATTCCGGCCCGGCTCTTTACCGACAGGCACATCCTTCTTGCCACCGAGTTCACTCGGCTCCTGATGGCTGGTTATTAGGGTTTGTTTAGGCGAATTATCTTCCTCTCTTACCTCTTTTACTGCAGCCTCATTAATACCACTGACTAATGAAAATACTTGATCCTTGAAGGCCTCCTCCATCTCCTTAAACATCGCAAGGCCATCCTTCTTATACTCCACTATTGGCTCGCGCTGGCCGTAGGCACGCAAGTTTACCGAACTGCGTAAATAATCCATAGCTTCCAAGTGCTCCATCCAAAGTGCATCGGTAGCGTAGAGCATAATGCGGCGTACGGTTTCATAGAAGGCCTCCTCCCCCAGCTTGGCCTTTTTATCCTCAACTATTTTGTCGAAGCCTTCGCGTTCAGCGCTAATATTTGCAATAATTTCCTCAATACCTGCTTTATCAGCAAATAGCATCTGCTGGCGGCGCTCGTAAATAATTTTACGCTGGTGATTCATAACATCATCGTATTCCAATGTATGCTTGCGCGCGTCGAAATGGAAGCCTTCAATCTTGGCCTGCGCACCTTCTAGTGAGCGGCCAATGAAGCGGTTTTCAATCGGTTGATCCTCCGGTATGCCAAAGCGGCCCATCATATTTTTTATTTTCTCCGCGCCGAAAATGCGCATCAGGTCATCCTCGAGCGACACATAGAACTGCGTCTCCCCCGGGTCACCTTGGCGGCCGGAGCGTCCTCGTAGCTGGTTGTCGATACGGCGAGCTTCATGCCGCTCGGTACCGAGCACATACAACCCGCCTACACTTTTAACTTTTTCGTATTCTTCTTTTACAATTGGGTTACCGCCAAGCTTGATGTCGATACCGCGGCCAGCCATGTTGGTAGCAATAGTTACTGCGCCATACTTACCCGCCTGGGCAATGATCTCACCCTCCTTTTCATGATTTTTAGCATTGAGTATTGTATGAGTCACGCCTTCCTGCCTCAAGTACACGGAGAGTAGCTCGTTCTTTTCAATAGATATTGTACCGATCAACACCGGCTGGCCCTTACTATTTAATTCTTTAATTCTTTTAGCAATGGCTTGGAACTTACCCTTCTCTGTTTGGAAAATTGAGTCCGGGTGGTCCTTACGGATGACTGGGCGGTTGGTAGGTACGACTACCACATCTAGTCCGTACACTTTCAAGAATTCCTCCGCGGAAGTTTGGGCCGTACCCGTCATACCCGATAGCTTTTTATAAAATCTAAAATAATTCTGGAAGGTTATCGAGCCCGAAGAGCGAGTTTCCTTTTCAATTTTTACCCCTTCCTTGGCTTCGATTGCTTGATGGATTCCCTCACTCCAGCGGCGGCCTGGCTGCAAGCGCCCAGTGAATGGGTCCACTATTATCACCTCCCCTTCCTTGACCACATAGTCTTTGTCCCGCTCGAAAATTGCCTGCGCTTTTACTGCAGTCTCTAGATGGTGCACATATTTTATACCCTTTTCAGTATATATATTTTCAATACCCAGCAATTGCTCGGCTTTACTTATACCAGCATCGGTAAGCTGGATGGCACGCTGCTTTTCATCCACGGTATAGTCCGTTTCGCGCTTTAGTTGCTTGGCAATTTGGTAAAACTTTATATAAAAGTCCTCGGAGTCCCCCGAAGCAGAAGAGATAATGAGTGGAGTTCGAGCCTCATCTATTAATATGGAGTCCACCTCGTCCACAATGGCGAAGTTGTGGCCTCTTTGCACCAGCTGATCCTTACTTGTAGCTAAATTATCGCGCAAATAGTCAAATCCGTATTCATGGTTGGTACCGTAGGTAATATCTGCCGCATATGCCTCTTTACGAGTTGCTGGTTTTAGGAAATCATAAACAATTTTAAATTCCCCCACGGTGTCGCGCTCTTTATCTTCTTCTTTGTGTGACGGATCGTAAAGATATGAAACATTTTGTGAATTTATTATACCCACGGATAACCCGAGAAAATTATAAACTTGACCCATCAAGACCGCATCACGGCGAGCCAGATAATCGTTCACCGTAATAATATGCACACCTTCCCCAGTTAACGCATTTAAATATGCTGGCAATGTGGCCACCAATGTTTTACCTTCACCGGTTTTCATCTCTGCGATTCTGCCATTGTGGAGTGCTAAGCCTCCTACTAATTGCACATCATAATGCCTCTCGCCTAAGTTCCTTTTAGCAGCCTCTCGTACTAGGGCAAAAGCCTCCGGTAATATGGCCTCTAGGGCTTCCTTCTTATTCTTGCCTTCTTCTTCGCCTTTGGCTAATATAGCCTTAAATTCTTGGGTTTTTTTCGGGAAATCAGCATCTGCGAGCTGTGAAATTGCCCCCTCAAAAGAGTTAATATTTTCAACGGTTTTCTCGGTGCCATTTATCCAGCGGGAGCTGGTATCGCCGAATATTTTGCTAAATAATGCCATCAAAGTATATTAGCATAAAATGAAAAAACTTCCGACTTTCGTCAGAAGTTTTTTCATCTCTAAGCTTACGCGCGCTTCTTTTTGGAAGCCTTCTTCTTTCCACCCTTCTTTGCTGCTTTCTTTTTCTTCTTTGCCATAATAGTTGCGAAATTATTTTTTTAAATATAGTTTGCAATAAAACGACCTTAACTTTTTATTGCTCTAACACTTTAATTATCGCGCGTATGTAAAACAAAAACAAGAGTTTTCCACGAAAAATGTGGATAACTCTTGTTTTGAAATTATTTTCATTTGAGGCAGGTGGTGGCTAATCTCCAACATATGTGCCTATGTGAGTGCGATCACCCGCCACAGATAAAAACAACACCTCCTGATTATATCATGGAAATGAACATGCTATAATGCTGGTATTATGAATATGGAAGAAAAGCCAGAACGGAAGATTTATAGAGATGATGTCCAAGAAAGGAAAGCAGAGGCTGAGTTTGAAACTATGACAGCTACAGCTATGAAAAATGATCCATTATGGGCAACCAAAGTCCCCAAATGCAAACCTGGCGACACAGTCACCATAATGGGCCCTGAAGGTAGTGCAGTAACAGCAGTTATAATAAAAACTATTGCAGGAATATATTTTGTTAACTATACCGATAATCTCGGAAGAATATTCCCAGGTGTAGCAGAAGAAGGTGCCTTAAATGTTTTTGATTAAAAAATTAATTTTTCTGGGCCCATAGTAAAATGGTATTACGCGTCCATGGCATGGACGAGGCCGGGGTCCGATTCCCCGTGGGTCCACATTATTTATCTTTTTTGATTAGTTGATGTAAACCAAAAGTGTTGCCTTCAGTATCGAGGAAGTACCCCTGCCAAGCCATACCACCTAAATTCATTTTAGGCATTGCTTCTACGCCTCCCGCAGCAATTATCTTTTTTGCAGTTTCATCAAAATCATCTACTTGAACGGTGCACACGAATGCATTAGTTCCTTGGCCAATAGCTGGCGCAGGACATGGACGCTTGAGTAGACCACCATTTATGCCTGGCTCCTTGCTTGGAGTGCCATCAGCTTCCATCGGAGCAGTCAAAATACCCCAGTAAGCTGTGCCTGTCATTTTACCCCAATCATGCCAACCCCAGCCGAAAACATCGGTATAAAACTTCTTTGCTCTCTCAATATCATCAACTTGTATCTCAAAATGGACTACTCTGTTATTCATATTTAAATTTTATCACAATACCTCTGCGCTTTCAATAATATGCTCCACAAGGTGCTGCATTTTGGCACCGACTTGATTGAGGGAATGTTCGAGGTGGGAATGCGGCCGCAGGTCGGGGGTACTCGTGATGTTAGTGAGAAAGAATCCCCTTCTAGGATGCAAAGTAAAGTCAGCTTTGAGGTAATGCTTGGCGCCTAAATGCTGGTGTAGTTGCTTTGCAAATTTTATGGTTTGATCATTTTCACTCTTAGATAGATTCCCATGCGGTAAAACATAAATTTCTTCCCCACGGAAGTTGGGAATTGTATGGACCGCTGAAGGTTTGCCTTCAATAAATTCCTCTACAGTAATATTATTTACCTTACTCATTATGGTCGTCAACTCATCAAAGGTTTTGACTACTTCTACTTCATTACCCACCTTCACAATCCAGGGCGCGCCGAACTTGGAATGAACTTCCCGAGCGCTTTTGGGAGCAGTTATGTATCGCGCCATGCCGACTCCAATATCTTTCAAGTGCTTATGTAATGCATTCGGATTATTTGCTAAAGATAAATAAAAAGGATTTTGACTTATTTGAGGAATATTAAAACTTTCAATTGTTGAAATTGTCGACGGGTGCGCCACATTCCAAACCACATCCACTTTGTGTACCAAATCTGATGGCATTATCGGCAAGCCGCCTAAATGCCAAATATCATCGCGATCAATAAAAATATCCACAGGAGTATATTTATGCGCCAAATTTTCAACAATAAATACAATTAACTCCCCGCCTTCCTTTATGGATTTATGGTAATTCTTCCCTTTACCGCCTCGTAAAATTCCAACTCGTTTCATAAATTAAAAATTGTAAATGTAATAGAAAATACAGAAAGAATACCAACCACCCAAAATAATATCTCTCTCTTGGTTAACAAAAAAGCAAAATACAGAAGTATGTTAAATAATCCGATATAAATCTGTGCACCACTACACATCACAACACCGCCACAATTATCTTGGACTAAACTCCCTAGACCTAGGACTGTAGTTACCAAAACAAAAAGAGTCGCAAGAAAATTTTCACTCATTTATAAATTATACCACAAACGAGAAAACCAGCGATCGATGAAGCTGTTCGCTAATCGTCTCGCTGGTCTGTTGATTGGCGTTCGGGCTCACGACCTGCTTGCGTGTTTCCGAACGAGCTCCTCACCTAGCCTGTCAGCAAAGTTCTCGATTGCATCGCGCTCATACTTTGACGCCTTCTTTACTGACTTCTTGCTGGTCTTCCGCGCCTTGTTGCGCGCGAGCTCTCGCGACATGCGACTTCTTCCTCTCTGCAGCTCTCGGCACATAGTGCCGAAGAGCCAAATAAGGAGATCAGCCTTTTCGCGACTCGTGAACTCGCGTTGTTTCTTGGCACGCTTTTTGGTTTTCGCCACGGCGTACTCTCCCTTCTTAATCCTGTGCCCGTTGAAATCCTTCCATGATGGATGGGATCGGGTCGAAGCCGTCTTTGCGCATCTGGAGCGCAATCTTCGTGAACTGTTCCAGATGGTACATCAACGGAAGGAGGCTCATCGTCACGCGCCGAGCCTTTCGATCTTCCCGACGTCTTCGCGCCTTGCGACGTGCTCCTTTTGTGGAGGCACGGCGGACTACTGGTTTCGTTACTCGCAGTGAACGTCGCTGTCGAGGTGCTCGTGACCCTTTCGCTGCCTTCTTGCCCATTGGTCTCTCCCTTTAGCCCATGGCGTCATCGTCTAGCCGGATGTCGCCGGGCTGGAATCCAGGATCGGCGCTTTTCTGACGGCGGTCATCTGTACGCGGCTTCGCCTCGTTTTCTTTCCGCTGCTGATCTTCGACTGCACGCTTCGATACGGTTGCCCACTTTTGGGCTCCGAAGTCGGGTGTGTTACCCATGTGAAGTACCTCCGGCTTCATCTTGGCATAAAAATAAAATTACGCAAACGAAAATGCCTCACTTGCGTGAGGCATTTTCTTGCTGTTCTTTATTCTGTTTCGTTCCTTAACTTAGGGTCTTTCCCCTTATGTCAGATTCTTTTTAGGACATGAACCGTTGTCCGTTGTGAAGTCAATTGAGCTTCACAACACCGACTCAATAAGTCCGGCCAATCCCTGGCCTTTGTTACGCTTTTTGAGCGAACTGTCTCCGACTAGGTCGGAGGGACGATTTTCAAATTGAATTAATCCACGAGCAGCTTCCGCTACCCGTGCCTTGTTACGACTTAGTCCCTGTCACCGA
>JAZKBO010000001.1:74775-130081 GCA_040388575.1 Patescibacteria group bacterium | reverse complement strand
ACCCGTCGTACGCGCTAGCAACCTGCGCAGCACACTCGTGCGGCGGCAGTCCGTGGCGGCGGCAAGTGGTATGGGCAGCGCACCGCTGACGCCGTCACCGCACGGCGTCGGCGGTGCGGGCGCGATGCCGGCCTTAGCTTCCTTGAGTTGCGGCTGGCTGCCAATACCAACTGGAAAGTGGAATACAGAGGCCAGCTCTTTCAAATTCATCGGCATCATTTTATCGTTAACGAAAGTACGATAGGAAAAATCATGGTATAACCTTTTCAAATCGCTGCCCTTGGCTTGCTCGAAAATGAAAGAGTTGCTAGCTGCCTCGGAGAATTGATTGAAGGATGATTCAATTTCTTGTAGGATTGCCCGTGCACGATCCTCAGTAGGGCCGGAGGCAATAACCCTTATGTTAGCTTTCATGATGGTACTTTTTATTTTATTCCCAATTTTCTCCGCGGCACCCTCATCCACGGCCCGGCGACCCTTCATATTTTTGTCACTTTTTTCTTCGGTCCTCCTGGGGGTACCAAATATTAATTCCTTGCCCACTTTGGCAAAGGCGTGACTGAATTTATAAAAATTATCCGCTGCATGTTTGACGGAAGTGCCATCTTTAACATCATCGAGGATAATATGGAATTCATTTATAAATTTATCTCCAGCAGGAGCTACCACTAGCTGGATCGCTGCCCCCTCCCCCACTGTTTGTAATTTAGAAAAGACATTTAAAATAGTATTCATCGGATCATGCTCGATGTTGTCGTAGGTTTTGATCGGTAAAACTGCACGCTGCGTAAACCTTGCATAGGCTCCGGCCGAGCCACCTTCTTTATTGAAGACATTGTAGTCATCTTTAACGTCATGAATCTTGGCATTGTGGTAAAAGGCCAGAACCTGCTTTTCAAAAAGTGAAATGTGAGTGTTCGGTATCCCAGCGTAGACTACTACTTGATCGCTGTCGTTGGAGAGAGCAACTTCTAAAGTAAAATAATTTTCCTTCTCGTTATTGCGGCCGATAGAGATGGATTGCATGCCGGCATAGAACTGCTCCATGGCGCCGATAAATTCTTTGAAACCTTTTGATTTATCAGCATCGTCCTCCGGCGGCGGCAAGGTAATTTCAAAAAGCGTCATGTTGAGGGACTTATACATCGGTGAGCCTTCTTTGAAGTCGAAGCTTATTTGCCCGGTTTTAAGATACTGAATTAAAATACGGTGAAAGTCATCATCAATGTGCGGGTTACCCATCGCTTCCACCACCCCCAGCGCATTACGCACACCTTTGGTAATAACTATTCCCAATAATTCCTCCATAACGGAATCATGCGGCTCGGGTTTAAGCTCAAGGACAATACCCTTCTCTTCTTTATCCGTCAGCATGTGGTCTTTATGTAGCACCTCCCTCTTGGGGATATCACTATACTCCAGCATCACATCGCGCGCTGCATTTTGTGCGTGTTCAAAGTGGCCCTTGTCTATCAACTCCTCTTCACGCTTGGCCACGTGCGCGCGCAAATAATTCAACTCCTCTTCAGGGTTCTTAAATTTCGGCATTTCCTTAATAGAAAAGGAAGGATTCATTCACCCAATTATACAACAAAACTAAATTTTAGTTAAAACCTCGGGGCCATTTTCAGTGATGAGGATAGTATGTTCGAAGTGAGCGCTTTTTTTGCCGTCCGCAGTGCGGAAGGTGTAGCCGTCGTCATCCAGCGTTACATTCTTCGTGCCGTTGTTTAACATGGGCTCGAGCGCGATGACCATACCAGGAACCAATTTTGCGCCCTTGCCTGCCTTACCAAAATTGGGAATAAAAGGGTCCTCATGGATGGCCTTACCCACTCCGTGGCCTGCTAGAACCTCTACAATACCGTATTTGCCAGCCACAAAGCTCTCCACCGCGTGCCCGATGTCCCCAGTGCTATTACCGGCTTCGGCTGCATTTATAGCCACGTCCAGGGCTTGCTCGGTTACTTTCAGCAGTTTAGCTGCCCCGGGCCCCACTTCCCCCACTGGTACGGTCAGCGCCATATCGGTAAAGAGCCCTTTATGTTTGAGGCCTAGATCAATTGAAATAACGTCGCCTTCTTCTAGAATGCGATCCGGACTTGGAATGCCGTGCACTACTTCATCATTTACTGAAGTGCATAATGATGCTGGAAAGGGTGTTGATGCGCCCTCCGGACGATAATTTAAAAAAGCAGGCACATCACCCATATCAGTGATGAGCTTAAAAGCGTAATCATCTAAATCTTTTGTTGAAACCCCAGCCTTCACTTTAGCCTTCACTTTATACAGCACAGTAGCCAAGCGCTTACCGCCCTCGCGTAGAATTTCAATTTCTTCTTTAGTTTTAATTATTACTCCCATTTTATTTTTCTATTTTATCTTGGTTCCTAAAAATTCTTCACCATTCAAACACTTGGATAAATTTGAAATATTTTTACCATTGAGTATCGCCACTTCTATCCTTTCACTCTCTGCCATAGCTGATGCGATAGGGTCAAAAGGAGTACTCAAGCCTGGGTTCCATTCTACAGGTATGAGCTTGCGATATTCCGCCCAAGAAATATTTTCAATCTTTTTTGCGCTTGGATTTATTTTCGGGTCAGAATCGTAGGCATAATCAATATTGGATAAATTAATTACTTGCTTGGCGCCATTTTCTTTGGCGAGCATAACTGCGCCGAGGTCAGTGCTACTGCCGGGTTTGTCGGCGCCATACACAACCACATTGTCATTACCTTTAAATATTGTCCGCACCAACTCCGCATTAAGGTTAAGGGCGCGAATTCCAATCATATCTAATTCTTCATTCGTTGGATTTCCAAGCTCCTTGGCTGCGGCTTGGTACTTCCTGCAAACTTTACCACCACCGGTGATAATATAAAACTTTTTGCCTTTTGTTGCTTGCTCAAAAATAACGTCTTTGAAATTACGCAAAAAATCCACATCAATTTCTTCCGGGATTATGAGTGACCCGCCTAGGGAAATAATAATTTTCTCTTCCATATTAATATCCAAGTGCCTTAATAATATCCTTATGCACATCCTCCATCCCCTGCTCGCCATTAACAGTGTACATAGTGTAGTTCTTTCTATTTTTAAAATAATCCATTGCTGGGATAACTTTGGTCATATATTCATCGAACCTCTTCTCTATCCCCGCTGGAGTATCATCGGCTCGGCCGCGCTGTAGATTCCTCTTCATCGCTTCCTCTTTACCAACTTCGATGTAAATAACTTTTACATCTTTCCTTAGGTAGAAATCTACCATTTCTTCCAGGTTCTCGGACTGCAACAATGTACGTGGATAGCCGTCGAAAATCAAATGCTTCTCCGGGGCCATATTTGGAATCAAAATATTTGTGACGAGGGCATCTGTTAGAAAGTCCGGCTGTAGGTGTCCCCGAGTCAATGAGTCTTTTAAAAGCTCCCCAGTGTAATTTCCAGAGGCTGCCAGCTTTCGATACTCGCTCCCAGGGTAAGCATCCACCTGCCCCATGCCATCCTTAGCCTTCAGGAACTCTTGCAGGAGCTTTATCTGGGTCCCTTTGCCAGAGCCCACGATACCGAAAAATACGAATGTTTGCCCATTATTACTGCCTTGCATGTGTGTTATAATACCACAAATTATGAAAAAAGAAATTATTACTATTTGCGGTGGTCTTGGCAGCGGTAAATCCAGCACTGCCAAAAAAGTCGCTGAAGCTCTTGGTTATCAGCATTTTTCTTCTGGTGACTTTTTCCGCCAAGTGGGGCTCGAACTAGGCTTAACAGTTAACGAGCTTAATAAACGCGCCGAGAAAGATACAAGCATCGATGAAATGACTGACAAAAAACTCCAAGACATGCGAGAGAAAAAGGGATTAGTGATTGACTCCCGCACTGCATTCCATTGGATACCGGAATCATTTAAAGTTTATCTTGATCTACCGCCAGAAATTGCTAAAGATAGAATAACAAATGATCTACAAAACAATCCTTTAAGAATGCAGAGCCAGACGGCCACTACCCCCGAAGGTGTTTACCAAGAAATGAGTGAACGCTTCGAAAGTGAGCAGAAGCGTTATTGGGATCTATATAAAATAAACAATGCTGAAAAAAATCAGTTCGACTTAGTCATTGATACAAACAAAAACAACCTTGGAGAGGTTGTTAATGAAATCGTTGCCAAATACAAGGAGTGGCAAAATAAATAAAGTGAATTAGTACTCTCGCATAGATACTTGCGCATCTACTTTTTTAATCAAGTCTAGAACTACAGATACAACGATGAGGAGCGCGGTACCGCCGAGGGCAATTGCTGTGATGCCTGTAACTGCACGCATTATGAGCGGTAAGACTGCAATGAGGCCTAGGAATACTGCGCCGAGCATAGTGATACGGCTGAGGACTTTCGAGATGTAGTCCGATGTCGATGCACCTGGGCGGATACCTGGAATAAAGGCGCCATTTTTTTGCAAGTTGTTTGAAAGGGCTTCGGGATCGAAGGTAACCGCGGTATAGAAATATGTAAATAGAAATACGAGGAGGAAGTAGAGGACAGCATAAAGCACTGATGTCTGAGTAAAGGACAAGAGTACTGCAGAAATTTTAAGAAAAATAGGGTTACTTAGATGCGATAGCGCCGTACCGATCATTTGCGGGAAAAGCAAAATCGAAAGTGCAAAGATTATTGGAATAACTCCAGCTTGGTTCACCCGCAGTGGCAAATATGTAGAGCCGCCACCATACATCTTCATGCCGCGCACGCGCTTGGCATAAGTAACAGGTATTGGCCGCTCAGCTTCCGTAACAATAACCACACCAGCGATAACTAGGGCACCAATAGCAACGAAGAGGAGAAGTAATGGAATCTGGGAAGCATCGAAAGCAAAAAGAAGCTGATTTAATTCAGTCGGAATTCTGGAAACTATACCGGCAAAGATGATGAGTGAAACACCGTTACCAATACCGAACTCGGACATCAATTCCCCGAGCCACATGAGGAATATCCCTCCTGCGATAACGATGATAAGGTTAGTAATACGATCAAATGGAGTTAAATTAACCAAGATGCTCTGGGACTCTAGAATTGCTAGAAGTGAAAAGCCTTGAATAGCGGCTAGAGGTACAGTTAAGAGCCTGGAGTATTGAGTGAATCTCTTTCTGCCAGCTTCCCCTTCCTCATTATAGATACGCTTGAGTGCCGGGATCATGATAGTAAGAAGTTGCATGATAATGGAAGCAGTAATGAAAGGCCCGACGCCGAGCATGATGATAGAAAGGTTAGAAAGTCCGCCACCGGAGAAGATGTTTAGAATTCCAAAGAATTGGTTATTGGATAGGAATCTGCTAAGTGCTGCAGCATCAATGCCTGGTATTGGGATAGCAGCCAAAAGCCTGAATACAATCAAGGCAAAAAGGACAAACAGCACTCTTTTGCGGAGTACTTTATCCGTCCACATTAACTTCATTTTTGTCCAAAAAGTATTCATCAGGGTCTAATGTTATCTTATCACAATCTTACCACCCTTGAGCCCCAGGCGCTTCCTGATGGCGGAGAACTTCTTATGAGCTCCAGTCTCCGTAGGAAGGATTTCCCCCGGTGCAATGCGCACTGGACGATGAATAGTTTTGAAATTATAACCTCGATTCTTCGGCAACTTCTTGATGATGTCACGGAGTTCGGGGCGGCGCTTGTTACCGGCACGCGCTGTCTGACCCTTGCCACCTCGGCCGGAAGTCTTAGCGTGTTTACCACCGCGTCCTACGATGCGGTCCTTCTTATTCTTATGAGTTCTTTTTAAATCATGTATTTGCATATCAGTTTATTTTATTTCTATTCTTTAACTACTTCAAGCTCCGGCACCGCAACTTCCTTACTATCGATAACTATTTTCTCAGCTATTGGCTTAGAATATTTTACTGATATTGGGGCGAGGGCCAGCATTACAGCCTTAGCATTGTTTAATTTATTTTTTGTACTGGAATGAATCTTACCAGTAATATCCTTCATACCCGCTAGGTTCACGATGTCGCGCACTACTGACCCAGCTACGAGCCCACGGCCACGGTTAGGCATGAGGGCGACTCTTGCACTTGAGAATTTAGCATTAACTTCATGAGGTAAGGACATAGTCTTGGTCAACTTCAGGCGGACCATATTCTTCTTGGCATTGCGCAAGGCCTTGTTGATAGCGAGTGATGTGTCCCCTGCTTTACCGAGGCCAAGACCCACAGAACCCTTCTTGTCTCCTGCAACGATTGCAACGGAGAATGAAAAGCGGCGGCCTCCCGCTACCACGCGAGTCACGCGGCGAATATTTAAAATCTTCTGGTCGAACTCTGGCTTAGGTCTATTGAAAGAGCTACCGCGGCGGTTACTACCACCCTTGCGGTCCCCGCCTGTAGAAGCATTTCGGGTAGGTCTATTTCCGCTCATATTTGCACCTGCGCCTGTATTTGGTTTTGTATTTGGTGTATCCATATATTTATTTAAAACTTCAATCCGCCTGCGCGAGCTGCATCAGCTACTAATTTTACGCGGCCGGTGTATTTGAAACCATTGCGATCGAAAACTACTTTATCTATCTTGGCACTCTTACAAGCCTCGGCTACCATCTTGCCCACTTCCTGGGCGCGAGCGATTTTAGTACCTTTTGACACCTTCACATCGGACGCCTGCACCAATGTCTTACCAGTAGCATCATCAATGATCTGCGCGTATATAAATTTGTTAGATCGAAATACGGAAAGGCGTGGGCGCTCCTTGGTACCCAATATCTTAGCTCGGATCTTCTTTTTCAATCTTATTCTTTTGTCTTGTTTATTATTCATATACTATGCTGTCTTCTTACCCTGCTTGCGTCTGATGACCTCATCATCGTAGCGCATACCCTTACCTTTATATGGTTCTGGTTTCTTGAGTGCTCGAACGGAAGCGGCAAAGCCTCCTACCACTTCTTTGTCAGCGCCAGTGATGGTGATATTGTTCTTATCCGCAGTAGCAGTGATACCTTCTGGAATTTTTACAACAACTGGGTGGGAAAATCCTAAAGCAAAATGAAAGTCCTTGCCCTTAACTTCAGACTTATAGCCCACACCTTCCAAAATTAATTTCCTTACGTATGGAGTGGTAACGCCGGCTATCATATTCTTTATTTGGGAAGCATAAGTACCCCAGAGAGACTTGGAAAATTTATCATTGCGCTTGGTGGCCAAAGTAATGAGGGTAGGAGTTATGGTGATAGCGATATCATCGCGGAAATTCTTCGATAGGGTGCCCTTTGGTCCAACAACGGTAAGAACTTCGCCCTCTTGGGTGACTTTTATGCCTGCTGGAATTTCTAGTTGTTGTTTACCAATTTTACTCATATAAATGTTTTACCAAAGTCTGAATAAAGCCTCTCCCCCGACTTGCTCCTTGCGAGCATCGCGACCTGACAAAATACCTTTTGGGGTGGAAAGTACTAACAAACCAGAACCATTCTTAACCTTATGGATATCATTCACTCCAAAATAAACTCGGCGAGACTGCTTGGAAATTCTTTCAGCTTCAGTGATTTTAGGTGTTTTATCAACGTAGACTAATTCTACTTCGAGTACCGGCTGGCCTTTTTTAACCCTCTTTGAAATTTCAGCCACATAGCCTTCCTTCTTTAAGCATTCTAAAATTGCATTCTTTAACTTGGAGTGTGGCATGGAAACAGTAGGCTTACCGGCAAGCCCTGCGTTCTTCATCATTATTATCATGTTTGCGATTGAATCCATATATTTAAATTACCAAGATGACTTACGAACACCTGGGAGCATTCCTTCGTTAGCTAATTCACGGAAGCAGATACGGCAAATGCCGAAGTCACGCATGAAGCCATTACCGCGGCCACAGCGAAAACATCGGTTTTTCTGCCGAGTGCTGAACTTTGGTTTCTTTCTATTTCGTGCGAGTACTGAGGCTTTAGCCATATATAAATTAGGAACTTAGCTCCAGTAATATCTCACTTTTTTTCTTATTCCCTCAATCGCTTGAAAAAATAAGGAGAAAAATGGATTAACCGAAACATCATTCCCGTACTTAGATACTAGCAGAAATAGGCTTTATAGTCAAATTACTTCTTCTTGCTCTCTTCTTCCTTTTTGAAAGGAACTCCTAGGAGTTCGAAGAAGGCAGTGCCTTCTTTTTTGTTTTTTGCGCTTGATACTAGGGTGATAGCCATGCCGAAAACGTCCTTGATATCTTCATCTGCTGTTTCTGGAAAGATGGTGTGCTCTTTAATACCGAGGGTAAGGTTACCAATGTCATCTACCACAGAGCGATTGATACCACGGAAGTCCTTAGTACGAGGGATAGCAACGTTTAGAAGCTTTTCTAGGAATGCATACATTCTCTTCTCCCTTAGTGTTACTACTACCCCGATAGGCTCGCCTTGGCGGACCTTGAAGGATGCGATGGACTTCTTAGCACCACGGAGAGCTGCCTTTTGTCCGGAGATTTTAGCTAGGCGGTCTGAAATAGCATCATTCTTGTTCTTATCTTTCTTAACAGCGGTACCGGTACCAACATTGATCACCACCTTTTTCATCTTTGGTGCGGCCATGGCATTTTTATAATGAAATGCTCCTTTCATCTTTTCAAATGCCTCTACTTCTTTTTGTTTTACGTTTAAATGTTTAGTCATATATTTTTATTACTTGTAGTGAGCTTGTCGAACTATTCGGCTTTCTTTACGTTGGATGCATGTATCGGCATAGCCTTGTTTATCATCTGGCCCTTTTCATTACTGGTCCTCGCACGCTGATGCTTCTTCATCATGTTGAGGCCTTCTACGATAACCTTGTTCGCACTCACCAAAACTCGGACAACCTTGCCCTTCTTGCCTTTGTCCTTACCAGCTATCGCTATTACATTGTCGCCTTTCTTGATCTTCATATATTTAAATCTGTTTATATTACCTCCGGCGCTAAAGAAATAATCTTCTGGTATCCTTTCTCCGCAAGCTCTCTTGGAATTGGCCCGAATACGCGTCCAGCTTTTGGATCCATTTTGCCTTTTTCTAATATCACTACAGCGTTGTCGTCAAAGCGAATATATGATCCATCCTTGCGGCGATAAGCATTCATAGTGCGCACAACTACGGCCTCATGCACATCCTTCTTCTTGACCATTTTTCGAGGTGAAGCAACTTTAACGGAAATGATTACTCGGTCGCCAATAGTTGCGTATCGCTTCTTTGAAGAGCCTAAAACTTTGAACACCCCTCCTATGGTGCCTCCGGCGTTGTCTGTAATTTTTACTAAACTTCTTGGTTGAATCATATAATTATTCTTTAACTTTGAACCTCTTGTCCTTTGAAATAGGGCGAGTTTCGATTATTTCTACTTGGTCCCCTACTTTATGCTTGTTGCTCTCGTCATGTGCCTTGTACTTCTTGCTGATTTTATAAAACTTACCATAAAGTGGGTGCTTGACGAAGCGCGATACTGAAACCACGATAGTCTTGTCCATCTTGTCAGATACTACCACTCCCTTCAAAATATTTCCTTTATTCTCTTTTATCTCTTCCTTTTTCATATTATTTATTTGGGGCATTCATTACAGTTAATATTCTGGCGATTTGTTTGCGTAATGCTCCTGTAGCTTTAACATTCTTGGACTTTGCGCCTTCATTCTTGAATTTATTTACGCGCACTTCCTCACGAAAAGCTGCCAGCTTCTTTTCTAGCTCACCTTCCTTTAAATCTCTGAAGTTTTCTTTCTTGTCTTTTGCCATGTTATTTATTGTGCTATCTGTTATGTCTTGCAACTACGCGGCCCTTAAGTGGGAGCTTGGTGCCAGCCTTACGCAAGGCCTCACGCGCTACACTCTCTTCGACTCCGTCCACTTCGAAAATAATGCGGCCAGGGAAAATTTCAACGCAGTAACCCTGTGGGTCACCCTTACCTTTACCCATGCCCACTTCTGCAGCCTTAGCAGTGTATGGTCGGTCTGGAAAAACACGAATCCAATATTTACCAGCTTTGGTAAGTGTACGAGCTATAACTTTGCGAGCAGATTCAAGCTGGATGGATTTAACTCGGGCATCTGTCTCGGCTTTAAGGCCGAAAGATCCGAAGGCAAGCTTGGTGCCACGAGTATCAGGAGTAATCATTTTCCTGTTGATACGCTTGGTCTGCCACTTTCTAAATTTTACTTTTTTAGGGATTAACATATATTTAAATTAACTTTGCTTTTCAACGTTTTTCTTATCCGCAAAAATCTTACCTCGGTAAATCCAAACCTTGATGCCGATAACACCATAGGAAAGGGTGGCTCGTTCACGCTTGAAGTCAATGTCCGCGCGGAAAGTCTGAAGCGGGATACTACCACGCTTAAGCTCTTCCGTACGAGCAATGTCAGCCCCACCGAGGCGGCCACCTAAGACGATTCTGGCTCCTTCTACCCCACGGGCAGTCATAACCTTCTCTATTACTTGCTTGATAACTCTGCGGTAAGGCATACGCTTCTCCAAGCCTTCCGCGATCATGTACGCTACGATAGCAGCATCAGCTTCTGGGTTACCAACTTCTACAATTTCAAGTTTGAAGTCTTCTGGTCGAGGTATCTTCAAGTAGTCCATCTTCTTTAGGATTTCTTCCTTAAGTTTAGTTGCACCTTCCCCACTGCGGCCTATGATAAGCCCTGGGCGTGAAGTCTTGATGATAAAGCGAGTAGCTTTACGGCTGCGCTCGATTTCAATGGTGGAGATATACATCCCGCGGAGCTTTTTTTCCAACCATTCGCGAATTAGCACATCACCCTTGAGGTAAGCTACGTACTTTTTAGGTTCGGCAAACCAGCGGGACTTCCAGTCTCTTAGGGTTACCAATCTATGTGCATATGGGTGAACTATTTTTGACATATTATTTCTTTGCTTTTGACTTAGATACTTGCTTGGACTTTTTAACTTCCACAACCTTCTCGACTAATACTAGCGTGACATTACTGGTACGCTTGTTGATGCGGTGACCGGAGCCCATTGCTGCTGGCATCATACGCCTCATGGTTACACCTTTATCCACTCGCAAATCCTGGATCATTAAATTCTCCTTTTCTATACCAACTTGCTTGGCATTAGCTACTGCTGAAAGTAAAAGTTTCTTGATCGGGCCACCTGCGCGCTTAGCTAGAAAATCCAATTCCACAATGGCTTGCGGTACGCTCTTTTTCTTTAGGAGTCCTGCTACGAGGCGGACTTTTCGAGGAGCTTGTCTGTAATTGTGTAAATATGCTTTCATGCTAATTTATTATTCAATATTATTTTTTGGCAGCTGCAGCGGCGCCAGTTGCGGCTACTGTTGCGGACTGCGCTTGAGCTATTTCAGCTTCCTTCTTCTTCTGTTCAAGTTCCTTTTGCATCTTACCGCCGTGCTTAATGAATTTCTTAGTTGGTGAAAATTCGCCAAGTCGGTGCCCTACCATGTCTTCCGTTACGAGGACTTCGATGTGGGTCTTACCATTATAAACGCCAAAATTAAAACCAAGCATCTCTGGGGAGATTTGGCAGGCGCGGTTCCAGGTCTTGATCATACCTGTCTGGAGCGGGTTTTTGCCGGCGATCTTTTTGAGGAGCCTTTCGTCTGTATTTATGCCTTTTTTGATTGATCTGGTCATTTAGTTAACTTAAACAAGTATAAAAATAGGCCCCTAAGAGCTTGGCTTCATAATAGCAAATACCCTTAGAAAGTCAAATAAAAATAGACACACCCGGGTCCCGACAGAAAGTCGAGAACCGGGTGGTTGGCGAGAGCTAACACGTTGTTAGCTGGATGTTGAAGCAAACACGCAAGGTCGAACGCGACCCGCAACGGTGTTAGCGCTGCGGGAGATAGTTAGATCACCCCCCTCACGGCCGCACGACTGCTGTTGTTCCCGGCCATGAGATTGATGCTTCCCTGCCCGGCGTCCGGCGGAGCCTTCGGTCGGAGCGACACGAGCGGCGCTTCGCGCGGCACCACCCTGGTGGTGGGCGCCAACGACAGATGACGGACACGATCCGGGCGCCGGCCAAAGGCGGCGGCGTCCTTCATCATGTGCGCCTCGTGATCCCGACTTGAGCAGCCATTGAAACGACTTGGCATGAGAACCTCCGAGTGACGTGACTGTGAACTTACCGAACGTGGATAGAGACTTGCCTCTGTGACGGTCCCCCTTCCGATCGGGTTGCGATCTGAGAATAAGTGTATTCTTCTTTTATTTTTACGCAAGTAAAAGTGTTAATAAAAAAAAACGCCGGGCTCCGATGGTGTCGGAAGCTTCGGCGTTTGCGGCGGCGTGAGTCTGCAACATACAGATACGCGTCGCAGCAGTTACTGAGCGGGTCGCGCGTGAGATGCTCTTCATCGTCAACGCCTTGGAATATTTCCATGGGGACCTCTGGTGAATAATTCTATTCTTTATTGAGAATAAAGCAAATACTTTACTCCTTCTTGCCAGTCTTCCTTCGAGAAACGATGAAAATGTTTGAGTACTTCTTTGGAGTGCGGGTCTTCCTGCCACCAGTAACTTTACCCCACATAGTCTTAGGGCGCTTGGTGCCTCGGCCTTGGCGGCCTTCACCTCCACCGTATGGGTGGTCTACTGGGTTCATGGCAGTACCGCGTACTGTAGGGCGGATACCCTTCCAGCGAGATCGTCCAGCCTTACCGAAATTTTGCAAATGATATTCTTCGTTTGAAACTGTACCTACGCACGCCCAGCAATTTTCATTTATTTTGCGCACTTCAGTCGATGGCATCTTCAGGTTTGTATAACCTTCCGCATTCGCTACTACTTGAGCAAAGATTCCTGCAGAGCGGCCGATCTTAGCGCCACCCTTTGGCTTGATCTCCACATTGTAAACAAAAGTTCCTACTGGAATATTTTTGAGTGGTAATCTGTTTCCAGGATTTAATTCCGCTTTTTCGGAAACAATAAAAGAGTCCCCTGGCTTTACAGATTTCGGCAACACCACATACCTCTTCTCTCCATCTTTATAGATAGCGAGCCCGATGAAAGCAGAACGGTTAGGATCGTACTCAACTGAAGTTATTTTAGCTGGGATATCATGCTTGTTGTATAAAAAGTCGACATCTCGGTAGAGGCGCTTGTGTCCGCCACCCTTGTGCCTCATGGTAATGCGGCCTGCACTGTTGCGGCCCACCATACGGCGGAAACCATGAAGGAGCGCCTTTGTCGGCTCGGTCTTGGTCAAGACTCCACGGTAGGTAACGTGGCTCATTTGTCTTCGGGATTTACTTGTCGGTTTGTATGTTTTCATTAGATGAACTCGATCTTATCCCCTTCTTTTAAATATACAAATGCCTTGCGTCCACCGCCTCGGGTAAAGGTCTTGCCGCGCACCATCGTATTCTTCTTAGGCACTCGGAGCACATTGACTTTAACGGGTTTGACTTTATAAATTTCGAAAACTGCTTTCTTGACTTCATTTTTGTTGGCGCTCCCCGTAATATCAAAAGTATAAACCCGGCCTTCTAGGAGGTTGGATGCTTTTTCGGTAATTCTTGGGGTTTTAATAATTGTAGACATAAATTATTTTATTTGGATCGGGATTCTAAAAATTTAACAGATTCTGTTGGATTTTCGATCAAAAGGTATTTGTGATTAAGGACATCTAGTGGATTTAGATTTTTCAAAAAGGCTATTTCAAGAGTTGGGATATTACGTAGGCTTTTTTCAGCATTTGGGTTACGTTCATATAAAGCAGTCAGGATTCTTGGCTTTACACTTCTAGATCCTGCGTTAAACTTCAAAACCTTGGCCAAGCTATTTACTACCTGCACGCCAGTCTTGGTCTTGATAGGTGTAATATTTAAAGAATCAACGAAGAGTATTTCCCCGTCTTTCATCTTCTTTGAAAGTACGGAAAATAGTGCTTGAGCTCGCATTTTCTTGGAAATTTTCCTCTTGTAGTTCTTCTCTGCAAGTGGACCGTGAGTTACACCTCCACCTACCCAGATAGGGCTTCTAGATGATCCGTGACGAGCTCTACCGGTACCCTTTTGTTTCCAAGGTTTACGGCCACCTCCACGCACTTCCCCGCGGCCTTTAGTGTCCGCTGTGCCTGCGCGCTTATTACTGCGCATACTCTCTACTACTTGGTGGACCAAGTCAGCACGCCACTTCACGCCGAAAACTTTAGCTGGAAGATCAATACTGCCGGCATCTTTACCCTTTTGGTCGTATATCTTAGCGCTCATTGCCTCTTTAGTTTTGGTTGGGGTTTTTGCTTCCATATATTTATCTTGCGACTATCTCAACCAGAGTGCCACGCTTGCCCGTAATTGCGCCCTTGATCAACATTAAATTATTTTCTGGATCAACCATAACTACTTTCAAATTCTTTTGAGTGATACGGTCGGAGCCCATGCGGCCAGCCATGCGCATACCCTTCGGCACATGAGTTCGAAGACCTCCGCCGATGGAACCTGGCTCGCGTTCAGAATGCTTCTGACCATGAGTTCGTGGGCCACCAGCAAAGCCATGGCGCTTAACCACACCTTGGAAGCCTTTACCCTTGGAAATACTTGAAACTTGGAGCTTGTCTCCGGGAGCAAAGGCGCTGACGTCAATGACATCACCTACTTTGGCTTCGCTTTTATCAGTTACTTTGAGTCTGAATTCTTTGAGCGTTCGATACTGTGCGTCCTTCATGACGCCAGCTTCTGGCTTGTTGATTCTGTGCTTGGATTGATTGCCGAAGCCTACTTGTACGGAATCATAACCGTCTTTGTCTTTCGAAAATACTCGGGTAACAGTAATTGGACCCGCTTTCACGATGGTCACTGGAACAACCTCACCTTCTGGGGTGAAATATTCCATCATATTTTCTTTTGTGGCCAAAATGAATTTCATTTTAAATTATAGTTACATCATCTTCACGTCGATGTCGACTCCGGAAGGAAGTGACAAGTTGGTGAGGGCTTCGATTGTTTTTGGATTTGGATTATGGATGTCGATCAACCTCTTATGCACGCGAATTTCGAATTGCTCGCGAGTGTTCTTGTAAACGAAAGACGCGCGGTTGACGGTGTACTTTTTTATTTCTGTTGGCAACGGTACTGGACCCACAATATTCGCATCATAGCGAGTAGCGGTATCCATTATTTGTTTGACCGAGGCATCCAAGATCTTGCTCTCGTAAGCACGAACTCGGATACGCAATATTACCTTACCCTCACCACCTTCAGCCTTATCTTTCCTCGCAGAAATCTTAGAAGCCTTAGGAGTTTTAGGAGCAGCAGTTTTTGCTTTCGGTTTTTTTACTTTTGTTTCTGTTGTTGCCATGAACTATAAGCTAGATTAATTATGCAAGAATCTTTGTAACCACTCCGGCTCCTACTGTCTTACCTCCTTCACGAACTGCGAATCTCTGTGATTCCTCAAGCGCAATCGGGGTAACTAATTTAACAGTTATTTTAACTGTGTCTCCAGGCATAACCATTTCAGTACCTTCAGCGAGCGTTACATCACCAGTAACGTCAGTAGTTCGGATGTAGAACTGAGGCTTGTAACCCTTGAAGAATGGAGTGTGGCGACCACCTTCCTCTTTCTTCAAAACATAAATTTCAGCTGTGAAATTGTCGTGTGGAGTAGTGGTACCTGGCTTACATAGAACCTGTCCGCGGGTAATGTCTTCTTTCTTCAAGCCTCGCAGAAGGATACCAGCGTTGTCGCCAGCCATACCCTCTTGTAAGTTCTTGTTGAACATTTCAATACCGGTAACTGTAGACTTTTGAGTTGGCTTGATACCGACAACTTCGATATCTTCACCTACCTTAACAACTCCTCTTTCGATTTTACCGGTAACAACTGTTCCACGGCCTTCGATTGAGAATATGTCTTCCACAGGCATAAGGAATGGCTTTGCAGTATCGCGTACTGGTACAGGAATATAAGTATCAAGTGCGTTTACAAGCTCCATGACCTTTTGAGCCCAAGGATCATTGATATCTTTAGATTCAAGAGCCTTAAGAGCAGAACCGCGGATAACCGGGCAGTCCTTATCAAAGCCTTGTTTTGCAAGTAATTCACGGATTTCCTCTTCAACTAGGTCGATCATATCTTTATCATCAACCATGTCGCACTTGTTTAGGAAAACAATAATCTTCGGCACACCAACTTGCTTCGCAAGCAAGACGTGTTCACGAGTTTGTGGCATCGCACCATCAGTAGCCGCAACGACAAGAACCGCGCCGTCCATTTGAGCGGCACCAGTGATCATGTTCTTGATGTAGTCAGCGTGTCCTGGAGCATCAATGTGGGCGTAGTGACGAGTGTCCGTAGCGTACTCGTTGTGAGAAATGTTAATAGTAATACCACGAGCCTTTTCCTCCGGAGCATTGTCGATTTGATCAACACCACGAAGACGAACTGTCTTTCCTGCCATGTTTAATACATGAAGGATTGCAGCAGTAAGCGTAGTCTTACCATGGTCAACGTGACCGATAGTACCTACGTTAATGTGCGGCTTATCTCTTTTAAATTCTTCTGCCATATAATTTCCGCCAATTGGGCGGGCTTAATAATGAGGACCCAGCGTACGAGAACCAGTCGCTAAGGCCTAATTACTAACGATGTTAAAAACCTTAATAATATCTAGCTTTTTTAGTATTTTTACAAAAAAAGCAATAGAAAAACTGCCAAAAGTGCAGTTATTGTTATATTAGCAGATTGAAGTATATTGTCAAACCCGAATAATTACCTTTGAATATAATGAGTAATCCCCGAACCTTGGTCCGGGGATGGGAGGGTTGATTCCCTCCTAATTTTGGGCGACTATCGCCTCACCTTGAAGAAGAAGCGGAGATGAAACTGCCGCCCGCGCCAGAGAATCCTTTCATGAAGCTCGCGCCTCATGAAGAAGAAGCGGCTCCAGTTGTCCAGAAAGGCGCTGACCACAAACAGGTCCGAGTTGGCCTCCCCCATCTTGCAAAGGAAGAGGTTGGGCATTCCGTTTGCCTGAAGCCAGTCAGGGTGCCGATGACAAACCTGGACGATCTGGCTTTGCATGAAAGGCAGCGTATCGAATGCGGAGACGTCTTGGAGAAGGTCAAGGAGCTCTCCGTTAACAGCCAGCTCCTGTACCTGGATCTTGGTCGGCGGTGTCGCCGGCCCAGACTTGTGGATGGCTTCGAAACGAGGGTCAATGTGCTTGGTGGGCAACAGCTCCCTCGCACCGATGATCGTCGCCTGGCCGTCAGTCCCTTCGAGTTCCGCTTCGAAAAGCGCGCGAAAATTCTTCATCGTCGAGTTTCTCCTTATTTGAAGATCGAGTGGTTCCTAAAATCTAATTATGCACCCTAAAAAGGATAAGTCAAATAGGTTATTTTCTCGCAGCGATGATTGTTTCCGCTACGTTGTTAGGCACTGTATCGTAGCGTAGGAATTCCATAGTGAAAGATGCTCTTCCTTCAGTCATTGAGCGTAGGCCGGTCATGTAGCCGAACATTTCAGAGAGCGGTACGATAGCGCGCATGACTTTATTCATACCGCGGTCCTCCATACCTTCGATGAGTCCACGCTTTGAAGAAAGGTTGCCGGTAACATCACCCATGAACTTCTCTGGAGTTACCACTTCCACCTTCATCATTGGCTCGAGGATTACTGGGCGGGCAGATCGGCAGGCATCTTGCACCGCCATTGAAGATGCAATTTTGAAAGCCATTTCGTTGGAGTCCACTTCATGGTAACTTCCGTCCCATAGGTCTACGGAAACATTTACCATTTTGAATCCTGCAAGGATTCCGCGATCGAGTCCTTCCCTAAAGCCCTTTTCACAAGGAGCAATGTATTCTTGTGGGATAACACCTCCCTTGATATTGTTGATGAATTCAAAGTCAGAATACCTCTTGGTATTTTTCGGTAGGTCTTCAATCTCTTCTTTCGTCAGTGCTTCCATCGGCTTAACTTTGATCTTCACATGGCCATAGTTACCACGTCCGCCAGACTGCTTGATGTATTTGCCTTCCGCTTCCGCTTCACCACTGATGGTCTCTCGGTATGCTACTTGGGGTTTACCCACATTAGCTTCCACCGTAAACTCACGCTTCATGCGGTCCACAATAATTTCAAGGTGAAGCTCTCCCATGCCGGCAATGATCGTCTCCCCTGTTTCCTGGTCAGTAGATACTTTGAAGGTTGGGTCTTCTTGCGCAAGGCGGTTGAGGGCCATACCCATTTTTTCTTGGTCAGCCTTAGTCTTAGGTTCGATGCGCAGTGAGATAACTGGCTCTGGAAAGACTATGCGGTTTAATTCAATAGGATTATTTTCATCGCAAATAGTGTCCGAGGTAATGGTGTCTTTAAGGCCCACTGCAGCTGCGATTTCCCCAGCGAAGACTTCCTTCACTTCTTCACGGTCATTGGCGTGCATTCGTAGAATTCGGCCGATACGCTCCTTGTTGCGAGTTCGAGGGTTGTAAATATAACTTCCAGCTGCAAGCTTTCCAGAATATACGCGGAAGAAAATGATCTGCCCTACGAATGGATCCGTCGCCACTTTGAAAGCAAGTGCTGCAAAAGGCTCTGCGTCGGAGGCATGGCGCACTGCTGGCTCATCGTTATCTGGATTGATACCTTCTATTGGTGGGATGTCAGTCGGAGCTGGAAGATAATCTACCACCGCATCGAGCACGAGCTGCACACCTTTGTTCTTTAAAGCGGAACCAGCAAAAACTGGGAAGATTTTATTATCAATTACAGCTTTGCGTAGAGTTTTCTTTAAAGTATCAAAATTGGGCACCATACCGTCTAGGTACTCGGTCATCAAGGTGTCATCGGTCTCCACAATCTTTTCAATCAACTCATTGTGGTATTTTTGTGCCTCTGCCATCATTTCCGCAGGAATTTCCTTTTCGATAACTGTGTTACCCATCTCGCCTTCAAAGTAGTAGGCCTTCATGCGGAGCACGTCCACCACACCTTCGAACTTCTCTTCTAATCCGATAGGTATCTGCATGCGCACAGCATTTTTGTTGAGTCTTTCCAGAATTGTGCTGTAGGAACGCTCGAAAGATGCACCAGTTCGGTCGAGCTTGTTGATGAAGCATACGCGTGGAACTTTAGCCTCGTCGGCATAGCGCCAGTTTGTTTCAGATTGTGGTTCTACTCCAGCCACGCCGTCGAACACTACTACTGCTCCATCGAGTACGCGAAGAGAACGCTTCACCTCTACGGTAAAGTCGATGTGTCCTGGAGTATCGATGATGTTGAAGCGGTGCTTGAGGGCTTTATTTTTCAAATCATATGTAGGTGTCCAGAAGCAGGTAACCGCAGCGGAAGTAATAGTGATGCCGCGCTCGCGCTCCTGCTCCATCCAGTCGGTAGTAGTTTCCCCATCATGCACCTCCCCTATTTTGTGGGATACGCCAGTATAAAAAAGCACACGCTCGGTCGTGGTAGTTTTACCCGCATCGATGTGGGCGATAATTCCAAAATTTCTAACTTTTTCTAAAGGGTAATCTCTTTCCATATAATTAAAATAGCGCCAAACGCGCTAGAGATAATATATAACAAAAGCCTTTTTATTGCAACGCGACCTATCCAAAGATGAAGTATAGGATAACCACAATCGCAATTACGATGTAAATGACCATTTTCCACTTACTCGGTGCTTTAGAAATATTGTTGTATGAGCTTTCCGCCCGGTTAACAGTGTACTGCATGGAGTTCGCCTTCATCATGGCATTATTCGCCTTACTAAACATTGAGAAAATTTTGTTTATTATGTCCATAAAATTATTATACTTTTAATTACACGTATTAACCCCACCAGTGCCATATATGCATCGGTGATCTACAATAATATCTATTAAGACACCGACAATGGGACTATTTGAATCAAAAGGTACTTGCCTAACTTCCATAATTGTAACCACTCCCCCAAGAAGTTCGCCGTCAACAAAACGATGGGTGCCTTCTACACTGAAGCGAAATGTGGCATCGGTGGCTGTTTTGTGCCAAGGATCAGATTTTTTATAGGAGTTGGATTGTAATGTATTTTCCATATTGGCAATAATATCCAGGACTTTATTTTGGGAACAAAATAGTGTTTCAGTTCTTTGCTTATTTTCAGAGCTTATGTAGTATTCCATCGCGGTACTGCCAGGAGGAATTAGGTTGGCAGGGAAATTTTCGGGTTGGCCTACCTTAACACCATTTTTAGAATATTCGGGATGAACAAACCCTTCACCAAGATCTTTTATGGTGTCACATGGATTTTTATTAGTTGCTGGGTAAGTGGGTGTAGGTGTTGGAGTATTATTCATGGCTTGTTCTTGGTTAATATTTATTTTTTCGACACTTGGTTGGTAATATTTTGAATATGCAAAGTATCCACCACTTATGACCAGCAAGGCGATGATAAATATGATTAGTTTAGAGTTCATTCTTGAGTTAATTTACTGATAATTAATATTTACTTAAATGCGCATCGATAGTCTGGCCGATTAATTTTTCTTTAGTCAAAGCTCCATTATTTGCCTTACCCAAATTTGCAAAATCAAGATACGTAAACATTACATTATATTTTTTATTACTGCTGAGAAAAAAGAGCCATCCCCCTCCCATGCTCCCACTCTGCAGTGTGTATGCTTTAGCTCCCACGCCCGGAACCGCGACTTTAGCAATATTCATCTGCTGGGTCTTGGCTTCACTGTCTGGAAATCCTGCTGCCATACTTTTTGCGCTCTGTACCAAGGCATCGGTAGAAACCTCAAGATCTGTTTCCGCCACGTTATTTATTGGATACCAAATAACAGTTAGGTTAAAAGAAATTGGATCAGATTTACTAGGATCGGGTTTAGTGTAAGAACAAGTTAGGTTGGCTGAATTGCCCGCGTTTGCAGCTGCGCTTGTTTTTTCTTCCACTTTGTAATCTGCAGCGCCTTTGCCTGTTATTCTTACAAAGTCAGACTCTGTAAATATATCTTTACAAGTAAACGGAGCAGGAATTGATTCTGTGTTTTGCGCAACAGGAGTTGGTGTTGGAGTATTCATAGTTTGTTCTTGGTTAATACTTACTTCTTCGACGCTTGGTTGTTTATATTTTGAATACGCAAAATAGCCGCCTGCAGCGAGTACGACTAAAACCAGAATTGTAATTATTGCTTTCATGCCCATACCTCCAGCAGTAGCGGCCATGGCAGGAGTCACCGCTGAAACTCCAACGGAAAGACTTTGTAGTGCTTCAGCGACATCCGCAGCATTCCAGCCGCCGGTGGCGAGTTCTTGTTTGATAACTTCGATAGATTTACCAGAGAGCTGTGCTTGTTTGATATAGTTCAAAAGATCTGCGTTGATCATAGCCACTAAATTATACCACTACGTTAGTGCGTATAATAGCAATAGTTTATCCCCAGACTACCCTTCGACAAGCTCAGGGTAATTTGCGGTAGCAAAATTACCAAGCGAAGTGGGCGAAGGCCTTGTTGGCTTCAGCCATCTTGTGAGTGTCGTCTTTCTTCTTCACAGCTGCACCTTCGTTTTTAGAAGCGGCAATAAGTTCGTCCGCGAGTTTCAAATGCATAGGCTTACCCTTGCCACCACGAGCAGCATCACGGATCCAGCGCATAGCTAGAGCCTGACGGCGTTCAGGGCGGACCTCACGAGGAACCTGGTAGTTAGCACCTCCGATACGTTTGGAGCGCACTTCAGTCATCGGGCCAGCGTTGCGCATAGCTAGGTCAAAAATTTCTAGTGGGTTAGGGTTACCAGTTTTTTCCTTAATGGTATCAAAAGTTGCATACATTACCTTGCGTGCAGTCTCCTTCTTGCCACTCCACATAATGTAGTTAATAAACTTCTCCAACTTTTGAGAGTTGTAGATGAAGTCTGGGGCAACTGGTTGTCTAGCTTTTATTTTTCTTCGCATCTTATTTTTATCTTGTTATTTCGCTTTCGCTTCCTTTGGTCTCTTGTTTCCGTATAAAGATCGTCCTTGTCGGCGCTTCTCTACACCTTGGGTATCGAGCACACCGCGGACTATGTGATAACGCACTCCGATCAAGTCCTTCACACGGCCACCACGAAGCATAACCACAGAGTGTTCCTGTAAGTTATGTCCTTCACCTGGGATGTATGCAGTAACTTCCATGCCGTTGGTTAGGCGGACACGAGCTATCTTACGGAGAGCAGAGTTAGGCTTTTTAGGAGTAGTGGTAGAAACTTTAGTGCAAACTCCTCGCTTAAAGGGAGCTGGGAAAAAGATCGGCCTGTTCTTAAGGACGTTGAATCCGCGCGCTAAAGCCACTGTCTTTGACTTGGCATGGGTTTTTACTCTATTTTTCTTTATTAATTGGTTGATTGTTGGCATTTGCAAAAAAATAGCCCCTAAAGGACTAGGCTTGTAATATACTATTTCGTTAACTAAATTGCAATACCTGCAATCAGATGGAAAAGAAACGCCATTATTGGGAACAAAATATTCGAAAAATAAACGACAAATAGAATAAGCAGGATAAAGGAGTACCTCTCGAGAGCGGCCATTGTCCCGTAAAAAGATCTGGGTAAAAAAGTAAAGAGTATTTTAGAGCCATCAAGCGGTGGAATTGGCACCAGGTTAAATAATGCCAAAACTAGGTTGGTTATGACTATGGTGGAAGTTATCGTATAAAATGAGTCCGGCAATGCAAAGCTAGCACTGAAGCGTATGATTAAACCGAAAATTACTGCGATGAAAAAGTTCGCGAGTATCCCAGCAGCTGCCACCCAGAACTCGCCCCAACGTTTATCGGTCAAATTGTTCGGATTATATGGCACCGGCTTCGCCCAACCGAAGAGGAATGGTGCGTGCGTAATAATTAGGAGCCCCGGTAAAATTATTGAGCCGAACATATCTAGGTGTTTGAGCGGATTTAGTGTGAGCCTTCCTGCAAAACGGGCAGTTTTGTCGCCAAAGCGCTCGGCCATGAAGCCGTGAGAGACTTCATGCACCACTACGGACATGATTAGTATAATTATGTAGAAAATTGTATCGGTTGCGCTCATACATTTCTTATGATAACATAATCCAGCAATGGCTAAAATATGCGATATAACAAAGATGGGTTCAATAGTCGGGGGCGGATATTCCAACCGCACTCGTGCTACTAAATTCAACCCTACCGGCAAGGTCCGCAAATACCCAAATCTTCAAAAGAAGAAGGTTTTTATTCCTGAATTAAATAAATCAATAAATATAGAAGTTTCCGCCCGCGGCCTACGCACCATGAAAAAGAATGGCGCCTATGCTACCCTCCTCAAAGCTGGATTAATCAAGGCTCAATAAAAAATCCTCCACTCGGAGGGTTTTTTATTTTTAAGACTATTGTGAAACGGTATTTGAATCAATAGGGTCAGGATTAGACACTTCTGCGGGCGGATTTTGAGTATCATTTTCCGGAGATGAGGGTGTCATCGCGGAATCAGGCGCATTGGTATTTTGATCGGGCATATCAGTTGGAGTCTCGTCTACTTTAGTAGGACTTACAGTATCCTCCTTCTTGTCAGGTTCTGGATTACTTTCCTCCTGACCTTTAAGTTTTTCTTGCACAGAAACATAACTATTTAAAGCATTGTTACTCTTTAAATCAGCGTCTAATGGAACCTCATTTAAATAAGCATTCTTTAGTGCTTGCACTCTTGAATCATTATCAGCTATTGTTTTTAGTTGAGCATTGTCCGAGATACTACCATCATCTAAAACTTTACTTGCAGTTGGATAGGAGTTGAGTGTATACCAATTTTCCTTCTCATTGTATCTTGTTGCAAAAAGATACGTTGATCCTGGCTGCAATAGGTACAAACTTTCTTTATTTGTTTTTGTGTTACTGCCACCTTCTTCGGATACAGCATACAGCACACCATCCTTATAGCCTCCGGCTTGGTCAACTGTCACCGTATCTTTTAAATCTCCTTTTATGTTTTCTAATACTTCTACGCTAAATTGGGTTTCAGGGCCTATACCCCTCTCTTTTGTACCGACTCGCTCTATAACTTTCCCAATAAAAACATTATGTGATGCACCCATCAAAACTTGATCATCAGAAAAATCTGCTACATACTGAGGGTGTATGATTCGTACTAAAATCCGGGCTTTATTAAAGTAACTATGTAGAGTAATAAATAATATTATTCCACTAATAAAAAGTAGTGATGTTGATTGGAAAATATTATTTTTTATTATTTTTTTTATCATAACTCAGTAAATTGATTCCACTGGAATAGGAGATTTAATATTTACGTTATAATACTTGTTGTAATAAATATATATCCCTCCAACAACAAGCAATGAAATCCCCAGAATTATTAAAAATAATTTATTTTTTAGTAACATATATATTATATTAATGCCATAAATAATGATAATCTAAAAGATCCTGTGGTCCTAAGGTGGTTTGTGGTATTACTGCATAGTACATAACATTGCCCGTATAACTATGGCTCAGACCGAGGGCGTGTCCGATTTCATGAGTAATGGAGTTTTGCATTTGATCGCAGGTCTCGTTAGGAACATAATAGTCATTGATTATTATAGAATCAGGGGAAGTCGCTGGGTTCCACTCCGCCAACCAGGGAACATCATCATGGGACTGCTCTGCAAAAGCTAAATTGGGTGAAGAATTTTCTTCAGTAAAAGTTATTACATTATCCACTCCTTCCCATGTATCTATCGCATCAGCTAGAGCATCGGAACATTCCAAATCCACATTTAAATTTTTCCAAAGAACCACATCATCATACACGGAAGTGCAATCATTATAATCGCCACATTCTTCAGGAATTCTTTCATTTGTTATGTAATTAGAATCACTGTTCCATGGGTCAAAATCTACATCACCATAAATTGCATTACCAAGACCGTATAGGTTTTCAGGGTCGTTATAAGGACCGCTTGTGTCTCCCCAATAATTATTTTCAGCATTAATTTCGGAAACAGTATCGTTAAAGATACCAAATAAATTATTTTGGTGAATTTTATTAGCACTGGAAATGGTTGCGCTGCCCCCGTTTAAGTAAACTCCATAATCATGAAAACTTATGTCAGTAGTGGCGACTGTCGCTGTTCCTGAATCGTTATAAATTCCGTATGTTGTGCCATAAGAAATTGCAGAATTAGTAATTGACAGAGTTCCCCCATCATTATATATTTCTGCTTCTGTGCCACCAGATTGTCCACCATAAAAAATCCGTGTGTAATCAAAGGTAGCACTACCCCCCGAACCAATTACAATTCCCTTCCATTCACCGGGACTTCCAGTTGAGGGACCATCATTATTTGTATCGCTAATAACATCATCATTAATAGAAGTCATTAGTATATTTTTTGGTGAGCCATCTAGATTTAACTCACCCTCTGAATCCAGAACTCCATTTACTGTCAGGCTGCTGTCTTCGTCAAACTTAATAAGGGTGCCTGGTTCAATAGTTAGAGTATCCCCATATGTTATTTCAATGTCGCCATGTACCACATAAATAGTGTTGCTGTGCCATGTAGTAGAATCAGTGATATCACTAGAGACGTCAACAGTTACGCCGGAAATAGCACCGCTCGAATAGTTATAGAGAATATAGGCTTCTGGGTCAAGAAAAGTGCCCGAACCATCACAAGCCATCATAAACTGATGTAGTCCACCTGGATCATGAGCATGGCTGTAGGGACTAATAGTAATCGCGCCTGAGTTTTGAGGAGAAAAGGTATGAATATTGCCCCAAAGACTATCTGGAGGATTATTACGAATGCTAATATTTAAACCATTACATGAAGAGTAGAAACCAGCATCTGGTGTAATATCAGTAGTGCCGTTGGAAGTTGCAAAATACTGTGTACCACTATACGGACTATGATTGGGAAAATACAAACCACTAGCACCGACTAAATTCCAGTAATAATCCTGCAAGGAAACACAAGCAATACGACAATGAGAATTGGCTGTCGAAGTAAACCCCAGGGAACTACCACCAAACCCACTCCCAGAAGGATTGCCTGCGCCAGAAAAATAAACAAAAATATAATATTTACTTGAATCAAGGGTAACATCCGCACTTCCAAAATCAACAGTTACGAAGTTACCGGTTGCAGATATACTTCCAGTTCCGTAACTAACATTATGACGTGTACGATTATTGCAATTAGTTCCACCACCAGATGACTCTGTCGTGGCATCATTATCGCAAGCCGTTAAACTAATAAATCCACCTGTGTATACTGACCCCGTAGTCCACCCCGTAGGATTATCAGTATAAAAAGTAAAAGCGGTTGCGGTTCCTGATCCATTTGTCCCGAGGAAAGCTTCGAATGTAGCTTGTGGTCCACCAGAATCAAAATCAGTGTAGACAGCTTGTCCAACATCAGCAAAAACCGAATTGGAAAAAGAAAAAACAATTACGAAAACAAAAACTATTAATGAGAATTTTAGATGATGCGAAGAAATAATTTTCTTCAAGCTCATATTACTTAAATTTTATCACCCTATGCGCCACATAACAATGAAAACTGGGGATAACCGAATGGCGCCTATGCTACCCTCCTCAAAGCTGGACTGATTAAAGCTAGTTAAGCTCAATTAAAAGTTTCTCCCCTGCCACCTTCCCTTCCTCAAAAGCTCGCAAGAGCTTTTTTCTATTTGTAGTATTGGGCCATAAATTTAGTGAGTTGGGTGGCGAAACAATTGTTAGATTTTTGTGTTGTTTAATTGTGCGCATCTGTCTTAGAAATAAATAGTCGCGCTTTAGAAAAACTGGCCAGATTCGCACTCCATACATTATGGATGCTACTGCTCCTTCGGTCAGGCCTTTTAGAAATCTACGCATAAATTTCTGCGGCATAATATTCAAGATGGCCACAATATCATGATCGGGATAAACGTTTTCAATATCTTCTAAGGGAAATGAACTTGCCATTCCTCCATCTATATATAAAGTCTTGCCAGGATAATAATATGGCACAGCACTCACCGCACATCTTAGCCAATATAATAAGTCATCCTTTTTGGATATATCGACAAATTTTGTTTTAAAATCGTTTACGTCTAGGAAATCTACGTATAGAGGTAGATTTCTTTCTTTTACAGCAATAAGATTTAATATATTTTCTTCTTTTACAACTTTAAAAAGCTTTTCAATATCAACTGCATTTCTGAAATTTTCACTAGGAACTTCATGAATAAATCTATTGGTGAGTCGGTCGCGCATACCACCAAAGAAATTCATGGGCATAATAAAGTCTTTAATTAGGCTATCGTAAAAAATTGTCGCGCCCTCTGGCTGGTTGGCTAGAAAGTATGCTCCCACTACTGCCCCAGCTGACGATGCAAAAACTGCATCGAATTTTTCATAAATTTTTTCATCTTTAAGTAGCGAGGCTAGAACGCCAGCGGAAAAAACTCCAGCTAAAACCCCACCTCCAATATATAAAATCTTTTTGGGTTTACTTTCCACTTGGAGTATTTTTTATTTATTATCTATTTCCGATTTAATTTGCTGTATAGCTTTTTCTAACTCTGCTAAGTGTATAAAATTATCTTGAGAGTTAGCCATAATGTCTTTTTGATGCGATGCGACAGCCTCATCTAAAGTCATACCGTTATTTATGGCGGTCTTTAGTCCAATAACAATAAAGCTGTCCTTTTTGAAATCTATTACTAATTCTTTTCTAGATGGTTTCGGTGCGTCTTCGGGGCTCATGCCGTAATTATATCTTACGCCGGTACAAAAGTCAGGGCTGTCCCCTTCTTGCCAGCGCGGCCGGTACGGCCGATGCGGTGCACGTAAGTATCATAGGTTTGTGGTACGTCGTAGTTGATGACATGTGTTACGTCTGGAATATCGAGCCCGCGCGCGGCCACATCGGTAGCAATAAGTATATTTATTTTATCTTGCTTGAAAGAGTCGAGTATACGGATACGCTCGCGGCTACGCTTGTCACCATGAATGCCGCCTACTTTGAATCCACGCTGGGCAAGCTCTTTAGCTAGAGTGTCCACGCTGTGCTTCATCTCACGGAATATCAGCACCTTATCGGATCCATCTTTATTTAAAACTTCATGCAGCTTTTCTAACTTTTCCTCTTTGGTTTTGAAACGCACTACATCCTGATCAATATTCTTAGCAGTTTCACCAGAAATTACGGAAATAAAAATAGGGTCTTTGAGGTATTGCTCGGTAAGTTTACGAATCTCCGGTGAAAGTGTCGCGGAAAAGAATAGTGTCTGGCGTTCCTTATTTGTCCTGCCGATTATATACACCATGTCATCTCGAAAGCCCATGTCCAGCATTCTATCCGCTTCATCTAGCACCACAGAGTGGCAAGTAGAAAGGTCTAATATTTTCTGGTCTATAAGATCGCGGAGTCTACCTGGAGTGCCGATTACAAAAGAAACTCCCATTTTAATTTCACGAATTTGTTTATTAATTGGCAAGCCACCCACGCATGCCACGGAAAACATCCCGAAGCCGAAGGCGAGCTTTTTGAAATCACTTTCTATTTGAAGTGCGAGCTCACGAGTCGGCGCCATTATTAGCACAGTTTCGCGTTTATTTAAGCCTTTAGTTTTTGAAATCTTTTCAATCAAAGGTAAGAGGAAGGCTGCGGTCTTACCTGTACCAGTATTAGCCATGCCGAAAACATCCATGCCTTTTAATACGGATGGTATAGCTTGGTCCTGAATAGGGCGGGGATGGATAAAGCCGGTGGAGGTAATATTTTTATGAAGTTGCGGGTTAAAAGGAAAGTCGGCAAATGTGTGGGTAGAAACATAAGGCTTCTCTTCCACATGGATTGCTTTTTTTATGAAACGTGAAAAGTCTATCCTCTCGCCTCTTTGACCGCGAGATTTACCACCGCTTCTGCCTCCGTTAAAGCGAGATCGTGAATTATTAAATTTGCCTCCACCAAAGCGAGGTTTCGCCCTAAAAGAAGTGTGGCTGCCGAATTTACTCGGTCTAGCCGGGTTGCTGTTATACATAATGGGTCATCCCCAAAATGTAAGTAGTGAGAATGATATAAGAAGAGTAGCATTTTCCCCTTAATTTGTCAACTTTGTGGAGAGTAAATGAAAAAGTTATACTAAAAATATGGAAAGTAAACTTGTGGGTAAACATGTAGATGAATCATATTTAGACCTCCTTGAGCACATTGTGAAGAATGGTGTGCAAAAGAGCGACCGCACTGGTACTGGTACTAAAAGCCTGCTCGGTTACCAAATGCGCTTTAATCTGCAAGACGGCTTCCCTCTCCTAACAACTAAGAAGGTCCCGATAAAATCCATCATTCATGAGCTCCTGTGGTTCATGCGGGGCGATACAAATTTAAAATATCTCGCGGATAATAGTGTGCACATTTGGGATGAATGGCCATATAAGGCATATTTAATTAAAAATAAAATGGAAGTTCCCGCTCCTGGATCGGATGCATGGAATACGGGGATCAAGGAATTTATAGAAAAAATTAAAACTGACGAAATGTTTGCTAAGGAATATGGCAACTTGGGTCCAATTTATGGCTACCAATGGCGCAGCTGGCCGGCACCAAACGGGGCACATATTGACCAACTCTCTTCTGTTATAGAGCAAATAAAAAAAAATCCAGACTCCCGCCGCCTCATAATTTCGGCGTGGAATGTGGCAGATATTGATGAGATGGCGAAAGCTGGCCTACCACCTTGCCACTGCCTGTTTCAATTTTATGTATCTAACGGCAAACTTTCCTGTCAGCTCTATCAGCGAAGCTGTGACACCTTCTTAGGTGTCCCCTTCAATATTGCTTCCTATGCAATTTTCACAATGATCATCGCGCAAATCTGTGGGCTTAAGCCTGGTGAATTTGTTTGGACAGGTGGTGATGTGCATTTATATTTAAATCATATGGACCAAGTAGCTCTTCAGCTCTCTCGCCGCGCCGATATCAGGCCCATGCCAAAGATGAAAATAAACCCAGCTAAAATGAAAATTGAGGATTTTACTATAGATGATTTTGAATTAGTAGATTATAATCCTCACGATGCCATTAAAGCTCCTATCGCTGTATAAATTATGATTCTATCCCTCATTGCTGCTATTGGTAAAAATAATGAACTTGGTAAGGGTAATACTCTGCTCTTCCATCTACCGGCAGACATGAAATATTTTAGGGATAAAACTCGAGGGCACAGCGTGATAATGGGCCGTAAGACTTTCGAGTCCCTGCCTGGTGGCCCACTGCCCAAACGTAGAAATATAGTAATTACTCGTGATGTAAGTTATGTGCGAGATGGAATTGAAGTGGTGCATTCGTTAGAAGATGCAATAGAGAAAGTAAAAACTGAAGAATTAGTTTATATTATCGGCGGCGCGGAAATTTATAAGCAATCAATGGAGTTCGCTACCAGGCTAGACATTACACATGTAAACGCAGAGGACAAAGAAGCTGATGCTTTTTTCCCTGCAATTCTTCCAACTATCTGGAAAGAAATATCTCACGAAGAAAACCCAAAGGATTCCGAGAATCCTTTTGATTACATCTTTTCAGTTTATGAGAAAATTTAAGGGTCCAGGGGGGTACGAACGCGAATAAAGACATCTTTTCCATCTGGAGATTTTTCTTTTTTATATTTCCTATTTTTGTTTATTTCAATTTTTCTGACTAATTCTTTTTCTAGGTCAAAACCCATTTGTTCACACATTCCTAAGATAAAAATTAGGACATCTGCAAATTCTTCGGCAACACCCTTTTCATTTTTATTGAATTTAGAAAATGCTTCTGAGAGTTCCTCATGAGCACGGCAAAATTCTAAAGCTGTGTCGGTCATGTTGAAACCCTTCTCTTTCTTATTTCTTATTACTTCTACTTGTAAAGCTTTTAGGTCAACCATAAATTATTGTTTTGTATATTTTTCTACTACTTTATTTAAAATTTCTAACTTTACTCCAGCCTTCTTCAACATTTCCTTACTTCGAGTGCTCGCGTGGTAATCCTTTTCGGCCACAACTCTTTTAATTCCTGCCGATATTGCTAGTTTAGCACAGACATGGCAGAGTACCATTTTGCAATAAATAGTAGCCCCTTCTAGCGCCACCCCAAAACGAGCTGCTTGAATCATTGCGTTCTGCTCCGCATGAATTGTTCTAATACAGTGATTAGACGTAGTGCCGTCTTCATTTGTCACCATTTGCATATCGTGGCCTACCTCATCACAATGTGGCAGCCCAGGTGGTGACCCAACGTAGCCAGTAGAAATTATCTTTTTATCTTTAACGATTACAGAGCCACTCCTGCCCCGGTCACAAGTAGCCCTAGTGCCCACGTAGTTTGCCATGCCCATAAAGTACTCATCCCAGGACGGCCTTTGGTATTTAGATTGGATCTTTTTCACTTCTTAAATATACTCCCTCTAATCTTTTTTTCCAAGTGCTTTCAGCACCTTCAAATACATTGCCTCCACAATCTTCTTTTGCTTGGCGCCGGTGGTCACATAATGGTCAAGGCCAGGTGCCGCATTGATTTCAATAATATAATATTTACACTTTTTGGGATCTTCCGTTATGTTTCCCCTAGTAACCATTATATCTACCCCAGAAATACGTAGACCCATCTCGCGAGTAAGGTTAATGGCAATTTTGCGGAAGCCGGAGTGAATTGTGTTAGTTACATCCACTGAATCCCCTCCAGTAGAGAGGTTGGCATTGTCTAAAAGATATATTTTCTTGCCTTTTGGTATGATACTTTTCCAAGTTAAACTTTGTTTTTGTAATTTTAACTTCATGCGAGCATCAGCGAAGTTTATCCTGGTGTCGCGGCCGGATTTAATAAAATTATTTTGTTTTGTCTTCAATAATGAAAGTATCGAGTGTTTACCATCCCCCACTACTGACAGCGCAATGCGTTCATAGGCGGAGATTACATCGCTATCAAGCACTACAATGCGATAGTCCTTGCCCGGTAAATATTTTTCAAGAATCGCGATTTTATCTTCTTTAAAAATTTGGCTTAGTGCTTGGCGTAATTCTTTATTATTCGATACGAGAGCTACTCCAAAGCCTTGGCTTAGGCTATTTGGCTTTACAATGAGCGGGTAGCCAGCGCGCGCGGCATATCTAATTGCATATAAAATATTCTTTTTACTTTTAATAGCCTTGGCCCAGGAGTCTTTAAGAACTGTGACGCCATCCGCAACCGGATAACCTAGTTTTTTTATGAAAAATTTCGCATAGCCCTTGTCTTTAGCAATGTCAGCAGATGCAATGTGATTTAAATCCAAGGAAAGATACCGGAGTGATCTAGTAACGCCATTTTTATACACTATCTGCGCCGCTATCCCCCATTCAGGCTCTAAAACAACTCTGGCGCCAACCTTTGGCGCCAATTTGATTACGAGTTTAGTTAGATAAGGTAGTGACAATGCTTTATTTCACTTCGATCCCCATGCTTCGAGCGGAGCCGGCTACGATGGCGATAGCACCTGCATCATCTTTAGAATTGAAATCCTTCATTTTCTTTTTAGCAATTTCAAGTGCTTGAGCTTTAGTTATTTTGCCAACTTTAGTAGTTTTTGGATTACCAGAGCCTTTTTCTACCCCAGCAGCCTTTAAAATAAGGCCAGTAACTGGTGGGGTCTTAACTACGAAGTCATAGGTTCTGTCTTCATACACAGTAATAGCCACACCAACTTTGTCTCCTGCCATATCCTTGGTAGCAGCGTTAAATTTAGTGACGAAGTCCCCAATGTTGATACCCGCTTGTCCGAGCGCAGGCCCAAGTGGCGGCGCAGGGGTTGCCTTAGCAGCTTGGATTTGTAGTTTGATTTTTTTGGTAACTTTCTTTGCCATAAATTTGTATATTTCCTACATTAACTTAAAGTTTCTTAACTTGCAAGAAGTCGAGCTCGACTGGAGTTTCGCGGCCGAACATTGAAACCAAAACCTTAACCTTGCCGCGCTCTTGATCTACTGTGTTTACCTTGCCCTCCAAGTCCTTAAATGGACCGTCCACAATGATCACGCTCTCACCTATCTCCATATCGATATTGTGTTTAGCAGTACCTGCATCCATTTTCTTGAAAAGAAAGTCTACTTCTTCTTTCTTGAGGGGCACTGGGTTAACCCCTGCACCTACGAAGCCAGTAACTCTGGGGGTATTGCGCACAACGTACCAAGAATCGTCGGTAACTACCATGTCTACAAGTACGTAACCAGGATAAATCTTTTCCTCTACTTCCACACGCTTGCCACCTTTGATTTTTATTTTCTTTTCAATTGGTACTATAACGTTGAAAATTTTATCATTCATGCCAAGGGAGTCTATGCGCTGGCGTAAATTACGAAGAACAACATTTTCATACCCGGCATAAGTATGAATAGCGTACCAACTTCTTTGTCCTTCGGTTTCTTGTTTTGACATATATTAAAGTGAAAGTATTTTTCCTAGTCCAGTGGAGAAAAGGTAATCAAAAACTCCTAGAAAGTAAGCGATGAGTCCGGAAAGCACAATAACAATAAGGGTATAGTAAATAGTCTGGCTCCTTGATGGCCAGATCACATGCTTGAGTTCCGCTCTTGTTTCCTTCAAATATTGAGTGATTTTTGACATTTTATTTTAAAAAAGCCCCCTTTCAAGGGCTTTTTTAATATTACTCTTTTTCCTTATAAAGTCAATTCCTACCTTATTTCGTAGGTTATAGTGACATCCGAGCTAATAGTATTCTCGCCCTTAGGGATTTGGGCTGGAACTGGGGCAGAACCTGCACTATCCATAGCCATTACTGCTTTGCCATACATTACAGGGTAATTACCATTCTCACTGAAGTTAGCCACTCGGCCTAGATGTACTCCGAGTTCCTTGGCTAATTCATCTGCTTTAGTCTTAGCATCATCAATAGCCTTCTTGCGAGCATCTGCTTTAAGTGCATCCTCATCGTCAATGGTAAAGTTAGGCCCAGACATATTTGTTACACCAATTTTATTGATACCATCAATTATTTTGGAAACATCGTCCGCCTTGCGGATTTTTACGCTAATATTTTGAGAAACTGTGTAGCCAATAATTTTAGACTCCCCTTGCCTGCAAGGAGGCATGATACCGGAGGAATTAATATACATAGGGCAAGGTGCGATACTAGAATATTTAGGATATGAGGAATAATTTTCAGTTTTAATATCTTTATCCGCTACGCCGCTCGATTTCAAGAAATCCAGAATGCTTTTGGTTTTAGTATTAACCTCATCGCTAGATGCACCTTGGGTGGCTTTACTAGACTCAATTGTAAAGTAAACCGATGCTATATCAGGCACAGCAGTTACCTCGCCATGACCGGAAAGCGTAATAGTGTTAGAGTCATTTGATCCCATCATGCCATAAGCACGCCACTCACTAAGCAATTTAACTGCAAAAAACAAAGAAAGAATCACTAATAATGTAAGTCCGACTCTATATAAATTTTTTATGTATTCTGTTTGCATATATTCTATTATACACTGGAGACACCTTAAATCAAATTGACTTCTGGGGTAAGTTTAAGTCCAAATTTTTCAAAAACTGAATCGATTATGTCCTTTGCAAGGTGTTGTAACTGGGCCCCAGTTGCCCCGCCATGATTTACCAATACTAAGGCTTGCCGGTCATGTACCCCTGCATCCCCCACCCGCTTGCCCTTCCAGCCACATTGTTCAATAAGCCAAGCCGATGGTATTTTTATCATTTCGCCTTCATTAAAGTAAGGCACATCCGGGTAGGATTTCAATAATTCCTCCAACTTTTTTTTATCGACAAAGACATTTTTGAAGAAGCTGCCAGCGTTTCCGATGACCGCTGGATCCGGGAGCTTGCTCTTTCTTATAGCGGTTACGGCTTCACTAACATCTTTAGGAGTTTTAACCTCTATTTTATTTTTCTCTAGATGTTCCTGTAAGACTTTGTAGTTAAGATTCTTTTGCTCAACTTTGCTCAACTTTAAAGTTATCGCTAGAATAAAATATTTATTTTTAAGCTCATTTTTAAATATGCTGTCTCGATAACCTAGTTTACATTCCTCCTTACTAAGTATTCTTTTCTCACCGTTTTCTATGCAGATGGCTTCGACATTTTCTAAAACCTGCGCCAGTTCTGCCCCATAGGCACCGATGTTTTGCATCGGGGCGGCACCGACAGTACCTGGTATAAAAGCCAGGTTTTCAATGCCCCAATGGCCCCTCCCCACTGCAAAATTCACCAAATCATGCCAAACTTCACCGCTCATGGATCTTACCCATACATTTTTTTCATCCTCTTCCACAAGAGCAATCCCTTTCAATTTATTAACAATAACCAAACCATCAAAGTCACCAGTCAATAAAATATTACTGCCGCCGCCGAGGAATAATTTTTTATTATTTTTAAATTCCGAAGTTTTGAAAAGTTCTTGTAAATCTTCTTCACTCTTAATTTCTACGAAAAATTTGGCTCGAGCAGCAATGCCGAAAGTATTTAACTTAGTTAAATCATAATTGGAGAGTATGTCCATAAATTACAAAATTTCTTTTTCTAATCTCCTTTCGATCTCTGCTTCACTAACTGGACGTAACATTTTATGAAGTTCTGGATCTTGTGAAATATCGATGCCTTGTTTCTCCAGGAGTAACGCCACCATTTTCATAATTTTAGTAATTTCCCGCTCGGCAATTAGGTTAAGCTGGAGATGTGTTTCCTCGCGCAGATCATCTACTTTGGCGGTGCGGTTTTGAGAGATAAGCACGAAGATAGCTAGGATAATAGCTTCAAGTGAAACGATCATCGTCAATAAATTGAATGGGAAAGTGTCGAATGGATGAACATCTTTTATCTGACCAGTATTGATGACTATCCAAACAATAAATAAAATCACATTAAAAACCAAGAATGTCATGGTGCCGAAGTTAGATGTCATTTGATCTGCAATTTTTTCTATCACAGTCCTCTTGGCATCTGCCTTAGCCTTCATGCTGCGGTAAACTCTTTTGCGAGAGTCTTCGTTTTCACCAAACAATTTTTGCAAAAATGATATGTGATGTTGAGCCATATTTATAGAAACATTATACCATAAGAAATGTAAAAATTCTATGCCCGAAGAATTGTCACCGTACCATCAGCTTCTAGCCTAATAACCTCGGAAGCTTTACCTACAACCTCGCCCCCATCTATATATAAATCCACCTTATCACTAAAGTATTTTTTTGCTTCCATAATATTTTTTGCAGGTGGTAGGCCCTCAGGGTTAGCCGATGGTGCGACCAGTGGCCCAGTTTGTTTTAAGAGAGTTATTAATTCACTACTCTGCGGTACCCGAAAAGATATACCGTCTAAAATAAATGTTGTCGGCGAGTCGTACACGGGAATATTAAATTTCGAAGAATCGATACCCCACTTTTGCGTCTCACTCCAGTCTGAAATTAGATTAATTAATTTTTTATCCTTTTGTCTATTTTTTATTTGATATATTCTCTCTATGGCTTTGGAATCATGAGCGCCCCCCACCAGGCCATACACAGTATCAGTAGGCATCACTACTATGCCTCCCTCCTTAATTACTTTTACAATGTTTGGGTCGTTCCACATATTAAAATTCAAGCTAATATTTAAACTTGCGATGTCCTTCCTTGTTAGTAGTAACTTTTACTCGCTTTGCGCCACGCGGTATTGCCTTGGCTACATTCTCCGGCCACTCAATGAAAACTATATGCTCCTTATCCTTAATAATTTCATCCCATCCTAAATGCAGGAGTTCCTTTTCATTCTTTAGACGATAAGCATCTAGGTGAAAAAAGTATTTATAGTCTTTAAGTTTGATTGGGTATTTTTTTATGAGTACAAAAGTCGGGCTGCTCATTTTATTTTTTATGCCCAGATGTTTACCAAACGTTTGAGTGAAAGCGGTTTTACCCGCACCTAAATCCCCCGAGAGGGCCACGACAAGGGCGCCTTTTTGTTTTGTATCTTTAAGGATTCGATTCAGAAATACCTTAGATACTTCCGCAGTTTTTTTAATATTTTTTGAAAGCATTTTATGGGGTGCCCATCGGGAATCGAACCCGAATTAAAAGCTCCACAAGCTTCTGTGTTAACCGTTACACCATGGGCACCATGTATTGCTATTTATAGCAAAAAAGGCCTGTAATTGCCACTTTTTATCGATGGAAAAATTGCATTATTTGTGCAAAATTATAAGACATTAGTGTGAAAATAAAAATCAAAATACAAAAAAAGGCGGAAACAAAACACCAATAGCAGCCTTTCTTTAACACAAAAAGTTGCACACTTATAAGATAAACTGAAAATAAAAAAGCTAGGATGGAAGTAAGTGCCATAATTCCTATCAATAAATTCGGCAAATCATTCGGAATGAAGATGAAAAGCAAATAAGCAATGGAAATAAATCCGTAATAAATCATACCCATAACTTCTACCGGTATACCAAAAAATTTTGAGTAATCGCTATGTACCACGCCGTGACAATCCATATTAAGTGGACAGACCAAAACCTTGCCGGACTTTTTATGATTACGGATATGCTTTGCTACAAAAAATCCACAGACGGCCAGAACAAATATGGCTATACGCAGTAAAATGTCATTTGAAAAAGTCATAAATTATTACTTTAGGTCTAAGCACACTGAATTAGTGCAGTAGCGCTTGCCTGTCTTCGTTGGTCCATCATTAAATACATGCCCGAGGTGGGATTTACACCGAGCGCAAAGTATCTCTGTACGTTCCATGCCTAAAGTATTATCGGTATGCTCCTCCACTGCGCCAGGAATTGCCTGATCGAATGATGGCCAGCCGGTACCAGAATCAAATTTAGCATCCGATGTAAAAAGCGGATTACCGCACGCCATACACTCATAGGTGCCGTCCTTATTTTCATGTAAATATTTGCCAGTACCAGGCATCTCGGTCCCCTTCTCGCGTAATACTCTATACTGTTCGGGCGTTAATTTTTGTTTAAATTCTTCCTCAGTCATATTTATATTCTACCATAAACGTTTTCGCGCCGGGGGATCTTTTTTGGAAAAGATCCGCGGCCGGCGCGATGATGACTACGACTGACTGTTGCGTTCGGCGCGCTTGAGGGCGAGTCGGGCCGCAATTTGTGCTCGGCGACGTCGCCGGGCGAGCTCGATACACACATCCCGCCGCAGATTGAGTGTCTGGAGTGAAGGTGTGGGTCGGCGCGGTGGAGTGAATGATGATGGCTCCCCGACGGCGAGTAGGTTGAGCTGCTTGGCGGCCGCCTGCTTCACTTCCATCGCGGATCCGAACTGGAGATCGGCTGAAGGTCGGGCGGACCGCTGAACTTCTCGAGGGTCGTCGGCTTCTTCGCAGCCGCCGTGGCGACGCTTTTCGGCGCCGTGGTGGGCTCCTCGATGTGGTGGGGCGGGCGGGCCAGAATCGCCGTGCCGTAGTGCTTGGCGCACTGGTTTTCGACTATCCTTGTACGCTGGTCCATCGTGTACCTCCGTCAAATGAATTATCTATCCGTAGACGTGTCCGGTAAAAGAATACCACTTTTTATTTAAAAATCAACTAAACTTGTGCGCGGGGGGAGACTCGAACTCCCAAGCTCTTGCGAGCGCTACCACCTCAAGGTAGTACGTCTACCAGTTTCGCCACCCGCGCTTAATTAGATTATAGCAAACTATTCGGTTGCTACTTTGACTTCCGCCGCCTCAACTTCAGCTTCTGCACTACCTACTGAGGAACGCATCTTACGGCGGACATCTTTAATAGCTTTAGTTCGAATATAGTAGAGCTTACTGCGGCGAGCATTAGACCTCTTAACAATTTCAATTTTATCTACCATTGGGGAAAATAATGGAAAAATTCTTTCAACTCCTACTCCGGAAGCTATGCGACGAACAGTAAAGGTTGCACCTGATTCTGCACCATGTTTCCTGCCGAGGACTGTGCCCTCAAATGCCTGGAGGCGGAATTTACCCTTTTCTTCAGGAATTTTAGACCAGACGCGGACATTGTCCCCAGCTCGGAAATCCAGCTTCTTACGGGCATCAATATCTACTGGACTAAATTTAATTTTACTTGCTATATCACTTGCCATAATAGTAAAAACACTTTAGCACAAAAGGTTTTTTATGGCAAACGAAGTTATTTGAGGATTTTTTTAAACTCAAGCGGTAATGGTGATTCTATTTTTATAGTCTTGCCGGCTAGATTTTTGAATTCTATAGACGCGGCGTGGAGCGCCAGGCGCTTAAAGCCAGTAGGCTTGGGGCTATCAGGATTATAAAGGGGGTCGCAGGCAACTGGATGATTTAGGAATTTCATATGGACCCGGATTTGATGTGTGCGGCCGGTTTTGGGCTTAACTTCCAAGTAAGTAAATTTAATTCCTTTATCAGTAAATCTTTTTAAAACTTTATAGTCGGTAACTGCGTCTCGCAATTCACCTCGAGCTCCCCTGCCGGCTAGCCAACGGCGGAAATCCTTTGGGCTGCGACCTATTGGCTTATTTATTATTCCCCTGTCGTGCTTCACCGAGCCCGAAACAATAGCATTATAAATCTTTTTTATTGTCCGCTCTTGAAATTGATGCTTCAAAAATTCATGTGCTTTTTTATTTTTTGCTAATAACATCACTCCGGAAGTATCTTTGTCTAAACGATGGACCACCTCAACTTTCGGATATTTTTTAATAAATAAATCCAAAATCGTTTTTTCTTTACTTCGCTCATCTGGGTGCACCATAATACCTGACGGCTTGTCGATAGCAAAAATATTTGAGTCCTCATATAAAACTTTTATTTTCATCTGGTGCCTTCGGTAGGAATCGAACCTACATCAAGGCCTTAGAAGAGCCCTGTTCTATCCATTGAACTACGAAGGCATGGTGGACGTCATGTGCGCGCTGAGGGACTCGAACCCCCGACATCTTCAGTGTAAATGAAGCGCTCTACCAACTGAGCTAAGCGCGCATAAGGTTAAATTACCATTTTTACTTAGAGGGGTCAATGATGGGCGAGGGAGAATTTAGTATTTCATTAGAATTTTTTTCCTTATCTGCAAAATACTGGAGGATCTTATCAATTCTTTCCTTGCCGATTAGTTTTATCTGGCTATTTGAATCATCATTGATAGTAATAAATTCTCGATCAATTTTACGGAAAAGATAAAATCCAAAAATAAAAGAAGACACCACTAATATAAATGCTGCCGCTTGCATAATATCCCAATACACGTCTGGGTTAGTATGGAGTCCACCTTTCCTGAAAGTTTTTTTAATTTTAGGGAATTTTAAATTCATGATTATTTTAGGGGACAAAACTTAAAAGTTTAACCTTAATTACTGCTGACCATTTGACTGGAGCTTCTACCCCGTCCGCTGATGTTGTCTCTTGGCCCCGCTCAAGGTCAACATACAGGACGTCGAGTTCATATGGTGCGTTTTCAAGTAAAGTTATGAATTTATAAAGCGACTCAAATGATCCTTGCACATTTACTCCGACCACTAGGCCGCTATTATCTTTAGGCGCATCCACCAAGGCAACTGCGGCTTCAGCTCCTACTTTTGGGGCCAAAGTTTCAAGCATATTAAGGAAAGGAACTGCATCCGAGCTCGCCCCAACAATAAAGTGGCTATCGAGTGTTGCTCTCTCGCCTTCCATGCTTTTTAGCATACGGTCAAGGGACTTTACCTCTTCGCGTTTACTTGCCTCATCTTTCAATTGCTTTTCGAGGTCGCTTGAAACTTGATCGTTCTTTTGAGTATTTTGATATAAGTAAATGAAAAGCGAGCACGAAGTAATAAGTAAAATTGTAGAAACAATTAGAGGTACCTTTTTAAATTTTTTGAATTTATTTTCCATTTTAGGCAGGAACTAAATTTATAGAAAATTTAATATCGGACCCCTTAACGAAATTAGAAATGGGTAAGTCAACCTTTTTGAAAGCTACATTATCCGCTAGGGTTTGTTTGAATAAAAGCAACCGCTCTCGGGAAGATGCTGTACCGCCTATGGTCACAGTTTTACCTTTGGCAGGGTCGCTCTGATATAAAATTTGGGTGATTTTAATATCGCTCATTTTTTCTGCGACAATTTCGTTAATTATTTTTTGAGAAATTGAATATTTATTTTTTTGTGTTTTTTCTACTAAATTAAGTTTAGTATTTAGGTCCTTAACCTCGTCTAAGGTCTTCTGGTCTAAAGCTGGCAAGGGTTCACTCTTTTGTGCAGCTAATTTTGAATCAGTAAGATTTTTTTTGACCAAGGAAAAAAAGAAAGCTGGTAAAATAGCCGCGGAAGCAACTAGCATGGAAACTGCCACGACCATAAAGGATGTTACTAACAAGCGGAAGTAAAAATCCTTAACCTTACTCTTTTTTTCCTCATTGGGGATAAGATTAATCATATGTTTACTCGAAGTCTCCTAGTGCTAGTCCGAAGGCCGCCGCGTAGGCAAGAGAGCGATTAAATGTAATTTCTGGAATATGCTTTTGTGTGTCGACGATATTTAACCAAACATTAGCCACTTCTACTTTATTTTTAATACTGATGGATAGATATTCAGCTAGGCCAATGAGGTTGGCATCCCCGCCACAAAGAATAACTTTTGTTATCGCTGGACGATCATTGCCTTCTTCATCTTTATGGGTTTGCCAGTATAGAAAATTCTTAGCAATTTCATCGCGCAAAACTGATACGGTATTAAGAAGTACAGAAAACAATTCTTTATTTTTCATATTGCGCTCTAACCCGAATTTCATTTTCATTTTTTCCGCCGCTTCCTTATCAATATTAAAATTCTTCTGGATCATCTGAGAAAGGGTTGCTCCACCGAGGTCTAGCGTTGAGGTGAAGACGGCCACTCCGCGCGAAATTATAAAAATTCCAGTCCGTGTCTGCCCGAAGTCTACTATCATATACGTCTCCATATCACCCTTCTTTATCACGGCTCGCGATATTGCCTGCGCTTCGAGCTCGAATGACTGGACAGATAGGGTTGAATTTCGAAAGACTAATAAATAATTTTCAATCACGTTTTTGGGGATTGCAGCCACCTCCAAGTCCAGACTTTGATCATTCTCGCCCAATATTTCATAATCAAATATCGCATCCTGGGCAGGAATAGGCACGTGCTCCTCGAGCGAGAGCTCAATAGCCTCGCGGACATTCTCTAAACCCTTTTTATCTAGTTTTAGCCGAAACAAATATACTTGTTCTTCAGGTAAGGACACCCGCACAAAGCGTATCCCCTCTTCTTTTTGAAGTGATAGTAAAACTTCTCCTAGTTTCTTCGGGTCTTTTATTTTACCTGACTCAATAATGCCTGCTGGGATTTTACGTTCACCATAGCGGCCTATCTTGATTCCACTCTTGGCTGGGATTAATTCCACGAACTTTAAAGATTCATCAGAAATATCTAATCCGAAGGAAGGCGCCATTAGGAATCTTGGTGTCGGAAAAAATCTATTAAATAAATTCCTAGACATATATACAGTATTATACTGTATTCTGTTTTTTACTGCTACGCTTATTTAGCCCTAGCCCCTGTCGGGATAACATCTCTAGGCTCGAGGAGGGAAAAATCACCATCCTCAGTGGAAACAGCTAGAATCATGCCTTGGCTTTCAAGCCCCCGGATTACTCGGGGTTCAAGGTTGGCCACGAACATACATTTTTTACCCACAAGCACCGCACAATCTGGAAAATATAAGGAAATTCCTGAAATAATCTGCCTGGGTGTTGCCTCACCCATGTCCACTGAGAGTTTTAGAAGTTTGTCTGTCTCTGGCACCTTCTCTGCAGATAGAATTTTCCCCACCCTTAATTCAATTTTTTGAAAGTCATCTATGCTTATCATATTAGTTATTTATCTTATCCAAATATCTTTGTAGAATTAAAGCTGCAGCGGATGCATCTACAGATTTTCGCACATCACCATCGCTATTGCCATACCTGCGGGCCTCCACTGAAGTAAAAAATTCTTTTTGTTTGTGGATAGGTATGAAAAATTTAACTGTAAGCTCCTTGATTAGATTTTCAATTTCTTTAGCAACCTTGTTATCCTTTCCTACCAAATCTGTAGATTCCCCGATTACTATTTCGGTTATATTTTCACTCTCTATAATCTTCCCTAGCTTGGTTAGCACATTATCGTCATTCATTAACACCTCTTTTGGAAAGGCTAACTTACCTTCCTCGTCCGAGATGGCTATGCCTACCCTCTTTGTTCCATAATCAATGCCCAAAAATCTCATGCGGAGGCGGTGAGATTCGAACTCACGGTGCCTTGCGGCACTCTTGTTTTCAAGACAAGTGCGATAGACCACTCTGCCACGCCTCCTCTGGTATGCAAACTATACCAAGAAATCGCCAGAATTCAAGGAGTTAATTGTTTTAAACTGTCTATTTGATATAATTATTGTATGGATAGCAATCAAACTCTACAATGGTCCGCGCTCGAATATGAAGAGAAGGATCGCAGCAATGATTGGTTCTGGGCTCTCGGTGTTATCATCTTTGCGGCGGCCATCACCTCAATTATTTATAGCAATTATTTTTTTGCCGTTTTAGTTATTTTAGGCGGGGTACTCCTTGGATTTTTTGCGATTAAAAAGCCCGACACTGTTTTTTATGAATTAAATGAAAAGGGATTAAAAATGGGCACTCACCTCTACCCTTATGAAACTATTTCCACCTTCTGGGTACGGAAAGAAATTGATCCTAAGCTTTTTATTAAATCCAGTAGATTTTTTATGCCGATCATCAGTGTACCGATCCACCCCGAGTCAGCTGAGCAAATTCGTGAAGTTTTTGTTTCTAAAAATATTATCGAAGAAGAAATGAAGGAGCCGACATCTGAGAAAATAATTGATTCGCTCGGATTTTAGTGCTAATCTAAAAAAACAATAAAATATTGCCCTCATAGTTTAATGGATAGAATGCGAGCTTGCGGAGTTTGCGATCCAGGTTCGATTCCTGGTGAGGGCACATCACAAAAACATACCTCCCTGTTTTGTCTACGGGGTACTTGACATTTTTTTGTAATCTGCTATAATCGTAAATAGGAACTACAGGTGGGGTTGTAACAACAATCTCCCCTGCTCGTCAATAGAGGCGGGAAAGCACACTGACATGGCCTAGAGGAGGCCGCATATGAAGAAAATGCTAACGGCCCTTGTGGCCATCGCGCTCCTGACCCTCGCCACGACGGCGGCGGCGGAAACCAACGACAAGTTCGACTCGGCTACGGCTGGGGTGAGCTTCGACCAGACCAAGCCGGCAGCGCAGGCAGCCTCGATCAACCGCTGCAATGTCGGTGCCGACCCAGTGAACAAGAACCGTCAGATCAACCCGGAAACGGAAGCCCTGGTGATCAACGCAGCGGATCAGAAGATCACCTATGGTTCTGGCAACGGCAAGGACGTCACCTGTATCGCCTACCCTGGCGTACCCGTGGTGGTCGACAAGGCAACGGGAAAGGCCCTCTGGGTCTACGGTTGCGGAAACCCCGTACGCTCTGACTGGTTCCCAAAACCCGCGCCACTCATGATTGCTGGTCTTGCTGGACGTGACGGCCGGGATGGAAAAGACGGCATTGACGGGAAGGACGGCAAGGACGGTCGTGATGGAAAGAACGGCAAAGATGGCCGTGACTTCACTCCATCCGTCGCCACCTCGAAGTCGCACAAGGTCCGCAACTTCCTCATCGCTGGCGCGGTCGCCGGCGGCACCACTGCGATCATCATGGCCACTCGTGACCATGACAGTACGTTTGCGGTGGTGAGCGTCATCGCGACGCACAACTGGATCAGGTACTAAGCGTTCGCATCGTTTCCGGGAAACGTGCTGGGTCAATCCCCTCACGTTTCCTACTCTACAAAGTCATGAATTATGTATTGATGATTTCGTAGAGTAAAGAATGTCAATTTTTTACTTTATTAATAATTATTTACCTCTGCAAAGAGGTCACACAATATGAATAAGAATACAAAAATGTTTCTGTCCGCCCTTGCAATATCCGTTGGTCTTTTTGCAGGCGCTTTTAATATTTCATACGCACAGTATAAGGATCCTTCTTACACCTCCTATGATACTGCAACTGATTATACTTATACTGACTCAGTTAAGGGTATGTATACCAGCCCAGATACCTCAGTTACTCCTTCGACTGCTTCTACTGATTCCCAAAATGTAGTTAGCCACTGCGACAGTGCTACACTTTACGGTGCAGTTTTTGCCCAAAATGCCACAGTTAGTGCTTGGTTTGAATGGGGCAATACTTCTTCTTTAGGTTTATCTACATCTAGACAAACTTTCACATCCAATTCTAGCTACCACTCAACTATTAGTGGCCTTAGTCAAAATACTACTTACTACTGGCGAGCAGTAGCGAGTTCTAACGGCAGTACCATGCGCGGAGATCTAATGAATTTCAAAACTCCTAGCTGTGCTACACCAACACCTACTCCGACCCCAACACCTACTCCAACTCCAACTCCGGCTTCAGCACCATCTAACACTAACCCAATGAGTGGTAATTACAATGTTAGCTGTTCTACTATTAGTGGTTCAGTTTATAACACTAACTCCCCTTCTTCTTCAGTAACTGTTTCGATATATAACGGAGTTCCAAATATGAGTAATGTAAGTGTAGTAGGCACTACAACTACCAACTCGAGCAACCATTCCTTTTCTATGAGCACTCCAGCTTCAATTAAGAATGGGAATACTTACCAAATTTGGGCTTTGGCTGATGGTATATTGTTCGACAACTACGAGTACTTCAATTCTTCTGATTGCGTTACGGCAGCTCCTGCTCCTGTAATCAGTAACTCTAATGTTGTAAATAATACAAACAATACTATAAGCAACTCTATTGATTCAAATATCTTAAACAATTCAAACAATAATGTAATCAACTCCAATAACACCACCATTACCAATATAGTAAGCCAAATCCCAGACAATAGTGGCGGTGGCGGTAACAGTAATGACGCCCCAACAGTTACTACAAAGAGTGCAACAAGCATCTCTACATCCAGCGCAACATTAAATGGCCAAGTTGACGGCAATGGCTCTTCTACTAATGTTTGGTTTGAATGGGGTGATAATCGAAATGATTTAAATGAAACTACATCACAGCGATCAGTTGGCTCAGGCACAACCACTTTCAACTCTCATATTTCCGGACTCGATCGAGACACTACTTACTATTTCCGAGCTGTAGCTGAAAATGATGAAGGTAGTGATGAAGGAAGTATTATTTCCTTTAGGACTGATGACAACGGCAATAGCAACAATGGTGATGCACCGGACGTAACTACTAAAAGTGCTACCAACATAACTCAAACTAGCGCTACTCTACGTGGTGAAGTTGATGGCAATGGCTCGGGTACTCGCGCATGGTTCGAGTGGGGCACCGACCGAAATAATCTTAGTAAAGAAACAGGCGATCAATCAACTGGCTCTGGTACAGATACTTTCGACGAGCGCATAACAGGCCTACGCAATAACACTACTTATTACTTCCGTGCAGTTGCAGAGAATGATCAAGATACCGACAATGGCAGCGTACTCTCATTCCGAACTGGGGACAATGGTAACGGCAATAATGACAACTTCTCAAACTCAATTACTGCAACCACGACTCCAGCAACTGGCGTCACTAGTTCTACTGCAGAGCTAAATTCACTTGTTCTCTCTGACACAAACGATGATGCCGACACTTGGTTTGAATGGGGTACCAGTACGGCATTAGGCAACCGAACTGCTGCTGTAAATGTTACCAATGATTCATTCCGCAACCTACAAACAATAACAGGACTAAACGCTGGCAGAGTTTACTACTTCCGTGCAGTAGCAGAAAATGCTGATTGGAGAAGTAACGGTAATATTTTGAGCTTTGTTACCCCTGTTGGCATAGTGGCTGGAGCTTCTACTAACGTAGTGCGTACTACTACCATTGTAAATCGCACAACAGGTGAAAACTCTCTAGTAATGCTTACCATAGACTGCGGTTCAGAATTCGTAACTGCTAATGAACGTCGTGAATGTAAGGTAGCATGGAAAAACATTTCTGGTGAGACTCTACGTGATGTAGTGCTTCAAGTGGTACTACCAAAACGCATGAGCTTCCAGGCAGCAACAGATGGCGACATCAAGAATGACGAGAACACTCTGGCATTTGATATCGGCACCTTAAAAGTAGCTGATGAAGGAAAGCTTGCCTTTGTGTTTAAGACTGACAACCTTATTGAAAATGATGGCTTGATGGTTATCGTAGCCCAGATGGTCTACACCAGTCCAAATGGTGTTACTGGAGACGCTCTAGCATATTCTAAACACAGCACTTACACTGATGGCTCAACACTTGGAGCATTTGCTTTCGGTGCAGGCTTCCTACCTAATTCCCTATTCGGCTGGTTATTGCTACTTATTCTTATCCTTATACTCCTTGTATTGGCTAAGCAAGCAATGAAAAAGCCTACGCCTACTCCAGTAGTCATCACCCCTGTCCAACACTAATATAAGCTAAGCAGTATACCCCCACAAAACGCTTCTCCCCTCCCGGGTGGAGCGTTTTGTTGACATTTGTATCTAAATTGATTAAGATACTTAAGTATTAGAAATTTCGATATTCTTAGTAAATATCTTATGTCAAATAGAAAAAAATTAATTGAAGAGATAACAGCCAACTCTCATGCCATGCGAGGCAAGATGCATGTTAAAAACATCCTGCACAACCAAAAGGACGGCATCACCCACTCTCAACTCTTTGTTTTGGCGATCATTCATCAAAATCAAAATATCGGGATTAAGGAAATAGCAAAAATGCTAAATATTTCATCAAGTGCCACTACCCAGCTGGTGGATGGGCTCGCACACAAGGGTTATGTAATACGTAAGGCAAATTCAAAGGACCGCCGGGCTCTTCACTTGGAACTATCTACTAAAGGCCACCAACGTGTCGTCGACTTTAAAAAACGCAGATTAAAAAAGATGACTATATTATTTGGCGCCCTTAGTGAAAAGGATCTTCGCACGTATTTAACATTGCAAAAAAAGATATTATTAAAAATAAACAAGTAAAATTTATATGACAAATATATTTAGTAAAATAAAAATGTTCGCCCTGGCTCACAAAATAACCAGTGGGATTTTAATACTAGTAATTCTTGGTGGTGGTTATTATACGTATAAGAAAGTGACTAGCACTGCAGGAGAAAATCGCTATGTTACTGCAAAAGCAGAGAAGGGTACAATCGTGGCCTCCGTCTCGGGCACAGGCCAAGTTTCCGACGTTAATCAAATAGACCTCAAGGCTAAAGCTTCTGGAGACATAGTATATATCGGTGCAAAAAATGGCGACCAGGTAGGTGCTGGGGCATTAATTATAGAAATTGATCCGAGTGATGCACAGAAGGCTGTTAGAGATGCGGACGCGAGCCTAACTAGTGCCAAGCTTGCGCTGGAAAAATTCAAAATTACTAATTCCGAAGCAAATCTATCTGCGGATGCTCTTAAGGCATACAATGATGGTTTTAGTGCTGTCTCAGACACTTTTTTAGATCTACCATCTATAGTTACTGGTGTTGAGGATATATTAGATGAAACAGCCTTGTCAGACAATGCTGCGGGTATTGTCTCTAGTACTGCACGAGACTATAGAACGAAAGCGGAATCCTCATACTTTTTAGCTAATTCATCATTTAAAAAAAGCAGAGAGGCTTACACCGCTCTTTCAATTAATTCCCCGAAGGCTGATATTGAAAATATCATTAAGCAAACTTACATAACAACCCAGATCCTATCTGATACCCTAAAAAATATGATTACTTTTGTAGATTACATGTCAGAGCATTCTAGTAGTGGTTCCGCTTTTTCACAAGAACAAAGCTCTCTTACAACATATATCAACACCGTAAATGGGCATCAAACAGCGTTACTTGCAGCCGGGACAAATATTGAGAATACTAAAGATACATCACAAAATACTGATTTAGATTTGCAAAGCGCGGAGCTTGCAGTTACTCAAAAAGAAAATGCGCTAGTGGATGCCAAGGATAAATTAGCAGATTATTTCCTCCGGGCGCCATACGCAGGCACTATTGCAGGTTTAGATTTAAAGAAGGGTGATAGTGTCAGCACTAGCACCGCTGTAGCTAGCTTGGTTACCCCTAAACAACTAGCACTAATTTCACTCAATGAAGTGGATGTGGCTAAAATAAAAGTAGGCCAAAAGGCAACTTTGACCTTCGACGCAATTCCAGATCTAACTATTTCAGGCGAGGTTACTGAGATTGACCCGATTGGCACCGTATCCCAAGGCGTAGTTACTTATGATGTCAAAATAAATTTCGATACTGAAGATAGTAGGGTAAAAACAGGCATGAGTGTGTCCGCGGCAGTAATTACCGACATGAAACAAGATGTGCTGGAAGTTCCAAATAGCGCTGTAAAGTCCCAAGGCGGGCAGCACTACGTAGAGATGTTCGATGCACCGCTTGTTCCACCAACTGATGGCCTGATTGGTTCTATATCCCTTATTGCCCCAAATAAAGTTCCAGTCGAGATCGGGATCTCAAATGATTCGGCAACAGAAATTATCTCTGGAATAAATGAAGGTGATGAAATTGTCACCAGGACTATTTCGGGCACCACTGTAACTGCTGCTGCCCCTAGTCTCTTTGGCTCCCCTACTCGAGCAACTACTGGAGGAGCGGCTGGTGGCGCAAGAGGAGGAACGTTCCGAGCTAATTAATATTCGTAAAATTTAATGATCGACAAATGATTACACTGAAAAATATTACAAAAACTTACAAGACTGGTGATGTGGAATTCAACGCATTGAACGGTGTTTCCTTCACAGTTGCTGATGGCGAGTTTGTAGCAATCATGGGGCCATCTGGTTCTGGTAAATCGACCTTGATGCATATGCTGGGGGCGCTCGATAGCCCCACTTCAGGAACCTATCTACTAGACGGTAAAGATGTTTCTACCCTTTCGGATGATGAGCTGGCTGATATCCGCCGAGATAAAATTGGCTTCGTATTTCAGTCATTTAATCTACTCCCACGAACTACAGTATTACGTAATGTCATGCTCCCCCTGGTATATGCTGGGGTGAATATGGAAGAGCGAGAAACCCGTGCCAAGAGTGCGCTGCACTCCGCAGGCCTAGATGAAGGACACTTTCATAATTTATCGAACCAAATATCCGGCGGACAGATCCAGCGCGTGGCAATCGCTAGAGCCTTGGTAAATAACCCATCGCTCATACTAGCGGACGAACCAACAGGAAATTTGGATTCCAAAACTGGCGACATAGTTATCGGTACATTTCAAAGATTAAATAAAGAGTTGGGGCGCACAATAATTTTAATTACACACGAACAAGACGTAGCCGAACACGCTGACAGAATTTTATACATAAAAGACGGAAAACTGATCGAAGATAAAACTACTCATACGAAACGTATAATAAAAAATATATGAAAATAAGAGACATTTTCAATGAAACATATAGATCCCTTTCCGCCAACAAAGCGCGTTCCGGCCTAACTATGCTGGGGATTATCATAGGCATTTCTTCAGTGATTGCGATGGTCTCGATTGGTAATGGAGCTAAGGTTTCAATTCAGACGAGCATCGAAGGACTGGGCTCCAATTTGCTTACAATCCTTCCGGGCATAGTCCAGCCAGGGCGAGGAATTGTTTCCTCGGGGCGAGGTAGTGCCCAGACACTAAAGAATAAGGACGTCGATATCTTGCGCGCGATAGACGGCGTGGCTGCAGTATCGCCGGAAGACTCCCGACGGTTCCAAATCGTTGCCGAGGGCAATAATACCAATACCACCACCACGGGCGTCGTGGCTGATTATGCTGTAGTACACAATATAAACTTGGCAGAAGGAACTTTTATTTCGGATGCCAATGATCGCAGTATTGGCCGACAAGCAGTCCTAGGCGCGACAGTGGCTACGGATTTATTTATGGATCAGGACCCACTTGGAAAAACTGTTCGAATAAATAAGGTTAACTTTACGGTAGTTGGACTTTTGGCATCTAAAGGAGGCGCGGGATTTTCTGGACCAGACGACATGATCTTCGTGCCGCTTTCTACAATGCAAAAAATACTTTCCGGAGATGACTACCTTTCTATGATTGCTGTTTCGGTGGCTGATAAAAATCAGATGGCGGATGTTAAAGAACTAGCTACAGAGGCCCTCCTCAACCAACACAATGTGGCGGAAGCAGATTTTTCAATTATTTCACAAGAAGATATTTTGGGTACACTGAGCACCGTGATAGATACTTTCACCCTAGTCTTGGCGGCTATTGCATCAATCTCACTCCTCGTGGGCGGCATTGGCATTATGAATATGATGCTCACTACTGTAACTGAACGAACGAAGGAGATTGGGCTCCGTAAAGCCATTGGGGCAAAACGCAAAGATATTAATACCCAGTTCTTAGTTGAAGCTGTAATGCTGACCTTTATCGGTGGCGGCATAGGAATAATTTTGGGCTGGCTGATATGTTTTGCGATAACTCATCTGGGTATTTTGGAGACTCAGGTGTCACTCATGTCCATTTTCCTAGCCTTCGGTGTGTCAGCCGGTATTGGAATCATCTTCGGCTACTACCCTGCCCGGCGTGCTGGAATGTTAAATCCTATTGATGCATTGCGTTATGAATAATTATTAATTAATAAAAAAGAATTATGCAAAATAAAAAAATGGTTCCGTTTGTTTTGTTGGTAGTAGTTGCAGTTGTAGCGTTTTTTATTGGAATGAATTATGGCAAAAGTAAGGTAACAGCTGCCAACATGATGCGCTTGGGTGGAATGAATAGGACAGCTCAATTTGGTGGGATGAATGGTGGTGGACGAGGTATGGGAGGCAATACATTCGGCCAAATTATTTCTAAAGACGACAAAAGCATGACTATAAGCCTCCCAGGCGGCGGCTCGAAAATAGTTTTCTTTGGACCTAGCACAAAAATAATGAAGTCGGTTGATGGCACCGCTGCCGACCTTGTTACTGGCACAACAGTAATCATTACTGGAACTCCAAATACTGACGGTAGCATCAATGCCGAATCTGTGCAGATAAGACCTGCCCCTTTGACACCATAGAAACTGCCAGGAAATAGTGCTTGACTTTTAATACCCAATATGCTATACTTGTAAGACAAAGTGAGGTGGAGGAAGAGTCGATTTCTTAGGTACATCTATTTGTAATTACTAACTAAATATAAAAAACTCAATGACTGGTACAATAAAAAGATTGACAGACAAAGGTTTCGGCTTTATCACAGGCGAAGGTTTGCAGAAAGATTTATTCTTTCACTCAAATTCTCTTGTAGGCGTTACTTTTGACGAGCTCAAGGAAGGTGATGCTGTTTCTTTCGAAACAGAGGAATCTCCAAAGGGATTGAATGCTGTGAACGTTCAACGCGCATAATATTCTCTCCAATAAAAAAGCCCCCAGATGGGGGCTTTTTTAGTATCCGTATTTACAGGGGTGTGGGGGTTGCATTTTTAATAAAATTTGGTATTCTGCATTACTTATGTCGATATTTAAATTTAAAATTTTACTTCCAATATAATACGGTCCTCTAAAATTTAATTTATTAACGTCAAGATTTGGGTTTTTACCAAGGGCCGAAATAGCATAAGCATCACATTCGTTTCCGATAATTGGAGCAATTATATAATCACCTGGGGGCATTCTGTCGTTTTCTAAAGCGAGACCGTCGCCTTCATTATCAATATTATAGATATATTTATTATCCGTAATAGTTTTATCTCGTCGAGTTATTCTATAATACAATTCCGCATTAGGTATTGATTTACCATTTAGCAACACAGCAACCTTAAATCCTGACGATAGTGCATCATTCCAATCTTGCTGATCTTTGGCTTTGCTTTTATCGACAATTTCCTGTGCAATATTATTTGCCTCCTCTGTTGTAATGCGATAGTGAATAGAATAAGCTAACACACCAGCAAAGTAAATTACAAAACATATTATTGCGAGGATGAGTTTGTTTTTAAATTTTTTTGATAAAAGTTCGTCTTTTCTGAGAGAAATTAAAGAGAAGACTGCAGTGAGAATAACTGCCGCGGTTATTATAATAATATTCAGCGACAGAAAAGGATTAGAATCTATGGGAAAAGGACTGTGGTAGTGATCGGTAAAAAATATAAATGTAAAATCTACAATAAAAGAAGAAAAAAGGCACCAGAAAACAATTATAGGGTTTTTGTTTGCTTTTAGGACATAACGTAGATATGCCAAGGCTGCTAGAGACAATATTATTGATTCTAATATCATTAAAGGCCCTAAAAATATCCACCCTAGTTCAAAATTTTGAGCCCTACCCCATCCAATGTCTAAAAGAGCTGATGTGTTAATAAACAAAAAAAGGCTTGTTAATAACACAAGTAAAAATTCGGATATTTTGATTTTTTTATCTGTATCCAGAGTACACTTATTGTATCATACAAAAATGTTAAATTACGCTTCCATTTTTTCGAAGAAGTATTTGCCAATAAAAACAATGACTATAGAAAATCCAAGTAGCACTAAAATATCCGTCCAAGGATTATTGACTGAAACTCCCAAAAAGGAATATCGTAACCCGTCGATAGCATAAGATAGTGGATCTATTCGACCCAGGATCTGGAGAGCCTTAGGTGCAGTATCAAGCGGAAAGATGGAGCCAGAGAGGAAGAAGAGTGGCATAACTAGAAAGTTCATAATAATCGGAAATGCCTGCATGTCGGTGAGCTTAGAAGCAATAGTGGTGCCTAGCGCAGTGAAGAAGAACGCAGCTAAAAACATAAATACTATTGCCGGGATCAGCATTAAAATATTATGAATTCTAAACCCAACTAAAAAAGAAATAATAAGAACGGCTATCCCTTGAATTACCGACACACTAGCTCCGCCCAATGTACGCCCTAGCATTATATTGAAGCGTGATACCGGTGCCACCATGGTTTCTTTTAAAAATCCGAACTGCCTGTCCCAAATGAGCTCAATGCCGCCAAATATTGCTGTAAAGATTACCGCCATCGCCACGATACCCGGAGCTAAGAATTGAATATAATTCCCCTGCCCTGCTTTAGAGAAGATAGAGCCGAAGCCGAAGCCGAAAACTAATAGGAAGAGTACTGGCTGTCCCAAGGAGCCGATGATGCGCGGCATAGATCTCCCGTATTTTTTAAGTTGTCGTATCCAAAGTACGTATATTGCGTTCATATATTTTTATTTATCTCTTACGGCCCCACATTCGGGCATGTGAACGTAAAGTGTCTAGTGAACTTGCCTCATCGGGACGAATGGCATCCCCAGTTAATTTTAAAAATGCATCCTCTAATGAATTAGTCTGGGTTTTATTTTTAAGTTCCTCAGGTGTACCTGCACCGATAATTTTGCCATGGTCGATAATGGCAACTTTGTCTGCCATTTTTTCTGCCTCTTCCATATAGTGGGTAGTAAGGAAAACTGTAACTCCTTCCTTTTTTGAGAGATTTACCACATAGGACCAGATATGATTGCGGGTTTGAGGGTCAAGGCCAACCGTAGGCTCATCTAAGAAAATTATTTTAGGGGTATGGATAAGCGAGCGGGCAATTTCTAGCCGGCGCTTCATGCCACCGGAGAAAGTTTTAACATAATCATCCTTCCTGTCCCATAGATCCACTAATTTTAAAAGCTCCTCTATACGCACTTTACGCACAGCTTTGCCTTCACCATATAAAATTGCATGGAATTCCATATTCTCATACGCAGAGAGATCATCATCGAGCGATGGATCTTGGAAAACTATGCCGAAGGATTTACGGACATTGTCACGCTCTTTTTTAAGATTAAAATTATTTACTTTCACCTCACCCGCTGTTGGGGTTAAAAGTGTTGTGAGCATTTTAATAGTAGTAGTTTTGCCGGCCCCATTTGGCCCCAAAAAAGCGAATATTTTACCGCCCTCAACAGAAAAAGATATGTCATCCACTGCTTTAAAATCGCCGAACTTTTTAGTTAAATTTTTTACTTCAATTATAGACATATAATATAAGACGGATTAAACGAACCTAGATTACCTATGACTCTTGATGTCCCTTCCCTCCCTTAGCCCACTCTTTAAATTTATCGTATTCTTCCTCGCCACAGATCCATTCATTCGTTTCCGTGTTGTAGAAAAAGGGCACTCCCCCACATCTATTCTTATCGAGCTCTACTAATCGGTTTTGATTATCTTTGTTATGCCAGACCTCAATACGATCCATCTTTAAGTTCTCCTCTTTTTCTAGTCTTTCCACCAACACATGCATCCGCTCGCAGTGCGGGCACTCTGTTCCA
>JAZKBO010000001.1:0-74765 GCA_040388575.1 Patescibacteria group bacterium | reverse complement strand
TCATTGGGAGCTATTTTACTAATCTTGAGAGGCGGGCTTTCTTGCGGGCAGCATTGTTGCGCTTGATGACATTGATCTTAGCAGCTTTGTCGATAGCTTGGAAAGCACCAGAGAGCATTTTAGCGGCATCGGCTTTGTTAGTTTTAGCCAGCTTTTCAACTTTCTTGATTATGTCTTTCATTGCACGCATGCGGCGGTCATTAAAAGCCTTCTTGCGGAGGCTTCCTCGGATAGCTTTCTTGGCTGATTTGGTTATTGGCATAAAGCTAATTTAGCAGAAAAGACGAAAAAATGCAATTGTGGTAAGATAAAAGCATGATTGCGAGCTTAAGGGGTAAAATACTTCTCAAAACAGATAAATTCTTGATTCTAGACGTATCAGGAGTGGGATATAGAGTATCCGTCTCCCCCGACACCCTATCAAAAGTAGGTAAAATTGGTGATGAAGCCTCCCTATGGATCCACACTCATGTCCGTGAAGATATTCTGGATTTGTATGGATTTAAGGGTAGAGAGGAGCAAGAATTCTTTGAATTGCTTATCGGCGTTTCTGGAATTGGCCCCAAGGGTGCGCTTTCAATACTTGGCATCGCTACGTTAAAAACCTTGCGCAAAGCAATTTCCACTGGCGACACCGGCTACCTCACAAAAGTCTCCGGTATTGGCAAAAAGACAGCAGAGAAAATTGTAATCGAATTGCGCGACAAGATTGGCGAAGAGAAGTCCGGTACTTCCCTTCAGGGCGAGCTTGATGCCCTTGAGGCGCTAAAATCACTCGGCTATTCTCAAAATGAAGCTCGTGAAGCTCTTAAAAAAGTTTCTCCGGATGCAAATACGAATACTAAAATCCGTGAGGCATTAAAAGTTCTAGGCGGAAAGTAGGATTCCTATTTGGGAAAGAAATAATTTTTAATACCTGCCGTAGTAAGGCTCGCCATATTTGTGTAAGCTTTGTGTCGCATAATGCTGTTGCCAAATCTATAAATATATCCATATTCTATTAGGGTAGATCGCACTGATGGAGTGAGCGTGCCATTGGCGCCGAGTGCTATTAAGTTCTGGTCAGGAATAATCCCTTGTTTTTCTGGCTCATAATCACTGACTACGTATTTTTTCTTCAGCTCAATAAAGATATTGTTAGCAAGCTTGGTGCTCTCTACCGAATTTACCATCTGGCTTTCCGGGACATAAATAGCAAAGCCTTTGTATTGACCGGGGCTTGTACTGCTAGGGCGAGGGTAATCATTAAAGTGAATATGGAGTACTAGATCAATACCGTGGCCACTTGCCCATTGATTAATGCCGTACAGCACCAAAGAGGCATGCCCCGAAGCTGGGTTATGTGGCACGTTTTCTCCTTGCACAAATCCTCCCTTATCTATTATATCTGCCCTTGCTGCTTTGGCTGTATCGCGAAAAGCAACAATGTTAGCTTGCTCGCCCTCAAAATAATTTATAAACTCGGGTGTATATCCATGCCAATTACGGGTTATATTTACTTGGAATCTTTTATCATTCTTCAGTTCATCGTAGATGGTCAGCGCGAGCTTAAGATTCATATCGGCCTCCTTTAGATTGCCATATTGCGCTCCCCACACTTCATTATCGTGGCCAGGTACGAGTAGGATTTTTATTGGCTTAGTAGTTACTAATGCTGCGTGAGTATAAGAAAATGGGGTAAAGATAATAATTAATAGGAGTGTGAATAATACTTTCTTCATAGTATGATTGTACCATGCCAGAATTACCAGAGGTAGAAAATTTAAGGCGGGGGCTGGAGAAGAATATACTCGGCCAAAAAATCCTTAAGGTAGAAGTCAGGAAGCCCAAGCTTGTCTCAGGTAAAGGCACTCTGCGCGTGGCCTCTACAAAAAAAGTTAGCGAATTTGAGCGTGGGCTCAAAGGTGAAGTTTTTTCTGATGTTGAACGCCGTGCAAAAAATTTAATCTTTAAATTTAAAAGCGGTAAAATATTACTCGGACACCTTAAAATGTCCGGACAGTTTGTATATAAACCAAATACTGGTAAACAAATTAGCGGTGGCCATCCTATCGAACTTTCCGAAAGTACTTTGCCTAACAAACACAGCCATATTATTTTTGAACTCCAAAAAGGCACACTCTACTACAATGACACTCGCATGTTCGGCTATCTCCTCTACTACCCTTCCGCCCTAGCATTCGAAAAGGAAAACCATTTTGCATTACTTGGCTTGGAGCCATTTGATAAAAAGTTTACCACTGAATATTTACATGAAGCCTTAAAAAACAAAAAAAGTAAAATAAAAGCAGTCCTTATGGATCAAAGCATAGTTACTGGCCTTGGTAATATTTACGCGGATGAAAGTTTATTTGAATCCCGTATCCGCCCCACCAGGCCCGCCTCTTCTCTCAAACTTCCTGAAATTAAGCTTCTCCATAAGGCAATTGTGCGCATACTGAAGCGTGCGACCAAAGTCGGCGGCTCGTCCGTAGCCACTTACCGGCTCCTAGATGACACCCGGGGCAACTACGCCCGCGAGCATAAAGTCTATGGCAAAGTAGGTCAAAAGTGCCCCCGCTGCGGCCCTGCCCGCAATGCTACGCATAGCGTTGCAGGCGGGCACCCTCTCAAAAAAATCCTGGTCCAAGCGCGCACTACAATCTTCTGCCCAAATTGCCAGAAGTAGTTTGACAGAAAGTTTTAAAATAGTAGATTGAATTTGGAAGTAGAGCTGGCAGAAATGCCTAAGTCCAACCGAAAGGCCCTACCAGAAATGGATAGGAGGACATGTGGAAAGCGCAGCGCAAGCACTCGTCAATGGTTCGGCTCGTATCAACCGCGAGGCTGCCGAAAGCAACCTCGTTCTCGGTATTGTGATCAGTTTCCTGCGGGAAATGAATCACACACTTTTCATGGGGAACATCGTTCCCCAAAAAGGGCGCGAATGTGCGTTCATTAGTGAAAAGTGGAAATGGTCCATCACGCTCTCGTACGGCGGTGGCTGGACACCGGGATCGTTCACGATTACCCTCGTTAAGCAGAATCTGCCTCAGATTGTGAAGTTTCGCTATTCATCGAAGGAAGACAGGTCTTCCGTTGACGCGGCAAACGCGCTTCAGGTGCGAGAAGCTCTGGACGTGCTTTTGAAAGGAATGTTCGTAGAATTCCCAGAAGTTACAGCCAAGTGGCGCCCGTTCCTGGAGGCCGGTGGCTACCTCTGTGATGAAACGTAATCGGTATCGGCCGGGAGGACGCGGAAGCGACCTTCCGGCCGTTCCTCTTTCTAAATGAAAATTACAAAACTCTAAACAATACTATACCCAATGCCACAGAAACATTTAATGATTCCTTTTTGCCTTGCATTGGGATCTCGGCGATTTTGTCACAGTGTTTTAAAAGATTTGAGGAAATACCTGTAGTTTCAGTGCCTACAAGGAAAGCATTTTTAAGTTTTGTGCGTATCGTGCGGTAATCAGTCGCTTCTTTATTTTGTTCTATCCCTATTATTTGAAAGCCATCTTTTTTTAATTTTTGTATTAATGGCGCAATAGATTTTTTATACTCCCAGGGCACAAATTCCTCCGCACCAAGCGCACTCTTTGCCATATCTCCCCTCTTTCTGCCGAAGCGGTCCAGTGGCGTGGGCGTGTAGCCAGACAAATATATTTTACTTATTCCCGCCGCATCAGCTGTACGGAACATTGCACCGACATTTTCAACGCTGCGAATATTATGTAAAAGTAATATATTTGTTTGCTTCATTAAATTTTATCTCAAATTATCTCTTGGGTAAAAAGCTTTTACTTCTTCGTAATTTATGGAATGTTATCGCAAATCTATGCGCTTCACTGTTGGCGAGTAGTATTTCCTTTTCATATTTGCGCGCATATACACTATCCCCCTTTATATCCTTAGCCTTATGCCGCTCGTCCTTCAATACTGACACAATAGGCGTGCGGACGCCAAGCCGCCCTAGGACGCTCCGGGCTGCATTTATCTGCGCTGTGCCGCCGTCCACCACTATTAAATTAGGGTAATTCCACTCTGCATGCCCCATCCGGCGGTCCAGTACTTCGATAAGTGCCCCAGTGTCATTTGTATCTTTTTGGGTCTTAATATTAAATTTCCTGTACTCACCCTTTTGGGGCTGACCATTCTCCACCACCGTCATCACCCCCACCATATTCTTGCCACCCATGTGCGCAATGTCATAAGCTTCTATTCTAAAAGCGTGGGAAGTTATATTTTTATCCTCTTTAAGGAGTGCAACATCATTAATGTGCTCGAGTGCAAAAATTTGTTTCTTTACTTCCCCTGCTTTTTCGAAAGCACGCACTTTGGCATAAGCTTTCATTTCTTTTTTAAGATTACTCAAAATTCTTTTTTTCTTTCCTTCGAAGAATAGTTTTAAGTTTTTAATATTTCTTAAATATTTTTTTCTATCCTCTAGGTCCGGCACTAGGTCAATTTGTTTATAAAATTGCAGATAATTTTTACTTTTATCATCCAGGTATGGAAAAATCCGCCTAATTATCTTCATTGCTTCCTGTAGTTGCGGACCGCTAGTATACGGACCGTAACAAGCGGAGAAGGAATAAAGCTTTTCTGAACGGTCTGGCTGGGGGAGGGACCCAGGAATCCGAGGACCTGAAGAAAAGCTTTTTCCTTTGAAGATCACGAGCTGCTTAGCACGAAGAATAAGAACTTTGGGTAATTTTTCACGAGTTATGCAAACATAGTTCCAACTTTTATCATCCTTTTCTTTAATATTGTAATAAGGTTGGTATTTTTTTATCAGGTTCGCTTCGAGGATTAACGCTTCTAATACGGAATCCGTCTCCTGCCATTTAATATTATTGGCCTTGAATACCATCTCTAGTGTTACCGGCCCGCGAGTATTTATTAAATCCGGACTAAAATAACTTTTGGTCCGGCTCCGCAGTGATGTAGCTTTACCAATATAGATTATTTTTTTATCTTGCAAAAAGAAATACACTCCGGGCTTGTCTGGCAAACCTTTTCCTTTGTTCTGTTTTTTTAAAAATTCAGATTTCATTTCCTCAATACCTTTTTAAGATACTTTCCGGTATAACTTTTAGGATTATTGGCCACTTCCTCTGGTGTACCTTTTGCTACCAAGTGCCCACCCTTTACGCCTCCCTCGGGCCCTATGTCTATAATGTAATCCGAGCTTTTAACTATGTCGAGGTTGTGTTCGATCAAGACGACGGTATGCCCTTTGTTTACAAGCTTATTGAGCACTTCCAGGAGCTTTTGCACATCGTCATAATGTAGCCCTACTGTGGGCTCATCCAGTAAATAAATGGTCTTTTCATAATGAGGACGGAATAACTCGCTGGAGATTTTTACTCGCTGCGCTTCCCCACCCGAGAGTGTGGTGGCGCTCTGCCCGAGCTCGAGGTAGCCCAGCCCCACATCAATGAGTGTTTGTAATCTATCAGAAACAGCTGGGATATCTTTAAAGAATGTAAGCCCCTCTTCCACTGTCATTTTTAACACTTCATAAATATTTTTCTTTTTGTATTTTACCGTCAAAGTTTCTTTATCAAAGCGTTTACCATCACAAACATCACAGGTAACGTAAACCGTGGGCAGGAAGTGCATCTCTACTGCTATCTCACCATTACCTTCACACGCTTCACAGCGGCCACCACGAACATTGAAAGAAAAGCGGTTTGCCTTCCAGCCACGTAGCCGCGCTTCTTCAGTAGTGGCAAACAAATCACGAATGTGTGTAAAAGTTCCAGTGTAGGTTGCAATATTGGAGCGCGGTGTGCGGCCAATTGGTGACTGATCGATCAAAATTGCTCTTGTTAAGTATTCTGTCCCTGAAAAACTCGCACAATTGAATGTTTGAGCAGTACGATACTTGCGCTCATAACGTGCTTGTAGGTTTTTATATAAAATTTCATACATTAAGGAGCTTTTACCCGAGCCTGACACGCCAGTGATAGAAGTCATCACGCCAAGCGGCACTTCCACATTCATATTTTTAATATTAAATGCTTTACCGCCAACGATTCGCAACTGACCCTTAGCTTCCCGGCGTTTTTTAGGTACTTCTATTTTTTCTTCACCTCGCAAGTATGCGAGAGTTCTAGAATTATTTGTATTCTTTTTGGCAGTTAGAAGCTCATCTAAATATCCAGAGACAATTATTTTACCCCCATGCACTCCGGCCTTAGGCCCGATGTCCACTATGTAATCCGAAGCGTAAATTGTGTCTTCATCGTGCTCCACAATTAAAATTGTGTTCCCTAAGTCGCGCAAATGCAGCAAGGTTTTTATTAAGCGGTCATTGTCCCGCTGATGTAGTCCAATCGTAGGCTCATCCAGCACATATAGTGCCCCTACGAGCCTAGAGCCCAGTTGGGAAGCCAGCCTTATTCTCTGGGCTTCCCCGCCCGAGAGCGTGTTAGCCTTACGAGATAACTGTAAATAGTCGAGTCCAACATCGAGCATGAACTCCAGCCGGGCTTCAATCTCCTTCACCACTGGCACGGAAATTTCCTTTTCTTGGTCGGAAAGTTTAAGATTTTTAAAAAATTCATGAGCGTCAGCAATTGATAGCTCCGCTAAATCCAGAATATTTTTGCGAGTATGCCCGGTAGAAATGAAAACATTTAGTGCCTCCGGGCGCAGGCGGGCACCATGGCAAGATTCACATGGTTCATCGCCGCCGAAATATTTTGTACCGAGGCCGTTACATGCAGGACACGCACCGTAAGGTGAGTTGAAAGAGAAAAGGCGCGGCTCCACTTCTGGAAAAGAAAAGCCATCATTCTTGCAGGCAAATTTGGCGGACATAACGAACTCTTCCGGAGCAGAAGAAAGCTTTTCTGAACGGTCTGGCTGGGGGAGGGACCCAGAGATCCGAGGACCTGAAGAAAAGGTGTTCTTCTGCGCAGGATTACCGAAAGCAATTGTTACCAATCCATCAGACTCAATAAGCGCCCTTTCCACAGCTTCCGCCAAGCGCATCCGGCTGCTTTCTTTATTGTCTGTAAATTCATGCACTGCAAAATGATCCACAAGGATATCAATATTGTGCGCTTTATTCTTAGAAAGGGTGATTTGCTCGCGGAGCTTCTTTTTTACGCCATCAAGGCGAATTTCAGAAAATCCTTTCCCGAGTAAATCGTACAGCAATTGATAATATTCCCCTTTCCTGCCGCGCACCACCGGCGAGTAAATACTTATCTCCGTTTCATCCCACTCTACACCCATAACTTTTCTTTTCTTACCTTTTTCAAAAGTTTTTACTTTATCTAAAATAAAATTAAGGATTTGCTCATTCGAAAGCTTTTTAATCTCCTCGCCGCAGATAGGGCAATGTGGGTGCCCGATACGTGCGTACATGACGCGAAGGTAATCATAAATTTCTGTAATTGTAGCCACCGTGGAACGCGGGTTATTGGAGCGAGATTTTTGATCGATAGAAATTGCTGGTGAGAGGCCAGTTATTTCATCCACATCCGGCTTAGGCATTTGGTTTAGAAATTGGCGTGCGTAAGAAGATAGCGACTCTACATATCTGCGTTGCCCTTCGGCGAAAATTGTATCAAAAGCGAGTGAGCTTTTGCCACTCCCTGAAACGCCCGTAATCGCAATCATTTTATTGCGTGGCATTTCCACATCCACATTCTTTAGGTTGTGCGTTCTGGCTCCCTTTATCGTTATTTTATCTATATTTTCTTGCTTTTTCATGGTTTTTCACTATACAACACAATTACACCCCGCCTGCTTCTATTGGGGTGTGTATCAATATTTAATTATCTATATTGTATCACAAAATTTCCAAATTGACGAATTTCTAAAAAGTGGTAATGTAAGCCCGGAAGTCAACAGGAGAACTCAAAATGAAAATGTCACCTGAAGAAGCCAACCTGGCACTTCGTGATCTGGTCACAGGCGTCTTACGCTCCGTGTTTACTCACTCAGGGACGGCCTTTCTCAAGCTTGAGCCCAAAGTAGAAATGGCCGACGTCTCCACAGGAGTCTTGTTCCCCATTCAGGACATGGTCTATCGGATGGAAATGGGTTACTCTCGAGGCACGATTCCGGCGCCCGCGGCGGCAAAGGAACAAGTTTCGGCGGCGCTCGCAAAGATCAATCCTGTACTCGAGCAGGTTTGTAAGGAGCTCTTCACGAACGAATGATGGCGCCTGTTCGAAACAGCAAGCGACGGCAGAGAAGAACGCGCAGGCGCGCATCACTTCCTGCCGTCTTTCTCTTTTTATATTAAAGTATTTTTAAAGACTCTATTTTTATTATTTACAGAAATAGCGACGCCCAGCTGACGTGGGCGTCGCTGGGCGGGATGGTTGAGCTGGGGTGGCTTAGGTCAGCAGTGGTTGGCGAGTTGTTTGCGGGCTTCGATGTGGAGATTGACTCGTACAAAAGGGGTCATTTCTTCACGTAAGCAGGTCAGTATTGCTGCGTGCTCCGTGTCTTCATTAACCACCATCTTCCCGCCATGTAGAGCAGCGAGCAAGATGGTGGTTCCTCCAAAGTCGATGGAGTGATCGACGCGACGAGTGAGAGTCACCGCCACGAGATCGATCGAGTCGACGCCGAGCTTGGTGAGCTCGGCTTTGTCGCCGAGAATCGCCTTGGCGATGTCACAGGCTGCGAGCTCGCGCTCGCCAGTGCCTTTCGCCTTGCCGTCATATACATCGGCTGCCTCTACACTCTGCTCACGCAAGAAGAGAGTTGTGCCCGAGGAGGCAAGGATCTTCCAGCCGTTTACCTTTAGCATTGCGCCAAGGGCATGGCTGAACGAGCCCGCTCCGGTCATCATCAGTGCTGTTTTAGCCATCTACGGTGGCCTCCTAGACCATTTTTATTTCAAAATCTATTTAGAATTCTAGCACTTTTAAACCCTTTTGTCAAATATTTAAAATCATATATAAAATGGAAAAGTCTCGGCGGGGCGAGTCGAGCTCTTCCCTTTCCGAGACTATTGTTCTCGCCCCAAGCACAAACTAGCGCCTCGCTCCAGGCCAGATCATTTCCGTCTCTTTGCAAAGACGTTTAATCTTTTCTGGGTCAAGACCATCTGCCGCGGCCTGTTTCAGAAAGAACTTCGTGATGCTGTCGCCTGAGCAGGCAGTCTGTCGGAAGCCATTAAATTCCCCCGACACGGTGCCGCCTTCGATGAGCGTGCGAGCAATTGCGATCTCGGGGCTGTAATCCCGATTCCTGTCAACGTAGTCAGCTCCGACAGCAAGCGTCGCTATCGAGAGTAGAAACGCCAGGCCGACGTACATGAGTGGTTTCAAGCTTTTGTCCATGTTCCCTCCATGTTCCCTTCACAAAGAAATCTACAACTTTTAAGGATTTAGTCAAACTTTGTGCTCTGTCTTTGTTTTAAGCACAATTATTTCATCCCTTAAAATAGCGGCGGTTTCGAAGTCGAGTTCTTTGACAGCTTTATTCATTTCTTTTTCCTTCATTTTTATTATCTTCTCATACATCATCACCTCGATCTCTTCGTCAGAGAAGTGGCTCTCCCCTAGCCCAACGGGCTTGAAAGGTTTAGCTTTTTCTTTTTTATACGCCCGGCGGAATACTTCCAGGTCCAAAGTTAATTCCGCATTTACGGCTTTACCATGCTCACTCTCAAGCTCCTCGGTAATATCATGAATCTTTTTAGCAATTGTTTTGGGAGTAATACCATGCTCTTTGTTGTATGCCAGCTGGATATTGCGGCGGCGAGTCGTCTCCTTCAGGGCCCGTTCCATCGAGCCAGTAATGCTGTCCGCATAAAGGATGACTTTACCTTCACTATTGCGTGCTGCACGGCCGATGGTTTGAATGAGGGATGTTTCCGAACGCAGAAAGCCTTCCTTGTCTGCATCCAGTATCCCGATAAGTGCAACTTCCGGTAAATCCAAGCCTTCACGGAGCAAGTTCACCCCCACCAACACATCAAATTTACCTTTCCTGAACTGAGTTAGAATTTGAATTCTTTCAATTGTTTTAATATCACTATGTAAATACTCCGCTTTAATTTTCTTGTCTTTTAAATACGTTGTCAGGTCTTCTGCCATCTTTTTTGTCAGCGTTGTAGCTAGAACTCTCCAGCCATTTTTTATAGTTTTTTCTGTTTCACTAATAAAATCCGTAATCTGGCCCTTATACTCCCCTGTTTCACTGACCCCACGCACAATAGTCTGTGGGTCCACTAATCCTGTCGGGCGGATTATTTGCTCTACTATCTTTTCTTCCCTTTCGTCATCCCCAGGAGTAGCACTAGTGTAAATAACCTGGCCTACACGTGCACTAAATTCCTCATATTTAAGAGGCCGGTTGTCTTTGGCAGATGGTAGGCGGAAGCCGTATTCCACAAGGGTATTTTTGCGGGCTTGGTCGCCAGCATACATGGCATGCAGTTGCGGCAAGGTAACGTGGGATTCATCAATGATAGTTAAGAAATCTGCACTACCATCGGCCTTGTGGGGAAAGTATGAGAGTAATGTCTCTGGTGGTTCACCCTCTTTTTTACCTGACAAATGACGAGAATAATTTTCAATACCACTACAATAGCCAACTTCTTTAATCATGGCGAGGTCGTAATTGGTGCGACGTTTAATTCTCTCTGCCTCCAGCAACTTGCCTTCTTTTTCGAACTTTTTTAATTGAGCTGACAGTTCTTTTTTTATGTTCGCAAGCGCTGTTTTTAAATATGAGTCCTGGGTTATAAAATGTTTGGCGGGGAAAATAAAAATATTTTGTTCCTCGGAGATAATGTGGGAAGAAATTGGGTCAACTTTATTTATTTTTGAAATTGTACCACCCAACATTTCTATTTGGTATGTAATGGTCTCCGATACCGGCATAAATTCCACTCGCGAGCCCATGGCGCGGAAGGTACCCGGGGTAAGGTCCGCATTAGTGCGCTCGAAACGTATTTCAATCAAGCGTTTCATTAGAGTTAGGCGGTCCATTTTCATCCCAACTTCAAGTTTTAAATTTACTTTTTCATACTCCTCCGGTGAACCCAAGCCATAAATACAGGAAACTGAAGCTACGATGATAACATCCGGGCGTGTAAGAAGTGCTTGAGTGGAAGCATGGCGCAGGCGGTCGATTTCTTTATTTATCTGCGCATCCTTTTCAATATAAGTATCCGTAACGGGCATGTAGGCCTCTGGCTGATAGTAGTCATAGTAAGAAACGAAGTAATGAACTGCAGAATCTGGAAAAAATTCTCGGAACTCTTGTGCCAGCTGCGCGGCCAGAGTTTTATTGTGGGCTATTACCAACGTAGGCTTACCATGCTGCGCAATAACATTAGCCATGGTGAAAGTCTTACCGGTACCTGTAGCGCCTAGCAACGTTTGTTTTTGCAAACCTTTATTTAAACCCTCCATCAGCTTGGAAATAGCTGCGGGTTGATCCCCAGCAGGTTTAAATGGATTATGTAATTTAAAAACCCTAAAAATACTGGCCATTTACCTATCCTATCACAATCAAAAGAAATATTGAGAAAGACTTTATTGAGCAGCAGATGCTAGATCAAAAATAGTACTATAACCGGTAACTATAATATGAAACGCGATAGCTGAGCTAATTACTGTGAAAATGAGCATAAACAGGAGTGTTCGATTAAGCTCGGAAATTTTGAACATACTTATATTATACCCCTCTTTGGTTTTTTTGCTATAATATACCCATGGCTAATGTAAAATTTATTCTTTTCTCCATAATAACCCTGGCAATCATTGGCTTAGTCGGCTACTGGGCAGTACTCAGCATTGAACCAGGTGATATCCATGCCACCAGGCAAAAAGAGAAGGCCCTGGAGGAAGAAAACCAAACTCTGAAAGATCAAGTTTTGAAACTGCAAGATCAATTGGCAGCTATCCAGCCTCCGGCACCCACACCTACTCCCGTGGTGGCCCCAACTCCTGCGCCTGCGCCAACTCCCTCCCCAACGCCAGCTAAAACCACTACTACCTATAAATACCAAAGTTTAATAAATGATTTACAAAAGCTCATTACTGATAAAGTGGTAATGAAGGAAAAATCACAAGGCACTCGCGTAGGAACCTTACAAACCTTCTTCAATATTTACAATAAAACCTCAAATAAGGTAGATAACGACTTTGGAAAGTCTACTACGGCTAATGTAATTGCATTTCAAAAAGCCGTGGGTCTCAAAGCCGACGGCCAAACTGGCCCAACAACATACCAGAAAATGATTGACTGGCTTAAAAAACAAGGGTAATCAATGTGCGCCCGGTTGGGATCGAACCAACGACCTTATCCTTAAAAGGGATCTGCTCTACCGACTGAGCTACGGGCGCGTGTTGCTCATAATACCAGATTTTTAAAAAACTTCCAGGAGAAATTGTTCCATCGCTGCTTCTGCATCGCGGCCTTCCTTGCGAGCTTCAGGTAGCAGGTATGATAGTTTGCCAGCAAATTTCTTTAATTCTTCTTCTGTAAATTTACTAAAGTTCTTACGTAGGATCATATCTTTAATTTTCCAAAAGATTACCCCGGTTAACTCTTCCATGGCTACGCCTAGATCGGTAGCTTGGCGGAAATATATCCAAAGATTCAGCTTGTCTTTAGCCGCAAAAGCATTCGCCACTAGAAAATTATCGAATTTTTCTTTCTTTTCTTTTGGTAATTCAAATATATTTATTTGGGCGCGAGACTTTTTAAATAAGTCCAAGATAGGTTTATTTAATTTACTTTCCAGGAAAATAAAGTTATTTGTAGACTCCCCCATCAGCAGCATCTTGTCCATAACAAAATCCCGATGTTCTTCCCTCTCTAGTATACTTTCAAATATTGCGGCGCTTTTATTGAAAAAGAGTCCTGACCCGCTGTATAAACTCTCTATTTGATTCTTATTAAAATTATTGCGACCGATGGAGAAAATTTCGGTGCTAGTCGGCACAGATTTCATAAAATCTTCGTAATTACTAAGCTTCTTCTTGGTATCGTCTCCGGCAAAAAGGTAAATCATTGGCTAGAACTTTACAAATTTTTTATATTCGAGGTAGGGCGTTCCATATTTAGCAGCCAGGATAGCTTCTTCTTTACGCAGGAATACGAATTTAGTAACCGCAAAAGCAACGATAGTAAACATCGCCACAAATCCTGCATTAGCAATAATGCTAAAACCTAACATTAATAGGAATAGGCCCCAATGGGTTGGGCTCCTGGTGTAGCAATATGGCCCCCGGCAAAAGGCCTCTTTGTTAATCTTTTCAATTTTTCTCAAAGCAATAGATGTCCTTTGAGCCCAGATAATTAGAAGCGATGCTAAAACTAGAATGACAAAACCAATCGGCCTAAAAACAGGATTATTAAAGAGGCTTATAGGGATAAAAAAGTCTAATATCGTGCCGAAAAGGAAAAGTAGGAAATAAAATAAGTAAGAATGCGCCAATACGTGGTGAATAGTAAATGCATCCTCTCCCGGCTTGTTTTCCTCTGCACTTTCAGGATTCATGCCCTAATTGTAGCATAATTTAACTATTTTACCTCCTCTAAATTATTGCCGGAACCGGAGTGAACAATGAGTGGAATATCGGTTTTGTAATGCAAATATGAGCTTTGCAACACAGCCTCCATGGCTTTTTTTATTATTGCGTCAGCTTCACTTAATGCCTCGTCTTTTATTTCATATACCAACTCATCGTGGATTTGAAGTATGAGGTGGACCTTGTCTTGTAACCCAGCTTTTATAATATCTTCATTGGCATATCTGATAGCCAGCTTGATAATATCCGCAGCGGTACCTTGTAGTGGTGCATTAGTAGCAGTACGCTCTGCCATATTTTTTAGGAATGGAATTCGGGATCGAATGTTGGGGAAATATCTACGCCTACCAAACAACGTCTCAGTATATGTATGCTCAACTGCAAACTTTTTAACTTCTTCCATGTATTCCCTAACGCCAGAAAATTGATTGAAGTAATTATCGTAAAATTTTTGCGCTTCTTCACGGGTGCCACCCAAGTTTTTACGCAGTGCAGTAACGCCCATGCCATAAATGATACCGAAGTTTATAACTTTTGCTTGACGACGCATTTCCGCATCTATTTTATCTATCGGCACGCCGAAAACGCGGGAGGCTACACCCGCATGAATGTCCTTCCTATCTTTAAAAATTTGAGTCATGTTTTTATCACCCGAGAGCATCGCCGCAACTCGCAGTTCAATCTGGCTGTAATCAAAAGCTGAAAGTTTATAGCCCTTTGCCGCCACGAACCCACCGCGGATTCTTTTACCGAGTTCACTTTTGATTGGTAAATTTTGCAAATTCGGATCTTGGGAAGAAAATCTGCCGGTAGTAGACCCATTTTGGATAAACTTAGCATGCAAGCGTCCATCGGGAGATACCATCTTCGGGATGACATCGATATAGGTTGAAAGTAACTTTTGAAGCTCGCGGTAAGCCATGATTTCACTAATGATTGGGTTGCCTTCTTCTAGCTCTTCTAAGACTGAAATCTTGGTCGAGAATGCCCCATTTGCTCCTTTCTTCTTAGTTTTCAAGCCCATTTTGCCGAATAGCACCTCCCCTAATTGCTTGGGCGAGTTGATATTGAACTCCGTTCCCGCCATTTTATAAATCTTAGCCGTTAGTAGGTCCAGCTCTTTATGATATTCTGTAGATAGTTTTTCAAAATATTTTTGATCAATCAAAACTCCGTAGTCCTGCATTGCCTCCACCACAGGCATTATTGGTTTTTCTATTTCTTCATATACCAGGGTTAAGTTATTCTCCTTTAACTTTTTAAAAATAAATTCGTACGCATCTTCGAATACTTCAGTTCTAGAAAAAAGAAAAATATCCTCCAATGTCGGGTTGGCTATGTCGGAATTAATAAGCCACAAGGCGATACTCGCTTCTTGAAGTTTAGTAGCGTCAACTTTTTTTTCCGGGAGCGAATTTAGAGAATTTTGGAACGGTCTGGCCGGGGTGTGGGGCCCCGGAGATCCGAGGACCTGAGAAAATTCTGCTAAATTCGCTCCCGGGTTTTGCTTCTCGCCTTTGCCGAAAAAGTTTTTCAAGCGAGTAAAGAGGGATCGAAATTCAAAATCTGCAAACATCTTTTCAATTTTTTTAAGATCGGCGGCTTCCCAGAATGTTTTGTCTGGTATTTTGAAGTCTACTGGCGCATCACGTCGTATTTTTGCTAGAGTTTTGGAAAAAATAGCCTCTTCTTCATTATTTTTAATAAGCTCAATTAGTCGTGGGCTTAACCCTGCTTTAGCAAAACTTTCCGGTTCCTTCTTAATTTTTTTATAAATTTCCTCAATGGTGCCAAATTGGGTAATGAGCGTAGTGGCAGTTTTTTCACCTATGCCCTTAATACCAATAATGTTGTCAGACGGGTCTCCACGCAAGCCTTTATAGTCTGGCAAAAGTAATGGCTTAAAGCCAAACCTCTCTACTACTTTGTCCTCATCATATAAAATGGTGTCTGTAATCCCCTTTTTCAATGTATATATCTGCACTTTTTTATCATCTACCAGCTGCATGGTGTCCATGTCTCCCGAGGCGATGATAATATTTTTGGTTTTATCTTTTTTTAATTTTTCTACAATGGTGCCGAGCACGTCATCCGCTTCAAATCCGGGAGCGTCGTAAATGGGTATATTAAAAGCCTCGAAAATCTGCCTAGACTTTTTCAATTGAGCTATGAGGGCTTCATCCGTCTTAGCTCGGCCAGCCTTATAATCATCATAGGCCTCATGCCGAAAGGTTTTCCCCGGCAAATCATAACAAGCCACTATGTAATCCGGTTTTAGCTCTGGGATAATCTTCATCAACATACTCGAAAGTCCATACAGGGCCCCGGTAGGCTCCCCGCGAGATGACATGAAGTCCGGCAAGGCATGGTATGCGCGGTGAATTATGGCATGCGCATCCAGCAAAACCAGCGTCTGCGAGCTCTTTTTATCATTCTTTTTCATTATGGAAATTATACCATTTAAGATATAATTTAATCCGATGGCAGACTTCGACGAAGAAAAGCAGAATAAGGAGCTGGATGAACTACATAAAACTGAAGAGGAACAATTGGTAGAAACTTTAGCAACTTCTAAATACGGCCTCCCTTATATTAACCTCTATCATTATGTGGTGGATAACGAAGCCCTAAGGGCAATCCCAGAGGATGATGCGCGAGCTATGAAAGTGGCTCCTTTTAAACTCTCTGGTAAAAATATTTTAATCGCGGTGCGCTCCCCCCAAGATGACCTTTTTGCAAAAATTAAAGAAATGTTGGAGCGAAAGAATTTATTACCTACTTTTTATATGGCATCTCTCGCCTCCCTCGAAAAAGTATGGGAGCGCTATCAAGAACTCTCCATGGCGGAAAGCTCACAGGTAGGTGGGGTGGATATTTCGGTAGAAATTTTAAGAAACACAGCCAAAGATATTCATAAGATGCAAGACATCAGTAATTTAATGACTGAAGTATTGAAGGAAAACAAAATTCATAAAATTACTCGCTTGCTTGAAGTTATTTTAGCAGGCGCAATTGCTATTAAAGCTTCCGACATTCATATCGAACCAGAAAAGGAGCAAGGTAAGTTGCGCTTGCGCCTAGACGGTATCCTCCAAGATGTAGGATTTTTTGGTATGGATATTTATCATCTTCTAAACTCTCGCATCAAGCTCCTCTCTGGCATGAAACTTACTTCTAAAACTTCCCAAGATGGACGCTTTAGTATTACGGAGGGTGATGAAGAGATAAATGTGCGTACCTCACTCATCCCTGGTACATATGGTGAGTCTATGGTTATGCGTATACTTGACCCTAAATCTATTCAAGTACCTATTGAACAGCTTGGAATAGAGCCGTACCTATTTAGCCTTATTGAAAAAGAAATAAAGAAGCCGAATGGTCTTATCCTAGTAACCGGCCCCACTGGCTCCGGTAAGACTACGACTTTATACGCATTCTTGCGTAAAATTTATTCTACCGAGATTAACATCATTACCATTGAGGACCCTGTTGAGTACCACCTGCCTGGCATAACCCAAACCCAAGTTAACCTTAATAAAGGCTACACTTTTCCGGAAGGACTACGCTCGGCGCTGCGCCAGGACCCGGATGTGATAATGGTGGGTGAAATCCGTGACAATGACACTGCAGAGATTGCAGTGCAGTCAGCACTCACTGGCCACATGGTCTTCTCCACCCTCCACACTAACAACGCTGCTGGCGTCATCCCCCGCTTGATTGACCTTGGTGTTAATCCTAAAATAATGGGTTCCGCGTTATCCCTATCAATGGCTCAGCGACTCGTGCGCCGTTTGTGTAAAGAATGTAAAACTGAAAAGGAGCCAGGAGGATCTGAAATTAAAATACTGCAAGCTATTGTGACAGGAATGAAGGAAGAGGGTAAAGATTTAGCTAAGTTTAATCTTCATGAAGTGCCTGCGAAGCTCTTCTTCCCTGTTGGTTGTGAGAAATGTAATATGACTGGCTACTCCGGACAAATAGGAATCTTCGAAGCTATCCAAACTGACGAAAATATTGAAAAAATAATTCTAGAGAATCCAAGTGAGCGTGAAATTAAAAAAGTTGCCAAGACTCAAGGCATACTCTCTATGCGCCAAGATGGCCTAATAAAAATTCTAGGTGGTATTACCTCCTTTGACGAGGTTCAAGGTGCGGTAGATCTAATCGAAGAATAGTTAGTGTTACTTAAATAAAAAAAGCACTAATCTCTAAACAATCCTTTCGGGGCTAGGCCCCAAGAGTAACAAATTATTAGAGGATAGCTCCAGTAAACTAATTAAAGTAACCAGAACGTCCTATGCAAATCCGTATAACCGGTGGCTGATTGCTTAGAGATTAATGCCTTCTTAAAAAAACTCCTCAAAGAACTTACTAAGGAAGTATACTATGATGCCAATATCAGCAAATGCTATAATGTGCATAGCTATGTTGATAGCATGTTGATAAATCCCTTACTTTGCTAGTATAGCATAATATAAAGCTGATGTCAAGCGAAAAAACAAAAAAACCAAAAGAACCAATGGATGAAGCCTTTCTAGACCAAACCCTGCGCCCTACCCGCTGGGATGAGTATATTGGCCAAAAACACATAAAAGACAACGTTAAAATCCTCCTTAGGGCTGCCGAGGAGCGTAAACACATCCCAGAGCACATCCTCTTCTATGGGCCGCCTGGGCTTGGCAAGACCACGTTAGCGCACCTAATAGCCAAGGAAACTGGGCGCCAAATGAAGATAACTTCGGGTCCTGCAATAGAAAAAGTGGGTGACTTGGCCTCTATACTTACCAACCTTGCCTCTGGCGACATCCTTTTTATAGATGAGATCCACCGCCTCAATAAAATGGTGGAGGAAATATTGTATCCGGCGATGGAATCCGGTGTGCTCGACATTATTATCGGCAAGGGCCCCTCCGCTCGTACTATTCAGCTCGACCTGCCACCTTTTACATTAATCGCAGCTACAACTCGAGTGGCACTTATCTCCTCCCCTCTTCGCTCGCGATTCTCTGGTGGGGTTTTCCGTTTAGAATTTTATTCCGATGATGAGATCGCAAAAATTGTAGATAGGTCCAGTAAACTTTTAGAAATAAAATTAGATCAAGGGGCGCTGCAAGAAATTGCTAAGCGCAGCCGCTTTACTCCGCGCACTGCCAACTATTTCTTGAAGCGTGTGCGTGACTTTGCGCAAGTAAATAAAAAAAGTTTGGATCAAAAGACAGTGCAAGAGGCCTTAGAGATGCTTTCAGTGGATGATATTGGGCTTAACGCATCGGATAGAAAATTTTTAGAAGTACTTATTAAAAAATTCGAAGGTGGACCGGTAGGCTTGAAAACAATAGGCGCGGCGATGTCGGAAGAGGAGGCAACAATTGAGGAAGTTATTGAACCCTACTTAATCCAGCTCGGCCTTCTCGAGCGCACCGCCCGCGGGCGAGTAGCTACTAAGAAAGCCTACGCGCATTTAGGAATGAAGACTAGTGACAAGCAAGATAAACTTTTATAAAAAGGCACAAAAAGACAATTGAAAAGGGCCGCAAGGACACTTTACAGTGAAAGGATCAACTTGCGACCCTAAGTGCTGAAATTAATCAGCGATTTTCTTCAGACAGGAAGAATACTGTACCTCGCCGAGGCGAGGGGAAGCCCGATGGCCTCCCCCGCCCCGGCTTGGCTACGCCGCCTTCGTGGTGCCCGTCGCCTCGTTCGTGCCGCCGCCCTGCTTCGCCTGCCGGACCTGGTTCGCATTCGCATGGGTGGAGCTGGCCGCCATCTTCGGAGCTCCGCGCGTGGCCGTGGTCGTTCGGGTCATTCGTCACCTCGTTGTGACGCAGCCTCCCGGGATTCGGGTGAATGGAGCACTTACTTTACCAAGGAGCTGCGTCATTTATATGGTATTACAAGTAATATTGAATGGCAATAAGCCTTGTGGATAATTAAGTGTGATTAAAAGTGTTAAACTTTGGGTATGAGAATTTTAGGAATTGACCCCGGGTTTGAGCGATTGGGGGTGGCGGTATTAGAAAAAGAAAAGGGGGATAAAAAAGAGCAAGTAATATTTTCACAGTGTTTTAAAACGTCAGCAAAGTTAGAATTTGCGGATAGGTTATGTTTGATTGGAGATGAAGTTAAAAAAATAATTAAAAAATACAAACCGGAAGTACTATCTATTGAGACATTATTTTTAAATACCAACCAAAAGACAGTAATGCATGTGGCGGAAGCTCGTGGGGTGGTTATATATGAAGCAAAACAAGCAGGCCTTCAAGTTTTTGAAGCTTCCCCTCCCCAGATAAAGATAGCCACCACTGGCTACGGTCGCTCGGATAAAAAACAGATAAATAGGATGGTTAAAATGCTAGTAGATATCGATGAATCCAAGGCCTCCGACGATGAATTAGATGCTATCGCTATTGCTATTACCGCCTTCGCCCACCTACGGCAGTAAGCTTTCTAGAGTTATCCACACATTATCTTGCTAAGCTTTTTAGATTTTGCTACAAAGTAAAAGTTAGCAAAACTTATAAATTAACTTTTATTTTAAATGAGTTACGACGATGACGATGCAGGGTTTAAAGTAGAGGGCGACGGTGATGATGAATTACTGGAACCCTTAGAGGAGGGTGCCATCAATGACTTTAGATTTGATGAGGATACCGACGACGACCCCGACAAAGACCACTAAACAAAACACCCCGCTCGGGGTGTTTTGTTTAGTTAGATTATTTTAATAAATGTTTTTTTACCTATCTTAAAGCTTTGTCCTTCTTTGGGAATAAAATCAGGGTCAGATATTTTTTCATCAGATTCCAAATCAGTGACTGCACCTTCTTTTACTAAGCGGCGATATTCACTCTTAGAAGATAGACTTTTAGTTTTTACTAAAATATCCATTAAGCTCTCACTATTCCCCCCAAGTTCAGCCATAACTTCCGGTATTTTTCCTTTTTGAAAAGTGTTACTGAAGTTATCTTCTGCTTCCTGGGCCGATTTTTCATCGTGAAGCTGTGCGACAATAAGATGAGCGACTTTCTTTTTTAGGCTCATGGCATCCTTCTTAAGATTAAAGGATTTAACCTCAGCCATCGGTACATCTGTTAAATATTCAAACATTGGGATAATAACATCGTCACTTAGAGACATTATTTTACCGAACAAGTCAGGAGCTTGATCCGTTAAACCAATTACATTATTTTCACTTTTACCTATTTTTACTCCTTTAGAGTCAGAAAGGAGTGGGGTGGTCATAACTAATTTTTCTTTGCCTTTCATCGCGCGGGCTAGCATACGTCCGGCCAACATATTAAATGTCTGGTCGGATCCCCCCAACTCTAGGTCTACTTCCAACACCACAGAGTCATAAGCCTGAAGTAAAGGATATAAGAATTCTCGAAGGTTTATGGATTCACCTGCCTTTAAACGTTCTTGAAACATATCCCTCTCAATCAATTGCTGTACTGAAAAATGTTCCGCAATATTTAAAATTTCGGTCTTGGTTAATTTATTTAACCATTCTCCGTTGTACATTATTTTAATTGGATTAGCCCCGTCAAAACGTACAACCTTGGAAGCTTGAGTAAGGTAATCTTTTGCGTTGGCGCGCAACTCTTCACTAGTGAAGAATTTTTCTCTGGTTTTCTTTTTGCCGGTTGGGTCACCTGCTTCACCCGTGCCATCGCCGATAAGGAAAATAACCTCATGGCCTAGATCTTGCCATTGTCTGTGTTTACGTAGACCTACCATATGCCCTATATGTAGTTTGTCGCCCGTAGGGTCAAAGCCTTGGTATAACTTTAATTTTTTACCAGATCGCAGCAATTCCTCTAGTGCCTCCTTAGAGGGGTAAATTTTATCTACTCCGCGAGTTAGCAGCTCTTCTATCTTATCCATACCCGAAATTATTACATAAAAGCTCGTTTTTTGCTATAATTAGCGTTCTATCTATGATTCAAGAAATATGGTTAAAATTCAAGGCAACAAGCGAAATATTCGACAAATGGGTATTTAAAATCATTAAAAAGATCAGAGGCAGTAATCACTTCTGGAAGAATGCTCTCTTCTTTTGCGCTGGGGTTTTTATAATTTTCGTTGGTTTGGCCGCTGTTTGGGTTTCTTCTCTTACAATTCCTGACTTTCACTCTTTTGAAAACCGTAAGGTGGTTAACTCTACAAAAATATATGACCGCACTGGGGATGTTCTTTTATACGACATTCATCAGGATATTCGCAGGACCTACATAACATTCGATCAAATGAGTCCGAATATTAAAAACGCGACTGTAGCCATTGAGGACTCGGAATTTTATAATCACGGGGGCATCAGAGTTACCTCTATTATCCGCGCAGTGTTGTCTAACATAATTGGTGGTAGTCAAACTCAAGGCGGCTCCACTATCACCCAACAATTAGTCAAAAATACACTCCTAACTCAAAAGAAAACTTACACTAGAAAAATCAAGGAGTGGGTTTTGGCAATAAAGGTAGACCGCTCCATGCCAAAAGATAAAATCCTCGAATATTATTTGAATGAAGCACCTTATGGAGGCAATGTTTACGGCATTGAGGAAGCGAGTAAAATGTACTTTGGTAAAAAGGCGGTAGATTTATCTTTAGCTGAAGCTGCATATCTAGCCGCTATCCCACAGTCCCCTACTACTTTGTCGCCGTATGGAAAAAATAGAGACAAATTAGAAGAAAGAAAAAATTTAGTACTAAAGAGAATGCTAGACCTGAAATTTATCGGCCAAGAAGAGTATGACCAAGCTAAAAGTGAACAAGTGGCCTTCATGCCGCAGGCAACCCAAGGTATTATCGCCCCTCACTTTGTATTTTTTATTAAGGACTACTTAGAGCAAAAATATGGCGCAGAGATGGTGGAAAATGGTGGTTTAAAAGTCACCACCACCCTCGACGCCGACCTGCAAGGCAAGGGTGAGGAGATAGTTAAGGCCGGAGCCCTACAAAATGAAAAGGATTGGAATGGTAAAAACGCAGCCCTGGTTGCCATTGATCCGAAAACTGGGCAAATCTTAACTATGGTGGGCTCACGAGACTATTTCGATAAAAATATAGATGGTAACTTCAACGTCGCCACCGCATCCCGTCAGCCAGGCTCTTCCTTTAAGCCCTTTATTTACGCTACCGCCTTCAACAAGGGCTTTACCCCTGATACAGTACTCTTTGACCTACCAACTGAATTTCAGAGCACCTGTGACCCTTATGGCAAGGCTCTACCTGGACACAACCAAGCTGACTGTTACAAGCCGGATGATTATGATGGGCTCTTCCGTGGGCCAATGAAGCTACGGGATGCGCTGGCTCAATCGATCAACATCCCGGCGGTCAAACTTTTCTATCTAGTAGGGCTCGGGGATGCTCTGCGCACTGCAGAAGAGATGGGTATCACCACTTTAACCGACACTAGTAGATACGGCCTTACATTGGTTATCGGAGGTGGTGAAGTATCCTTACTTGATATGACGTCGGCTTACAGTGTATTTGCAAATAGTGGTGTAAAAAATCCTTATACTGGAATTCTGAAAGTTGAAGACGCGAGTGGAAATTTATTGGAAGAATATACACCTGATACTAAGGAAGTATTACCTAAAAATACTGCACTAACTATTTCCGATATTTTGTCCGATAATGTTGCCCGCACCCCGACCTTCGGCGCTAATTCAGTTCTTAATATTCCTGGTAAGGACGTGGCAGTAAAAACTGGAACTACAAATAATAATAAAGATGCGTGGACTATCGGCTACACACCATCCATCGCAGTTGGAGTTTGGGCAGGAAACAATGACAATGTGCCAATGAAAAAGGGAGGTTCGGCGGTTGCTGGCCCGATTTGGAATAAATTTATGAATGAGGCTCTTAAAATAATGCCGAATGAACAATTTGAAGCACCAAACTTGGAAGTGGACCCAACTACAGTGAAGCCAGTGCTGCGTGGCTACTGGCAAGGTAATGACAACTTCTTTATTGATAAAATTTCGGGCAAGCTAGCAACGGAAAACACTCCTAAAGAAACTAGGGAGGAAAAAGTGATAACCAATGTTCATTCTATTTTATATTGGGTAGATAGAAGTGATATTACTGGCCCCCCACCAAGCAACCCCGAAGACAATGTGCAGTTCCAGCACTGGGAAGTGCCAATCCAAAACTGGTGGGCTCAAAATAAGTATAAATACCCTGTTGTGACTGAGGCTGATAAACCTACTTCATTAGATGATGTCCACACAAATAGTTCCAGTCCATCTGTGTCTATAATAGAGCCTAATGAGAACACGGTATATAATCCAAATGACAAAATATCTTTAAATATATCGAGTTTTGGCCCATATCCGCTACAGAAGATTGAGATATTTGTTAACGATGTGTACCTGGGCACCTCTCAAGCTCCATTCAACTTTTCCTTCGTTCCGAGTGAATTAGATAACTTAAAAAGTGAAAATGATTTGAAAATAATTTTCTATGATTCTGCATTTAATCGCGGAGAGGTTGACTCTACTTTTAAGGTAAAAAATTAATTACCTTATATTCTTTGGAAAGTGCTGGCCCAGGGAAGCCTCTAGGCTGGCAGAGATTTTATCTTTCTTCCTAAGGATTTCGTTTTTGTATATTGGTTTAATGTTTAAATAAACCGTATTGGTTTTTATTTTGATATCTTTGAGGCTTATTGGGGAGCCGATCGCATCGGAGATAATCTGGCGGATGGATTCCTTTTTAATCTCTTCTGAGAGAAGTAGGTTGGAAAATCGAAGAAGTAAATCCTTGATTTCAATCATCTTTATCTATTCATCGGCATTATGAGGTAAGTAAAGGAGTTGTCACCAACTGGTGATATTAGTATGGGTTTAGAGGCGCCGTTTAGTTTAATGGAGATACTATCAGAATTGATTGACTGAAAACAGTCTAAAAAGTATCGATAATTAAACCCAAGCTCGATAGCCTCCCCTTTTATGGCAGCGTCTAAGTAAGTTTTGTTTTCTCCGATGTCGTTGTTGGCGGAAGAAAGTTCAAAAAGTTTTTCTTTTGGATTTACAGTTAAATTAACTTGGTTAAATTTATCGGAAAAAATATTCGAGAGTTTTAGTGCATTTAGTAAATCTTGTTTTAAAAGCACAACCTCAGTAGTACTTTCTTTTGGAACGATCTGGCGATAGTCTGGAAAAATTCCATCTATTACCCTAGATGTTAGATAAATATTCTCTCCAGAAAAAGAGATTTGGTTTTTATTAAAACAAACTTTAATATTACCTGAAATTTCTCCGAAGATTCTTAGAATTTCGGGTATATTTTTAAATGGAATTAATATCCCTGGAACTTCTTCTTGTTTTTTGGTTTTTATTTTTTTCTCCGCAAGTCGAAAAGAATCTGTAGAAACAAACACTAAGTTATCTTCGTTGGTATATATATAAACACTTGAAATTTCAGGCTTAATATCTGAAGGTGAGGAACTATAATAAACGGATTTAATCCCGTCTACGAGCTTTTTAGCTTCTATTTCAATGGTTTTACCAGTCACGGTGGGGATGGTGGGAAAATCATCGTGGGGTTGGCCTTTGAGTTTTATATTACTCTTTTTTGTTTTAACAACTAGATTCCCATCACTATCTTCTAGTTTTACAGTGCCTCCCTCGGCAACATTTGAAAAAATTCCAGAAAGTACTGACCCAGATATTGCCACTATTCCCTCTTTTTCTATCTTAGCTGGTATTTCTATCTCAACTCCAAGGCTCAAGTTTGTAGCTCTCAATTTCAGTGATTTATTAGAAGCTATTAAAAGAATTGAATTTAGAACTGGTAGTGTTAAGTTCTTACCTGTAATTCTTTCAGCTTGAGAGAAACCGTTTTTAATTTTTTCTATTTCACATTCCAACTTCATAATATGTTTATAGTTTATATATTTAATCTATTAGTACTATTAGGTGTGTGTGTAAGTGGATAAATCTGTTTTACTTTTATTTATAAAGGTTTTTTGCTTTAAAAATTTTTGATTTCACAGGGATAACTTTAGGTTACTTAAACATAACTCTTATCTGTTCTAATTCTTGTAAAAGTTGTGGGTCGTTTTTCAGATCAGTTTTTATTTTTAAACAAGAATGGATGACGGTTGTATGATCTTTCCCACCTATCTTTTGCCCAATAAGTGGATAAGATACATTAAAATCCTCCCGAAGTAGGTACATTACCACTTGGCGAGCCTTAACTATCTCTTTCCTTCTAGTTTTTTCATAAATAGAAGTTTCCTCAAGCTTATAGTAACCGCTTACGATCTTAACTACATCCTTTATTGCGATATTTTTCTTCGGACGTAAATTATTCTTAAGTAAATTTTTTACTTCAGTAAGTGGCAGGGGTCTATTCTTTAAACGATATTGTAGAACAATGGTGTTTAGACTCCCCTCTAACTCTCGCACGTTACCATCCACTGTTGAAGCAATATAATCAACAATTTCAGGGTCTAAATCGATATTTAACTCCCGTAGCTTAACCTTAAGTATCGCTAGGCGGGACTCATACTCAGGCTCAGAGATATCCACAATCATCCCCGCAGAAAATCGAGACTTTAGCCGATCGGCTAACTCTGGGATGTAATTAGGGTGTTTATCACTCGAGAAGATGATTTGCTTATTGTTTTCGTGAAAAGTGTTAAATGTGTGGAAAAGTTCTTCCTGAATCTTCTCCATTTTCCCAATAAATTGGATATCATCAATGATCAAGAGGTCGTATTTGCGGTATTTTTCTTTAAAAGTGTTAGCTTTATTGTTTTGAATGGCATTGATAAAGTCGGTAGCGAACTTTTCTAAGGTCATATAATGAACTTTCTTGTTTGGATACTTATCCTTTATTGCATTACCAACTGCCTGAATCAAATGAGTCTTACCGAGGCCAGTGCCACCGTAAACGAAGAAAGGATTGTACTTAGTCCCAGGGCTGTCGATGATAGCTTGGGATGCGGCATACGCAAGCTCATTAAAAGTACCCACGATAAAGGACTTGAAGTGGTAACGAGGGTTTAAATTGTCCTCCTGGTTGATATACAGGTCTTTTAAAGGTAATTCCTTGTTTACATAGACCTCATTGTTAGTGCCAGGGGGTAATTCATGCTTTTCAGCCTCTATTTTAGTAATAATATACTCTACCGCACGCATGTTTTCGTAAGCGTCGGCAATAGTTTTAGTGATGAGCTTGTGGTATTTGTTGCGTAACCAGTCACGAACGAACTCATTTGGCACCCCAATGTAAATTATACCAGTGTCCTCCTTTAGAATAGATGTGTTTTTAAACCAGGTACTGAAGTTGGCTTTTGAGAGTCCACCTTCAATTTCAACTAAACAGTTCTTCCACAGTTGTTCCACATTCATAGTTTCACATTATACTCCCTATCGGTAAAAATCAAATTGCTAAAACTTATTAACCGTGTTGATAATCTGTTGATAAGTATTCAACCCAATTTCTTTACTCATTTTTCTTCTTTGACTTAAACCAAGTTTTCTAGTATGCTATGAATATGTCATTTACATATCAACCTAAAAAGCGAAAAAGAGCCCGTTCTCACGGGTTTTTAGTGCGCTCTAGAAGTAAAACTGGTAAAAAAGTGCTCCTACGCCGAAGGAGAAAAGGCCGAGCCAAACTCTCAGTATAATCTCCCTTGGGAGAATTTATGCTTCCCAAAAAAAACAGAGCAAATACTAAAGTTGTAGACGAAATTTTTAAAAGAGGGCGTTTTGTTAATTCAACCAACCTAAGCTTTAAATTTCTTCTAAATAATAGCCCCAGCAAACCACAAATTTCCTTTATTGCTCCAAAAAGCATTGCGGGAAGTGCAGTAAAGCGTAATTCATTGCGTCGCCGTGGCTACAAAGCGCTAGAAAAGTATTTAAGCCGCTTCCCTCTTGGAATCCAGGGCACACTAGTTTTTAAAACCCCACAAAGCAACATTTCCGAAATCGAAAATGAAATTAAGACTATACTTAATAAAATTAATTGATCTTTACCAGAAATACATCTCGGCAGTTTTTGGAGGTAGATGTCAATTTTATCCCACCTGCTCGGAATACACTAAACAATCTTTAAAAAAATATGGAGTACTTAAAGGAAGTTCCTTGGGATTTCTTCGTATCTTGCGCTGCCACCCTTGGCAAAAAAATCACTTTGACCCTGTCCCATAATTCTTAAATTCTAGCGTTTTCCCTTATTTTCATATAGAATGAGGAAATGCTATCTTTTCTTTGGAACCTCATTTTATATAAGCCCTTACTCAACGGATTGGCCTTCTTAGTATCTGTAATTCCAGGGGGAGACATTGGAATTGCCGTTATTTTACTCACTATTATCGTTAAACTCATCCTCTTTCCCCTCACTGAGCGCCAGATCCGAAACCAGGCGGCAATGAACATCCTAACGCCCGAGCTTAATAAAATAAAGGCTAGTGGCGCTTCAAAAGAAGAACAAGCCAAGCAAACCTTTGAGCTTTATAAAAAACATAAAACTAACCCCCTTTCAGGATGCTTAGTAATTATCCCGACCATCTTTGTGCTCATCGCGCTATACCGGGTTTTTATTAAAGGAATTAATTTTGATAGCTCAATGCTATATTCTTTTATTCATGCGCCCGAGCACGTCAATATGCTTTTCCTAGGATTTGTTGATCTAACTAAAACAAGTATTGTCTTAGCAATCCTCGCTGGAGTGTCTCAATATTTCCAAGCACATTTTATGCCCAAGCCCCCCGTCCCAACTGGAGTATCTATGGACTCATTCCAGGCCAGTCTTACTAAAAGCATGAGTATGCAAATGAAATACATCCTCCCCCTCCTTATAGTCTTCATTGCCTATAAATATTCCGGAGCGGTTGCATTATATTTAATTACTAGTAACCTTTTTGCTATAGGTCAACAAATTTACGTGAATAAAACAGAGAGGACGGTGTTAATTGAAGAAGCAAAGGTTATAAAATAGATATGAAAAAGGCAGAAATTCAAAATTTAATAAAGGAATTAATAGAAAAAACAACCCTCTCAGTGAAAGATGTTGTTATTACTGAAGACGGCCCAACTAATACCTGGTACAGTGTGGAAGTAAGCGAGCCGCATTTTTTTACTCTTCGCGATGGTGAGGCCCTACTGGCCCTTAACCACCTCGTGCGTAAAATTATTGAATCTAAATCGCCCGCCACAGATGGAGCAATTCTGCCAGAGGCATCCTTCCTTATAGATATAAATGGTTTCCAAAAAAAGAGAGTGGAAAATGTCCGTGCAGTTGCCCACATGATGGCCGAGCGCGCCCGGTATTTCAAATCAAGTGTAGAGGTTGATCCAATGTCAGCCTTCGAGCGCCGCATCATCCATGAATTTCTCTCTGATGCTACTGACCTCAAAACCGAGTCCACTGGTTTCGGGCGGGACCGCCGAGTAATTATTAAATACATCGGTGCTATCTAACCCCATCTTTACTTTAGATTCAACTCCCAGAGCGAAGAGTCCTTTTTATTTACAAAAAATAGATAATTACCTCCATCATCCAGCGATAACTTAATTCCATCTATAGCTTCCCCACTAGGCTCTTGCCCTGGATCTAGAATCATACTTGTAGTTCCACCTACCACATCTATCTGCCAAATCTGATCAGTGAACGAGACTTCTCCAGTGTACCAAGGGTCTGGATAATTACTACCTGTTGCATTAGTAGGTACCGCACAATATATAGTGTCGCTGGCAGCCCCCCATGCACACTTTTCAGGCATGGTTTTTACCCCAAGCAAATCTGAAACTTTGGAATCAGTATGATAAAGGTATAAGGCAAGGGTGTTGTCTGTATAAAGAATTAACTTACCATTTGGACTAGCTAGGGTCGTTAACCCATTGATTTCACCAAAAACTCTACCAAAACTCTTAGTATTAGGATCTAAATTATACATATAACCCGGCACCGTGGCGGAAGGCTTGGTTGTTAGAGTTATAGTTTTACTATTTGACCAACCCGATAGCCACTCGGTAAAATTATTTCCAAAAACTTGAACCTTTTTACCAGTTAATATGTCCATAGTGGTGCCTACTGCAATTTCATTACTAGTTCCCATATTAAATAGATAAAATAGTTTAGTGGTGTCTGGCGATAAGCTTAAATCAGTTATATTGTCCGGTAGGAATGTTCCCTTAACTGTATTGTCTCCTGTGTCGGCGCCTAAGAACTCTTTTGGTAGAATTCCAACGAATGTTTGAATTGTTGCATCATCTGTCTTGAGATAGCGCATTATTACTGTGGTGCCTTTATTACCAAATAGTGCTTCATAAACCTTTGGAATTACAGTATTGGTAAATTTTCGCTCATCTATTTTATCTGCAAAAGTTTGATAAATATTACCTGTAATTCGATCCACGTAGCGTAGCGCTGGCGCAAACTCAGTTGCGGGGGTGACAGGTTTTGAAGTTTTTGTGGTGGTTGCTCCTTCTACAGCAGGCGTTGGTGGCACCACCGTAGGCACCTCCTTCAGCCTTTCCTTTTGAAATACGGTATAACCTGCTACAGGCACACTGGAGATGAGCTTTAGCCTCCCAGCTGCAGTTGTTCCTCCTCCCAAATCCCCACTGCCTGGGGTTGTGGGGCTCGGGGTAGGCGCTGGCGCTGGGGCAGGAGTAGTTTTAAACGGATTAAATCTGGCAAGGAAATTGTTGCCTTCAGTAGTAGTGGTTGCGGTTGGAGTTCGCAGGTACGAAAATGCTAAAAGTGCACCAAGGATTACCACCAGGAGAACTATTATTAAGATTATAAAATTTCTTTTTGACATAAAATTATTTTACGTGCCAATGATCTCCTTCAAAATAAAAATATTGGGTGGTTGATGATGGGTACCAGGTATCCATAACAAGCGGTTTTCCACCCGAAAGATAGTTATCTAATTTAATTGTTTCCGCTGTTTGAGGAAGCCTTCTAAGGTCAATAGTTGAAGACTGGAGTCGGTGGGAGGTGTGGCCGGTTGCTCCGCCGTGTAGCCAAGTTTCGGTTCCCCCAGTAATGACTATGTCGCAATTGCAACCTCTTTGTACATTTATTGCACTACTAAGGTTAAGTACCCTGGTTGACGTACAGTTTGATTGCCCGATAAAAGTACATTCTGGCTGCTTAGATGTAATATGTGGAACCATAGGAGTTAGGGGGCCAGTGGTATCATTCCAAGGAGTATTATAGACACTTCCATCAGGGAATGTTCCATTTATGGGTGCTTGGGGTACATCTTCTTGAAACGCAATGTGTACATCTGCTACATTTACATCCGTATTTAGTAAATCCGGATTTATTGTATAAAGGAGAGCATAAGAACCAAGAGCTAAGATAAGACCAAGGACCGCATTCGTAATTCTGTCCCTTCCAGCTTCCTTGCTCGAAATAAGTTCGCTGGTCATGTATTCAATGCCACCCATAACGATCATAACCACCGCCATTACAGCGCACAGGCCAATAAAAATCTTAATCATTATATTCAAATATGCACCCAGGCCTTTTGTTGGGTCAATATTTTTTTGTAGACCACCTTCACATCCTGTCGCAGGCGTATTTTTACCACACGGCAGCGGTGCTAGAAGTGTATAATTATCGGTTGTATAAACCGGAGTAGAAGGTGGATTTTGCGCTTGCGCTTCTGCTTGTGTTTGTACCTGTGTTGTTACGGCCTCTGCACCTTGAACTCCGGCTGAATTAGGAGAAAATCTTTGATTTGGACCACTACAATTACCCCTAGTTGTAAGTGTAGTTATTGTAGAAGGCTTACCAAATATATTCGTTGACGGAGTTACACATGTTCCTCTGTCATTTGGACTTGGTGTTTGGGCATATAATGTAATTCCCTGACCAAATAATCCCAGAAAAGCAATTATTATTAAAAAATATTTAAATAATTTCATTTTAAAATTGGACACTTATTTGACTACTTACATTTTGGAAAAGTCGATCCTTATTTTCAATTTGTAGGCCGATATTTGAAGTACCGGAAGTTCCTGGATCTATTTTAATTGGGAAAAAGTTTTTCTTAAATCCCTGCACGTCTACCGCGCTATTATTAATGGACCAATTCCATACTAAACTGGGGTGTGATAAAGTTTTTGGTGAAATAAAGTAAGGAATTGCCACCAATATCTCCTCACCTTCTATCCGGTGGCCGTCCCCTAGCGCATTTTCCCAAGCAATGCCTAAATTATTATCTTGTTTATAGAAAACAATTCTAGGATTTACTGCACCTACGCTAATGTCAGACTCCGATGATGCACCGTCTGTGGTGGAAGCCACGACGGAGATATTATTTGCGTTTTCTAAGTAGTCGTTGGTGTAGATATAGTAATTTTTACTATACCCAGAGGCTTCCTGGTCTGGGGTATAGTCCTTTTTCCAGGCATAAACCATATTTTTTGGGCTGATGCCTTTTACCTCAGGCATAGCTACTATTTTTATCTCACTATCGGTCGTCGCCAGGGCCTTACCTTTATAAAAAGGTGGCACATATGAATCCGTGGCCTCCCACAGGAGGATCATATTATTGGGTTTGATCAGTACACTGGTCTCCACTGGCCCTTCCGGTAATGCTACCCTAACCCTTACTGTGCTTTGGGAGCCTGCGGCTGGGGCATTAAAGGAATAGCTTTTTTTACCGACTCCGGATAATACTGTGGCGCCGTTGAGCATCCAGGTTATGGAGACACTGTCTAAGTTATTTAAATAACTGTTTACTGAAATAGTAACATTCTCATTTGGAGCAGGATTTTCAGGGGTTACCGTCACTCCAATAGAGGATGGTGAAGCTGCATACGAAACAGAAGATACAAAAAGTATTAAACTCACCAGTAATAAATTTAGTATTTTAATTTTGAAACGCATTGGTTTAATTATATCACGTAAAACTTTACGGCTTTTTCACTTCAGCCTTGACCTCACCTTCTTTCGGTAGGCCAATTCTCTTCCAAGGATTTTCATCCTCAACCTTGCCCTCTTCGAGCTCTATTTTGGCTTTTCTATTGGATAAAATTTGTGAAGGGTCTGAGGTAATTATCTGATCTTCTGTATAAGAAGCCACGATTTTTATGGCCACGTGCTTCAATCCGGCAAAGAATATCCCCTCTCCAATTCCGGATTCCAAAAGTAAATACTTTTCTTCATCGGTGAGGTTGAAAGTTTTCTGCAATATATCAATTGTCGCTGGTGACTGTTTCAAGAGTAATTGGATAGAAGAGTTGGTGACAATAGGCACACCGTAAGGCGAGTTCATAAAGTCAGCTGCGTCTTGGGTGATAGTCGCAAGGCCTAGATAATATTTGCGCCCGCGCTTTGCAATAGAATAAAGGAAGGAAGCGGTATCTTCAGACTTCATCATCCACCAAGCCTCATCTACTACCAGGAGGCGCTTTTTCAAATTCCGGCGGATAGCATTCCATATATAGTGCATGACTATATACATAGCTACCGGCTTAAGTTCATCCTCCATGTCGCGGATAGAAAAAACCACGAACTTTTTATTTATATCCACATTACTGGGGCGATTTAGGAAGGTTGCCCAGGAACCACGAGTATATTTAGCTAAGCGCTGAACTACAGAGTCGCTACCGTCCATACCCGAGAGCACCATTTCAAAGTCTGCCAGAAGCGGCGGCTCAATATTAGCAAAGTCAGACTCTGGAGTGATGTCTTTTATTGCATAGGTCTCTGAAATTGCCCGGTCCACCATTGAATCCTCTTCTGGAGTTAGGCCCCCCAGCATTAAGCGGAAGAGGCCAACTAGATTAATTATATTAGAGCGCAACACATCCTCCGCAGTTTCATCTTCACGTGGAATTGGTAAGTCAAAAGGGTTGATGTGGTGGTCGGAGGAAAGTGAGATATTAAAATATCTGCCACCCACGGCTTCAGCTAAGTACTCATATTCCCTCTCTGGGTCGATAACAATGACATCAATATCGAACATAAGTGAGCGGAGGATTTCAAGCTTGGTGGCGTAGGATTTACCAGAGCCAGCTTTAGCAAAAGTTACGGAATTATAGTTTTCTAATGAAAATCTGTCGAAAATAACTAAGCTGGAGTTATGCCTATTTACTCCATAGAGTATGCCTTTGTCGGACGTTAGGTCAAAGGAAACAAATGGGAATACCGAAGATAGTGGCTCGGAGTTTAGCTTTTGGTGAATGCCTAACAAGTCCGTATTGAGTGGTATTACACTTTTGAAACCCTCCTCTTGTTGGAATAGTGCTGGTTTAATGTATATAAGTTTGGATTCGAACATGGATTTAATTTCATTCTCCACCTTAAAGAGCTCGAGTTCGTTGTCCGCATAGATAGTGATATAAATTCCAACGTCAAACATCTTCTCTTGGGCCTGGATCAAGCTGTCCCGCAGCCCTTCTAGGTCCTGATAAGCGGTATCAAGCATTGGGTCGCGGACCATTCCACGGGCTTCCCGTACATTTATTTGACTCTCTACCTCGGCCACTTTCTTTTGGAACTGGCGTAAGATAAGTGAGGTATCAATCGGGTGAATAAAAATCGAAATATCAAAAATTTTATCCAAATTTATTATCGGCGAGAACCAGTTGTCTGTTAAATACCTAGGATACGATATGATAAAGAAGGTGCGAGCAATTTTATCTCCCAAGTTCAGGGATTTCGGCTCTACTTTAAGTGCCGATGGAGCGATGACGTCTTGAAGCTCCAAGTTTGCATCTTGGTAAATCTTCTCCGGCATGACTGCTAGCACCGACGCTCTAGACTCGGAATCTTTTCCAGTCTTACTCCCCCCACTTCTTCCTAATAATGTATCAAATATAGACATAAATTTATTTACTGCACGTTTTGGTCCAAATTAATTTTACCTTCTAACTCTCCTGGGTTGAAAACTTTATAAAATACCTCCACCACTTCTTCCGTTCCTAACTGAGCGGAATTAATCCCGCAACGGGAGAGTCCTTGTTGAATAACACTTACTCGCTGCTCCAACTGGGACCTCTTTTCTTCGAAGTCCACCTGCTCGGCTACTTGGGTCTGTGCTTTATTTCTACCGCCGAATAAGCGGCTGAACAACCCTGTGGCTGGCTTCAACCCAATGTTGCCGTACGGGACTACTACGAAAAAGCTTTTAGTCATTATACTAACCGAATCCGTAAAATTCCTTATAAATTCAATATATTCTCGGGTTTGGAGTTTAATTAATGGCTCATTTTGTACCTTCATTCTGTTCTCTAATATGAAAAGATATGGCCGTATGTCCAGGCGCCTAGACTCTGCTGATATCTGAATAGAGAAATCTAAAGTATTTAGGAAGTTTTGAAACTGTAGAATGGTTGCGCGCTGCTCATCAGCGGATTTTAAAGAAAGGTTGATGGAGTTGGCTAGCACCACTGCGCGTAGGTCACCATCTTTGAGTACTACAATACCATCACGGACTTCCTTGATGGGCATGAACTCTTGAGTTGCTTTTGCGTTTAGTGCCATAATTTTATTATATATTATTTCCTCATTATCGGTTCCCCTCCGGTATTACTCGACTGCTTATTTAAATCCAGCACGTCTAAACTCCACGCCAGATCCCGCAATTTACTACCACTTAATTTACCACCACCCATGGCTGCGTAAAAATCCTGCTGCGCTTTGTCCGCTTTATCTGCTGCCCTTCCCTCTTCCTTTTTATTCCGCTCTCTATTCTCTGGTTTTTTCCAGATATACAATTTACTTTGTAATGTATAATGGAAAGCAGCTTCAACCATGAAGATAAATGGTTTATTGTTTGGTTTGTAGAAGCTTAGTGCTAAAGAAAAAGCAGCCAAAAGTATAATAGGCAGAACCCCCCACCAGAATCCTAGTAGTCTATATAGGACGAAGCATACCCCTGCCCCACCGATAAGGTAAATAAATTGCCTGAAGGTAAAAGGACCAAATATCTTGTCTTCTATTTCTAAAAATTGTGGTACTTTGAATTGCATATTATTCTTCAGGTGAAATTCGATATGGATCTGTCCCTTTCGGGTACGAATTCCGATCTGGGATTACGGGTTCACTTTCCCCATGTTGGGTGGTAACTGTTGGAATTTGGAAAGTGTCTGAAAACTTTTGCTTCAATATTGAAGGTGCTGGCGCAGTCATAGCGGCAGGTGTTGGAGCTGGAACATCTCCAACTGGTAGCTCTGGGATTGAGAGGTTGGGCTTAATCTCCTTTACTTCTTTAACCACTTGAGCTGGCTTTACCTCCATCGGTGCACTGGGGGCGGGAGCTTCCTTTTTCCACGGTTCAATTATACTTATACCCGCACTATCTAAAACCTTCATCTCTTCATCCTGTATTTGTGCCGGTGCACTTGCCGCCATGTTTTGCCTGACTTTTTTTATTATTTTTTCATTAATGGCTACTATCAAATCTTTAGTTTTATCATCATCTAACCTCAACTTATTACGGATCTCTCTCTCGAACTCTCCCGCGGAGATATTTGTTAGCATTACCTCTATTAACGTATCTTCCAGCATACCAACTTGCTCGATAGTGAGCTTGTACTCCTTGTATATATCATAGAGCGCTGTTTGGTAATTGGATTGGCCGATAGCATTCTGGATATTTTGTGGTAATTTTTTAAATCGCTCATCCAACTTCTCTTCTATTCCTCCTCGATCTGTATCTATTGGCACATTCTCCACATTATTTTTTTGGTAAGTTGCAGTAAGTTGTGGAGCGATGGGTTTTAAAATACCGTTGTTTATTTCAACTAAAATTTTATCAATCAAATCTGGTTTCAAACCCATTTCATTCGTTAAAGTTGCTTCGTATTCCCCCTGATTAATCATACCAAGAAGTATTAGAGTAGTTTCAGTACCAAGAATTTCCTGCTGCTGCCCAGTTAAGCCATACATCGCCGTCAGCGACTTTAATCTTTCCAGCCAATCCATCTTGGCAAATACTTCCTGCGCTTCCTTTGGGAGCTTGGAGTAATATAGTGCGATATTCTTTTGTAATTCTTCTGGATTCATATTTTTATTTTTTAATGATGTCCACCTCCACCTTTATCCCCTTCCTTTTTCTGCTCACCGACGTGTGAAAGGTCAACATTAACCTTCATGCTCTTTAATGCCTCAGTAATTGTATGGCCTAGGTCTTTCAAGAAAGCATGTTGAGGCTCACCATAATTAACTCCAAGCTGTTTAAATCCTCCCCGCATGCCCATTGCTATTGCTCCAGTCAAGCCCATTGTAAGTTTTGCAAAGCCAGTACTTTGTTCTTTTGCAATTACTTTTGCTAGGCCACGAACATCATAACTTCCAGTAACTGTAGACTGAACAAAATTACTCACTGAACCTTGTTTTCTCATCGCCTCAGGTAATATATGTTGATCAACCCAAGTCTGGCCAGCTGCAAGGCGTGGATTTACCGCTGCATCAATCGTAGCCTGTACGTTAGGATTAAGGTTTGCCCAAGTTACATTTCCAAAACCCAGTGCTCTTCTTTCCCTGTCTCTCTCAACATCCCTCCTACCTTGTCTTCTTTCTTCACCATTTAATTCTTCCCATGTTTTCTTTTTACCGTGTGTTATGTTACTTGCCATTTGGTCGAGGTCGCGTCGAGCATGTTCGGCCTGCGCTACACCTTGCTGGTCAGCATTAAGTTGTCTACCAATAGCTCGCTGTGCATCGCCTATTCCTATTGCATTTTGTACATTTCCTAATCTTATATCCGCATTCGCTTTTCTTATTTCAGTACGAGCTTTAACTCGTGCAGACCAAGGAGTAGCTGCGTTATTAAGGATGGCTTGATTAGCTGCAATTCTTGCCTGATTTTGACCAATTCTATTAGCTGCAATATCTCCCGTTGAAGATTTTTTCATAACTGCACCTACGGTACCTCTTAGTATTCCAGCAGTTCCTAGTGCCGCACCGCCTACTGCAAGTCCTGCTAACACTTTCGCTCCATTTATCACCACACCCGTAATTTCCCCCGATGCCTTTTTTGCATATTTAGTTCCAGCTAGGAGGAGCATACAAATCATGATGGATGGGACGAAAACAACCACTAGCCAGCCTACAGGGTTAGTCGTAAGCAAATCTTTTTTCGATATTTGAGTGAATATGTCCGCCTTCATTATAGTTGTAACTACATAAAGTATGAACATAAACACTGCTCCCATGAATGATGCTGACAAAAGAGAGGAAAGCCAACTATCAAAGCCTACCTTGCCTATTTTCTTCAGGCCCGGCACAGCATAACTTACAAACGCAAAAGGCGAGACGACCATAAGCATGATCAGTGTCAGCATTCTGGCAAGGAAGCTAAAAGCCGCTACTAGGAAGGAGTATGCCAGCATATACAATATCAATCCGTACGCAACCATTATTCCCATTATGGAAAGGTAGCTTTCATTAGTTAAGGTTTCTGAGCCTAAAAATAAATATCCAAATAGCCCGCCCACAACTGCCCCCCCTACACAACCCACACCCAAAAGGAATGCACCCGCAGCACATCCCGCCCCCGCTGCACCCAAAGTACCCGTTCCAGATGCTGTTGTTTCAGTCTTGAAGCTTCCAGCGTTTAGAACTTTGGTAATGTCAAATCTATTAGCAATTGCCCTCGAGATACTTTTTTCTTGCACTTTAGTTGCCCCTGGGTCGGCGATAGGGTCTTCCGGCGCTCCATCTACTATAATTCTATTGTAAAAAATAAGTCCTAAAATATTACCGGAGTCCACCACCACTCTGGTGAAAAATAAACTGAAGTTAACCATCAGTGCCATCACCACAACCCCAGCAATTAGCTTTTTTGTTTCACTGTGCCCTAGACCTAAAATCATTTGAAAGGCTGCATATAACAGGACCAGAATAAATGCAATATTGGAAAAGTCTCTAACAATAACCCAAATATTTCCAATGAAGTCGAATTTATACATTTCACTACTCAAAGTCAGCCCAGCTAGGAAGTCGAACATTCTGGCGGATATTGTAGTAAGTAAACTGGGCAGAGTAATGAAAAAGAATTGTACTACACGGGTCAGGCATGCCAGCACACTTGCACTCATTATGGAGTCACAGCCGATATTACTATATACATCAGTACTCTTTGTGTTTGGGTTACATCCAGCTGGTATTTTTCCGGTTGCATCTGGGGTACATGCTACTGCATTTTGATCTGCGCCAGCATTACCAGCTACAGGTGCAGTACCAGGATTAACTTCATGACAAGGGCGATTTTGAATTATTCCACCAACTCCATATACACAATTTTCGTTCGGATTCTGTGAGGATGCCTGGACACGTGGACTAATAGCTGGGCTGAAAGTTCCCATCAAGACTGCCAGTATTAAAATGAATGGTAAAAATTTTCGCATTTTAATGATTTCTATTTCGCATTCTCCACCACACGAACATTGCTATTGCCACCAGGAAAATTACTCCCAGAATAATCCACCACTTTGAACTACCGCCGGTAGCTGCTGGCGCGTTCGGAGTATTTTCCCCTGCTTGGTTGGTGTAAAGCGGTTCTTGTGCACTGTTGTTACTTGGCGTTGGAGTTACTGTGAAGCTTCTACTGCCACTGTCATCATATGAAGTTCCGCTCGTACTTCCACCGAAGTCACCATTCGTGCTTCCACCTGAAGTTGGGTTTGTCCCAGTGTTGCTATTGTAAGAGGTTGATTGGGATCCACTACCACCGCCGGAAGGTTGAGTGGCAAATATTCTAGTAGTGCCAGAACTGGTGATAGGACTTGTGCCTGAATATGTGTTGTATGAAATTTGGGAGTCAGTACTTGAACTTGGATTTTTTGTCGGTGCTGGTGCTGGAGTTGGTGTCGAAGTGCTTGGAGCTGGAGAGCCATAGGAAAGGTCACTGGTGGAAGTGCTTCCATCTCCCGTAAGTGAAGTGTCAGTTCCGGTACCATCATCCGTGCCAGTACCATCCCCACTCGTGTCACCGCTGGTGTCCCCCGTTGTACAAGTATTTCCTAAAGCTCCTCGAGGTGAATTTATCGGTATAGTTTGAACTGTTAAAGTTCCTGCCACTACCTCGGTAGTCGCGATCACAAAATTAGAACCCGAAACAGCCACACTCAATTGGTCGCGGCCCACATCTGCCGCTACTGCTATGGCAGACTGGCTGCCCCAAGGCCTTAGGAACACATATCCTTTTTCCGTGTCGGTTCCTAGATTTTCATAACCACCGGACGCCACCCAAAGCTGACCATTCACCATAAACAACCTGCCGGTCTGTTCAAACCCCCCAGGCGCAACAGTAAGGTCCACATCTTCACCATCTGGAGTGATACCATGCAGTGGGCCATTGAAGCCGTACAGAATGTAGCCATTTAAAGTGGTGGTGCCATAGTTTGGTGTTTGCACATCATAAATGTTGGCAAGAGTAGACCCATGCCATACACATATTTGCTGATTTGTATTATTACAAGCATGAACGATGGTATCACCATCTTGAGAGATAGATGTTCCGACCATTGCCGAACCAGCTACGTCGTTAGGGTCAGAGGTTGTGCCTGGAGGTGGAGTAGTCGCTAGGACTTTGCCGTCTAGTACTATTCTCTTGCCTGCCAATTCTGAGAACCAGTGGCCCTTATCTGCCCCGAAATAATTTCCTGCCACAAGGTTAGGATTCTCGCCAGTTGGTGTTGATGTCCAAGTGTCCTGGCTAGTATTGTATGTCCATATGTATCGATTGTAGTAATCCCCTCCTGGGATTTCACACCACTCTGAAATCACGCTGCTATCTTGTAACCAAAAACCACTGTAACATCGTCCCCCCGCCGGCAAACCAGGCGGGTTTGTAAGGTCGTAAGTTTTTTTAGTTAAAAGGTTGCTTACCCAACTGCCGCCGAAGTTGCCATAGGCTACGAATTTTCCATCTGGTGATAAGTGAGGCCACCAGCCGTTGTTGACCAAAGCTTCTGGATGGATGGTCCCCGGCACCATAGTTTGTGGTGGTGGATTCCAGACACTAGTAGGTGCCGCAATTTTTGGTGGAGTTGCCGGACCTGTATCAACACATGTACCACCAGAGCCTGATCCTGCACCACCTCCACCATTATCACTTATGGTGGTCAGCCCATTAATGCTTCCTTTGTAATCGAGCACACTGGCCTTGAATAATATTTTGCAGTTGACCTCAACATTAGTCCTCTTGTCCCCTAAAATTCCCCAGCTATAAGGAACGTTGCTAGCGTTTACCATCGGCAACTCATTACCATATGCAGGCGGAGTAGTTCGTTGTTTAAATAACACTTCATCATTAGTGCTGTTAAAACCAAAAGCCCCAGAAGTAACAGTGGCTTCGCCGTGCGAAAATCCACCCACTATCGGGCTATCACAGAAATATCCTTTTTCAGTTGATCTCGATGGTGCTGATGACCCCCCGAATATGGATGGGGTAGAAGATGGTCCTGATTGTGAGCCTGGAGCCCTGGCCCCGCCCTTGCCTGACGTGTCTATTGGCCCCCAGCCGTTCTGGGTTCTTTCAGTTTTACATTGCTTGGTCATATCTATCGTACTAACCAATTGCTCTTTCAACATGTTGAGTTCATTTCGGGAGTCTTCGATACTCTCACTACTCGATATTGTTGGTCGAACTGCTTTGTATTGCTTGTATAGATTTATTAAGGCTTGTGCTGCGCCTGAGTTCGGTGCAGGATCGGTCGTAAAGCGATTTAAATTTGCTTGAATGGACTGCAATCTTGCTAATGATTGGATTCTGACCCTTTTACTATTCAATAAATCATTCGACTGATTGTTCAGCGGATCAAGTGCACCATCTACTGCATCAATGTAGTTGACGGAGTCAGGTAATGCGAGGATCATTTTATTTTTTATCCAATCCTCAAAAGATTTGACAGCATATTGCAATTCCTGGCTTGCGATTCTAGCCAGCGCAGCCTTTTCGCCATTTTGATCACTTGCCTTCTCTTGGAACTTTTGGTCATTTCTTTCCCACTCAGTTTGCAAACGATCTCCCCATTTTACATCCGGACCCGGAATACACTGGTCGAGCTGCCTGATTTGCGGCCAGATCAAGTTTATTTCCTGAATGATGCCAGGATTTTTTGGATTTCTATTATCCATCAAGCCAATTTCCTCCTGAGTATTTTTTATACCGTCGACTACTCCTTGTTTAAAGTCAGCAAGTACCACGAGTTCATCTGGGCCCGCATCCCAAGCACTACTGTTAGATGGTATGTCTGTACCGAGGGACTGGCCGTCGTAACTCCAATCATCCACGGGCTTGGGTGGATTAACTGTGCTTGAGAGTGCATTTAAGCCTTTCTGCAAGAAATGATTTAGGAGGCTGTCCACAATCTGGGAAACACTATTACCCATTGCCGCTGCAAGCGTGGTTTGATCCTGGCTTCCGCCGAGGGCTTTATTGAGCGCTGCGCCTACTGCAGATCCTGGGGTAGTATTAACCAAGCCGCCTGGGCAACCTGTACTTCTAAGCCAGTCTGCACGTTCATTTGCAACTGTTTGATTGTAAGTATCTGTATAATGCTGGAGTATAGCGGGGTACTCATCTGGGCTCCATTGGTCGCTAATTTCTGGAGGTGGATTCCAAGGAGTTGTAGACTTAAATGTTGGCTGATTAAATTGATTCTGTAAATTATTATATTTTGGATTAGATGGACAGGTTTGCGGTGAGAGGAATCCAAGTCCTTGATTGAGAGTGTTTTGTATCTGCCCCGCATTTGTGTGGATGTCATTTATATCTAACCTCTTAGATATTTCTTCAGTTGCAAGTAATCGGAAGCCAATTGCATTATTTTGCGGATACTGGGTATTTATTAGGAAGCCATTCCAGCCGCCGACATTGAAATTATTTCTATAATTTTCTAGATAAACCGGATCGTTTATTACGTTACTTAAAGTGTATTCTAATCCTGCGGTTGGGCTGCGGCGGAACGTATTAATGATATTTAAAGCGGTAGTTTTGCCGAATGGAAACCGCAGGGAGTCGTAGCCGATCTGATCCACGAAATTCCTTACCTCATACTTTTCAATATCACCAAAAAATGATTTTGGATTTTCTACGAAAAGCGGCGCGCCGTGGAAACCGGAATTGATCCAGTTGATGGTACTCTTGGTCATCTGTTGTAGAAGCCTGCGAGCGATGCCTTTCAATACTTCAGCCAGCACTAATTTGGCTTGCTGTCTTATTTGGATAGCCAACGAAGCTGTCCCTGTGACCTGTGATTTTCCCGTACTGCCTCCAATGAGAACAAGCTGAACAAATTGAGGCCAGCCAGAGCCTTGAGCCTCCACTTTTTTAGGCGCTGAAAAAAATAATAATACTGGAACGAGAACGGCAATAACCAAGAGGGCGGAAGTTAGCTTTTGAATTCGTGGATTCTTAAAGTTCATTTTTATCCTTTATCTATAAGCCTTTTTAGCTACTCAACTTCTGATTAATGGTACTCGATAGGTTGTCCACTGCCGCCTGTAGATCTGCAGTATTTTGCTCGTACTGACTAATAGCTGCCAAGGCTACGACAGCATCCGTATTGTAAAGCTGGATGTCATTTAGATTCTCCGACACCTTCTCCAAGCTATTTATAAAAGCTAAGTGCAGTGATGCTAATGATTGCGGTACGCTCGTTTTAACTATTCCAGCAATAATTTGATTTGTTTGGGTAACTATCGGGTCAAGTTCCGAGAGTACTGTTGTATCCTCGTTGTTTTGATCGGCAGCGAACTTCTGCAGTACATCCATGGCGCTCCCGCTGGCTGGATATTTTCTAGTAATGCTATCCAAAGCCTCGTTATATTTTTGGATAGCTGCGGCACTATCATCTTTTGTTATTTTAATATCGCCCGCACCGTAAACCTTCTTTGGTGCCGAATTTTCTATCTGTGTTGCTAAAGTTTCCCCCAACTTTTGAGCTGTAGCGGGGTCCATGTCACCAGTTTGATTTATTGCAGCCAAAGTTGTTAGCAATTCTTGTGAGAATTTATCTGTTTGAGTTAGACTAGCTCCCGTTGAATTAGGATCCTCCACTAAACCATCCGTATTTTGTTTTAATTCTGCTTTTAACTTGGCAATTTCTTTATCATCGGTCACTCCATCACCATTACTGTCCTTGTTATTAGGATTTGTGCCCCATAAACCCTCCTCCCAGTCTGGTACACCATCTTTATCGCTATCTTTACTCACCAAATTTTCCACGATAGAGCTGTCGTACTTAAGTCCATCTGAAAGTCCTGTATCGGAAGAGTTATTATTAAATACCGAGCGCCCTTTTATAGAAAAAATTACGATAAGAAAAACCACCGCGGCCACGATCAAAAGCGCCCTTTTATTTTTTAACCAATTTAACTTGATTATCCTTTTATTATATCACTTTTTTGAGCATGCAAGCTCTGAAACCACCTTAATAACTGGATGAGAGTGCCAACCACTCAGAAAGCTTTAAATTTTCAGCTCTTTTGTCTTTAAATTCTTCCAAATTTTGAGCGGAAATTAGATTTTTTAAGTTTCCTGAGAGCTTTTTACGCTTATGAGCAAAGCCTGCTTTGACAATTTGCCAAAATTTCCCTTCATCTACCTTACCTTGGATAAAAGCTTTTCGTGAAATATTTTTTATACTGATCACTGCTGAGTCTACTTTAGGAGCGGGTGAAAAATACCGTGCCGGTACCTTTGTAACCAACTTCGGTTCTCCGTAGGCCTTTACGGAAATCGAAAGGATGCTCTCCTTCCCATCTCGAGCCACTATCCTTTGTGCAACTTCATGTTGGACAAGAAGCACCATCCTCTCAGGTTGATGACTTTCGGTAAGAAATTTCTTTAAAATCGCTCCGGTAATGTTGTATGGGATGTTTGCAATGATTTTATATGAAGGAATTTCTAAATTTTTAATTCTATATTCCAAAATGTCGCTGTTTTCTAGAACTAGCGCTCCAGAAGCTATTTGCTCTTTAAACTTTTCCTTTAAAAATTCAAAAAGCTCTCGATCTTTTTCTACTGCAATAACTTGCCCAGCTTTTTCTAGAAGCTTCCCTGTCAGCGCCCCCTTCCCCGGCCCAATTTCTAAAATTACATCGTCCGTGTTAATTTCACCCGCTTCAATTATTTTCCGCAGTGCTGGCTCGGACTTTAGAAAATTTTGACCCAATGATTTTTTTGCTCTGTATTGTTGCATCATATATTCTAGATGTAGATGGTTTTAATTTTCTGTTCGCCTTCTTTTTCTAGTAAGTCTGCAGGGATGTCGCCTAGAAATTCTGACGGCGCGTTAATCGAGCGTGAGCCGAATATTGTGCGGAAGTTTGCAAAGGATAAATATAATTTTTCTTTTGCTCGAGTGAGCGCTACATAGAATAATCTGCGCTCCTCCTCGCTGTCTTCAGCATTTTTTATTTCACCGTTCTTCGAATGCGGGAAGAGCCCATCTTCCAGGCCAGTGATAAAAACATTTTTAAATTCTAGCCCCTTAGATGCATGCACCGTCATTAGTTTAACCGCATCTTTTACTTCCTTTTTTTCACCGCGCTCGATCAAGGAATCCTGGTCAGAGGCTAGGGCCGCATCCTCTAAAAGCCTTTCAATTCCAGCACTATTTGGCAAATTTTCATATTTGAGTGCCAAGGTTGCAAGCTCTTTTATGTTCTCCAATCTTTCCTTTTCTTCCTCGTCCCCAGCACTTAATTCATCCTCAATTCCGGAGCGTTTAACTACAAATTTTATCACTTGGCTCGCAGGTAGTACCTCAATTTTTTCTTTTATTTCAGTTAATAAATTATAGAAATTATTAATTTTCAGCCTCATTTTTATCGGTAGACTTTCCATATCGTTAGAAAAAATCTTAGCAATAGTGGTCTTACCAATTCCCCTAGTTGGAAAGTTTATTATTCTTTTTATGTCGGACAAGCTCTCCGGATTTAATGCTGCGCGCAGATATGCCAACGTGTCTTTAATTTCTTTTCTTTCGAAAAATTTAACACCCAGCACCTGATATGGAATATTGTATCGCAGCATCGCTTCTTCCAGCGCGCGTGATTGAAAATTCGCACGATACAAAACTGCAATTTCACTCAAAGCGAAGCCTTTTTTCTCGACTACGTCGGCAATTTCCAAAAGTTTTGTTGCTACGAATTCGGCTTCATCAGTTTCATCCAATGCTTCATAGATGGAAATTTTATCTCCCACTAAATTTTTAGTAAATAAATTTTTATCAGGGCGATACTTATTTTTTTTGATTACTTCATTAGCCGCCTCCAATATGTTTTGAGTGGAGCGGTAATTTTCCTCCAATAGTACAATCTTGGCATTCGGATAATCCTTCTCAAAGCTTAAAATATTTTTCAAATTTGCCCCGCGCCAGGAATAAATATTTTGATCTGCATCCCCCACCACGCAGATGTTTTTGTATTTTTCTGACAAGAGCCGGGACATCAAATATTGCACCTCATTTGTATCCTGATACTCATCTATGTGGATATATTGCCACCTATCCTGATACATTTGTCGCACCTCTACATCATCTTTCAGTAATTTAGTAGATTTTAATATTAAATCATCAAAGTCGAGGCTGTTTTCTTGCGCTTTTTTCTTTTCATATAAATTCCACACCTGAGCCACAATTTTACCCATGTAATCGCCTGCTCGCTCACTATAATCCGCCAAATTGGTGAATTTACCCTTTTCCCGGCTGATAATACCCTTTATTTTCTTGGGTTCATACTGTTTCGGATCTATGCCGAGCTCCTTTTGAGCCTCTTTTATTATGGAAATTGAATCCGACTCGTCCAAAATCGTAAAATACTTGGTTAAGCCCAATAACCCTGCATTTTCCTTGATTATATGCACCCCCAGAGAGTGAAAAGTGCTGACAAAAGGTTGGCTTTTTACGAAGCCGGTGATGCTTTTAGGAACGGTCTGGCCGGGATAGGGACCCGGAGATCCGAGGACCTGAGTAAAAGGATCACCGGCGAAGTTATCTTCCAGTGCTTGTATTATCCGCTCCCGCATTTCTTTAGCAGCCTTATTAGTAAAGGTTACTGCCAAGATTTGCTCTGGCGCCACGCCTTCCTTGATCAAATTCACTATTCTATGAGTGATAGTCTTTGTTTTACCCGCCCCAGCGCCAGCCACTATCAAAATCGGCCCCTTCATATGAAGTGCCGCCTCCCTCTGTTCTTTATTTAGACCCAATAAATGCGGAATATCTGTACTCACCTGTCCAATATAGCACAACTTTTATCGCAATTATTTTAAAATTAGATCTTTAAGCCTTTCTGGATGCTTTTCTTCGATGAATTTTAGACATCTTTCTGCATAACTTGCCACACTTTCACTCTTCCAGTGGAATATGCTTGCACCCTTCGGTTTAAGGCCAGTCACTTCTTGCACTTTTTGTAAGTAATGGAAAATATTTCCATAAAGAGTATGTTTATTAAATTCACTTACTCCGATTGTAGGGTTTTTTAGTATATCAATTGCGCGCAGTTGCTTGGAAGCTGCTTCCCACATATTCAATGAATTATTGGGGAAAAGTTTAGATAAATTATATTCATTAATTGCTACTCCTTTGGAAACACTGGAATAACCACTATTCTCCATCACTTCCCGCAGCGCTGACTCCTTGGCATTCATAGCTGACTCCGCTGCGCTGTGTCCGGGCATACTCTGCGTGGCCGCATCCATTTTGGATTCTATGCCGGCCTTAATATGCTCCGCATCAAATCTAATTCCTTTAGTCGCGTGTTCAAACCTGCCTGCTTCAGGGTGCTCTACGGGATTTGCTTCCGCATGCTCCACCGCAGGAGCTTGACCACTGTGGTCGGAATCAAGCATTCCCATTTTTGTTTCATATTTAGTGACATCTATACCAGTTTTTGCATCATGAAATACTAAATGGCCATTTTCAAATTTCAAAGTTGAGCCTTCATGGATAAGTGCGCTCTCGTTGGCGTGGTTAGGATCAAAAAGCCCAAATTCCATTGCTTGTTTAGTGGAACTGCCTTTCAAGAATTCCTGAAGCTCTGCCGGAGATTTTTCTATACTTCCATATTTTTCTACAATCTGGTGCTTGAGGTCCACAATTCCTTGGATGCCACCCTTACCGTGATCAAATTTTATTTCTACGCTTTTCATGGCTCCACTCACTTCGGCATGCGGGGCTCCTCCCGCTGCATCAGCCGCCGAAGGTTGTGTATCTACGGTATGACCTACTCCACTTATTCTAGCTTCATGGTTACCGAGTGCGCCCGGATGATGAGCCTCCACAGTTGAAGCTACCCCGTGTGAAAATAAATGTTCTACTTTATCGTAGACTAAACGTATAATAGAGCTTGCCATTACAGCTTTACCTGCTACTTGTCCGGCTTTACCTGCCAATACCCACTGGTCGATAGTACCAGCTTGAGTAAGCATTCGATCAAAGTCCCGCAAAACTTCCCCATAACTTTTTAGTAATGTCGCAACTCTTTCCTTTTTGGTCTCATCATTTAATTTCGAATTACCCTCTATTTTTTTTATTTTTTTATCCAAATTTCCAAGTGCATACCCTATTCTTACTTTATACGCCCCTTGAACCCAATTTACGGCTGCTTCTGGATTTTCCAATCTTTTTTTAATCTCCTTAGGTAGGGCTGCTAAGTAGGCAGCCTCCAGCTCTTCTTTCGACTTATTTATTTCAAAGCTGCCGTGTAGAGCCCAAGCTTCTTCATAGGCAACCGCCTGGTCTTGAACCCTAGTTTGTTCTATTAAATCTTTATTTTCAAATCTTGCCTCAACGCCTGCTTTGGATCCGGCACTGATAGCCATACCGCCGGCCATAATAAACCTCCAAGGCGCACCTGTTGTCCACTTCCCCACATCATACAAAGTCCGGCCATATTTTAAAATATTTCCAGCTAGTTTAGCTTGGCTCATGGCTTTAGTCTTCAAGCCAGCCTTATCCGCATAAATTTCATCTATTTGTTTTTGCGCTTTTTCTTTCTGTTTTTCAAAATTATTTTGAAGTGCCTTAGTCCAGCGATACATGGTGCCGCCTGTTTCATTGAATTTTTCTCCTCCACGATACACAGTGTCACCTTGATCACTCCTATCATCAAATTTTTTCTCTAAATTATTGAAACGATTTGCCCAGAATGAATTTTTCCATTTCTCAACTCGAAAACCAAAAGAGAGTATTCCTTTTCCGAGTTCCATCTTTTTCTTTGCTGGTAATGATGCTATCTCCTTATCAATTTCCAGTAAATCTTTTTTTTCTTTTTCAGTAGGCTGTACCGATTCAGTAATTGGCGATCCCTCTGGAATGTTATCTATTTTTTGTAATAAAGTGTTCTTAAAAGTTTTTGCAAAGTCACTTTCGTCTTCCTGGCGTTCATATTTATTATTTATTACATCGATCTGATCGATCAATTTACGGGCTTCTCCCAAACGATTTTTGAGTATTTTTGAGTTAGGGTTTTTAGCTAATTCCTCCTCAAAATAGTCATAATCCCCCCTAATTGCTGCCAGTGGGTCAGCCATTATCTCTTTTAATTTTCTTTCTGCCGCCATCCTATCTTGGTGATTTGAAGAGTTTAGGAGTCCAGATTGGTCTTCAATAAACTTCTTTATTTTTGGTATCGATAGAATTTCCTCCTTTTTCTTATTTAATAATTCCTCTTCCGTCAATAAAGGTTCAGGTGTATTTCCACTCGTTTCTTCGGCTGTTTCCGTACTCATGTTAACTGGGGCTGCCTCAGCTTTACGTAGCCTAATGTCTGTGCCTCGCAATGTTTTTTTAATTTCTTCTGCAGCAGTTTTTTTATCAATTTCTGTAAAAGCACTATCTGCATCTTTTTGAAGTCTTTGATCCGCAAATTTTTGCCACTTTTTACCTTGCCTCTTAGACAATGCTACATATCCTCTCGCGCTTACTGAACCTTTTTTAATTGGGGTCGCTTTCCCTAGCAGATTAAGCTTTTTTCTTTTTTCGGTTAATTCGTCTTTTATTCTCTTCTTTTTTCTTGCAAGAATTTGATCTATCCTGGTTTTACCAGTATTTTTATTTTCTTCAATTTTTGATTTTATTCCTTCTAGTTCAGCTTCTAAGACTTCTATTTCACCCATTAGTTTTTGTTGTTCAATTTCAGGGCGCAAATTATCAGGAGTATCCCAAGCATCCTCCATTGCCTGTACTTGTTTTTTATAATCTCCCTTACTTACGGCGTCAGAGGCAACCTCTACATTTCTGGCCATTTCGCGCCTTTCTAACTCGGCATTTATTTCAGCCTGCTTTTGCAGAAGTGCCCCTTTTTCTTTTAATAAATTCTTTTTTTCTTCGGTCATATAAATTATTCTTCTTCAGATTTGAAAAAGTCTAAAGAATTATCTGGGTCTATTCCTAGATTTTCAAGCGCAGAAATTTCATTTTTTACATTTGCAGCGTGACCCTCCATATCACTGGTAGGCAAATTTCGTTTCCTTCGAATCCTTATGATCTTAAGTAGACCAGCCCTTTCTTTACGCAATTTAGCCAATTTTGCTTTATTTTCAGGAGATAATTTTTTTTCTTTTTCTTCTGGCTTAACAAAAGCTAGTACGGGTGCGGGTTCCTTTTTTTTAATTTCCTTCACTGGCGGCGTTACAAGAACTTTTTCTTTTTCATCCATTTCCAACAGAGCCTTCTCAATTGCTTTTAGCCTAGCTTGAACTCCTGTTGCCATTTTATTTAAATCTTGCTCACTGAGGTTTTCAAGTTTAGCATCGTCTTTGCGTAAAAATCCCCCCTCCTTTTCAGGAGTTTCTTCTGGTTTATTGTTTCGTAAATTTAGGCTTGTTGGGCCTCTTTCAGGTCTTGCCATTGTTCGTCATTATACATTATTTTTATGAAAATTAAAAAGCCCCGCGCTATCTCCAGCCGGGGCCCTTTTTAGATGTTGATGTTACAAACGAAGAACTAATTACTTGTGAAGAGCTACTTCTCGCCTCGCGGAAAGTGCCGCGTCTGCGAGCCAACCATTTCGTCGGGAAACTCGGAATCGGGACGGAGAGGGTCGGTCGTCTTGAACGAAATGTGACCCTCCTCTTTGTGCTCAGCTTCCAGGTGTTCGCGGGCTTCGACTTCGTCGCCCACAACTTCCCCGCAGACTGGGCACTTATATTGAGGTTGGGTTAGAACAAAGCCCCAATCCTTACCCCAGTGCTCCACCGTGATTTCTCGCGGTACAGCCACGATCTTCGGATCCAGCGTTTCCACAAGTGGCGACGCCGATTTAATTTCGGGAACACGACGCCCCCGAATAATCCATCCAATCCCTACACCAGCCGCCAGACCTAGCAATCCAAGAACAATGCCACTTCTCCGAAGCTGTGCGATTTCGGCGTCCTTCTTGGCGAGCTCATCCGCGAGCCTCTTGTCCGCCTTATCTTGGAGCTCCTGCAACTTTCCTGGGAACTCCGCGACTTGTTTCCGAAGCGCGATGACTTCGAGGGACTCCCCCCGACAGTCACGCTTGAGGATGAGGGTTTGGGGTTGCCAAACCTTCTCCTTATTGAGCGGTAGACCGTTATCTGTGGCCACTTTCGGCCAGAGTTTGGCGGTCTCCGCCTTGGTACACCCTTCGTTTATCAGGAGTGTCCAAAGCCACCTTCCTCTTTCGAGGTGAAGTGTCTTCTCGGCTGTCTGCGCCCTTGCTGTTCCCGGGAGGAACAAGAAGAGGAGCAGGAGCCATGCGAAAATCTTCTTCACGCACTTCTCCTTTCTAATTGCCTGTTGAAACTTGGAATCGACGAGTGAGCCGTTCCCTCATTTGCTGAAGTCGCGAGGGGCGGGTTTCGGATCGGGGCATTTCGCCCCATTTCGGGGGACGATCGCCTCCTGTTGCCACTTTCACTTCTTCACACACAGCTTCTCGAAGTTCCGGGTTCGTTCCGTGCCGGTACAACTTCTTGAAACGGAGGCCCAATTCCGTCTCCACTTGATGTGATACTTGCCTTCCGTTTTCAGTGATGAAAGCGATTGTCATCTGGGGGCCTTGTGGCGACCCGGGAGTAAGTGCGGGTTCGGACTTCACTGCAGCTTGGGCCGCAATTGAAGGTATGTCGTTTGCCGGTTCTTTCACCGGCGCTGGTGACTCTACGTCAGTCGGCTTGTTTTCCGAAAGAAGGCGCGGCACTCCGCTTGGTGCAGGAACTTTCGGTGCCTCTTTTTTCTTGAGTTCACTGGCGAAGGTGCCGAATGCCAGGACAGAAACCCACATCTCGGTCTCTTCCTCGTTTGTTTGCCTCTTGATGAATCCCCGCGTTGGGAACCCAGTCTTCTCACGGACCCCCGCCTCGATGATGTCGATCTCTTCCATGGTCCATGGACCACAGAAGCAGAAGAGTAGCGCCTTCGCGACGATGTCGTGATCCTGAAAGATATCAGACATCAAAGCGGTCACGACTTGTGGCAATTCAGCCACGTCGAACCTTCGTTCGCCTTCAGTCTCGCTCGCTTTCGTCGGCGCGTCGTATGCGCCGTGATAGCCGTCGGGACCGAACTTCATCGCAGTGATGAAATCGTTGAGGTCGAAATTCCACGCACTGCCGACTCTCTGGGTCGCCATGTGGAAGGTTCGAAAGAGCGGGCTGCAGGCCTCGTTGATAGTTCGCAGGACCTGTTTGGGTGGCATCTTGCGTTTGGCCTCGGGAAGATTTGCGTTTTTGTAGACGAGAAGGGGCCGCCCCTTCTTGCGCAGATCAAGCCGCAGCCGCTCAGCAATCCCAATTTGCTGCCCCACGTTGAAGGGAGTGTGAAGGACGGAGAGGTAGGGCACGCCGACTTCGGTAGCACATTCCGCAGTCTTCCTCATGCCTGGTGTTCCGATGCCGCCGCCGCCCGCTCCCCAATTGAACACGAAGTCTTTCCCGCGGATCGCGTTCTGGATTTTGTCGGTGTGTCCCTCGATGAGCCTCTTGCCCACCGCGGGGTCACCGCCCGCCCCGAAAAACTTTCGCGGGAGTTTCGGTTGCGAGTCGTCTCCGGCTTCACTCGCCGGCGATGCATTGGGGTCGATGACCTCTGTGATCTGGATCCTCGAGAAACGAGTCTTGTCGCCAGTCCACTTTTGGATAGCTTGGCTCGGACCGTCATGTCCTTGCTTGAATCGATCCCCCCCGAGGGGGCCGTCGGCGTCGTACACCAAGAAACTTATTCCTGGTGCCATTTCCGGTGGTGTTGCCTCCATCCACATCGGCACGTTGTTGAGGCCAAACTGCCCAGGCGACGCCACGAGGACGTTTACCTGAGTATTTTGGGTGTCGTTGTCGGGTCGTGTATCCGCGTTACTCATTTACTTGCTCCCTTCTATACACAATATTCACCAGCACAGGCCTCAGCCCGGGCTCGACATCGAGGTAGCTTTTTGCAGCCCCTTCGATGGTCCACTCCTCTATTTTTTTTTGTGAGCGGTCAACCATTGTAAAGGTCAGCCGCCCGTAAATTTTTTCTCGTCCTACTTCGGGCTCTCCCACGGTAGAGAGGATTTGTATGTTTGCGCCCAGATGGCAGTCAAACATCCTTTCCATCTCGCGGGCGAGCTTTTCACCAAGTCGTTCAAGCCCCGCCCTTCCTGTCACTTTTATTCCTTTCTCGGGCTTACTATATGTAAGCAGCCCGGATTCTGCTGTCAAAAAGCCGTCCTAAATTGACTTTACCACATATATGGGGTCAGTCAACAAGCTTAAATATTCCATTTACGAGACGCTTTATATGGATAAATTATTACAAAATACCTAGGTTTTTCAATCTAATATAAAAAAATTGCACTTAAAAACGAAACAGCGCCGCCTGCAGGATCCAAAGGATCTGCAAACGACGCCGTTGATAGTTGCCGGTGAAGTTACCGCCGGAAGTAGGGGTTGGGGCTAATGTAGGGAGTATAGCCGCCGTACCCGTAGCTGTTGTAGCTCTCGTAGTAGCCACGCGGTGCGAGGGCGTTGATGGCGACGCCGGTAAGGAGTGCCTTGCCGAAGGATGTGCTGTCCGGCGCGATTGCCTTAGACGCCGCCTTCGCCGCTGCGATGGAACGCTGCTTCTCCATCTGTGCGAGCTCGAGGCAGAAGTTCCGGACCTCTTTGATCAGGATGCCCGCCTCGCCGGCGCACATGGTCGGCGCCTTGATCAGCATCTCGTTAGGCATCGCGACATCCGCGAGCTTCTCCTGCGCGGACTCCTTCTGCGCCGGCGTCTGCGCTTTCGCCGGAGCGGCGAAAGCCAGGATGATGATCGCGATGGCCAGAATTCCAAGGACGAACTGAAAGCTCTTCTGCATGACTGTCCCCTTTCTCAAGGAACTTCGAGTGAGCAAATCCCACCCGATATCCTATATAGTATAGCATATTATAGTCCAAAAGTCAACCCTTGCTCTTTCTCACTATGCTGTTAGTATGAGGTTAATTATGAAAAAAATGCTTAAATTGGCTATATTTATTGGCTTTTTGGCAACTTTATTCCTCATTACTCATTCAGCTTTCGCCTTTACTGGCACCCAGTTGCCAGGTAGCATAGGCACCCACTGTGACCCCTTATGTATTGTTTCTCCTGAGTTTGATCAAGCCACCCAGCCTGGGGATGTAATATATGTGGCGAACAACCCACCTGATCGCTCTTGGGGTGGCTTTCAAGTTCGAAGTAATCTTTCTGATTTTTCTTGGGACTGGTCCTGGGCTCACGACCCTGATGGCCAAGGAAACTTCATGGTTATAAATGCTGGTGATGGATCAACCATCGAACAATTTCTAGATCCGAAATATTATATTTTATTTCATGTAACTCATGGAGTTATTGATTCGGTTGGGGTGCCAGTCATCCAACCACCAACCCATAATCCTGTTTTAATTGTTCCTGGAGTTTTGGGAACAGAAATTTTAAATAGTGGTCAAAAATTATGGCTTGACCTAGGACGAAATTTTACAGATATTGGCGATCAGTTTATGGATCCAATGCAATTTGATAATAATTTACTTCCCCTGAATATGGGTTTGAGTCTAGGTAATGTACTTAGCAAAGAAACTGTTAATTTAGGTTTTGGCAGGGTTGTTGTATCTGATTACACGGATGGTTTAATTAAAGAATTTCAAAATCAAGGATACGTTTTAAATACAGACCTCTTTCTTTTTCCTTACGATTGGCGTTATGGGGTTAATGACAATCTTGTTAATCAACTTAAGCAAAAAATATTAGATATAAAAACCAAAACAGGGGTCTCTAAGGTTGATATAATTGCACATAGTAATGGAGGCCTGGTAGTTAAAAAATATGTCGCTGATAATCTCACTAATAATTATATTAATAAAGCAATTTTTGTAGGGGTCCCTAACACAGGAGCACCAAAAGCTATCAAGGTTCTTATCCAAGGTGATGGTTTTGGCATTCCGTGGTTAGCTGATGGAGAAATGAAAAAAATTGCATCAAATTTACCTGCTGTTTATGATTTAGCACCAAGTCAGCAATATTTTGATCAAAAAGGAAGTTATGTAAAAATAATAAACCAAGGAGCGATCAATAACATACAAGACCTTAACTTTAATCAAGCCAACAATTTTCTTACTGGCGACCACCAGTTAAATTCTCAAGGGGTTGCTGAAGCAAATAATTTACACACAGCTAATTTTGATAACTTCGATCTTAGTACTGCGGGCGTGGATCTGTATAGCATAAATGGCTGCAGAACAGGGACAATTGGTAAAATTATTGAAAGACGGAATACTAGCGTAGTACCATATAACGCTTCATATGATCAACCAGAAGAGGTCAGTGGAGATGGAACGGTGCCACTCGCTAGCTCTACCAACTTACCAATCGATGTGACACATAAATTCTTTGCATTACAGGGTGATCATGGAAAAATGTTGAGTTATAATGGAATCAGGCAGGAAATTGTAAACATAATTTCTGGGAGTAATTTAAATGTTGATAGCAATCTCATTACTCAAACTCCCTCAGAGTGTGACTTGGTGGGAGATTTAATATCTGTCTACAGTCCACTAGACATTGATGTGACAGATCAAAATGGCAACCACTCTGGGCTATCATCAGGAGGAATTGAAAATAATATTCCCAACGCTGATTTTGAAATTATGGGTGAACATAAATTCGTTTATATTCCTACCGATAGTGGACAGACATATACTATTTCTCTGAAAGGTACTGGAAGCGGAACCTTTACGCTTACCGATACACACATAGTAAATAATCAAGCAGGCGAAGTTGAAATATATAAAGATATACCAGTAACAACTTCTCTTAAAGGAAATTTAGACATAAAAAATACAACTAAACTAACATTAGACACTAATGGTGACAATACTGTTGATTTTAATCTAGTGGGCATACCTAATAGTGTTGTTAAAATGCCTTATATTTTCTCTGGATTTTTACAGCCAATAAACGATACTGGACACCAAAAGGATCAAACTGCAAGTGTGTTTAAGGCAGGCAGCACAGTGCCTGTAAAGTTTCAACTAAAGAAACTTGATGGCACTATAACTCAAGCAACTACAACTCCGATTTGGCTCACACCGCTACAAGGTTCTAAAATGAGCGCCGCGGTGGATGAATCGGTATACTCTGACGCTGCCACTAGCGGCAATACCTTTAAATGGGATGGATCTCAATACATATATAACTGGAGTACTAAAGGCCTAATTCCTGGATATTGGTACAAAATATCAGTCAAACTCGATGACGGAAATACTTATTCCGTGACGGTCGGATTGAAGTAGTATATAATTATTTTATGACTAAGAAAATAACCTTCAATATTGCTGTAATAGTTGTTACATATTTTTTACCTATTTTTGTACTAAATAAACAAATTGAAGTAAGTATTGGAGCAGCGACTACAGGATCTATTTTTATGTTTGGGGGAGCATTTCTCCTGATATTTTTCGATAATCAATATCGAAAACAAGACGCTACACATAAATGGACATGGATATTTTTTGAAACTATAGGAGTATTAGGGCTTCTATATTCAATATTCAGCTTATTTATATTGATGTCATTTAGGCATGGCATAGGTTTTTAAATTATGTCTCAAGGTGATTATTTCTTCTTAATATTTTTGGGAACAATTGCAATCTCGCGGCTTTTTGTGGCGTTTAAAGTAAAGGCCCCAACGCTCGGAAGCTTTCGAGTCAGGCATTATATGTATGGAGTAATTTTAATATTGGTCGCAATTTTTTTAAAAAATATTACGTTGTTTGCAATAAGTTTAGGGCTAATTCTAGATGAGTTACCAGTAATTTTAATAAAAGGTCCAGGCACAAAAGATGAAGCCTGGCATGGCTGTGAAGATTACAAGGCTGCTTGGTGCGTGGCTGGAGTTTTTATCCTAACTCTCCTAGTTTTTGTTTTTCGTAATTCAATTCTAGGTTTGCTATAATACCCCATATGCACTGGTTTTTTATTGCTCTAGGGGCGCCGTTTCTGTGGGCAGTTACAAATATTTTTGACCAGTATTTGGTTGCTCGATATTCCACTGGAGTGCGCGGGTCAGGCGGGCTGGTCCTCTTTTCGAGTTTGATTGGTATATTCGTGGCAATTCCGATAGGTATATTTACTCCTCACGTATCAAGTATCCCCTTCTTGGATAAGTTTCTTCTAATAATCGCTGGCGGCATCACCATCGCCTGGGTGATTTTATATTTATTTACTTTGGAAATTGAAGAAGTTTCCGCAGTGGTGCCATGGTTCCTGACTGTGCCTATTTTCGGCTACATCCTCGGCAATATTTTTCTGGGTGAAACTCTAACCCAGCAGCAAATCCTCGGCTCCCTAATTACACTCCTCGGTGTATTTTTAATTTCCATCGACTTTTCAAACACAAAGCGGCAAATCAAATGGCAGCCGGCGCTCTATATGATCAGCGCATGCCTCCTTATATCCATCGCCGGAATCATTTTTAAATATGTAACCATTAGTGGCAATTTCTGGGTGTCTTCTTTCTGGGAGTACGCTGGGCTTGGTGGCTTCGGCATTTTGATTTTTATATTTATTCCCAAATTCCGCAATGAATTTCTACAAATGCTTCGGGAAGGTGGCAAGCCCATCTTTGGCATCAATGCATTGAGTGAAGTCCTGACAGTTATCGGTAACCTTTTAACTAATTACGCATTCCTCCTAGCCCCTGTCACCATGGTTTACCTCGTCGGCTCTTTCCAGCCAGCGATAGTGCTCCTCATGACCCTATTTGCCACCAAATTTTTCCCCTCTTTAGTAAAAGAAAATTTAAACAAGAAAATTCTACTACCGAAAGTAATAGCTATCGCGATAATGATTATCGGGAGCGCAATACTATTTATTTAAAAAGTGTTTTACCGAGTTAAAATATTCCTTTAAGTTATTATAGCTGAGCTTTTCTGTAACTGCTTCAATAAGTACCCACTCAATTTTATCTTTATCAAATTCCGGTTTGAGTTTGGAATCATTCTCTGACTTAACTAAAAACATTTTTATTAAAACAGCTTCTCCACTCGGGGTGGCATAGTTAATATCAGGTAAAGTTTGAATTATTTTTATATCTAATCCCGTTTCTTCCTTTACCTCCCTTAACATTGCCTGCATTACATTTTCGCCAGATTCTACATGTCCTTTTGGAAAAGAGTAATCATTTTGCCTACTGCTATACAAGATAGCTACTTTATTCTTATCTGTGCTACTTAAAATAATAGCCCCAGCTTTTAATGTTTTTTTCATTCTTATATATTTAAATTTAGTAGCTATTTTAATTGTTCTATCTTAACTCTCAGTTTTTCCATTTCTTTAACACCTAAATTTTTAATACACCAAGGAGATTCCATAAGCTTATTAAGTGAATCCAATGCTTGATCTCTTTTCATTTTTTTAAAAGATATTATTTGCTTTCCGTCCTGTTCCGGGTAGTCTACAACACCCTTTAAATAACGATTGTAATAAAATCTTAATGGGGTTTCTATATCTGAAGTAGATTCAGGAAAAAGTACCCACTCACTATTACTACTTTTAGTTGCCTCATAAGATAAATCCAATATGTCAATAATGTTTCCATATATATAGTTCTCTAAACCCTCTCTTTCTTTCCATGTATTTATGATTTCAGCAAAAATCTTCCCTTCAACAGAACCACTATTTAATTGAGTGAAATAATATTCCATTAGGTCGTCATAAATTTTATCAAATTGATCAGAATTACCACGATAAATTTTTTCCCCCATGGAATCATGTACTTCAAAACCTGACAAATCAATTATAGACCCCAAACGCTCATCTAAAGAAAATGTTACGGATTTTAGTCCTTGTTTTTCATCTAACCAATCCGAACGGACCATAGTCAAACCAAACTCTTTTTGTTTTACATTTCTTAGGTAGTCTCTGAGCATTATATAGTGCCGTTGAAAATCTCTCTGAAATCCTACTGGAGCAGTTAAAGCGAATCCATCCTCTGCCTCATCTATAGTTGGGTTGATGTTTTTGTAAAAGCGAGAGCTCGGATTCACAAAATCTCTTAAAAACCAATTTGCATATAACCTCCACGATTTATGAGAGTAGTTAACTTTTTTTCCACCCATTAAATTTTCTGACGGCGCCAGAACATCCCTATAAGCAATTTTTCCTTCAGGTAGTAATACTCTATTAAATTCTCCAAGTGTTCTGATTATGGCATCCTTTCCATATAAATTACCCCCATCTTTTAAATTACTACCAATGCCGTATGAACTAATTTCATGAAAAATAGCAGATGCATTAATGGCGCTAATTGACATATCGGCAAAAGGCAATGTGCCTGCATCTGCAGCTACCGCATCAACCCCAGTTTCTTTTTTTATCGAAGCTACTAGCTTTGGAATAATATCTACCGCAATCAATTCTACACCACTAGATGAATTTTTTTTAAGTCTCTTAAGTGACTCACCCCCACCAATACCAAGTTCAATAATTCTAATTTTTCCGTCTGCAGTTTTTGGTAAACTACTGTCATTTAAAGATTTTTCAATAACGCCAATTTTTTCTGGGACGCTGTTTCCAATTTGTCTTAGATAGTCTCCAGACTCTTTTCCTGATTTAAACATATTTTATTTATTCAAATTTATCAAAAGTAAACCACTTCATCGAGCTAACTGGTATATGGTATTGTTCTTCAATAATAGTTCTCGCGCTTTTAAAAACTACCTCCTGCCAATCCAATTGAAGCTTTCCCGCTGCTTCTTTTAGTTCTAATTCAGAAGATCCCTCAAGCTCTAGATATGTTGGGATTTTGGGCCACGTATCAATGTCCACAGTTACTCCGTTTAACGTGAACGAATGCCGTTTTTTTTGTTGGTATCTAAAAACTATTAGTCCTAATTTTTCTAAAAAAACTTTTGCTTGTTCACTGTCTGTAATACCAAATTCAATTTCTTCTACCCCATTAATATTTTCAGACTGATGGTGCTTGTAGGACAGTAATACACCCTTACTATCCTTTCTTATTCTTACAAATTTACCCTCGTCTGGCCATTTATGATCCTTGTCATAAAAAATAATTTCCTCCAATAAATCTTCTCCATGATCTTGCGCCCCAAGATCGCTTAATTTTTTAATTAAAAGTTGTTTATCAATTTCTAAAAATCTTACCTCTATCTCTCGGTTATTCATAGATATTTATTGTATTTAAATAATTAAAACCATTATAACATTATTGTAAGTGCAAAAGTAAATGCCCTCAGCCGCTGTCGACAGAGGGCATTCCCGCGAGAATCAGGTCGATGACCTGATCCGGGGTAAGATTGCTGGTATCTACGCGAATCACCTTGTCCACCGTGGACAGGACTTCGTCGTAGATTTGTCGAATGAGGTGTTGCCTGCCGTCCATGCGCTTGTCGCCCGGAGACATGCCCCTACCATCCATTCGTTTTGCTTGGACTTGCGGAGACACCGTTAGGTAGACGGTTATATCCGGAATGATAATGTTGCCCATATCCGCCAGTTTGGCTGGAATTCCCATGACCCGGTGGTAAACCACTGTGGTCATCCAATATCGATCTACTACCACGTTGCGGTTCGTAGCCAGAACAGCTAACTCCCTCGATGCCGTTTGCACGACTCGAGTAAAGTAACTATAATGCTCCTCATCCGTGGCAGTAGCGTTGACCTTATCCTGCTCCCCTCTCATGCTTTCAGGGGGAGTCTTGAACAAGATTGCATTAAGAGCTCTGGCCAGTCTAGGGCAAGCTTCACCTTTCCCGGCGCAGTCAATCCCTTCTACTGCTACGATCATGACTACTTCCCCTCCTTCTGTAGTTGTATCTCCTCGAGCGTGACTTCAACCGTCTTCTCATCGATTTTGATTGAAGTCGTGTAGCCCCGCTCTTTTCCGATGAATTGGCGGATGAGCGGAGCCAGATAGCTGATGACCTGCGGTTTAGTGGAGCTCTCCGAGTCTTCAAAGCCCCCCACCAAATATGTTTTGATTTCTCCATTAACATCAAGCAACGCAATGTGTCCAATGCGAAGCTTGCTCGTGTCGTCTGGCGGCTGGTCAATCACAACCATGTCGGCAATCTTTCGATTGATTTCAGTGATTTGTGCGTTAACCATCTGTTCGTCACGCGACAGTTGCTCGAAGGAGAAATTATCATGCCACTGGTTGCCTCCAACCTCTGCGGCTTCTCCTTTCTGGCCTTGAATTGACCTAAGTTTGTCAAATAAAGCCTGCTTCTGACGCATTATTCTATCTGCGCCGGAGCGAGTAAAATACAGCTTCGACATCTCTTTTAGTCCTTACTAGGGGTGAACTATCTTCGAGCCTTGCATGTAGCCAGGGCCTCTTCGAGGCTTCCAGCCAGGACATGCTCGTTCCTCTGCTTGAGAAACGCAATGATGCGCGGCGCAATTTCTGCGAGCTCCGCAGTATCACGACGTCGTGTAACGATCGACGTGCGTCTGATCAGACTCTGCCAAGCGGCGTTGTCTTGTTCGGCGCGCCAAACCCTCTGTCCCTGTCTCTCGATGAGACGCTCCATCCTCTTGAAGAGAACAAAGCTTGGCGACATGAAGTAGTCGATTTCCTTAGCCAACTCTTTCATCTTGGCGTCGTCCCGTTGATCGACGGCTGCCCGAATGGATTTGGCCAGCTCTACCGCCCTACCATTTCTCTCCACGGAGCCCCAGTCGCGACTTGTGAAAATCGGGATTGAGTTCAGTAGGGTTCGTACCGTATCCTCGCGACCCATAGTGTCAACTCCTAGCCCTATTTAAGTGTCAAAAAACAAGGGCTGCCTTATTATCATTATACATCATTTTAGATTTTTTGCAAGACCTTCTCTTTTTTAAACTTTATATTATTATGCTAAAATATTAACACACCGGAGAGTCGCAAAGGAGCGGGTTTTCTTAATTTTTTATGATTCCTGAATTTCCTGAATTTAAAAAACTTGAATTAACTGATAAAAAGGATATAGAGAAATTTACTCTAAAATTTCCCCCTTATTCTGATTTTAATTTTGTCTCCATGTGGAGTTGGGATATAAAAGGTGAAATGCGAATTTCGCAGCTCTACGGTAATTTAGTTGTACGCTTTGCAGACTATATAACTGGAAAACCTTTCTATTCTTTCCTTGGAAATAAAAATACTAATTCCACTGTGGAAAAACTATTCTCTCTATCAAAAGATGAAAAATTAGACATGCTACTAAAGCTAGTTCCTGAAGATTCAGTTTTAGGTTTAGATACAAAAAAATACAATATCGTGGAAGATCGCGATCATTTTGATTACATTTATCATACTGAAACCCTAGCTAAATTACATGGCAGTAAATTAAAAAAGAAACTTACACAAACTGAGTTCTTTATTAAAGAATATCCCAAAGCAGAAATTAGACTTTTACATTTAGGGGACAAAAAAACACAATCTGATGTTATTAAACTTTACAAAAAATGGATTACAAATAAGATCATAGAAAAATTATTTTTCACTTTTGAACACAAAGAACTTGAGGTTATTAAAAGATTATTTATTATTAATGAAGTTGCAGAATTGATTAGTGTGGGAATTTTTATAGATAATAAATTAGTTGCTTTTTTTATCAACGAACTAAATAATTCAAATTATTGTCTTGGCATGATCGCTAAAGCAGAGGTAGCTCTCCCGGGAATTTATGCTTTCTTACGAAAGAAAAACGCTGAAATTATTTTCTCATTCGGTAAAGAATTTATGAACGACGAACAGGATCTTGGTATAGAGAATTTAAGGAATGCAAAAACTCAATTTAGACACCACTCTTTTTTTAAAAAATATATAATCTCTTATAAGTTGGCCGAGGGAACATTTGCCCCACCTACTCCCTAGAAAATCTTCCTTAATGAAAGTTATCCATGTTGATAAACAACTTGCACAGTAATAAAGGAAGGGTGGTATAATTAAATACATGCTAGAAACTAATAAAAATAATAAGCGTGAACTCCTGATTGCAATTATATTGTTTGTTGGTATTTCGATATTCTTTTTCTATGTTTATAGTCTTGATGTAGATTCTTCTCTTAAACAAAGACAAATTTTTGGTGGGATTTACACTGTAATGGCATTATTCGGAGGTATTGCTGGGATGAAAGTTTCCAGAAATTGGGGTGGCTATAAAAGCCTGGTAGGCAAAGCAATGCTAATTATGTCTGTTGGTCTTTTTCTTCAGACATTTGGGCAACTTTTTAATAGCTACTGGAATATCTTTCAAAAAGTTGAAATACCATACCCTTCCATTGGAGATATTGGATTTTTCGGTAGTGTTTTAGCCTACATTTATTCTTCATTTTTACTTTCTAAAATAGGAGGTGGTAAGTTTTCTTTAAAATTAGTTAAGAACAAAATTTGGGCGGCTATAATACCTGTTGCAATTTTATTTATATCTTATTTCCTGTTTTTGCAAGGGTATGAATTTGATTGGTCAAACAAATTAAAAATCTTACTAGATTTTGGGTACCCTCTTGGGCAAGCATTATATATATCAATAGCAATATTGGCATTTTTAATTTCTAGAAATATGTTAGGTGGTATTATGAAAAAACCGATACTTTTTTTACTTTTTGCACTTGTAATGGATTATTTAGCTGATTTTGTTTTTCTTTATCAAGTTGGCCATGGCACATGGTATACCGGAGGTATTGATGACTACTTATATTTTGTTTCATATTTTGTTATGTCGTTGGCCTTGATTTATACTGGGTGGAATTTTTATAAAATCAAAAACAGTTAAAATTATGAGCATCTTTGAACAAATCGTAATAAGAATAATCAAAGAACAGGAGCTTATTATTGGGCCCCTTGCTTGGATTGAAGCTTCTAAAGTTCCATCACTCGGAGTACACGAACAGGGAGTTATTAGCATTGATTCTTCAAATAAGCAGGAAGTGATAGACGCACTGGTGGCTCAATACGAACGGCTCTTTGGTAGAGCTTCCCATGAAGTATGCAAGCATGCCGTTGCTGGACTTATAGTGGACCTAAAGGATTCAGAAGTGCCATCCAGTTTAAAATAGTAAATAATTCATGGCAAACGACGAAAACAACAGCCCTATCGATCCAGCTGAATATAAAAAGGTTACGGAAGCCATGTATAAACAAAACCTCGAACTCGCGAGGTTGTATAAGCAAGTTAGTGAGCTTATCAAACAACGCGAATCCCTCGTGCACCTGGTAACTCACAAAGTTAAAGGTTCCTTCACCCGCTCTAAATATATTTTTGCCGGCATCCTTGACGGTACCTTCGGTGAAATAAATGATGAGGTCAAGAGGCGTGCCGAACAAGGTCTTGAAAGTGACAACATGGGTATCGAAACGGTGGACCTCGTACTCTCCGTAGCTAATATGCAAAAAGGGGTGGTGAAGTATGACATGAAGGAAATTGATTTAAAGGAAATCGTCCAAAAAACAGCCACTGAGAAAACTGTTTCTGCGGAAGCTAAGGGTCTAAAAATTGAAGAAGATATAAAGGAGGGCGACTACAAGATTTCAGGCGATGCTTTCTGGCTCAAGGAGGTAGTAAATAACTTAATTGAAAATTCTATCAAGTACACACAGGCTGGGAAATTGATTGTGGGACTAGAAAAGAAAGATAATAAAGTAATTTTTTCAGTAAAAGACACCGGCATCGGCATCACCGATGAAGATAAAAAGAATTTATTCACTGAAGGCGGCCGCGGCAAGGACTCCGTTAAAGTAAATGTGGATTCCACTGGTTATGGCCTATTCTCCGTCAAGCTTATTGCAGAAGCTCATCATGGCCGAGTATGGGGCGAGAGTGAAGGCCCCGGCAAAGGCTCCCAATTCTATGTGGAGCTTCCAGTAACTCAATAATCTTATTGTTTTATGCGGCTGCCAGCGAGGCGAACCACGACTTCGTGCACGGCCTGTAGGTCATTGGCTATCATGAGGTGAGTGTCATCTAGGAAGACATACATCAAGGCGACATTACCCTCATTCGTGTGTAATATACGCGAATTTTTATTTTCTACAATGCCGTCTTCAAAATCTTTAGTCAGTAGGTAGTTTGTATCAGCATTTATTTCCGTACCGAAAATTCCGTGCAAGTCATAAAACATTTTACTCTCCCAATCGTGCATGCTGGTAAAAATATCCGGGATGGAGCGCATGCGGATAAGGATAAATGGACTCTTTGTTTCCCAAGCATATACCCCAACAAGGAAATTATCATCCACAAATTGCCTGCCGCTCAAAACCAGCGGGCTCTTGATAGCTTGAATAAATTCCCGGAGGCCCACCATTTTATCTTGCTTTACCACGGCGAGCTCTTCTACCCCACCGTATTTCATATCTACTCCCGCAGCTTTATCCCAAATAGCTTTAGTTATTTGGTCCTTGTTTAAGTCCGCAATTTCTACCTTCTCGGATTTGTCGGTAAAGATCATCGGTGTAATATTTTCTACTTGTATTGTACCTATTGATTTTTTACTAAAGTAGAAATAGCCGAGAGTAACTAAGGCTGCGATTATGAGCAACACTCCGGCGCCGAGGAAAATTCTATTTTTTATCAGTTCCGGATTGCTATGTTCTTTTTGTTTAGCTTCTTCTTCACGAATGATACTCTTTATCATGCCGCCCTGGTTGTCACCCATAGCCTCTGCCATATCCGTGGCATAGGTTTTTACCAGCTTATCTTGTAGCTGGTCAGGTGCTTCGGGTATTTTATTTTGTTCCAATGGTTGGTCCATTTGGCTTGAAGAAATTTGGGTCTGCTTCTTTGATCGAGAGGCTGATCTTACCGCGTTCACGATCAATCTTGATCACTTTCACTGGCACTATCATGCCTTCCTTTATTATATCGCTAACTCGCTCAACTCGGAAAGGCGCAATTTCGGAAATGTGGACCATGCCGTCTGTAAAGTCATTCAATCTTACAAAGGCACCGAAGTCCGCAATCTTGACTACTTCCCCCTTCAAGACCTCGCCAGGAGTAAATTCATGAGTCATTTCCTCAATAATTGTCTTGGCTTTTTCTGGAGCATCACCCTTACCAGTTAGGTACACAGTGCCGTCATCTTCAATAGTAATTTCTGCACCAGACTTCTCCTTGATTTCTTTAATTACCTTGCCGCCACTGCCGATAACCATACCTATTTGATCCGGATATATTTTAATCATGATTATCTTCGGCGCATTGGCTGAAATTTCAGCTCGCGGTGCTGGGATTTCCTTTTCAATTCTATCAATTATCGCTAAGTGCGCGGCCCTCGACTGCTTCATGGCCTCACCCAATATTTTTATCGGTACGCCTTCTACCTTTACATCCAGCTGTATGGCAGTGATACCCTCGCGAGTGCCAGCAACTTTAAAATCCATGTCACCATGATGGTCCTCCGGTCCTTGAATGTCAGTTAGAACTTTATAATTTTTATCATCTTGATACATGAGGCCCATGGCGATACCAGCAACTGGTGCAAGTATCGGTACGCCGCCGTCCATCAGTGCCAAGCTCCCGGCGCAGATAGATGCCTGAGATGTGGAACCGTTGGATGCCATAGATTCAGAAACTACGCGGATAGTGTATGGGAATTTTTCCGCTGGTGGTAAGACCATCGCTAATGCCTTTTCCGCGAGGGCGCCATGGCCGACTTCACGCCTGTTGGTAAATCCGGCGCGGCCCGTCTCCCCCGCAGAATATGGTGGGAAGTTGTAATGATGCATGAATCTCTTTTCACTCTTAGTTTGCATGCCGTCGATCATATGCCTGTCTTCCGGGCCACCGAGTGTAAGTACTGAAAGTACGTGGGTGCCACCGCGGTAGAAAATTCCAGAGCCATGCAAAATTGTAGAGATTCCTCCGGCTTGTGCAAAGAGGTCACGTAGGCCATCCATCGCGCGGCCGTCGGCACGCTTACCATCCTTTATTGCCTTTTCATGAAGGATTTTATTTTCAGTGTCGTCAAATAGGTTATCCTCCGGCGCAAAATCATCTCGATCGGGGTACTTTTCTTTTACTAATTTATTCCAGGCACTATGTAATTCATCAATTTCCTTCTTACCTGGACCAGCGAATATAGCGGCATCCATCTTGGGTAAAATATTTTTATTAAATAATTCTACTGATTCAGGATTTATGGTTTCTTTTTCAATAACTCTCTTTGGTTTGCCGATTTCCTTCACAATCTTCTTCTGGAAGTCCTCGAGGCGAGTTATTTCCACACTTGCTGCCGTGAGGGCCAGCTCCAATTCATCTTCCTTTACCTGCCTGGCCGCAGCCTCGATCATATTGATATTACCGTCTTTACCACAAACAGCTAGGTCGAATTTATAATGCGCATCTTCTGCTCGCATACTCGAGAGAGCGTTGATTACTAGATTTTCATCGGCATATTTACCAATACGTACGGACCCGATTGGTCCAGCCCAAGGAATATTGGATACTGCTAGTGCAAGTGAGGCTGCATTGATAGCTAAAATTACCGAGTCATTATCATCTACGGAAATAACGGTGACGATTACTTGGACCGCATGGCGGATTTCCTGGTCGAAGAGTGGGCGCAGGGTACGGTCAATTACTCGGCTGGCAAGGATAGCGTCTTCCGAAGGCTTGCCTTCCCTCTTTACGAAGCGAGAGCCGGAAATTTTACCAGAGGCGTAGAACTTTTCGATATAATCCACCGTCAAATTAAAAAATCCCAAGCCATTTTGCTTGTCTTTAGACATACAAGCCGTGGCCAGCACAATAGTCTCCCCATATTTGAGCATAACAGAGCCCCCTGCTTGCTCCGCCAAGTCAGTAAACATAGCGGTTAAAGTTTTGCCACCAATCTCGATACTATATTCTTTTTTCTGCATAATATTTGTCTTCCGAAACGTCGGAAGAGTTAGCTCGTGTTCGAACTGCAGTATGTTCTATTCATTAAGAGAACATTACTATATGTCCGAACGCGAACCGATTAACTCTATTAATATGAGTTATACTAGCACTTTTATCTAAAAAAACAACTTGCAGAGGAGTTATCGTGTGCCGAGTAAGTACTTCTTCGGGTTATCCGATAGGTCAACGAAGTCATCCACCGCTTCACGGAGTTTGCCGGAAGTTGATTGACCAAAGGAAACTACCTCTACTTGGATACCTATGGATTGTAAATATTCCACTAGTGGCACGAAGTCGCCATCGCCGGAAACTATTACTACGGAGTCGAGGCGTGAAGCCATTTTAATAGCATCTACCGCTAGGCCCACATCCCAGTCCGCCTTCTTAGAACCACCAGCAAATATTTGTAAATCTTTAGTTTTAGTTTCGATACCTTGTTTTTCCAAAGCTTCAAAAAAATTCTTTTCATCCCCCGCCTCCGTTGTAATGACGTAAGCAACTGCACGCACGAGTGCACGGCCGGCAACTGCGTCCTTGAGGACCGCGCCGAAGTTAACTCGTGCTTTGTATAAATTGCGAGCTGAATGGTATAAGTTTTGCGTGTCGATAAAAACGCCCACGCGCTGTTCTTTATGTTTTATGACTGTCATATTATGTAAATTGTAGCACTAAAAGAAAAACAAAGTAAATTTAGTCGAGGAGGGCTTAAGCAAGATCCATCTTCTTCATCAAAGCATCATAACGAGGCTTGTTTTTGCGCTCTAAATATTTCAAATGAGTTCGGCGATCAGCCACCATCTTGATGAGCCCTCGGCGAGAGTGGTTATCCTTTTTATGCTTCTTTAAATGCTTAGCAAGTTCGTTAATTTGAACGGACAAAATAGCCACTTGGACCTCTGGAGAGCCTGTATCCTTGTCATGAACCTGATTTTTCTTTATTACTGTCTGCTTTTTCTTTGTAGCTAACATGCATATATCCTAGCATAAATCGTCGAAAAAAGCAACCCCTCCTGCTTCGTTTAGCATGTCGCACAATATTTGCTACAATTAGCTTATGGCATCGCTAAATGAACTCAAGCGTCGATTTTTAGAATATATTGAAATAGAACGCGGCCGCTCACTGAAGACGGTGGAGAATTATGACCACTACCTGACCCGGTTTTTAGAATTTTCCAAGAACGATAACCCAGCTAAAATTACGGATGACTCTGTGCGTGAGTTCCGCCTCTGGCTCAACAGGCAGAGCACTGGTAACAATCGCGCTACTGGGGAAACTTTATCTAAGAAAACTCAAAATTATTATTTGATTGCCCTGCGTTCATTCCTGAAATACCTTGCTCGCCAAGAAGTAAAGACATTACCTGCGGAACGTATCGAACTGGCGAAAGTTTCCGAGCGGTCGCTCGACCTTATCACCCCACACGAGCTCGCACTTATATTAAAGTCACCAGGTGGTACTGAATTAAAGGACCTGCGCGATAAAGCCATCCTCGAACTTTTATTTTCCACCGGGCTGCGTGTGTCGGAACTCTGCTCCCTCACCCGCGATATTGACCTGCGCTCCGATGAGCTCTCTATCCGCGGCAAGGGCGGCAAGGTGCGCGTAGTTTTTATTTCCGATGAAGCTAAGAAGTGTGTGAAGAATTACCTCGCCGCTCGTAAAGATATGAGTGACGCACTATTCATCCAAATTAGTGATTCTAAAAAAGGCGACGTCTCCCCGCTCACCAAGCGCTCGATTGAGCGTATTGTGAAACAGCACGCTATCAAATCCGGAATTTCAAAAAAAGTTACGCCGCACGTCATGAGGCACATGTTTGCCACGGATCTACTGGGTAACGGTGCGGACCTGCGCTCGGTGCAAGCGCTGCTAGGGCACTCAAGCATAGTGACGACGCAAATTTATACCCACGTAACAGATCGACATTTAAGAGATATTCATAAGAAGTTTCACAATAAAAAGTAAAAGGTATGCCCCGTATGAAGCCGCAGGCTTTCGTTCGGGGTTCCACAACAAAAAATAACATGAAAATAATTTCTTGGAATGTTAATGGAATACGAGCGGTGCACAAGAAGGGGCTTTTTTTGCCATTCATCCAAAAGTACCAGCCAGATATTTTATGTCTACAAGAAACTAAGGCGGAGAAAGGTCAGGCCGTGATAGATTTACCGGAGTATGAAGAATTTTGGAACTCTGCAGTTAAGAAAGGCTACAGCGGCACTGCAATTTTTACCAAAATAAAACCCCTATCCGTTGCGCTCAGCTTCCCGCAAAAGCTAGAAAAGAAATACAAATTGGAAGATGACTATGGCGACCCGAATACGGAAGGCCGCATCGTGGCGGCAGAATTTAAGGACTTTTATGTGGTGACAGTTTATACCCCAAATGCAAAGGACGACCTCTCCCGCATCCCGCTGCGCCATAAACAATGGGACCCAGCATTTCTAGAATATGTAAAAGAGTTAGAAAAAAATAAGCCGGTGATTTTTTGTGGTGATTTAAACGTAGCTCATACTGCAGATGACCTAGCTCGCCCGAAACAAAATGAAGGGCTAAAAGGATTCACGAAAGAAGAGCGTGAAGGCATCCAGAATGTTATTGATGCTGGTTTCGTCGACACCTTCCGAATGTTTACTAAAGGCAATGGTCACTACAGTTGGTGGAGTCACTTTGCCAATGCTCGCGCGCGCAACGTGGGCTGGCGTATCGACTACTTTTTCGTAAGTTCTAAACTTTCTAAAAAAGTTAAGTCTGCAAAAATCCTCCCCGAAGTTCTAGGTTCGGACCATTGTCCGGTGTTGATAGAAATTTAGATAGTTACTAACTTAGGTTTTACCCCGCGGCCGAACCATTTGTGGGTAAGGGTATCAGTTGTTTTGGTTTTGTCTGTTACTAAAATTTTTACCATCCTGTTTTTTGAAAGTTTGTTTTGAATTTCTGGATGTCTTGTAAGATAATTTTTAAGCTTCCTGGGCACAATTTCGTCCTGGGAAATAATTTTCACATTCTTTGGTAAAGCTTTTTTAATTTCCATTTTGAAAAATGGGTAGTGAGTGCAACCGAGGACGAGAGCATTAATTTTCTGTTTAAGTAGTGGCGCTAAGTATTCTTTAATAAATGGTTCGGCACTTTTGTGCTCCCCTGCCTCAGCCAGTGGCACTAGCATGGGTGTCGCATTTTGGAAAACTTTTACATGCCGATCAATTTTATTTATTTCTTGTGGAAAAGATTTTGAGGCGACAGTGCCGACTGTAGCAAGGACACCTATCCTAGAATATTTCCCAGCTTCTTCGGCTGCAGGAATTAGGACTCCTAGAATTTTTCTATTCTTTAAATTCTTCTGTAACCTTCGGAGTGCCATCGCCGAGGCAGTGTTGCAAGCCACAATAACCAGTGCGCAATTTTCTTTTTTAAATAAATATTCCACGCCTGCCTTTGTAAATTCGTAAACAACTTCTTTAGAGCGATTACCATACGGCACCCTTTTAGTGTCACCCAAATACACATAATCATACTGTGGCATCAGCTTATGTATGGCGCGGGCCACAATCAGGCCACCTACCCCGGAGTCGAAGATACCAATTCGCATTTTGTTATTTTAGCATTTTTGCTATACCTATGTAGTTTGATATAATATCGATATGTCACATACACGCCTCGATCAGCTTTCCGATGGAATATTCGCTATAGTTATGACGATCCTGGTTTTTGAAATTAAAGTTCCTGACATCTGGGGCCCGATAGACAATGCCGGCCTCTGGCTGGCGATAAGGATCATGCTGCCAGTCTTCCTATCTTATATACTCTCCTTTGCCCTCCTCTTTACCTACTGGCGCGCGCACCACTTCTTCATTTCGGTATATGCTAAGAATGTGGACCCGATGCTCACCAACATCAACGCACTATTCTTCATGCTTGTTTCCCTAGTTCCATTCTCCACTGGCCTACTCGGACGCTTCCCTCACAACGAGCTCTCTGTAATTGTTTTCGGAGTGCACACTATCGTCATCGGCCTCGTTCTATACTGGATGCGCCGCTATGTATTATTCTCTCCCCACATTCAAAATCCTGAAATTACTCGCCACGAAATCCGCGGCTCCACCATCCGTACCCTTGCCCCAGTATTTTTTGCGCTAGTTGCTATACCCCTTTCCTTCTACAACATTAAGCTCGCCATAACCGTCCTGACCCTTGCGGTTATTTTCAACCTCTCATCCTACAGTACTCGTCTCTTCTTAGGTATTATGCGAGCGCTCCATCATATGTTTTTTGGTGAAGACACCAAAGGCCACTTTGCGGACTAGTTATTTTTTATTTCCCTCCTCTCACAAGTATTTTTCTACTGAAAAATCTCGCGAGCCCGCCTCGCCTCGTCAGGCTCCGGCCTTGCGGTCGGGTCCCTTTCCCGACCTCACACCATGCTTAGTATGCAACTTTTCAATTTCTTCCTCTTCTAATTCTTCTTTTTTTTCTTTGCCACGTTCGCCGAGGGCTCGCAAGGCGCCGTCAGGTAGACCGTTGAGTGATTTTACTAGTTCCGACAGGTTTTCCACGGTATTTTTGGTAGGATCGTCTAAAACTTCTTCCAATAATGCATGTAGGATCCAACCCATTCGTGGCCCTGGAGTAATTTTCAGGTTTTCAATCATAAATTTGCCGTCAATTTTAAGCGCGCCGACGGAAATAGGGTCACGGAGTGCTTCCTCAATCATGGCGAAGTATTTACGCAAGCGGTACGGTGCTTCCTTCTTCTTCATCCCTACCCTGTCGCACTCACGGACATTCATCAGGAGCCAAATATTTTCCTTCCCTACTTTTGTAATAATTCTGCGTACTGCCGAAAGCGTAATCAATTCTGTATCAGAGAAAAACATGTGATTACGCACAAGTTTTTCCACTAACTCCATTTCCTTATTTGGAAATTTTAGGCGCTCCATAATTTTTTTTGTCATTCGTGCACCAACAACTTCATGGCCGTAGAAAGTAAACTGCTTTTTTTGCTTCACGGGCACAACAAAATTCGGCCGCTTTACCCTCTCTCCGGGGGCTCCGACACGGACCGAATTTTCCTGTGCCCGCTCCGCAAAGCGGCGGGTGCGAGGCTTGCCAATATCATGGAAAAGCGCAGCTAGCCTTATTTCTAAAGGCCAATTTTTATCAGCTGCATGTTGGAGAGCCATGAGTAAATGCTCCCAGACTGGGTAAATATGCTCCCCTCCCTGCTCGCAATTTATACCCTCTAGTAGCTCTGGAATGATGTGTTTCAATAGTCCAAACTTCTCTAACATGGTTATCCCCATGCTTGGATTCGGAGACATTATTATTTTTACGAATTCATCGCGGATTCTTTCTTGTGATATTTTTTTAATTAAGTCTACATTTTTTATAATGCTTTCTGTTACCTCATACGCCACAGAAAAATTAAGTTGGCAAGAGAAGCGTATTGCCCTTAGCATACGCAGGGCATCCTCATTGAACCTGTCGTCCGCCTCCCCTACGGTCCTAATAGCCTTGTCCTTGATGTCCTTTAGACCATCGAACAAATCTACCACATGTCCTTTAGAATCTAAGGCTAAGGCGTTAATCGTAAAATCTCGCCTTTTAAGGTCATCTTCTATGCTGTCGCTGAACTTTACCTCATCTGGATGCCTAAAATCACTATATTTGGCTTCAATTCTATAGGGAGTAACTTCAATTTGGCGGAATGTTTCTTGTGAAACGTCTTCCTGAATAACTGCAACAGTACCGAACGTATTTTCATACACGGTTTTCTCAAACAGAGCCATGATGTCCTTCGGTTGGGCGTTAGTTGTTATGTCCCAATCCTTAGGAACTCTCCCTATTATCAAGTCACGCACACAGCCACCTACCAGGTAGGCTTCAAAGCCTCCTTTTTCAAGTATGCGCGTTACATGTGAAACTTCTTTGGGTATCTGGGCTATTAGGTTTTTATCATTTAGATCCACCCTATTGTGTGCGGCCAGAGAGAATCGAACTCTCGTCTCATCCTTGGCAAGGACGTGTTCTACCACTAAACCATGACCGCGGTTATTTTCTAATTGCTTAATTATATATTAAATATAACTTATTGCAATTTTTGGATTAATGCTTATAAAATAAGGATATTTTGATATTTTAATTAAATAATGTATAATTCGCATAGTTATTTTAGTTAACAATATTGCACCCATGGTGAAATGGATATCACAACAGTCTTCGGAACTGTCGTTGGGGGTTCGAATCCCTCTGGGTGCACAAAAGTTCATGTCCTTTTAAATAAGATTTGTAAAATAAGGCTATTGTTGAAAACTGTGGATAAGTCTGTGGGTATGTGTATAACGGACATGCCAAAACCGTGTCTTTTATAGGCAGATTTCTCTAATATACGTTGTTAAATAAGGATATTTCTTTAAAAGACAGTTAAATATAGTAAAACGTTTCACGTGAAACTAAAATAGAGTGTTTTACATGAAACACCACTTTATGCCTAAAGTATTTACCTCAGAGAGCCAAAAAACTGGAGAAATAGGGGAGAATATAGCAGCGAAGTTTCTCATGAAACAAAGTTTTTCCATATTGGACCGTAATTATACTAAAAAGTGGGGTGAGATAGACATTGTCGCTGAAAAGAAAGGGAAGATATATTTTATTGAGGTCAAAAGTGTCTCAAGGCCTGACCTTGAGCTTGTTTCACAAGAAACACTCGATGAGTACCGGCCAGAGGACAATATGCATCCCTGGAAGCTGAAACGTCTGGCACGGACAATTCAGACATATATTTTGCATAAAAAATTGGATGAGAGGGAATGGCAGGTGGACTTATTGGTGGTATTTTTAGATTTAAAAAATAAGAAAGCTAGGATAAAATTGGTCAGCGACATTATTTTGTGATATATTTGCTAGACAAAACGGGCCGTAGTATATCGGTTGTACAAGTGCTTTGGGAGCATTTAGGCTGGGTTCG